>NC_015167.1:2712500-3312500 GCF_000190595.1 Cellulophaga lytica DSM 7489 | reverse complement strand
AAGTTAATGCTAAGCTAACCTCACAACAAAACAAGTTACTAAGTACTAAGCAAGACTTGGTAAATAGTAAACTTGCTATTGCTACATTAAGGGCCACTTATGCAGATAAAATAGCAAAAGCACAAAGTAGTTTATATACTGCAGAATCTAGTGGTTTAGACACTGAAGCACAAGTATCTAAACTAGAAACCAGTTTAGCTAATTACAAAAAAAGAAGTAGTTTGTTATACATTACAGCTCCGCAAGCTGGTTATATTAATAAAACAATTAAGGCTGGTTTAGGAGAAACTTTTAAAGAAGGAGAGCCTTTGGTGCATATTATGCCTGCTAATTATGATTTGGCTGTAGAAATGTATGTTAGCCCAATAGATTTGCCTTTAATACATATTGGTGAAGATGTACGTGTACAGTTTGATGGTTGGCCAGCAATTGTATTTAGTGGTTGGCCAAACGTATCATACGGTACCTACGGAGCAAAAATAGTAGCAATAGAAAACTTTATAAGTACAAATGGAAAATATAGAGTGTTATTAAAGCCAAATGCAGAAGATGCTCCTTGGCCAGAGGCTATACGTGTTGGTTCTGGTGCCAAAACAATTGCACTATTAGAAAATGTCCCTATTTGGTTTGAAATTTGGAGACAAATAAACAGTTTCCCTCCAAATTATTACACTCCTAAAACATCAACTTCTGATAAAAAATAAACGAATGAATAAATATATAATTCTATTTTTTTCTATACTGTGCTTTACGTCACAAGCCCAAGAAACAGATAGCATATTAAGCTTAGAAGAATACTTAGGTTATGTAAAAAAATACCATCCTATAGTAAAACAAGCACGTTTAATAACTACAGAGAGTGAAGCAAAACTATTAAAATCTAGAGGTGCTTTTGATCCTAAATTAGAAGTAGATTTTAGCAATAAAGAATTTAAAGGAACTACATATTATGATAAATTAAATGCTGCTTTTAAAATTCCTACATGGTATGGCGTAGAACTAAAAGCAAACTATGAAAATAACGAAGGTACCTATTTAAACCCCGAATATAATACGCCAGAAGACGGTTTATACAGTGCTGGAGTTTCTGTTTCTTTAGCTAAAGGGTTGCTTACTAATAAAAGAATGGCAACATTAAAACAAGCTAAATTATACACCCAACAAGCTGCTGCCAAGCAAAAATTAGTTGTAAACGACTTTTTGTTTGATGCCACAGAGGCTTATTTTAATTGGTTAAAAAACTACAAGGCTAAACTTGTATATTCTGCATATTTAAAAAATGCAGAAGTTAGATTGTTAAATGTAAAAAAGAGCTTTTTTGCGGGTGATAAACCTGCGGTAGATACGCTAGAAGCTAGTATTAATTATAAAAATAGATTGCTAGACATTGAAAAAGCAAGAATAGGATACATAAAATCTAAATTAGAAGTATCTAACTTTTTGTGGCTACAGAATAATTTACCATTAGAAATTACAGATGCTATTACTCCAGATACAACAACAATTAATAGCATAAATACTGTTTTAAATAGCTCATTACTTAATACTACTGAAGAATTGGTAGAAAATCACCCTAAATTAAAAGAGTTACAGATTAAGAAAAACATTTTAACGATAGATAAAAGGTACAAAACCAATAATTTGTTGCCTAAAATAGATTTGCAATACAATTTTTTAAGTTCAGATTATAAAAATTTAGATAGTTTTAATACATCAAACTATAAAACAGGATTAGCAGTTAGTTTTCCTTTATTTTTAAGAAAAGAAAGAGCAGATTTAAAATTAACCAAGGTAAAATTAAAAGATATAGATTTTGATATTATGGCAACTAAGGTTAACCTTAGTAACAAAATAGAAAGTGGTTTACAACAAATAGAATCTTACAACAACCAACATACTATTATTAAAGACTTGGTTAAAGATTATAAAAAACTAGTGTATACAGAAGAACGAAAGTTTAACTTAGGTGAAGGCTCCCTATTTTTAGTAAATTACAGAGAAGTAAAATTAATAGAGACTCAGCTTAAAGAAATAGATACAGAGTACAACTTATTTTTAAGTAAATCTAAACTACTAAGTGTTATTAATATGCTTTAACAACACTTAATAGTAGTAGTTATTACATATTAAAACTTAATATCTAAAGCATCAAACAAATGACTCATTGTCCAAGCCGGACCAATCATTAAAAACTGTAAATCTTTTAAAAAAGATGGCTTTTTACCCTCGTGGTTATGCCCTATAAATTGCCCTATCCAAGCAACAACAAAAATTAGTAGCATACTTAACCATAAAGGTACAGCAACAAATAAGGACACAAAATTTATGGTTAATAAAACTAAGGCAGAAAAAAATAACATTCCTACAAACAAAGCTTTAGATAGTTTAAGGTAATACAATAAGCCAAAAATTATAACAAGTGTGCCTAAATGAGCATAAGGCACTAAAAAAACTGGTAATGCATTTGTAATAACGTTTGGGATAGGTATACTGGCTAATAAACCAATTAAACTAAAAAAAATAAGCGGCACACAAATGTAGTGTATAGCTATATTTAGTTTTGTTTGATGACTTACTGCGTATTCTGCCAATAGCATATCAATTTTTCTCATAGTTGTATATTTAGTTGGTTGGTAATTTTACAAATTTTCTAAGCTGCTGGTATTCTTCTAGGCCTTTTGTTGTTAGGTATGGCAATAAAATACTCCACAGCATTTCTATAGACCCACATTTATTAATTGTGTAACTAGCTGTGTGTATTGCTAGTTTTTGTGATTGCCAAAATGTACTTGTCATCCAAATATTATAAATAGTTTTATTGTAATCTATACTATCATTTTCTGGTATAATACGGTCTGTTTCTATGTAATAATCTATAAGTTTTCTAGCGTCTTTAAACCTAATAAGGTTAGATGCTTCATACTTTTTAGCAATTTCTGGGTAGGTTTTTATTATATGTACTATGTCATTAAAAAAGAAACAGTAACGTTGTTGTAAATCATCAAACTTAAGCATCATTTCTTCAAAATGAAATAATGTGATATAGCTGTTTTCAGGAAGTATATAATCTAAAGTTTCTTCATACATATCTGTATAAATAACAGCTAATAATATTGCTTTGTTTTTATAGTGATAGCTTAAATTTCCTGCACTAATTTTTAAACAATCTGCAACTTGCTTCATAGATACGTTTGCAATACCATTGGCATTAAATAATGAAATTGCTGTACTTTTTATTTTACTTTTCATTTAAATATATAGATTAAAACCAACGTTTTAGTAAACGTTTACTAATTTATGTAAAAAAATAGTATATATAATCTAATTTTATAAAAATGAATAAAAAAAAGAGACTATGTGGTGTTACATAGCCTCTGTAGTACCATTTTAATGGGTATATATTTTAATCTGGATGTATAAATTTTTCAATATCCTCTGTTTTAATTGTAGGGTTAGCGCCTTCACTACCAGCAACCAAAGCACCTACAGCACAAGCACAGTCTATTGCATTTTGTGGATTATTCTCTTTTAATAATTTATTAATTAGTGTAGCTAAAAAAGAATCACCTGCTCCTACTGTATCTACAACATCTATTTGGTAACCACTATTGTAATAAAAGGTATTATTATAATATAAAATTGCTCCATGACGACCTTTAGTAACACATATAGAGTTGGTTTGGGTATGCTCTGCAATAAACTTAATATTCTGTTCTAATGAGTGTGTTTTAGAGTGTAATGCATTTCCTATCTCAAAAATTTCATCGTCATTAAATTTAATAAAACTAGCCTCTTTCATTAAATAATTTAAAACTTCAATTGTATAATAAGGACTCCTTAAGTTTACATCAAAAATTTTAAACTTGGCCAGCTTTAATAAACTATACAATGTATCTCTAGAAGTTGTATCTCTAGCAACTAAACTACCGTATATAAAAGCATCAGAACTTTTAACAATTTCCTTTGTGTTGGTTGTTAGTGATATATTATCCCAAGCTCTAGGAAACTGTATGTCATATGTAGCAGAACCTTTAGAGTTAAGCATAACCTTTACTTCTCCTGTCTGCAAAGCATCATCTACCTGAAGGTTATTGGTGTTTACACCTTGTTCATCAATATATTTTTTGATTAACTCACCGTTTTCATCATCACCAATTTTGCTAATAATTGACACATTATTAGTTAAAGAGTTTAACCTTAATGCTACATTTAAAGGTGCGCCTCCAATTTTTTTATGAGTAGGAAAAATATCCCAAAGAACTTCTCCAAAACATACAATTTTTTTCATTTAAATATGACTTAAACTATTACTATTTATTTCTCTTAAACATTGCTCTACTCCATTATTAGTAATGTTATTGTATGCTTTTATATATGCCTCTTTAAACTTTGTAGAATTTTTTAATTCTCCAAAAATTGTTTCTAATTCTAAAAATGCTTCTGGGTTGGTTACAGCTGCTGTAGCTTTTACATCTAACAACAATTTATTAGCATCTTTTATAACTAATGGCACTCCGTTTTCATCTTTTCCTAAACTATATATTGCCCAAGCAGCTACTATAAAAGCAGCTAAATCTACAGAACCATTATTTTTTAATTGTGCCTTAACCGTTGGCAAAATAAATATTGGAAATTTAGCAGAGCTCTCAGAACAAATTCGTTCTATTTGATCCTTTATATTTTTGTTTCCAAACCTCTCTAATAGAGTTTTCTTATATAAATCTAAGTCTAAACCTTCTAAATTACCTAGTATTGGTGTAACTTCTACATTCATATATAAATGTAAAAATGTACTAATGTTTTTGTTATGTACTGCTTGGTCTATGGTTTGGTAACCTAGTAAAGCACCTAAAATACCAATTACAGAATGTCCTGCATTTAACAAACTTAATTTCATTTTTTCATAAGGGACAACATCAGTAACAAATTGTGCTCCTACATTTCCCCAATCTGGTCTACCTTGTGCAAAGTTATCTTCTATAACCCATTGCTTAAATGGCTCACAAACTACTGGCCAAGCATCTAAAATACCAGATGTATTTTTTAAACTTGTAATATCTTCTGAGGATGTAGCTGGCGTTATACGGTCTACCATTGCATTAGGAAAAGATACATTTTCTATAATCCAGTTAGTTAAGCTTGGTTGCGCCTTTTTTACATAACTAAGTAGCATATTTTTAATCATATGTCCGTTTTCTTGTATATTATCACAAGACTGTATGGTGCAACCTTTTAACCCCCTTTCTTTTCTTAATTTAAGGGCTTGTGTTAAGTAACCGTATATGGTTTTAGGATTATTAGGAAATTCTAAATCGTGTTTAATTAGCGTATTACCAAAGTCAAAACCCCTAGTAGCTTCATTGTAGTTATAACCACCTTCTGTAATGGTAAGTGTAATAATTTTTACATCAGGATGTGCCATTTTTTCTATCACCTTTACTGGGTCTTCTGGCGCAAATAAATACTCTACTATAGATCCTATAACTTGTTTGGTATGTGTGCCGTCTAATTCTTTAATTATTAATGTATACAAGCCATCTTGTTCCTTTAAGGTGTTGTAAATTTTAGTGTCAAAATCTAATAGAGCAACACCACAAATTCCCCAATCTTTATTTTTATTGTTTTGCAAAAGCAAATCTGTGTAATAAGCTTGGTGAGCCCTGTGAAAACCACCAATACCAACGTGCACAATACCTGTTTTAATATCTAACCTATTGTAATTAGGAACCAAAACTCTTTCTGATATTTTAGAAAGATTACTGTTATTTAATTTTAAATTTTCCATTGATGAATCTTTTTTATTTACGCTCAAACCTTTGTAACAATACAGCAAATATGATGATACCACCTTTAACCACTTGTTGTGGATATGACGGTACATTTAATAAGTTTAAAATATTACCTATAAGTCCTAAAATTAGCACACCCATTAAAGTATTAATGGCAGTTCCTTTACCACCATTTAAACTGGCACCACCAATTACCACAGCAGCAATGGCATCTAACTCCCAAGACATTCCCATATTAGGAGAACCTAAATTTGTTCTTGAAGCTACAATTATAGCCGCTGTTGCTGCCAATGTACCAGAAATAGCATATACTAAAAATTTATACTTATTTACCTTAATACCAGATAGTCTAGAGGCTTCTTCATTACTACCAATAGCTATTATTAACCTACCAAAAACATTGTACCTAAGCATAACCATAGTAATACCAACTATAATAAAAAATACAATTGCAATGTTAGGAATACCTAAGGTAGAGTTGTTTGCAAAATTAGACATGTATAATCCGCCGTAGGTCTTAAAAGTTACAGGAGAACCCTTAGAGTAAATAAAACCTAAACCACGTGCAATAGTCATTAATGCCAATGTAGCAACAAAGGGAGCCATTTTTTGATAAGCAACTAAATAACCCGAAATACTACCTAAGCCAAAACCAATGGCAAGTGTCATTAAAATTGCCAATGGCAAAGCAAATATATTTACCAAAATAGCAAATGTTACTGCCAATAACGCTACCATAGAGCCTACAGACAAGTCTATACCACCAGTTAAAATTACGATAAGCATACCAATGCTTATAATTCCTATTCCAGATACTTGTTTTAATAAGTTAGACAAGTTTACCGATGTAAAAAACACATCTGAAATTAGTGCAGAAAATAGCACTAATAATAAAAAAATAAATACTGTATTATATTTTACTAAAAACTTAAGAACACCACCTGGACTGCTTAATTGTTCTTTTAATGTGATAGCCATAATGTTGGTTTTATATTATTAATTAGTTTGTTTTAATGGTTCTCCTATGGAGTAACGTAAAATGTTTTCTTCAGAAAATTGATGCTTTTGTAGCTCACCATAAATTGTTCCTTGGTGCATTACCAAAATACGGTCTGTAATCCCCATAATTTCTGGCATATCAGAAGATATTACTACAACACCTACTCCTTTTTTAGCAACTTCATTTATAAGCTTATAAATTTCAATTTTAGCACCAACATCTACACCTCTTGTTGGCTCATCTATAAAAATTACTTTACTATCTATACTTAGCCATTTGGCTAATGCTACTTTTTGCTGATTTCCTCCACTTAGGTTTTTTACATTAACCTCTGAGTTTGGAGTTTTTATATTTAACTTTTTAATTAAACCCAATACCTTTTTATATTCACTATCTATATTTATAAAACCTAATTTACTAGAGATAGATTTAAAGCTGGTAACGCTTATATTACGCCTAATAGATAATGGCAAAAACACACCTTCCTCTTTTCTGTCTTCAGATACAAAACCTATTTGGTGTGCAGCTGCATCTACAGGAGAATTTGTTTTAATTTCCTTTCCTTCTAAAAGTAATGTGCCCGATTTTTTTTTATCTGCACCAAAAATAAGTTTAGCAGTTTCTGTTCTTCCACTACCTCCCAAACCTGCAATACCTAGTATTTCTCCTGGTTTTACAGAAAAAGATACATCATAAACCATAGTATCTTTTGCTGTTAAATTTTTAACTTCAAAAACAGGAATTTCTCCTACTAGATTATCTTTTTTAGGGTATAAATCTTTTAACTCACGACCAATCATTAAATGAATAACACTGTCTTTGTCTGTGTCTAAAGTAGACATACTGCCTGTATCTACACCATCTCTTAACACAGTAATGGTATCTGCTATTTTAAAAATTTCATCTAAATGATGAGATATATAAATAATAGAAATCCCTTTTTCTTTTAATTTAAATAGGTTACTAAATAATTTTTTTATGTCTGTAGGATCAAAAACTGTTGTTGGCTCATCTAGCACCAAAACTTTAGTGTCTTCAGATATGGCTTTTGCTATTTCTACTACTTGTTTTTGTACTATACTTAAGTCTCTAACTCTTGCAGATGCGTTAATTTCAAAATCTAAAGAGTCTAATAATTCTTGTGCATTATTGGTTAATTCTTTCCAATTCATCCAAAACTTAGTAGTGCCAAGTTTATGCAGATAAATGTTTTCTGCAACAGACAAATCTTGCACCAAAGACAACTCTTGGTACACTACATTTATACCTAAAACCTGACCATCATGTGTATTTTTTGGTTTAATTTCTTCACCATCTAAAACCACCTTACCTGTATCTTTTTGGTGCACACCACTAAGTATTTTTATTAAGGTAGATTTTCCAGCCCCGTTTTCACCTAATAAAGCGTGAATTTCTCCGTGCTTTACTTTTATATTTACATCTTTTAGTACAGAAACATTTCCAAAACTTTTAGAGATTCCAGACATTTCTAAACGATACTTGTTAGTAGAACTTTCCATATTAAAATATTGCTTTAGGATTGTAATACTTTGCAGCATTCTCTTTAGTAATTAATAATGGAGCTGTAAAAGATGTTTTATCAAAGTCTCTTTTTCCATTTAAATACTCAATTGCATATTTTACAGAGTTAATACCTATTTGCACAGGACTGTTCATTGCTGTACAACCATAAAAATCTGTGTCCATTATGTACTTTATAGCCTCTTTTTGTCCGTCTGCACCAGCTACAATTAAAATATCATCTGTTTTGCCCGCTTGTGCAATAGCTTTTATAGCGCCAAGTACACAAACATCAGACTCTGTAATTACTACATTAATATCTGGGTGAGCTACTAAAATATCCTCCATAGCTTTTAGTCCGCCTGCGTAAGACCAGTCTGTATAAGCTTGGGTTTTCACATTTAAATCTATTTTACCTTGGGTTCTTAATTGTTCTTCTGTAATACCTTGCAATAAGCCTTGTTTACGTTTTTTACCAACAGGGTTACCAGCATTGCCACTTAATAAGGCAATATTCATTTTAGTTTTCCCCATCTTTTTTACCAACCATTCACCTGCCAACTCACCATTTGCTAGGTTATTAGACTGTATAGTTGTTACAAACTCTGCAGCAGGGTTTATAGAGCTATCAATAATAAACACAGGTATACCTGAAGCTTTAGCCAATTTAGTTACACCTACTAAGGCATCCGGATCTTTTGGGTTTAAAAGCAAAACATCTACACCTTTTGTAATTAAATCTTCTACTGCGGCAACTTGCTTGTTTATATCATCTTGACCATCTGCAGAAATAAACTCCATTCCGTTTTTTTCTGTAGTAGATTTTATACTTTGTAGTAAAGCTTGGTAATAAGGAGCATTTAATGACGGTGTGCAGTAGCCAATTTTTTTACCTGTTAAATCTATTGCACTTTTAAAAAATTGTCCGGTTTCTTCTTCATCACCATTAGTTGGTTTATTAGTTTTAATTTCCTCTGCACAACTAACCATATTTAAAAGCAAAGTAAATACCAGTAATGGTACACATAGCTTATTAAATGCTATTTTAAAGTTAATAGTTTTCATAGTTTAAGTTTTTTAGTTGTTATTAAAATAAGGTTATATCTAATTGCAATACAGCTTTTTCTGCTTCAGGATTCCACATTAAAGTTACATCTACAGGCAACTTATACCCTTTTATATCTACGTTTTTATTATAAGTTGTACCAACATTTATAATATTACCACTACTTTCTGTATAAAAAGTTTTATCTGTAATAAAAGACCAAGCCCCACCAGCAAAAACAGATAAACTTGAATTTTTATCTTGCCATACTTTACTATTAATTTCAAAATAATGTGTCCAAGAGTTTTTTAAACTACCATCATTTAAAATTTCATAATCTCCTGCACCACCATTAATAATTGTAGCTAAGTATAGTAGCGTATTTGGTGTAACATTATACCCAAAGTTTAGGTCTACAAAGTTGTAACCTTGAGTTTTGTCATAACTCCAATAACTTAATTTGTCTCCTCTTTCTTCTACTCCTGTGTAATTGTTATGCGTAACAGCTTCTATAAAAAACTTGTCTGAAAAGCGGTATTTAGTATAAATAGACAACTCTTTATAATAAGCACTTACATTTTCTCCCGTATTTTTATTTGTTACATCTGTAGTGGCAAAACTACCTCCGCCCCAAAAACCAAAAGTAAATTTTTCATTTTTTGAGTTAAACTCTAAACTTGTTGCTAATACAGCTCCAGAATGTACAACAAACCCGTGCCATATATGCATATTTTTTACATGAGCACTAACGCTAAATGGTTTGTAACTAACTAAACTATCATTTTGAGCTTGACTTAAATTTACTCCAAAAAGTATTGATAAACCCATATAAATACCAATATTTTTAAAAGAGAATAGCTTACAATTTTTCATAACTAGTAACATATTTACTGCATTAAATTATAAACGTCATTTTTACGTTTATTTTTCAAATGTAAATAAAACAAAACATAAAAACCTAATAAATAGCAATAAAAATATAGTAATTTAACACTTATGTGTATTATTTTACCTTTAAATTATCAAATTCATAATAGAATTAGAAAATTATCTAAGCGTAATTATTACGTTTATTATTAAAAAATAGGTATATTAGCTTAAATAATATACTTTACACCTCTAGATTGATTTATAATATGGAACAGAAAAAAATATTAAATATATCTGTAGATTGTGTGGTTTTTGGTTTTGACACCATTACCAAATCTTTAAATGTTTTACTTATTAAAAGGTATTTAGAGAAAAATAAAGAAGTACTTGTAGATGATTATGTATTAACAGGATACCACGTTTATGAAAACGAAACTTTAGACCAAACGGCTACAAGAGTATTAGAGGAATTAACTGGTTTAAAAAATCAATATAAAAAACAATTTAAAGCCTTTGGTGATCCAGATAGATTAATGAATGAAAAGGACCTTGTTTGGATTAAAAACGAAGAATTTAATTTGCGAACCATAACTATAGCCTATTATTTTTTATTAAAGACAGATGATGTAGATTTAAATAAGAACAAATACAATGCTAAATGGTTTCCGGTAAGCAACTTACCCGAAGTTGGTTTTGACCATAAAAACATTATTTTAGAAGCTTATGAAGATTTAAAAGTAAAGTGTTTGTCTGAACCAATAATTTTTAAACTATTGCCAGATAAATTTACAATAAATGAGGTGCAAGATCTTTACCAGTCTATTTTATGCATAGAAATTGATAATAGAAACTTTAGACGAAAGCTTATTAATAAAAAATATATAATTGCTTTAGATGAAAAGCAGGTTGGGGTTTCTAAAAAACCTGCACAATTGTATATGTTTAGTAAGGATATATATGATAAAATGTTTCAGAAAAACTATTTAATTAGCATATAACAAGCTCATAAATATTAAAACATAAAAAAACCGGTTATTTATAAAATAACCGGTTTTTTAAAACTAACTCAACTACTAACCAATTTAACTACCAACTACAAGTAGTTAAATCTCAATCAATCTAAAAAACTACTATTATAAAAAATCTTATTTACACTACAAAGATGCGGTATTTAGTAATGCTAATGTTGTACTATCTGTGTAATGGGGCTGGTTTTCTGTAAATGCCCTGTTTAATTCTGTAATTGTATTTTACACTAGTATACTTTTAATGGTACATACAAAAAAACCTTAAAAAAGCCAGCTATAATACTATAACTGGCCTTTTAAAATTAATGTTGTTTAGGTACTAATTTAAATAGTTTTGAACTGCTGTTGCACGTTCACTAACGTGATTTTTTAATTCGTCTACTTCTATATAAAAATCTGCACTAGAGTTTAAAAATGTATGTCCTTCTAACTCTGTAGTTGCATAAGGTTCTATTAATGATGCATAATTAGCGTATTTAGATTGCATTGTACTTGTATTAAATGCATTGTCTACTACATCTTGCACATAAGCATTATATGTAGCTTTATAAATATCATCTGCATATAAATAGCCAATTAAAGGCCATTCTGTTGAGTTTACATCAGAAAAATCTAAAGCTAAAGAACCTTGCATATTACCATTTTGTAATGCTTCATTATTGTCCCAAGGTATCCATTGTAATTTTTCTGTATCTGGATTGTTGTATAAGAAGTAATTATGAGTCATTCTACCATAAGTATCCCAGTTTTGTATAACAGTATTTACAGCTAAATATTTTAAAAACATATCTGTATCAAAAACCGATTCTAAATTAGTTCTCCAAGTTTCAGAATCTGTAGTTCTATTTTCTGCGTGTAAAGCTTCAAAAATGCTTAAAATATCTGTATAATCTTCATCGTCTTCATTTGTTTTCTTTACAAAAACATCTTCAGTAAAAGAGCCATCTGCAAAACTTGCGCCATCACCATCTGGTTTGTATAAGTTACCATCATTATCTGCAAATTGTGTGTCTATAACTGTATCATCTACTTCTTCTACCATAGTGTATAAACCAAAATACACAGGTCCGTCTCCGTAATCTACATATACTGCATAAAAAGCAGTGTGTGAGCTAACAACGCCTGCTGCTGTAAATACATCTGCTGCAACTTTTTCTCTAAGCATAGACTTGTCGTTGTAGTTGTTTTTTAAACTCAATTTTTTAAATCCATAAAAACGCTGATTGTCTATTTGTGGATATTCATCTTCAAACTCATCAAAATCTAACTTAAATGATAGTTTTAAATTTCCATTAGACCAAGTAGATTGTAAGCTAGAGTTTCCTTTAAAACGTAATCCCACTCTATACCATTCTTTACCCTCATAATAAACATCACCTGGAACAAAAATAGGGTCTTCATCTGTATCTACTAATCCGTTACCTGCAGGCGGACCACCAGCACCCGGACCAGCACTAACACTTGTGCCAAATTCTCCGTAATTAGCTGTCATATCATCCAACATTGCTTGCCAACGTTCTTCTGTAATTACTAAATCTAATCTCTTTACTTCTGTATCACTAAATACTTCTTCAAAATTAGGATCTGCACTTTTACTGTGTCTAGCATCTGTCCAGTCTATAGCTTCAAAGTCACTATCTTCATATGTTTCTACATAAGCTGTAGTTTCTGTTTCAGGCTGTTCCTCTGTTGTATCTATACTATCGTCAGAATCACTAGAACATGATATAAATAAGAAAATCTGAGCTATAAATAGTATGGTAAATACATTATTTTTTTTCATTATTACTTTGTATTAAAATTAAATTATATGACAAATATGAAAATTAGAAACAAATGAAATAACGAATTTCTGTAAACCAATGACTCTCTTCTGTGAAAAGTAAAATATATACAGTAAAAAATTAATGCAATACGATTAAAACTAAAAAAGGGATAATACAATTAAGTAATATCCCTTTTTTATGCATACTTATATATTACTTGGTTGCCCTTTCATAATCTGTATATCCTTTTTCTCCTGGAACATAAAAAGTACTTTCATCCCACTCTGCAAGTGCCACATTATCTCTAAAACGCTCTACCAAATCCGGGTTAGATATATATGGTTTACCATAAGCCACCAAATCTGCATAACCATTTTCTATTACCTTATTCCCTGATTCTTTATCAAAGCCAGAATTAATCATTAATGTTCCGTTGTATAACGGTCTAAAATGTTTTGCTATTTCTGTAACCGCAAATGGTATGTTAGACACATCTGTAAATGGTTCTGATAAATGAACATATGCTAAATTATAATCGTTCAATTTTTTTATAATATATTCAAACGTAGGTATAGTTTCTTCATCCATAGTAATACCAAATAGCCCATTTAAAGAAGGATTAAAACGTACGCCTATTTTTTCTTGCGGAATTACTTGTTTCATTTCATCTAAAACTTCAAAGAAAAAACGAGATCTATTTTCTATACTACCTCCGTACTCATCTGTTCTGGTATTAGACGTTGCTGTAAAAAACTGATGAAACAAATAACCGTTAGAAGAATGAATTTCTACACCATCAAAACCTGCTTTTACAGCATTTGAAGCAGCATTTTTAAAATCTTGTATTGTTGCTTTTATTTCTGATATTGTCATTGCTTTTGGCGTAACAGTATCTTTAAAACCCTCTTCTGTATAAGATTTTTCATTAGGGTTTATGGCAGATGGCGCTAGTGGTAATTCTCCGTTATGAAAATCTGGATGAGACATACGACCTACGTGCCACAATTGTATAAAGATTTTACCACCTTTATTATGCACACGTTTGGTAACTTTTTTCCAGCCTTCTACTTGTTCGCTAGAGTATATACCTGGTGTATTTATATAACCTACAGCCTTTTTTGATACCTGAGAACCCTCTGTAATTAGCAACCCTGCAGAAGCTCTTTGCTCATAATAGAGTCCTTGCAGCTCATCTGTAGCCGCCTTTTCTTTATTTGTAGCACGACTACGAGTCATTGGAGCCATTACAACTCTGTTTTTAAGTTCTATATTTTTAGTATATGGTTTTAGTAAATTTTGATTACTCATAAAATATGTTTTTTATAATTATGGTGAATTACAAATTTACAAGAGCTTATTGTCAATTTCATTGACCTATATCAATTAAGATATATTTAACTTTTTTAACTGCTAACCACTCTACTTAAATTTTCTGGAAATACACCTAAATAATTAGCAATGTGTTGTTCTATTAGGTTTTAACTATACTAAAGTATTGGTAGTGCTATTTTTAAAGAAAACTAATTTAACTCCTAAACTATTAGTCACACACAAACGTAATCGCCTAATTATCAACACTTAAATGATTTTTTTTGCAACAAAAAAATAATGTTATTTAATTATTATACCTATTAATAATGTTTAATAGTTAAAATAATGCTAATTAACAGTAATTTACTTCTATATAAGTAAGAATATACATTTTAATATTGCTTAAACTAATTTAAAATTTTTACTATGAGAGTACAATTAAAACATTTTTACGTTGCATCTATGGCTTTATTTGCTATTGGATGTTCTAAGGAAGTTGAAGAAAATGAAAATTCAGAAATTCTAGAAACACCAACAGAGTTAAGGGTTTCAGATGGTAGGTTCTACACACCACCTACAAATGCAGTGATATCTAATGTTAAAAATTTGGTTACAGATTTTAATGTAAATAACAGAGATACTAATGATGATAGTGCAAAATTAAATAACGCAATAGCAAGTTTAGCTTCTAGTGGAGGAAAATTAGTTATTCCTAGAGGCAAGTATTACTTAAATAAAATTAGAATGCGATCTAATGTCCATTTAGAAATTGAAAATGGAGCTACAATATATCCTACTAGAGGCATTGCTGCTAATAGCAATCATAGAATTTTTGATTTTGCCAGCAAAACAGGAGATAAAATAGAAAACGTAAGTATTATTGGTAAAGGGGGAAAGTTTATTGTGGATCTAAGAGGTAATTCTTCTAAAAACTTAATAGTTGCTGATTTAGGAAATGTAGAAAACTTTAAACTATCTAATATTACTATTAAAGATGAAAAAACAGTTTTTGCATCTATTTTAGTAAGTTTTACAGGGAAACCTGGTAATGCTTGGCCGCATAAAGGTATAGTTCAAAATATAAATCAGACAAATGCACATACTGGTTATGGATTAATACAGGCTTATGCTGCAGATAATATTTTATTTAAAAACCTTAAATGTAAAGGAGGAGTAACACTACGTTTAGAGACAGATAACTTGGCAATGAAAGCTGCTAACAGAGGTGGTGTAAGAGATATTTTTGCTACAAAAATTAGTAACACTAGTGGTTTAACACCAGTAATGTTTTCTCCTCATTTTATGGAAAACGGAAAAGTAACCATAGATGATGTTACCGCTATTGGTTGTGCTTACGCTGTACGTGTAGAACACGGTTTTATAGAGATTTTTGATAAGCAAAATAGAGCTAGCAGTGAAGCTTTTAAAAACTATATAGAGGGTATTTTGGGTGTAGGTTCTGTAGAAATTGTATACAGGCGAAATAATGGAAGAACTTGGGCTGCAAGAATAGCTAATGATTTTAGTGAAATAGCATACAACCACTCTAACCCAGCTGTAAATGGTATTAAGCCAGGAAGTTTTAAAAACTCTACTGTAAAAAATGTAAAAGTAACTTACAAAAATACAGGAGCTAAGCTAAAGCAAGCCTTTTTACCATATTTGCCTTGCTCAGAATGGTCTAAATTGTGTAAACCAGGACCTTCTGGTTTTGAGTATAACGGTCCGTCTTTAGGCGTTACCATAGATAATACTAAAAGAGATAATAGTCTTGGAAACTACAATGTAAACGTAAGTACATCTAATGTACAAGGTTTTCCTAGCAACCACATATTACGTGTTAAGCATAATACGGCTAAAATTTGTAACAAAGGTGTTGGCACTATTAATTCTTGTAACTAAGCAAAAAAAACTATAAACTAAACAGCCATTACATATATAATGGCTGTTTTATATTTACTATGATATATTATTTTTATTTAATTGTATTTGGTAAGATTCTTTTGCCCAAACTGTAAAAACATTTTTATTTTCTAAAACTGAAGTAGGCACTGTATAATATGATGGTATAGGAGTTCTGTTTTTAAATACTTTAATAGGTGTTTCTCCTGCGTCTATATATTTTTTTATGTTGGTGTCATCTATTTTTAGCGCTACAACATCTTCATAAAGTAAACAAAACATTAGTTCATTACAATACAGTCCTACACCCCCAAACATTTTCTTTGACGTAATATTATCTAACTTTAATTGATCTAAAACATACTTTAAAAACCCATCAGAAACAGCCATATTTAATTAAGCATTTTTAATTGCTTTATTTTTATTTAATGAAATTCTAATTTTTTCTGCATCCCAATGTCCATCAAACTCAACAACACCTCTTTTAAAGTCTTGTTCCAACAGTTTTTCTTGCTGTTCTAATTCTTTTCTGGCTTTAAAAATATAGCTATCATCTCCTATTTTAGTTTCTTTTGCTAATCGTCTTAGGCTATCTTCATCATACTTTATAAAGTTTTGTATTTGTCGTTGTAACGTATACTTTCTAAAACCCATTTGACTAAGAACTTCACTAGCCAATTTTAATGATGTTTCTAAAGATTCTCTGTAAATATGATCTATATCCATATTTAAAAACTCATAAGCAGCATACCTATTTTTTGCACGTACCATAAGTTTAACCTGTGGATATTTGTTCTTTACTGTTTTAGCCAATTTTTTAATAACGTCTGGGTTATCCATAGCACATATTAAAATATTAGCTTCTGCAATACCTGCAGATTCTAACAAATCTGTACGTGTGGCATCACCGTAATAAACTTCAAAACCCATTTTACGTAAAAAATCAACACGATTAGAGTCGTGATCTAAAATTGTAGCTTCTACTCCGTGTGTACGCAAAAAACGACCAATTGTACTACCAAAATGTCCAAAACCTACTAAAATTATCTTCTGGGATTTGGCAATATGGTCCATAGGTCTTTTTATAGACTCTTTAGTTCCTAAACGTGGTAATATAACGCGTTCATTAATCATACCTATAATTGGCGTTACTGTCATTGTTAAGGCAGTAACTACCAACATAATATCTAACTGGTTTTGCTCTAAAATATGTAATGAAAAAGCAAAAGATAACAAAACAAACGCAAACTCTCCTACCTGCGATAATGTAAAACTTAGTTGTAATTTCTGATTTAATTTAAGTTTAAATACAGTAGCTGTTATATAAAGTACCAAAGATTTTAGTACTATAACCCCCACTAAAATACCGCCTACAATAAACGGGCTTTTAGCTATAACTACAAAGTTAATAGATGCTCCAACAGCCATAAAAAACAAACCTAATAGTAAATTCTTAAAGGGCTCTAAAGTACTTTCTAACTCGTGTTTAAACTCACTGTTAGACAAAACTACGCCACCTAAAAAAGCACCCAATGCTGGACTCAAACCTACTAATTCCATTAAAAATGAGATTCCAAAAACAATAAGTAAGGCAGCAGCTATAAGTAGTTCTCTAACTCCTGTTTTTGCAACCTTACGCAACATTGGTACTATTAAATATTTACCTGTAACAATTATTAAAACTACAGAAACTAGTATTGCTAGTGTTTGCAAACCTAAAGGCAAATTTTGCAATAAATTAGCGTGTCCAGAGGTATTTTCAGACACTTTATTAGTTGTATTTGCTAACAATGGCAATGCACCCAACATAAAAATTACTATAATATCCTGAAACAGTAGTATAGAGAAAGATGAAGCACCAAATGTTGTATTTAATAACCCTTTTTCTTTAATTGTTTGTAATGCTATTGCTGTAGATGACAATGCTACTGCCATTGAAAATGTTAGCGCCACTTTCCAATCAAAACCCAATAGAGAAAATAAAAAATAAGAAATTAGCATTGTACCAGCTACTTGTAAGCCACCCATACCTACAATGGTTTTTCTCATTTTCCAGAAATTTTTGGGTTCTATTTCTAAACCAATTAAAAAAAGCATCATTACCACTCCAAACTCTGCAAAGTGCAATATGTCTTCACCCTCTTTTCCAATAAAACCTAAAACATAAGGTCCTATTAAAACACCAGCAAACAAATAGCCAAGTACAGAACTTAGTCCTAAGCGTTTGGCTATAGAAACACAAATAATTGCCCCTAATAAAAAAACAATAGCCTCAAAAAGAATACTACCTGTCATAATCTATGTATTTAATTGTGGTATATCGTTTAAAAATGAAAATTCACCTATTTCTTCTAAAGTTAAGTCTTGCTTAAGTAAATCTAATAAATTATCATATTGATGTGCGTAACTATGTAATGCTTCTTCTTCAATTTTATGCGTTCCCATAACGGTAAATGGTGGATAGTAATACATACCACACAAATTTGCTGTTTGCTCAAAAGGACGTAAAAACTCATTTACAGAAAAACTATTGGTACCTTCTTTACAATAAACAGCTCTTGTACCACCTGTTGTTATAACATTTAAGCACTTTTTACCATACAAAGCGGTACCATTAGGACCGTAAGCCCAACCAAATTCTAAAACCATATCCATCCACTGTTTCATTAAAGGAGGGCAACTATACCAATACAAAGGATGGTGCCAAATAATTATATCATGAGAATTTAAAAGTTCTTTTTCTACAGCTACATCTACATTAAAATCTGGGTAACGTTCATACAAATCATGTATTGTAACCCCTTCTTTTTCTTTAATTTTTTCAATTAAAATAGAGTTCGCCCTAGATTTTTCAAAGTTAGGGTGAGAAAACAAAACTAATATTTTTTTCATCTTGCGAATTTAGTTGAAAATAAGATACAAAAAAATGAATTTCTAGTTGCGTTAAACAACCAAAAACTCATTTTAAAAAACAACAATAATAAACTATGTTACACTAAATTAGATATTGTAACTTCAATTAATTTTTCAATTTTATTTGTGTCATAAGCATCTGAGTGCGCTGATGCATATGTACCTTTATCATTATCAAAATACTTGCCTGTTTTAGCTAAATCCGTCATACTTAAATCATAAAGAATATCTACACCTTTATCTGCAGGAGACCAGTGTTGTCCGTATGCTTCTTTTGCCATTTTTGTATTTAATAAAGAACCTGGATTTACAGCTACTACTGTAATTGAAGGCTCTTGTACTGCTAAATAAAAACTCCACATTGTTAACGCTAATTTACTCTGTGCATATGCTTCATTGGCACCTAAACTAGTTTTACCTTCTAATGCTTGTATGTTAACCGTAGACTGTGCAGCAGAACTTAAATTCACAATTCTTGGTGCGTCTGATGCTTTTAAATTTGCTAATAATCCATTGGTTAATACATAAGGAGCAAAATAATTTACCAGTAATCTAATGTCTGTAGTTGTGCTTTTTCCATTTGAAATTAAAACACCGGCATTATTCACTAATACATCAATCTTTGGCATTTTTAAAATAACTTCACTAGCCATTTTTTTCACATCATTTAAATCCGAAAAATCTGCTAAAAAACCAATTACATTATCTGTATTAGCTTGCTCTTTTATTTCTTTTAAGGTTAATGTTAATTTAGATTCACTTCTACCATGAATGGCAATATAATGTCCTTCCTTAGCTAAACGTAAGGCTAATAATTTGCCTATACCGTCTGTGCTTCCTGTAATTAATATATGTTTCATTTTATTTTTTTTAATATTGATATATGTTAGCCAACACTCTTGTAACCCGTTTCTAAATACATAATCTTATAACAAAGATACAATGCCTTTACTCTTATATAATGGTAACAAAAATGGAAGTTTAGGTAAAAAAAAAGGTTAACTTTCTAAAAATGAAAAATGCCTCTACAAAAGAGGCATTCATCACTATTAGTCAGACATAAGGATACATTGCAAATCCCTATTATTTTTAGTTTTCTACTACTATTTTACCAATAGCTTTACCACTTTGTAAATGTGCGTAAGCATCACCAACTTGTTCTAAAGAAAAGCTGTTTTCATCTACAATTGGAGTTAAGTGTCCTTCGTTAGAAATTTCTGCTAAACGCTCTAATACATTTCCGTGAACGTCTCTTTTAAAATTATGTAACATTGGTATTAACATAAATACTACGTGTAATGTAGCTCCTTTAAAGTGTAACGGTGTTAAATCTAACTCACATAATGATACTGTTGTAGAAATGTGTCCGTTTAAGGCAACCGCTTCAATAGAATTGGTTAGGTTTGGACCACCAACTGTATCAAAAACAACATCAAAACCACCATCGGTATATTTTGCTGTGTAATCTGCTACCTTTTCAGTTTTAAAGTCAATAAAGGTTGCACCAAATTTTTCTACAATTGCTTTTTGGTTTTCTCCTGTACCAGTAGCAAAAACTTCTGCACCAAAATATTTTGCCAATTGTACCGCTAAGTGACCTACACCACCAGAACCACCGTGTACCAATACTTTTTGACCTGCTTCTACGCCTGCTCTAGTTAAACCTTCATAAGCTGTAATAGCTACTAATGGTAAGGCTGCAGTTTCGCGCATTGTTAATCCTTTTGGTTTGTGAGCCACAAGGTTGCTATCTGCTACAATGTATTCTGCTAATGTACCTGGTAAATCTGCAAGTCCGCCTGCACAACCATATACTTCATCACCAACATTAAAACCTTCTACACCATCACCAACTGCTTCTACAATACCTGAAAAATCCATTCCCAATAATGCTGGAGTTGCAGGTGACAAAGGCAAATCATTACCCATATTTTTAATCATAGTGTCTATAGTATTTACACTAGATGCCGCTATTTTTACTAAAACGTGATTTGCGGTAACTTCTGGTTTCGCTATTTCTGAAACTTCAAAATTTGCATTCTCTCCGTAACTGTTTAATAACATTGCTTTCATATCAATCTCTGTTTTTATTAAATTATAATTCTTGTTTTATTAATTTACTTCTTGAATATCCATCACCATTTGCTCCCAATTCTTTTGGTTGTTATGGTCAAACTGGGCACCGTTATCATCTGCATATTGAAAACGCTTAACGGCTGGTGTTCTACTTGTTGCCTGAAACAATTGGTACGCTTCTTCTTTTAAAGCCTCTTTAATTGGTAAGTCTATAGACGCATAAACTGCGCGTTTGCTAGCTGCAATAGAATCTGCCGGAAATTTTGAAATACGTTCTGCCAAAGCATTCACATAAGGTCCTATTTCATCAGCGTCTAAAGCTTTGTTTATGGTTCCAAATTTTTCAGCTTCATCAGCATCCCAATCTCTTGCTCCTAATATTATTTCTAATGCTTTTCCTAATCCTGCTTGTCTTGCCATACGTGAAGCTCCACCACCACAGGGTAAAATGCCCATACCTACTTCCATTTGCATAAATTTGGCTCTTCCTCTGGCTGCAAAACGCATATCTAAAGCCAATGCCATTTCGTGTCCGCCACCACGCGCAAAACCTTCAATTTTTGCTATAGTTGCTTGTGGTACTTTGCTTAAGCGTTCTAAAACAGCTTGTAAGTCCAATAACTGTACTTCGTTTCTTGGTACTGCTTCTATAGACATATCTCTAAGCAAGTTGGTATCATAATGACACACCCAATAATCTGGATTAGAAGATTCAAAAACGACTACTTTTACACTTCTATCTCTTTCTAATCGTAAACAAAGGCTGCTTAAATCTGCTAACATTTCTTGTCCTTGTACGTTTACTGGTCCAAAGTTGATATCAATTGTTAAAATTCCTCCTGTTTGTTTTGCCGTAAATGTTTGAAAATTCTTGTAGTCCATAGTATTAAGTTTTTGGTTGATATTTATTCTGTATTAATTATAGTACAAAGGTATCTTGGACATACACTTTTAAATGGGTAAAAAACAAAGGGCTTCTGGTAAAAAAAAAGGTTAATGGAATTTTTTTAGGTAAACAAACTATAGAATACCCTAAAACCATCGATTATGAAAATCGATGACAGCAGTTATAAAAAACTATTTCATTGAAAAATTATGCAGAAATACTAGCCTTATACGCCCCAATAGTCATCCCCTTGTAGCTTTGGAAAGTTTTGTTAAGGTGACTAGAGTCTGTAAACCCTAATTCCATTGCAATTTCTGAAAACTGCAAATCGGTATATTTTAAACGGGTTTCTACCAGTTTTAATTTGTAGTTAAGAATGTACTTTTTTAAAGAAACATCGGTATGCTTTTTAAAGTACTCACTAATATAATTGTCCGCCATATGAAACTCTTCTGCCAAGTTTTTGGTGGTAAGCAATTCTGAATTGTAAATATTAGCGTGAATAAAATTGATGATTTGCTGAATTTTAGACGATTCAACAATTTTGGTACTCATATCGGCATTTAAAAACTGAATGTTACGCGCAATTAAATGAAGAATTACAGAAAGTGAATTTTGAATGATAAAGAGATCATACGATTTCTTTTTATCGTTTTCCGCAGCCACCATTTTTATCAGTGATATTAGGTGTATTTTGTCCGATTCCGTTTCAAAACGCATTTCACGTAATTGATGACTTTCACTGTTTAAAATACCTTCAATTTTACGAAACCAATCGTTAATTGGAAGATTTGCATTTTGCGGAGCATCTCCCCTAAAAAAGCTCTTTAAAAACTTAATGGCTACAGTTGTAGTTGCCGATTCCGGATTTACAATATAAATATCATCTGGCACAAAAACGAAAATACTGTTAGCCGAATAGTTTACCGTTTTACCATTAATTTTAATGGTCCCTGTACCTTTTTCAAAATAAACAATTTCAAAAAACCGAATGGTTGTGTATTTACAAAATTCAAAAAACGTTTGCTCTTTGTATTCTTGAATTACAATATTTTCAATTATGGTACGTGGCATTTTGTTGGTTTTATTTTTAATAGAAAAGTCGCCCTAAAGCGACTTTTCATTGGGGAACAGTCTTTCAAGTAATATACTAAAAAAACAGCCTCTAAATGGTTTATTTATATTATTTTTTATCTAAAAGCAACGCCTTTAACAATAGGCTTGAACCTAAAAATATAAAAAGGCTTGGTCGCTACACTTTTACCATCATTAAAAGGAGCTCCCATATTTACCTGTGCGGCTGAAACATACATGTACCCATCTGCGTGATTGTAACTAACACCATCTGGCCATACCATATTCTCATCTTGCACCATAGTTTTTACACTTCGGTCTTTTGCTAAAACTACAGCTACGCTTTTAGTCTCCAAAGCTGTTAAGTAAATGTTTCCTTCTTTATCAATAGACATTCCTCCATTATTAGGCTTATTAGAATAGGTTTCAATTTTAGCATCTAATTCGACATCTGTAAACGTTTCATTTACCAAATCCAGTGTTTTAATACGATAGATTTTTGGTCCGTTTAACGGTCCGTAGTAAATGTATTCAAAATTAGCATCGGCAGTAATTCCGTCATTACCAATCAACAAATCTTTACCGTTTACTGCCAGATGCTTACCATTTATAACCGTTGGGGTATTTTCTGGTTTTGTAGTACGTGTACCCTCCAAAACCCGACGTGTTTTTCCCGTTTTCATATCTACGATGATAAAAGCTGCCTTGCTTCCATCTCCTCCTTTACCAATACCTTCATCGGCAATAATAAAATAACCGTGTTTGGTATCAACCACCATATCATTAGGTTGGCTAATTGAAGGTACACTTGACTCTGGCAAGTAATATAAACGTTCTAATTTATCAGTTTTTGTATTCCAACCTACAATTTTTGGCGTTACATTGTTACGTTGCGCCATATCTATCATCCAGATAACACCATTTTCATCATTACGGATTCCTAAAACATTGCTCAAGTAATTATCATCGGTTTCTCGTGGTGTATTCCATTTTAAATTAGGAAAAGGCGTTGTCGTATTCGTTTTTTTATCAAACTTCACCACTCTTATATCCGGAGAAAAAAATGGATGATGACTGTAAACCAAATCTCCTGAATTAGTAAATGTGATATTACCAACTGCTTGGTCTACGGTTGCGTATATTTCTAATTCTGCTAAAGTATTTTGAGCCTGTGTAACCATAATTGAAATGATTAAACTTAATACTAAACTTGCCTTTTTCTTCATTACTTCACTTCAAAATTACCGTTACTTCTTATGTAAATAACTGTTTCTTTTTCTGTTGAAATTTTTGATGTAGCACCTTTTTTAGCTCCAAAATAAGAACCAGGCTGCAACTCATTTTTAGCATCTTTTTTAGAAAACTGATGAGTTATACCACCAGAAATAACAACTGCTCTAAAATTAGGACTCAAATTTTTGATTTTTCCACTGAAGCCTGCTGGTAACCTTAAAAGTGTTGCACGCAATTGATTTTCCTCGTGGCTTCCCCATAAAAAAGCAGTTTCAACATTACTCTTTGCAGAAACCCATTCAATATCGTTAGCATTTAGCCAAACCATATTGGTTTTGTCTACATTAATAGGTCTTTCGCCATTATCAAAAGCTTCCGATGTTGGTTGTACTAAATACGGTCCTTCTTGAATATCTAAAAAAGCCATATTTTCATTATCATCAGCAGCTGTAATATGTGCTTCTCCTGCTGGTTGCTGCCAATAAGATCCTGCTGGCAACCACTGTTTTTCTGCTTTTTCATCGTCATTGTGTAATAAACCTTGTATTACAACACCTCTATAAGTGATGTTGTGAATGTGTGGAGGCGATGAAAATCCTTTTTTAAATTTCACTAAAAAACCTGCAGGTTCATTCTTTGTACGATCTCCCCAAAGTTTTCCGGCAGCCGGACTTTTGTCTCCACGTAACGGATTTAACCAACCCCATTCTACATTGTCTGCCGTTACCACCTCATTTTCAGATTTGGCAGGATCCGTTGTTGGTGTTTGTGCACTTGTATATGCCGTTGTTGCTATTGCTAATGCAAGTAATATTGTTTTTTTCATTTTGATACTTTTTATAATGTTATAATATTCTGTTATTTACTTTTCTTTAAATAATCTGGTAATTCTTTACTTAACCAATCTTGGCGAACAGGAACGTGAACATCTAAATCCACTGTTTTTTCCAATGCCCAAAATTCGTGCGGTACATTTTCTGGGAAAACAATTACTTCTCCGCCAGAAACAATTACAAATTCCTCTTTGCCATCAATTATGGTCTTGATTTTTACCTTACCAGACATAATGTATGTTATCTGCTCATTAGGGTGTTTATGCCAAGGAATATGTGCTCCTTTTTCCAAGTCAAAAATGGTCATTTGCCCTTTTTCACCGTGAAACCATTTTCTTTTAATGCCTTCACCTATAGACTCAGATTCCATTTCATCAAAATTGAAATGTTGCACTTTTGAAGTGGCTACAGAATCTATGGTATTTACTTGAGCATTTGCCGTAGTACTTATAAATAATGCTGTTATAGCTACTGCTACAAGTGTAATATTAATTTTCATTATAATATGTTTTTTGGCTTATCGCACTTAAAATCCTTCTAAAACAATTTTACCTTTTGCTTTACCTGTTTCTAAGAAAGCGTGAGCTTTTCTAAGGTTTTCAGCATTTATAGTTCCAAAATTTTCTCCTAACGTAGTTCTAATAGTTCCGTTGTCGATTAATTCAGAAGCTTTGTTCAATATATTATGCTGCTCAATCATATCTTCGGTCTGAAACATAGAGCGTGTAAACATTAACTCTATATGCGTAGAAACCGCTTTACCTTTAAAAGGCATTACATTTAGCGATTTTGGGTCATCTATAAATCCGAATTTCCCTTGAGGTTTTATCAGTTTAGCAATTTCATCTACGTGGTGTTCCGTAGCATTTAAGCTTACTACATACTCCGGAGCCGGTAAATTGTATTTCTCGAACTCTTCGCTCAATTTATTTCTGTGGTTAATAACCGTGTCTGCACCTAATTCTTTTAACCAAGACGTAGTTTCTTCACGAGAAGCCGTACCTATAATATTCAACTTGGTCAGTTTTTTAGCCAATTGCACCAAAATAGAACCTACACCACCAGCGGCACCAATTACCAAAATAGATTTGTTGGCATCGTCTTTAGATACCTCTAATCGATCAAACAACATTTCGTAGGCTGTAAGTGTGGTTAATGGTAATGAAGCAGCTTCAGCATAAGATAAGCTTTGTGGTTTTTTACCAACAATACGCTCATCTACAATTTGATATTCTGCATAACTACCTTGACGAGTAAAATCGCCTGCGTACCAAACTTCATCTCCAACATTGAAAAGAGTCACATCTTCACCAATTGCTGTAACTATTCCGGTAGCATCCCAGCCAATAACTTTCCAGTTGTCACCTTCTGCAGGCATTCCTGCACGTACCTTATAATCTGCCGGATTTACGGAAATAGCTTTTATTTCTACTAAAATATCTCTTCCCGTAGCTTTTGGAGTTTCCAATTCTACATCTTGTAAAGACTTTATATTGTCAATTGGAAGATTCTCTTTGTACCCTATTGCTTTCATACTATTTCTTATTTCCAAGTTACAATGTCCTCTAGTGGTCTTCTAGACTTAGGGAATTCAGGATCTGCTTTTCTGTATCCGAATGCAGCCATAAAAGAAATTCCATATTTATCTGTATCCACCCCGAATTTATCTCTTAATAAAGCTTCCGTATCCTCTATATGGAAACCTTCAATAGGACAAGAATCTATTCCTGTAAGTGCGGCAGCAGTCATCATATTACCTAGAGCAATGTAAGTCTGTTTTGATGACCAATCGAATAACTTTTTATCTGAATCTAAGGTAAAATCACGCTCCTGAAACTCTCTGTAAAATTTAGAGTACATTTCTACAACATCTTCCGGCATTTGTTTTACCTCTTTCATCATATGTTCAATATATGGCGCATTATGCTTTACCATAGGAGCTTTCATTGCCAAACCTAGAATAAAGTGACTAGCAGTATCTAATTTTACCGGAGCACCCCAAGCTACTGGCTTTAATAGCTCACGTAATTCTTTATCCTGTACAACTATAAAGTGCCAAGGTTCAAAACCAAATGAACTTGGAGATAAATTTGCTGTTTTTAAGATGAAATTGATTTGCTCATCGGTTAATGTTTTTGATGCATCAAATTCTTTGGTAGCGTGTCTGTAGTTAAACGCGTTTAAAATATCTTCCTTTGCAATGTTTGGTGTATTCATTATATCTTTTTTTATATGTTGTTTAATTTTAAGGCAAAGATATGTAGGGTATAAAGCTATTTAATAGTACAAAAAAAGGAGAAGTAGGTACAAAAAAAGGTTAATTAGAGGTTTATTCTTAAAATATTCATAAAACAACCTAAAAAAAAGGATTTAAAGCATTAAAACGTACATTAAGTTAATGTTAAACCTTTATTAATACAAGTTTTTTTAATTAAGCAATCCACCTAAAGGTTAAATTTATTCTAGGTAGAATATGTTTTTTTGTTTTAGGTATTTTATGTTTCCAATTTTCTTGTGTAGCGCCTTGCATTAACAAAAGACTACCATTTGCTAATGGAATATCTACACGTTTTAAATCTGTTCTTGATATGTGTTTTAACTGAAAAGGTCTGGTTGCACCAAAGGTAACTGAACCTATAACCGTATTTTTTCGTTGTTCTCCTTTGTAGTCTTGATGCCAGTCTACGCTATCTTTTCCGTCACGGTAATAATTAAGTAAACAGCGTGTAAATTTGATATCCACCTCTTTCTCTATACGTTCTTTAATGAAAAGTAAATCGTTATTCCACAAATGCATTTTACTTTTTGTATTCGTGTATTTAATGTCTTTGTCAACATCTCCATACCAAGCTGTTAATCTAGGATAATCTACCAATTTACCGTGAATGCTAATTTGTTCTTGCTGCCAAGGCGTATTATGAAGTAGACTTTTATACAGCTTGTTACTCTCTTCAATGCTGAAGAAATTTTCGAACAACGTAATATCCGCTCCTGGTAAATCAAAAGTAGTTTTACGGACTTCTTTAGTTGAAAATAAATTGGTTTGATTAAATAAATCCATTTAATTTTTAAAACAATATAATTATACCTTTAGCAAAGGTACTCACTTTATTATCTATTTATAAGTAATTACACAGGATAGCATTGTATAAATAAAGGTTAATATTTATACAATTTTCAAAATATATTCTATTTTAGTGCATTTAAAGCTTAATTATCTCAAAAATGCAAGTACTAGAAGCACATAAACCTTTTGAAATACAAGAAATAGAATTAACAGACTGGAAACAGCGACCTGTTAAAAATAATTTTTTTGAGTTGGTTTTAATAAAAAATGGTAAAGGAACCCAGTGTATAAACTACAACGACTATGAATATGAAAAAGGTAGTATATTTTTGTTACCTCCTTTAAAATGCCATTCTTTTAATATAAAAGAGTCTACTAATTTTGTGTTTTTAAAATTTACAGATTCGTTTTTTAAAAATGTAAATAAAGTGACTATAGATAGAAATGAATGGTTTAAAGAAGCATCATACATACTATCTAATTACAACCAATTGCCTGGAGATATTATTAAAAATGAAGTAGACCGCAATTATTTAGAAAGTTTAATAGATATGATATTGCAAGAGTCTAGAAGTTATGGTGAAGACTCGGTTAGCTTAATAACTAGTTTTATGACTAGTATTTTAGAAATATTAATACGCAATATTAAAAACAGTACTTATTTTGAAACTCCTAACAATAATTCTGATAATAGAATTACAAAAATGCTTGCATATATAAATGAAAACATTGACAAGGCGGAATTGTTAAAAGTTGAAAATTTGGCAGATGTTTTTATGATGTCACCAACCTATGTTAGTGAATATTTTAAAAAACAAGTAAAAATGTCACTAAGAGAATATATTATAAAAGGAAAGCTAAAGTTAGTAGAGATACGCTTATTAAACTCTGATTTTACACTTACAGAAATTGCTGATGAATTAGGGTTTACAGATGTTAGTCACTTATCTAAAACATTTAAACGCTACGCAGGTACTTCTATTAAAGAGTTTAAAAATAACGGAGAATATATGTTATTAAAACGAGGTTCTTGTGCACCATCTATTAGAGCTTAAAAAAGTATTTAATATTAAGATTTTTTTAATGTGTCAGTTTTATAAATTGGCATTTTTTTTGCTGTTAACTACTTACATATTAAGTATTTGATTTTTTGTTTAATTTAAAATTTTTGTAATTATGAGCAATTTAATTAATGTTCCTAAAAACGGAGGTTTAACAAGCACAAATTCACCTATTAACTTTCCTAGCTGGTCTAGAGTAATAGACGATATGTTTAATTTAGATTTACCTACTGTATTTACATCTAACTTTAATACAGGTATAACTTTGCCTAAGGTAAATATTAAGGAAACACCAGAGTCATTTTTAGTTTATATGGCTGCTCCTGGGTTAGATAAGTCTAATTTTCAGGTAGAAATAGATAACCACTCTTTAACTATTTCTGCAGAAATTAAAGAGGAAGAAGAAACTAACAACCAACACTATACGCGTAGAGAGTTTGGATACTCATCTTTTAAAAGAACTTTTACACTACCAGAAACTGTTAATGACGCTAGTATAGATGCAAAGTATACAAATGGTATTTTGCATATTACCTTACCAAAAAAAGAAGAGGCAAAGCAAAAGCCTGCTAGAACAATAAATATATCTTAATTAATAATAACAGGGAGCTAACAATTAGCTTCCTGTTATTTTATAATGTCTAATTAATTTTTACACTATGAAAAAGTATTTAGCTCTAGCCCTACTAATTTGCTTAAACGTTAGTTGTAATGGGCAAAATAACAAAGAAGAAACAACGCCAAAAACGGCAGAAAAAGTTCCGCCAGGTGACTGGAAAGTGAATAAACAGTATGATGATAAGGGAAATTTAATACAGTATGATAGTATTTACTCTTGGTCATCTAGTAACACATACAACAACTTATCTGATCTAGAAAAAGACAGCTTGTTACACAGTTACAAGTCAAAGTTTTTCTCTAGTTTACACTCCTTTCCAACACCACAAGATATAGACTCTATATTTATGGATAGTTTTTTTAATGATGATTTTTTCTCTAGTGATTTTGGAGAAGATTTTATGCAGTTAGATAAAATTAGAAATAGAATGCTACAGCAACAGCAGCAATTTTTAAAAAAATATTCTTCTAAAGTTGAACCTAAGGAAAGTGAAAAAACTAAATTATAAATAAAACCCAAAACATAATTTATGTTTTGGGTTTTAAGTTAATAAAGAAAATTGTTATTTAGATATTACAATTTTTTGCTTTGTAGACTCACCATTTGCTTTGGCTAATTCTAGTACATAAATACCTTTTTCTAAAGAAGAAACATTTAGTGTACCATCTGCAACATCTTTTCTTAAAACAATTAGTCCTTGCAAATTATAAACCTTAGCCTGTACATAGTCTTTACTACTAATATTTACAACGTCTTTAGCAGGAATAGGAAATACTGCTAGCTCTTGCTTTTCTTCTTCATTAAAAGTTAAAGTTCTAGCAGAATTATTAGAAATCTCTGTATTAACAAAGTTACTAGCATTAACAGGTTTGTATACTCTAATCCAATTTACAAGTAAATTATTATTTTCAAAATTCTCTAACTCTTTATCTGTAGCAGATCTGTTAGCCTCTGCTTGCCAACTTTGGTCTTCTACATTAATAATAATATCCATTTCTTTTGTAAATCTTCTCTGGTTATTTAAATAATTAAATGGATCTATAACACTAATATTAGACTTGTTTTTTGCATCATTTAAACTAGTAGCAATATTCATTTTTTGATATCCATTTTCTCTAACTAACTGTCCGTTAACACCAGTACTTGTTACACCAGCTGGGTATGTATATTGCCAAGTACCATCTGCTAATCTGGTTTGTACTGCAGTATCATCTAAAACACGTACCATTTGCCCGTCTACATAATACTCTAATCTTGTAGCTGAAACCCAATTAACACCAATTCTTACAACTCTTCCTCCCCATTGGTTAACTCCATTTTTTTGCCACCAACTATTAAAATCTGCAGGTTGGTAATCTTTAAAGTTTGGAGGCCTAATAAATACATGATGACTAAGGTGTATTTTATTTGCAAAGAAACCATTTCTATTGTCGTCTCCTGGCCCTCCATAACATTCTATAATGTCTATTTCCTGTGTGTCATCTGGGCTAAGTAGCCAAATATCCGAAGCTAATGAAGAGTTCATTACTTTTATACTAGCTTCTACAAATACAGGGAATTTTACACGCGTTTTGTTAGTTATACAACCAGCTCTTGTTTCTGGTCTAGAAATTAAATTTCCGCTAGAGCCAACAAAAGACTTGGTTGCTCCAGGGATTCTAGATGCCCAAATATTTAAATGACCTCCAGAAACAGCTACGTGGTTTTGCATCCATTTTGTTGGTCCTGGACCTTCAAAATTATTGGGAGCACCACTTGGTAAATTATGGTATTTATTATACCATTTTTTATTATTTCCTGGGCCAAAATCGGTAACATTGGTAGAAGGTAAAAATTGGTAGTTAAAATCGTCACTGGCTTGTACTTGTAATTGCCACGTTTTTCCTGATCCGGCATTTGCGGGTATAGGTATGTTATCCCAATCGTACTGAGCATTAACAAATAGCAATTGTAGAAACATAATAATTGATAGTAGGCTAATCTTTTTCATAAAAAATGTAGTTTAAATATTGATTAAATTATTTTCTTCTAAAAAATTCATATCCTGGGGAAACAGACTAAAATTATTTAATACGAAACTACTATTTAACAAGAAAAATATGATAAATATACACTAGACAAATACTCAACAGGCATATAAATAACCTATTAAAACTTATGCATTTTATCGGTAAAACAACTATATTGTTGGTAAATACAGCTGAAAATAAAATTACAAATCTATCTTATAAAATATTTTTTGTAAGAAAAAACTTTTACATACACTTACTTTGTCTATGTAATTTAGTCCTAAAAATAAAAAAGGTTGCCTATAGGAACATAGGACAACCTTTGTAAAAAGCGGGGAACGCTTTATATTGTATATTTACTATTAGCCTTTAATGGTAAGTTCACCATTTTCATCGACCTTAAACTCAACTTCATAAAAATTAGTTACTATATTACGTCCTTCAATGGTTTCATTGTTAGGTTCTGTTACGTGTATTTCAAAATCTGAAGATATTTTATTTGTCTTAGTGTCTACTTCAACGTAGTATTCTCTAACTTGATAGTTGTCTATTTCCATTTCTTCTTCAATAAGTACAACACCTTTATTTACATTAGAAAAAATAGCATCTACATCTAGATCACTAATTTTAAGTTTACCTTGTGCATTTTTGATATGAAATTTTTTCTGAAAGGCATCATTCAAAAGCTTTTCATCTTCTAAAGTAGCTTCAGCATAATTTGTTTTTGTGGTATAACGTCTGCTAAATAATTTACCATCTTTTAAATACTTAATGGTAATGCTACCTAAATCTGAGTTTAAATCTTCTTTAGAATAAAACTCTAACCTATAAACTTCTAAATCGGCTCCAAAACTAGTCATTGCTAATTGTTTGGCTGCTTGTAAGCCTTCTAGTGTAGAAATTCTGATTGTGTCTTTATCGCTACCACAGGAAGTTATTAACAACATAACAAGTAGAAACGTAATTTTTAAAGTATTTTTCATTTTTATGTTTGATTGTTTTACACTCCAAAACTAGCCAAACAGTTACTGAGTCTTATATTAGAATATAAAAATGTAGCTATCTAATATATATTTAATTGTAATTGATATATTTTCGTTTTAAAATTACTTTAAGGAACTTCTAAGAAATAAGTACTAAGGTTAGCCCAAACAATGAGCCTATAATTAAGCCTGTAACAACCTCTTTTGGTGTGTGCCTTTTTAATACAAGTCTAGACCACATTACTAAAAATGTAAATAATATAAGAACAACACCTAAACGCCTATTTACAAATATAATAGCAAGTGCTAAATATATGTTTATAGCCACGTGCATAGATATTTTTATAAGAAAATTAATTCCGAAAGAAGCTAAAAGCATAAGCGTAGCTATAGAAAAGCTAGTGCAAATGTAAACAGGCTGTTTTGTATAAAATAAAAAGAAAAGAACCAAAACCATTAGTGGTAAAGCAAATATATACAACGATCTACGCTCCCTTTTGTTAGATACATCTAAGTCTGTATATTTTCCTCTTCTTTTTCCTATATAGACCCAAGCAATTAAAACTAGAAAAAAAATGCCATAAATAAGAGATAAGGTATGGGAAAAGACTGTTTCCTTATCATTAAGATTAAAAATTAAAATTAAAAAAGGAAATAGCAACAACGGGTGTCCTAATACAGATATAAATTGAGCTATTTTAATTTTCATTTAAACCATTTATTATCACAAATATAGTTTTATTTGTAGAAATAGTTAATTAATTAGTACAAGTGTTTACTTTGTTTTAAATGACATTACAATACAAAGACATAGAGCAACAGTTTATTGGTTATGTAAATACCCCAACACTATGGGTAAGCAACAGCGTGTATGGTTTAAAACAGTTTGAACTAGAAAAAAATGATACTCCAAAATTTACTGATAAGATACCAACAAATTTAAGATTAGGAAAAAGGGTAGAACGCTATGTTAGCACAGATTTTAAGCAATCTAAAGACATTACTATTTTAGCAGAAAACCTACAAATACAAAACAATAAGCTTACTATTGGTGAAATAGACTGTATTTTAATAAAAAACAAAATAGCCTATCATATAGAAATAATTTATAAATTTTACCTGTTTGATGATACGGTTGGTAGTACTGAGTTAGATTATTGGATTGGACCAAACAGAAATGATTCTCTAATTAAAAAGTTAGATAAACTTAAAGATAAGCAACTACCACTACTCTACAACACCCATACAACCCCAATAATTAAAAAGCTAAATTTAAGTTTAAATAAAATTAAACAACGTGTATTTTTTAAAGCACAACTATTTACACCTTACAAAAGAAGTGTAAAATTTAAGCAGTTAAATAAGAACTGTGTAAAAGGTTTTTATGTTAAGCATGCACAATTAGAGCAATTTAATAAGTGTAAGTTTTATATACCTAACAAAACTAATTGGCTGCAAGAAGTAAAAACACAAGTAAACTGGCTAACATATAATACATTTACTGCAGAGGTTAACACCTTAATTACTGCCAAAAAGTCTCCATTATGCTGGATAAAATTTCCTAACGGAGAATTAGAAAAGTTTTTTGTTGTTTGGTGGTAAAAAATAACAGAAAATTATGATTTTATCTCGTTGTTATGCTTTAGTTTTGCGCACTTAATTATCAAGAATCTCAAAAAAAAGAGATAGCAACCTGCAATAACGAGCAAGGTGCTAAAAAAGGATAAGCCAATACTTTGGAAAAAATGTTAATTTAACTCCTTATTATTTGTCTTTTTCTTATTGTGATTCTGCAAAACAATAAAAATGACTGCAATAAAAAATAGTACACCAAAGCTTATAGCATTATTACCCTTATTTGTATTTGTATTTACATTTTTAGGCGTAGGTATTTATCAGAACGACTTTTATGCATTACCAGCGCCTATAGCTGTTATTGCAGGTATTATAGCCGCTTTTTTATTATTTAAACAAACTATTAATGCTAAAATTAATACACTTTTAGAAGGCTGTGGAGATAGTAAAATACTAACTATGTGCCTTATATATTTGTTGGCTGGTGCATTTGCAACAATTACCAAAGAAACAGGTAGTGTAGACGCTATTGTGAGTTTAGGGTTAGATATAATTCCTATACAATACATTTATTTTGGAGTGTTTATTATTGCTGCCTTTTTATCTATATCTACAGGTACATCTGTAGGTGCCATTGTAGCTTTAACACCAATTGTTATAGGGTTTGCAGATAAAGGTGGTGCATCTTTAGCCGTGCTTTGTGGTGCACTTTTAGGTGGTGCTATGTTTGGAGATAACCTTTCTGTAATATCAGATACAACTATTGCAGCAACACAATCTTTAGGAGTTAAAATGAGCGATAAATTTAAACAAAATATAAAAATTGCATTACCAGCAGCTTTAATTACAATTGTTGTATTAATTTTTAAAGGAGCAGATTTAAATGCGCATAGTTTAGAAAATACAACCTATAATTATAACCTACTAAAAATAGTACCTTATGTATTTGTAATTGCACTATCTGTTATTGGTGTAAACGTTTTTGTTACCTTATTACTTGGTGTAATTTTAGCTGCAATAATTGGTATATTTTACGGTGACTTTACGCTAATTGAATCTACTAAGTATGCATATGCAGGATTTACGAGTATGACAGAGATTTTTTTGTTATCCTTATTGTCTGGTGGCTTAGCTGCTTTGGTTGCTAAAAATGGAGGGATAGACTATATTCTAAATAAAATAAAAACACTTATAAAGAGTAAAAAATCTGCACAATTTGGAATTGCCACACTAGTAAGTACGGTTAATATGGCTATTGCAAATAACACCGTTTCCATAATTATTTCTGGTACTATTGCCAAAACTATAAACGATGAGTATAAGTTAGACAATAAAAATACGGCTTCAATATTAGATATTTTTGCCTGTATTACACAAGGATTATTACCTTATGGAGCACAAGTATTAATGATTTTAAGCTTTTCTGAAGGAAAACTAACATATACAGACTTAATAAGTAATACCTGGTATTTACTTCTGTTATTTATCTATACCATAATATACATTAGTTTAAATCCGTTTAAATTGAAGAAATATGACATAAAATAATACACAACACTCTTAAAATTTATCTAAAAAACTATCTTCGCGGCCATGTGGATGTATTTAGGCCTTTTATCGGCTTTATTTTTAGGATTGCACAATTTGTGCAAAAAACATGCTGTACAAGGCAATGAGGTTTTTCCTGTACTTTTAGGTACTATAACTGCTGGTTTTTTACTGTTACTACCTTTTTATTTAGGATCTAAATTTTATCCTGAGTTTACTAAAGAAATTGGTTTTTACATCACAGATATTCCTTGGCAAAACCACGCATTAATTGTTATAAAATCTATGCTAATGGCTGGCTCTTGGGTATTGGCTTACCAAGCCTTAAAACATTTGCCCATTACTATTGTTACTCCAATACGTTCCGCCGGACCTTTTTTTACTTTTATTGGTGCAATTTTTATTTATCATGAACGACCAAATTATTGGCAGTGGATTGGCTTTTTCTTAATCATATTTTCTGTTTTTTTATACTCTAGAATTGGAAAACAAGAAGGTATCAATTTTAAAAAGAACAAATGGATATTTGCTATAATAGGTGCTACTTTTTTAGGCTCATCTAGCGGTTTATATGATAAATTTTTAATACAACAGGTAAATTTAAATCCGCAAACACTACAGTTTTGGTTTTGCTGGTATACTATTTTAATATTATTAGTTATACTAGCCATAACTTGGTTTCCAAAGGCAGACAAAAGAAAAGCGTTTAAATGGCGTTGGTCTATACCCGCTGTTGGTATTTTATTGCAAACTGCAGATTATTTTTACTTTAAAGCACTACAAGATCCAGATGCATTAATAATGCTTTTATCTGCCATAAAAAGGAGTCAAATTTTAATAGCCGTATTATTAGGCGGAATTTTGTTTAAAGAAAAAAACAAACGAAAAAAGCTTATTCCGCTTGCTGGTATACTTTTAGGTGTTGCTTTAATATTATATTCTAACTAAATAGCAAACAAGTAATTAAGACTCTTATTTTAAAGTTTTAATGTCAGCAATAAGTTGTTGTATAGCAGTTTTGTTTAACCCGTTATAAATACCTCTAATGTGTTGGTTTTTATCAATTAAAACAAAATTTTCTGTGTGTAAAAAATCATCATCTGTTTTTAGTTCTCCTAAGTCTTCCTCTATAAAATAGGCATTTCTACCTAAGTTATAAATTTCACTTCTACTACCAGTAACTAAATGCCATTTGTTAGGCTTAACACCTTTAGTTTTTGCATATTCGTTTAAAACTTCTACTGTGTCTGTCTCCGGAGTTACCGTATGTGATAACAACAAAACATCATCATCTGTTTTAAAAGCTTCTTGTAATACAGACATATTACTTGTCATTTTAGGACAAATACCAGAACAACTAGTAAAGAAAAAATCTGCTACATAAATTTTATTTTTAAAAGTATTACGTGTTATTACTTCTCCGTTTTGGTTTATTAAACTAAAATTGGGTATTCTATGCATTTCCATAGCTTCTTTACTATCTGTAGCCAACCATTTTGGAGTAAAACTAGATTCACCGTAATAAGGTAAAGCACTCTCTTTTTCACTGTTAGATTTATTATTGCATCCTAACAATGTAAAAACAAGTAAAAATGCTGTAAACAAGCTATTTAACCTGTACAATTTCATCTTCCAATTGAAAACAAAGATTTGCTCTTTTAAGTCCAAAAATTCTACCGTTTTTTGCTTCATAATTATTGTATATTTTTCCGTTTTTACGCCATGCTCTTTGCAAGCCTTCTTCCTTTCCGTTTACAATATTCATCTCCTTAAATTTTGCTCCTGTTTTGTACCACTGCTTTTGTATACCGTTTACAATTCCGTTTTCAAAAACAGATCTAGACCTTAGTTTACCATTGCTCCACCAAGACTTAGCCACGCCCTCTTTTTTTCCGTTTTTGTAATATGCTTGGTAACTAAGATCACCCGTATAAAACCATTTTTGGTAATTGCCATCTTTTTTTCCATTTTTATAGCTAATACTTTCAGACTTGCCACCATTTTTATAAAAACTAATAGCTAAGCCAGTAAAAGGCTTGTTTTTATAATACACAAGCCCTTGATTATTTTTTACTTCTAAGTTCTTTTTTGATACAGCAGTAACCGTTGTACAACTAGTTACAAACAGTAAAGCAACAACTAACAACAACTTATAAAATAGTAGCTGGCGTACCTTGGTAATCTCCTGGGAATAGAATGTAAAATTGGTTAAGATATAACTCATTTTGTATGTGATAATGATATTCTTCTTCAGTTGAGTGTTGTGTTGTACTTGTATGCCCGCCAGAAGCATCTAAATCTGTAGGATAAGTGCCTGTAGCATTACATTTTCTACCATATAAGAAAAAACCATCGGCCATAATACCAATTAAATTTTCATCATCATTAGACCATGCTTTGGTTTCTAAATGGTAATGGTAACTTTGCGGACCTGTATGTGCTGCTGTATAATCTAAAGAGCCTACTGCATCATCTAAAGGTACATTTGGTCCTTCTTCATCATTATAAATCATTGCACCACTTACAGCTATACCAATAGCTCCTAAACCAGTAGAAGTACTTGTAGATGCCTTAGTTGGTGTTTGGGGAACAGTCAAAGAATATGATCCATTAAAATCATCAATATTACCTGGAGCCATTTTTTCAAAACTAGTTACCGTAGGCTCTACAAATAAAGGATGATTACTATCTGCTGCTTCTGTAGTTAACGTATTACCCATTGGGTCTACAGCAGAACGTTCTGTAGTATTAGACCAATACGGAGACGTATGGTTTGGCATTCCGTTAGTTTCTATTTCTACTTCTGTACCATTTAATAAAATTGTTACATTCTCAGAATCAAACTCTGCAAAAGCTGCGTGTAATTCAGCACTTGTATCATCATTATTTATAGCATCCTCATCAGAATTACTATCATTACTGCAGGCAATAAATGCTACAGTAACAATAGTTGCTATACTAAATAATGGTATATATTTTAATTTAGAAATTTTCATAAGTTTTATTTAGATGGTTTCTCTTTCTTTTCTGGCTTAGGCATTTTTTCTATTTCTTCTTTAGTTAAAAACCCATCCTCATTGGCATCAATTTTCTTAAAATCTTTTTTTAAAGGTCCTTTTACCTCTTCTTTAGTAAGTTTACCATCTTCATTAGCGTCCATCTGTTTAAAAATCTCTTCTAACGTAGGTCTTTTACGTTGTTCTCCTTTTGGTGGTTGTGCTTTTAATCCCATTGCACCAAATGCTACTAACGCTACTACTAAAACTCCTTTTTTTACTGTTGTATTTTTCATCTTTTTATTTTTAAAATTCTACTATTTTAGATTTCAAAGATGAGCATAAGATTAATGCAGATGTTTGGTTTTAAGTGAATGCAGCTAAGCTTTCTGTAAAACTGTTTTTATATTCTGCCAAATCTATTTTACACTGGGTAAATAGGCTGTTTTTTAAACATACATTGATTTTTATTTTCATTTATTTGCAGTATGAATACAACAATTAGATTTATTTCTCAATCCATTTTATGGTTTGCTTTGTGGTTTGTTTTATGGTCACAACAAGGTTGGGCTACAAATTTTATAGAGCAAAACTTATTTTCTTTTTTAGGACAAATAGTATTAATAGCATTATTAATTTTTTATACTGCTCCAAAGTTTTTATTCCCTAAAAAACATTTACAATTTGTTATAATATCTGTAATAGCTCTGGGTATTTTTATAGCTCTAATGTCTGTGTTACTCCCTCAAGAACGTCCTTTGCCTTTACCAAGAATACCACAGGCTGCAGAATTACCTAATATAAATAGGGAAAACATACCAAGGCCACCGTCTAGGCAGTTTACACAAATATTACTTTTATTTATTGCATATATTTTAGCTACTGTAATAGAGTTTATTGTGTATACTAAAAAAAAGGAAGAAGAAATAATTATTAGTAAAAATGAAAATTTAGAAACAGAATTAAAACTTTTAAAGTCACAGATAAATCCGCATTTTTTGTTTAATGCTTTAAATAACATTTATGCGTTATCTGCTATAGATACTGCTAAAACCCAAGAAAGCATAAGTTATTTATCTACAATGCTAAGGTATGTTTTATATGAGTGCGAGAGACCTTTTGTACTCCTCTCTAAAGAAATTGAATATATAGAGAACTACATAAAACTTTTTACCTTAAAAAGCAGTAAAAAATACCCTATAAACACTACATTTAACGTAAAAGATAGTAGTATACAAATTGCCCCAATGTTACTTATACCATTTGTAGAAAATGCCATTAAACATAGTAATATAGAACAATTTAATGCTACATTTATTACTATTAAATTAACGGCAGACAATGGTAACATTAATTTTAAAGTAGAAAATAGCATAGCCTCTAAAGATATTTTAAAAGATGATGTAGGAGGTATAGGCTTAGATAATGTAAAAAAGAGACTAGAAATACTTTACCCTAATAAACATACATTAGCTATTTCTAAAACTGATGGTATTTTTAAAGTTGAATTAAATTTACAGCAAAATGTATAAATGTATTATTATTGATGATGAAGAACTAGCTAGGGGCTTATTAACTAGCTATATTAGTAAATTAGATTACATAGAGCTTGTTGCTGATTACGAAAACCCTATTGACGCTATACAAACACTAAAAGCAAATACAATTGACCTTATTTTTTTAGACATACAAATGCCTAATTTAAAGGGAACAGATTTTGCTAAAATGATACCCGCTACTACTAAAATAATTTTTACAACTGCTTATTCTGAGTATGCTTTGCAAGGCTATGAGTTAAACGCTCTAGATTATTTATTAAAACCTATAACTTTTGAACGTTTTTTACAAGCTGTAAATAAACTTGAAACAACAGAAATCCCTAATAAGTATACTAATAATACTACTATAACTATTAAATCTGGTTATGACTTGCATAAAATACAATTACAGCACATTACGCATATAGAAAGTGATAGTGAGTACGTTAATTTTTATTTAGAAGATGGTAAAAAGATAATGAGTCACCAGACATTAAAATCTTTAGAAAAAACCTTAGATCCAAATTTATTTATGCGTGTACACAGGTCTTTTATTGTAAACAAAAGTAAAGTTACAAGTCTTAAAGGCAGAGATTTACTACTATCTAGTATAAACATACCAGTAAGTGACAGTTATTATGACAAAGTAAAGAAAGAGCTATTTTAGCTAAAAGCAAAAGCCCAGTTATACAAACATTAACTAGGCTTTTAATTTACAAATCTAACAGGTTAATTAAAACTCTCGTTTTCCAAATTCACTATCAATAAATTTAGATTTATTTTTAGTTGCATTAAATGTATATGATAAATTTAATGACACCATATCTACCTCATACCTGTAATTTGTTGTGGTATAAAATTTACCAGGTCTAGACGTTGTAATACGTTGCTCATTAGTGTTTAATAAGCCCATATCTATATTTTGCCATTGTAACGTGGCTGTTAATTTATTATCTAAAAACGATTTTCTAAGCGTAAGATTTGGAGAGTAAAACCTAGAGTCTTCTCCCATTGCAGTATTTCTATCAGATAAATAATTAAAAGAGAACTGTGCACTTGCATTTTGCCAAAAATTGTAAGTTGAGTTAAGATTTACAGAGTATATAGTAGCCTTACTATTTATACCGTAAGTACGTGCAACACCATCTCTGTGGTTAAAGTTTAAAACACCATTAATTTTATAACTATAAACATTTGCTCCAATAAAATTTGTCCAGTTTTTAGTTGGTTTTATTGTAGCTCCAATTTCTAAACCATAAGAGTTGCTTTTACCTACATTAGAATACACACGGTTTATAATAGTATCTATTACAGCTCCATTTTCTTGGTATGCAAGCACATTAACTCTATTTATTACATTTTCTACACCTCTATAATAGGCTGTAGCAAAAAAAGAATTTCCTTGCTTCAACTTTTTTGTTATTCCTACTTCTACTAAATCTATAAACTCTGGCTCTAATTTATTGTCTCCTTGTTCAAAAACTTCAGAGTGTTCTCTTTCTGCAAAACTATTCATTTTAAAAGTTGTTGTACGCTCTACCCTTTTACTATAAGCTGTTTTTAGTTTTGTTTTATCATTAATTTTAAATTGTAAAGATGCAGACGGAAAAAGCTTTACAAAATCATACTTATAACTATTAGGAGAAATTTCACTTTTTAAAGATTCTTCATATTCTCTATCCATAGACTCTATACGTAAACCTGCTGCATAATCCCATTTTTTATCAGCTCCTGTTAATTGTGCATAGCCAGAGTGTATAGTTCTATTTAAACTAACATCACTAGAAAACTCTGGTACCAAAACACCATCTCTTTGGTATACAAATTCACCTGTATGGTCTAAATTTCTGTATTGATAACCTGTTTCAACTGTTCCAAATGTAAAAGGTTTAAAAGTATAATCTAAATTAAAACGTGTACCATATAACGGGTTATCATTAGTATTATATTCTTGCTGGTAAACAATATTATTGTCTGGATAACCAAGGTTGTCATTCTCCGTTGGTCCTCCTAAAAATGTATATTCATACAAAATAGATGCCGCTAGTTTAGACTCATTAGTAAACTTATGTTCATAATCAAAACTACCCAATGCAAAATCACCTTTTCTTGTTCTAAGGTTATGGTTGTAATATGTAAAAGTATACAACCTAGAGTCACTTTCTATTGGTGCTATTGCGTGGTTGTCATAATAAACAATATCTGCCAGTCTATCTTTGGTATGTTTTCCTGCAAAAAAACCAACCGAATAACTATTATTTTTGTTAGGTGTGTAATCTACATTAAATCTTCCGTTATAACTTACTTCATCAAAACTACGCTCACCATCAGAAGGTAAAAAAGTTATTTTATTTTCAGCTTCATTAACAATGTACATATCTCCTTCTCTCCTACCGGTTTTATCATTACGTTGGTAACTAGCGCCTAAAGAAAAATTCCATTTGTCTGTTCGCTTGTTTAAGGTAGCATCTATTCCGTAACGTTGTGCTGCTTCTTTTGTATTGTATTCTTCTATAGACGGAAAACCACCACGTACATTAAGCTGTGTATAGGTACCATTTATAGCTCCTTTTTTAGTTATAATATTTAAAATTCCGCCTTTACCCTCAGGGTCGTATTTAGAAGACGGAGCAGTAATAAGTTCTACAGACTCTAACCCATTTGCTGGTAATTGAGCCAAAATAGCACTAGCATCTCCTTGTGTTGGTTTACCGTTTACTAGTACCGAAAAACCTTGGCTACCTCTAACACTTATTTCTCCTTGACCATTTAAAGTTACAGATGGTAAGTTTTTTACAACATCTACTGCAGAACCACCTTCACTATTTTGGTATTTTTTAGTATCAAAAACCTGACGGTCTATTTTATGTACAACCGCTAAACGCTCTGCTTGCACTACAACTTCGTTTAATTGGTTACCTAAAGTCAATTGTATAGCTCCCAAACTCAGTCTTTCTCCTTTTTTAGATAGTAATACAGGGCTAATAGTTTTAGTTGTATACCCTAAAAAAGACGCTTCTAAATAATATCTGCCAGCTTTTATGTTTGGTATTTTAAAAGAACCATCTAACTCTGTTATAACACCAGTAACCAAAACAGAATCTTGTTTTTTGTACAATGCAACTGTAGCATATTCTAGGGCTTGGTTAGTGCTTGCATCTATTACTTTACCGGTTATTTGAGCCATAAGGTTTTGCCCAATAAAACAGAAAAACATCAGTAAAAAAAGTGTTTTCATTTTCATAATACTATTATTTTTATTGAAAGCTAAAGTAGTAGTTGTTTTATCGTAAGAATGGTGTTATTAACAAAATAATGGTCTAATTTATGTATTAGCAGCTTTTTTAAATTGCAAAGGTGTTTGCAACACATAACGTTTAAAATATTTTGTAAAGTGTGATGTATCTTTAAACTCTAAATCATAAGCTATATCACTTACAGATTTGTTTGTAAATAGCAGCTGCCTTTTTATTTCTTTTATAATATGCTCTGCTATTACATCTGATGCTGTTTTACCAAAAACCTTATTGCACATTGCATTTAAGTTCTGAGAAGTAGTATGCAAATGGGTGGCGTAAAAAGCTACATTATTTTTTAATTGAGTAGATAGTAAATCTAAAAAACCAGAACTCAAACTTGTGTAATCTGTAACAAAATTTGTATTTGTGTAGCCAACCAACTTAGCTAAAATAGACTTTAAGCCACCTTCTACAACTTCTTGGTTAACAATATCTTGCTTCATTTCTAAACTAATAGCTTTAAACAAGTACTCTAAAGAGCTGTTTACCTCTTTAATTTTAAGTTTAGAACTGTTTTTAAGTTTGTGCAACTGTGTATTTATAAATTTATCTAGCGTTTTTTCTAAAAATAATTCTTTAATAATTATAACGTAACCTTTGGGTTCAGTATCTATTTCCCAATTATGAACCTGGTCTTTTTTTATTAAAAAAAATACGGGAGGTTCTATTTTATAACTTTTAAAATCTATGTGATGGTAGCCAGTACCTTGGGTAAAATAAACAATCTCTAAATACTTGTTATGCTTATGTGGTTTTGTATACCTTTTGGTACTATCAAAAGGTTCTATTTTTAAATCTAACCCAGATGAAATTTTATTATATGTTTTTATTGAGTTTTGCAAGTTTTTAGATTAGTTGGTTAAGGTAAATGTAAAAAATAGGCATTGAAAATTGAGAAAATAAACCTTTAAAATATGTTAAAACCACGAAAAGGATTTCGCTAAATACTAAGTTTATAGTACAAATACAGTACTTTAAAAACAATGCCAAATCTATTACACTAAAAATAAAAAAGGAGCCTTACAAGGCTCCTTTATATTTAGTAATATATTTTTTAAAGCACATTATTTTAAACCACGTGCTTTTAACATAGGTTCTATTTTAGGATCACTACCTCTCCAGTTCTTATACATAGCCTCTAAATCTACAGTATTGCCTCTAGACAGTACCATATCTCTAAAACGTTGCCCATTTTCACGAGTTAAACCACCATTGTTTTCAAACCAATTGTATGCATCATGGTGTAACATCTCTGTCCATAAGTAAGAGTAATATCCGGCAGCATAACCACTTCCAAAAATATGAGCAAAATAAGTAGATCTGTAACGTGGTGGCACAGCACTTACTACATCTAGTTTTGTATTGTGTAGCGCATCTTTTTCAAAAGCACTGGCACTAGATATTGTAAAGTCTGGACTAATAGTATGCCATTTCATATCTAAATTAGAAGCTGCTAAATTCTCTGTTAAGCTATAACCTTGATTAAATGTACCTGCTTTTTTAATCTTATCTATTAAAGCTTGTGGTATTTGCTCTCCTGTTTTGTAATGTAGTGCGTAGTTTTTTAAAACATCTGGATATAAAGCCCAATTTTCGTTAAACTGAGAAGGGAACTCTACAAAATCTCTAGCAACCGCAGTACCAGATAAAGAAGGGTACTCTTGGTTTGCAAAAAAGCCGTGTAATGCGTGTCCAAACTCATGAAACATAGTACTAACTTCATCATAAGTTAGTAAGGCTTCATCACCTTCTGCTGGTTTTGGGTAATTACACACATTGTATATTACTGGTTTATTATTGTATAAGTGAGACTGTGTTACAAAATTACTCATCCACGCACCACCCCTTTTACTTGGTCTGGCAAAATAATCTGCGTAAAATAAGCCCAGTTGGTCTCCATTTTCTTCAAATAGCTCATACACCATAACATCTTTATGGTAAGTAGGAATGTCTTTTCGTTCTTTAAATGTTATACCATATAATTTTTCTGCTGCATAAAAAACACCTTTTTCCAAAACTGTTTTAATCTCAAAATATGGTTTAATAGCACTTTCGTCTAAATCGTATTTTTCTTTTTTTACCATTTCTGCATAACGGTTCCAGTCCCAAGCTGCCAAAGTAAAATCTTCTCCATTTTTGGCAATCATTTTTTGTATTTCTTCTGCCTCATTTTTTGCTTTAGTAGTAGCTGCAGGTATTAAACCATTAAACATCGTAAATACATTTTCTGGTTTTTCTGCCATAGTACCTTGTAAACTCCACTCAGCATAATTTTTAAAGCCTAATAAAGCTCCTTTTTTAGCTCTTAGTTCTGCTATCTTAGTAATAATGTCTTTAGTATCATTTTTAGTACCATCTGCTCTGTTAAAAGCAGCCATAAATATTTTTTCTCTAGTAGCTCTTTTTTCTAAACTTTGCAATAACGGTTGTTGCGTAGTATTTAGTAGCGGAATTTTCCATCCCTCTCCGTCTTTATTCTCTAAAGATTTTAATTGAGATTCTGTTAAACCTGCTAAATCTTCTTTATTCATAAAAACTAAAGCTCCATCATTATTAGCTGCTAATAGTGTTTTATTAAACGCAGTGGTTAATGTAGCTAATTTAGTATTGTACGTTTTTAGTTTTTCTTTATCAGCTGCGCTTAAGTTTGCACCTGCTTTTTCAAACGCTTCAAAATAAGTTTCTAATAATTTATAAGATTCTGGATCTAGAACCAAGCTATCTCTTTTAACATATAATTCTTTTACACGCTTAAATAATTTGTCATTTAAGTAAATACCATCTTGCAACTCAGAGAATTTAGGTGCCATTTCTTCTTGTACCGCTTGCAAATCGTCATTAGTATGTGCGCCTGTAAGGCCATAAAAAACATTTTGTACACTTTGCAATAGTGTTCCACTCTTTTCTAATTCTAAAATAGTATTATCAAAAGTAGCAGCTTCTGTATTGTTTACTATTTTCTCTACAGCAGCTTTTTGCGCAGCAATACCTTGCTTTAAAGCAGGCTTAAAATGTTCGTTTTTAATTAGCGTAAAGTCTGGTGCTCCGTAAGGTAGTTTACTTGCCACTAATAATGGGTTTTCTGTTGTGTTCATAGTGTTTTTGGTAGTTGTTTCTGTATTTGTTTTACCATCTTTACAAGCGGCAAACAAAATAGTAACAAGGGCTACAGTATATATTTTTTTCATTAATAATAGTTTTTTTAAATTGGATATAAAGATACTTTTGTTCCTGCCTCTAACCTCTTAAAATTGTCTTAATATTTATAGAACTTAAAACAGTAGAGCAGTTCTGTTTTTCTTTCTATTTTTGCAATTACAACATCTTTTTTTATGCCTAATAGCCAACATATTCATTATAAAATGTACAAACCATATGGTGTACTTAGTCAGTTGGCTAGTAATGACAATAATCAAGTTAAAAAAAAGTTTTTATCTGAATTTTATAATTTTCCACAAGGTATAATGCCCATTGGTCGTTTGGATGAAAAATCTGAAGGACTACTACTTTTAACTACAGATGGCAAATTAAGTGATACAATTAACAGAGCAGGTATAGAAAAAGAATACTACGCACAGTTAGATGGCATAATAACTAATGAAGCTTTGCATAAAATAGAAAAAGGAGTAGTAATAGGATTAAATGGTACTACTTACACAACAAAAACTTGTATTGTAAAACACATAGAAACTCCAAAAAATATACCAGAACCAAGCACTAAAATTAGGTTAGGCAGACACAGACCTAATAGCTGGATTAGTATTTGCATAACCGAAGGTAAATTTAGACAAGTACGTAAAATGACTGCTGCCGTTGGTTTCCCTACCCTACGTTTGGTGCGTGTACGCATACACAATATTACTTTAGACAACCTTACACTAGGTGCTGTAACACCCATTAACATATAAGGCTCTTAATTAACGTTTTTGTTAAGATGATATTAAATATCGTTAAAAAAAAGAATGAACATTCATTTTTATATATCTTTGTATCAGAAAATAAAAGTTATGGCTAAATTACAGAAAAGCATAGATAAGCGTAATGCCCTTGTTAAAGCAACCATAGAGTTGGTTAATAACAATGGTTTTCATGCAACACCTATGTCTAAAATTGCTAAAATGGCCAATGTATCGCCTGCTACCATTTACTTGTATTTTGAAAATAAACAAGACTTGGTGAACAAGACATACATAGAGGTTAAAGAAAAATTTACAGAATATGCCTTTAAAACCTATAAGGAAGAAATGTCTGTAGAAGAAGGGTTTAAAATTATTTGGAACAGAATTGCAGATTTTAAGTTTAAAAATTGTGAAGAAGCTATGTTTTTAGCTCAGTGTGATAATACACCTATGATTGATGAACCTAGCCGAGAAGAAGGAATAAAGCATTTTCAGACATTATTGGATCTTTGGGAACGTGGTAGAAAAGAGGGTGTTTTAAACCAATTATCAGACTATTTAATGTACGCTTACACAATTATTCCTTTATCTTTTTTAATAATATCACAAAAAAGAGGAGCAATTACCCTTAACAAAAAACATATACAAGAGGCTTATTTAGCTGCTTGGAACAGTATAAAAGCTTAAAAAACAAATTAATAAACATAAACTATAATGGAGTTATTAGATAAACTAAATTGGAGATACGCTGCTAAAGCAATGAATGGCGAAAAAGTAGCTGAAGATAAAATTGATAGAATTATAGAAGCTGCTCGCTTGGCTCCTACTTCTAGTGGTTTACAACCTTTTGAAATTTTAGTAGTAAAAAACCAAGAAATAAAAGAAAAAATTAAGCCAATAGCTTGGAACCAATCTGTAATAACAGACTGCTCTCACCTACTAGTTTTTGCTGCTTGGGATACATACACTCCAGAGCGTATTAACTATATGTTCGATTTGACAAATGAAATTCGTGGTTTTAAAAACGAAGGTTGGGAAAACTACAGAAAAATGCTGTTAGATATGTACCCACAAAGAGATGCAGAAGAAAATTTTAACCACGCTGCCAAACAAGCTTACATTGCTTTTGCACATGCAATTATGGCTGCTGCTTATGAAAAAGTAGATGCAACTCCGTTAGAAGGTTTTGATCCTGCTGCTGTTGATGAAATTTTAGGTTTAAGAGAAAAAGGGTTACGCAGCGCCGTTTTATTGCCTTTAGGATACAGAAAAGCAGATGAAGATTGGTTAGTAAATTTAGTAAAAGTGCGTAAGAGTACTGAAGATTTAGTAACAGTAATTGAATAAAAACAAAATTATGATTCAGACAATTTTATTAAAAAACAGACCTGTTGGAAGGCCAGCAGTTTCAGATTTTGAATTTGTAAAGGATGAATCTGACATTAGCATTAATGATGGCGAAATACTATTAGAAACCACTTATGTTTCTGTAGATCCTTATTTAAGAGGAAGAATGAGCGATGCTAAATCTTATGTTCCTCCTTTTGAGTTAAATAAACCTATACATTCTGGTGTTATTGCAAAAGTAATAGCTTCTAAAAATGAAAGTTTTGCAGAGGGCGATTTTGTTTCTGGTATGTTAGACTGGAAAACACAACAAGTATCTACAGGAGAAGGCCTTTTAAAAGTAGACAAATCTAAAGCGCCATTAAGTGCATATTTAGGCATTTTAGGTATGACGGGCTTAACTGCTTATTTAGGATTAACAGAAATTGGAAAACCTAAAGCAGGTGAAACACTTGTTGTATCTGGCGCAGCTGGTGCTGTTGGTAGCGTTGTTGGTCAAATAGGAAAAATTCTTGGACTTAATGTAATTGGTATTGCAGGTACAGATGAAAAGGTAGAAATGCTAAAATCTAAATTTGGTTTTGATGCTGGTATTAATTACAATACTACTGAAAATATGACTGCTGCAATTGCAGAAGCTGCGCCAAATGGAGTTGATGTTTATTTTGATAATGTAGGCGGACCAATATCTGACGCTGTCTTATTTAACATTAATAAGTTTGCAAGAATTATAATATGTGGTGCAATATCTGTTTACAATAACACAGAATTGCCTAAAAGTATAAGTGTACAACCATTTTTGGTAAAGAATAGTGCACTAATGCAAGGTTTTATTGTTTCTAATTATGCCGATAAATTCCCAGAAGCAATGAAAGAATTATCTACTTGGCTGGCACAAGACAAGTTAACCTACACAGAAACTATTGTAGAAGGGTTTGAAAATATCCCTACTGCCTTTATAGATCTGTTTGATGGTAAAAACAAAGGGAAAATGATTGTGAAAATCTAAGAGATAAAATTTTTATCAACCTAAAAACACAAAGAAAATGAACAATTTTGAATACAAAAACCCAACTAAAATAATTTTTGGGAAAAATACAATTGAAAAATTAACTTCAGAAATACCTGCAGACGCTAAAGTTTTAATGCTTTACGGTGGTGGCAGTATCAAAAAAAACGGAATATATGACCAAGTAAAAACTGCTTTAGCTAAAGTAGATATGATTGAGTTTGGTGGTATTCCTGCAAATCCTGAGTACAATGTACTTATGGAAGCACTAAAAGTTATTAAAGAGGAAAATGTAACATATTTATTAGCTGTTGGTGGTGGTTCTGTAATAGATGGTACCAAATTTTTATCTGCTGCGGCTTTGTATGAAGGTGAAGAGCCTTGGAAAATGCTAAAAAACAAAGAGCGCCCTAACAAAGGTTTACCTTTTGGAACAGTACTAACGTTACCAGCTACAGGTTCTGAAATGAATTCTGGCTTGGTAGTGTCTAGAGAAGAAACCAAAGAAAAACTATCTATGGGCGGACCAGCATTGTTCCCTACTTTTTCTATACTAGACCCACAAGTAATTACATCTATTCCTAAGCGCCAATTAGCAAACGGTATTACAGATGCTTTTACACACGTTTTAGAGCAGTATATGACCTACCCAGCAGGCGGACTTTTACAAGATCGTTTTGCAGAAAGTATTTTACAAACATTAGTAGAGGTTGCGCCTACTGTAGTAGAAGACCCAACAAATTATGAAGCTGCATCTAACTTTATGTGGAGTTGTACAATGGCTTTAAACGGCTTAATACAACAAGGAGTTCCTGGAGACTGGGCAATACATATGATGGGACACGAGTTAACAGCTTTGTTTGGTATAGACCACGCACGTACATTAGCAGTAGTTACTCCTAGTCATTACAAATACAATTTTGAAGCTAAAAAGGAAAAATTAGCACAGTATGCAGAACGTGTTTGGAATGTAACGGAAGGTAGTATTGATGATAAAGCTTATGCTGCTATAGAAAAAACTGAGGCATTCTTTCACCAATTAGGTATAGATACTAAATTATCTGACTATACAAAAGATTATGAAGGTACTGCAGAAGAAATAGCCAAACGTTTTACAGAACGTGGCTGGAAATTAGGTGAGCGCCAAGCATTATTGCCAGAAGATGCAGAAAAAATTGTAAAAATGGCATACTAAATTGCTAAAATGAATTTAATTAAAACAGCAGTTATTGCACTTGTTATATTAACAGTTACAGCTTGCAATAACAAAAAAGAAAAACAATCTTCTGAAAAAGTTTTAGAAGAAAAAACAGAATTAAAAAAAGATAAAAAAATGAAAGTATTATTTGTTTTAACATCACACGATAAATTAGGAGACACTGGTAAAAAAACAGGATTTTGGGTAGAGGAATTTGCTAATCCATATTACAATTTATTAGATAAAGGCGCAGAAATTACTATGGCTACACCAAAAGGTGGTGCTGCTCCAATAGATCCAAGTAGTGATTCTCCTGATGCAGCTACAGAAGACACAGAGCGTTTTAATAACGATGCAGATGCAAAAGCTAAAATTGCAAACACTAAGGTTTTAGCAGATATGAATGCAGATCATTTTGATGCTGTATTTTATCCTGGTGGTCACGGTCCTTTATGGGATTTAGCCAACGATGAAAAATCTATTGCATTAATTGAAAAATTTAATGCACAGAAAAAACCAGTGGCATTTGTTTGTCATGCTCCTGCTGCTTTAAAAGGTGTTAAAGATGTAGATGGTAACCCACTAGTAAAAGGTAAAAAAGTAACAGGATTTACAAATTCTGAAGAGGAAGCCGTACAACTTACAGATGTAGTACCATTTTTAGTTGAAGATATGTTAAAAGAAAATGGTGGTATTTACTCTAAAAAAGAAGATTGGGCTGCATATGCAATACAAGACGGTAATTTAATTACAGGTCAAAACCCGGCTTCGTCTGAGTTAGTTGCTGAAAAACTAGTTGCAGAATTAAATAAGTAAACAAGATATTTTACACCTAAATATAAAAGCCCGTAAACAAATTAGTTTACGGGCTTTTTAATGTATAACAAACACAATAAAAATTGTTTTTTTAACTTTATATATTACAAAAACAACAATTTAGCTACTACAACTTAAACATATAAGTTACTATGCTTCTTGCATTGTTTTTTTAGATTTACGGTACATATAAGACTCAAATATGTTGCGTTTTGCAAAACGATAAATCTTGTCTGAGTTAATCATTTTAATGTATATTTTTTTAGGAACACCAAAATACTCATAAGTAGTACCGTCTAAAAAAGTAATTTCTAAAAGCTGACCCTTGTGTTGAAAGTCTAAAATACCAGAAGCAGTTGTCAAAGCTTTATACTCTTCTGCATTAGCCAACTTAGTCTCTGGAGCAATGCTTACCAAAAAATGGTAGCCATCTATAATTTCTCTACTTTTAATCTCAGCCTCTTCACGTTTTGCGTCTCCTTCCTGAAACTTATCTGGGTGCCATTCTTTAACCAGCTTCCTGTAGCTAGTTTTTAACGACTTAAGATCTATAGAATTCTCTACAGAAAACATCTTTTTATATTGATTTATACGTTTCATTCGGGTGTTTTTTTTAAAACCAGCCGCGAAATTACATCTTTTTAATTGATTATCAATCTATAAACTACAATAGAATATTATTTTCTTTTTGTAAATGGCCTAATAATTAATCCTAATGGCCTATCATAAGTAAAATAATTAGTCATCCATCCCATAAAAGCAGATATTTTATTTTTAAAACCTACCAAAGACATAATATGTATAAACATCCACACAATCCAAGCAAAAGTTCCTTGAAATTTAAACTTAGGTAAATCTACCACTGCTTTTTTACGGCCTATGGTAGCCATTACTCCTTTGTTTACATAAACAAAAGGTTCTGGTTTTTCATTATTTACCAATTTCATTATATTTTTTGCCAAATGCGCACCTTGCTGCTGTGCTACTGGAGCTAACATTGGTAAACCTTTAGGGTCCTCTTCAGAGATATGTGCAGCAACATCACCTATTGCAAAAACATCTTTAGTTTGTACTACTTGGTTGTATGCGTCAACTGCAATGCGGTTACCTCCTATTATAGCCTCTTTTGGCAAACCTTCTATTGGAGCTGCTTTTACACCAGCTGTCCAAATTACAGTATCTGTATAAAAACTGTTATCACCTATTTGTAACTTATTATTCTCATATGAGCTTACTCTGGAGTTTAAATGTACATTTACCCCTAAATTAGTTAAATACAGTAAACTTTTTTCTGAGGCATCTTTAGACATTACATTTAAAAGATGCGGAGAAGCTTCGTACAAATTTATAGTCATTTTAGAAATGTCTAAATCAGGAAAATCTTTAGGTAAAACGTGCTTTTTCATTTCTGCAAGGGCACCAGCCAATTCTAAACCTGCTGGTCCACCACCTACAATAGCTATATTTAATATTTCTTCTAAGGGTTCTTTATCTTTTTTAGCTAAAGCTTTTTCTAGATTTTGAAAAATATAGCTTCTTAAGTTTAATGCATCTGGAATAGACTTTAAAGTAAGTAAATCATTCTTTACAGGTTCAAAATTAAAGAAATTGTTTTGACTCCCTGTTGCTATAACCAAATAATCATACTTAATTGTTCCTATAGATGTTTGTAGCTCTTTAGTTGTTGCATTTACAGAGTTAACATTTGCCATTCTAAAGGTAACATTGTTATAGCCCCTAAAAATACGCCTAACAGGATATGCTATACTATCTGGCTCAAGACCTCCAGTAGCTATTTGATACATTAAAGGTTGAAAATTATGGTAATTGTTTTGGTCTATTAGACGTACGTCTACATTTTTGTTTTTAAAAGCTTTTGCTATAGTTATACCGCCAAAACCAGCACCTATAACTACTACTTTTTTTTTATCTCCCATAAGTTTAAATTGTACTATAAAGGTACAAAATAAGCTTATTTTTTAGGTTGATATTTACTTAGTTTATGTGTTAAAAATTAGCAAAAAAAAAGAGTCTATTCCTTAGAATAGACTCTTAGCTTAAAGCTCTTATAGTATATGTTATAAAACTCTTACGTTTGCTGCGTTTAAACCTTTTTTACCTTCTGTAACCTCGTATTCAACTTCATCGCCTTCACGAATTTCGTCTACTAAACCTGAGATGTGTACAAAGATGTCTTTACCTGAACCTTCTTCTGTGATAAAACCAAATCCTTTTTCATCGTTGAAGAATTTTACTGTTCCTTTACTCATTGTATTGTATTTATAATATATTAATTTATAGCAAAAGTACTACTAAAGAAGCGTACCACCAAAATTTATTTAAATACTTTATAATCAGTTAACTTAAAGATAATATTGCAACATAATTTTTATACCACTTTACCAATTAGCTGTGCGTTACCATTTTAGGGTGTTTATACAAAAAAATTATGCTTCTCCCCTTGCAGGATAATTGGCTTTTAAAATGTAGTCTATACCTCCTAAAACATCTCTAAATTCCGGACGCCCAAATGGCATAGATTGTATAGACTCCCAATAAACTGTAGAATCTGGTGATAGCAAAAACAAGCCTGGTTCTGTAAAATAATCTGGTTCTTTTTTTATTCCGCTAGAAATAAATAAGCCCCATTTTCTTGCTTCATCAATAGACAAACCATAACCAAGCGGAATATCATCAATATCCCAATCTTTATAAGTTTCTTTTGCTACTTCTTCTGTATCTGAACTTATTGCAATTACATTTACTCCACGTTCTGTAAATTTAGGAAGCGATTTTTGCATTTGCTCTAATTGTTTTTGACAAACAGGACAATGTTTACCTCTATAAAAAAGAATTAAAGTAAAATTTTCAGGAGATTGTTCACTTAATTTCCAAGTACTATCATTTACTAATTTAATACTAAGTTCTGGTGCTTTTTCTCTAGGTTTTATCATTCTATATTATTTTTAAAAATTTGTTATACATATTGTTTTTTTGATGAAATCATCAATATGTTATAATTTACAAAAAATGAACATCAATAAAGAGTGTTTAACAAAGCCTAACAGAAGTTTAACTTCAATTTAAATAATACTATCTTTTTAAAAGGCTACCAATCTATAGGTCGGTAATCCTTTAAAAATTTACCACTCCAATGTTTACCTGTATTAATACCATCTATTAACGGGTCCATTACACGTGCTGCACCATCTACAATATCTAAAGGAGGCTGAAAATCATGTAATTCCACTTTTCTTTTAGATAATTCTGCAGGATCTTCATCTGTAACCCAACCAGTATCTACAGCATTAATATAAATACCATCTTTAGCCAAACTGCCTGCTGCGGTATGGGTAAGCATATTTAAAGCTGCTTTTGCCATATTTGTATGTGGGTGTCTGTCTTCTTTAAAAAACCTATGAAATTTACCTTCCATAGCAGAAACATTTATAATGTGTTTTTTACCTGTATTCTCTTTCTTCATTACTTCAGAAAGTCGGTTACATAACACAAAAGGAGCCACAGAATTTACCAATTGTACTTCTATCATTTCTGTAGTTTCTATTTGCCCAAGTTTTAAACGCCAGCTATTTGTTTTACGTAAATCTACCTGTTGTAAATCTGCATCTAACTCTCCTTCAGGGAAAACTTCTGAAGTTTGTAATGAATTATCAAAACTATACGGAATTTGCGATAATTTAGCCGAAGCTCTAATTCCTATTCCTGGTTCTGGACCATGCCAAGTTACTGGCATATTTTTATTGGGTGATGCTCCAGAAGTTAGTGCCTTAAGCTCTTGCATACAACCTACGTGGTCTTGCAATAAATCTGCTGCATACTTTGGTAAATCAGAAATTGGTTTTTCTTCATTGGCCATTAAGTGTGTATAAAAACCTGCTGGTCTACGCACTGTTTGCGCTGCATTATTAATAAGAATATCTAAATTCTCATATTTTTGCTCTATAAAGTTACAGAAGATCTCTACACTAGGTATGTGCCTTAAATCTAAACCATGAATTTTTAAACGATGTCCCCATTGTGTAAAATCTTCTTCTTTAGAGAAACGCAAAGCAGAATCTACCGGAAACCTAGTTGTTGCTACAACAGTTGCACCAGCACGTAAAAGCATTAGTGTTATGTGGTAACCAATTTTTAATCTAGAACCTGTTATTACTGCAACCTGACCTTTTAAATCTGTTGTTTGAAAACGTTTAGCATAGTTAAAATCTGCGCAACTAGTACACATTTGATCATAAAAATGATGCAGCTTAGTAAACAAGTCTTTACAAACGTAACAGTTTCTTGGCGACTCTAACACCAATTCTTTTTGATTAGACAAATCTGCCTGAGGCAACAGTTTAGGAGCAACAAAAACTACAGCTTCACGAGCACTACGTATACCAGTTTCTTTACGAGCATTACGGTCTTTAGCATCTTGTTTACGCTTTTGCGCTTTTTTGGCATCTTTTTTTCTGCGAGAAAACTCGTCTCTATTGGGTCTAGAAAGCTGACCTGCAGCTTTAATTAAAGCGGTTCTTTTCTCTTTAGAAATTTCAAAAATTTCATCTGTATTAGTAATTAAATGTTCTAAAACAGAAATACACTTATCTATTTCTTCTTGTTGTAATGCATTATTTGCACCAGTGGTTTCATCGTTCATCCTTAAATAATGCTTATTCTAACTTTTTTCTTTTTTAGCCTTGTATTGTTTAATTTATTTACAAGCTTAGGTGCAATAGTTGCAGGTACAGAAACAAAAGTACAGTCTTGCTTAAGCTCTATAACCCCCAATTCATCTTTATTAATATTACCTTGCTTAAAAAACAGGCCAGCAATATCTCCTTTAGATATTTTATCTTTTCTTCCTCCTGAGATAAATAATGTTGTCCAGTATGGCGGTTTTCTTGTTCCTGTTTTATTAATTTTTGCTACAGGAGCATTTTTTATAAAATCTGGTAAGTTTTCTTCTTCCCATTTTAATACATAGGCAGTACCTTTAGAGTTTACACGTGCTGTTCTACCATTTCTGTGTATAAACTCTTCTTTTTTATAAGGAAGTTCATAATGAATAATATATTTCATTTCTGGAATATCTATACCACGAGCAGCCAAATCTGTAGCTACAATAACATCATAAGTACCGTTTCTAAATTTTAATAAAGATCGTTCTCTATCTTTCTGTTCCATATCTCCATGAAAACAGCCGTGCGTAATATTATTTTTGTCTAAAAATTTGCTAACTCCTTTTATACTCTCTCTAAGATTACAAAAAATAATTCCTGGACTATTACCTTCATAATTTAATAAATTAAGTAGGGTTCTTAATTTGTCTCTATTAGGAGAAACAACCGTTTTTACAGCTAATTTATTAGTAGTTTCTTTTAAAAAATTAATAGTAACAGCTTTGTCTAACCTAACAAATTTAGGAATAGTAACTCCTTGTGTTGCAGAGGTTAAAATACGCCTATTTAAACTAGGAAGCAACCCAATTATATATTTCATTTGCTCTTCAAAACCAGTTTCCAAAGACTTGTCAAACTCATCTAAAACCAACGTTTTAATAAAGTTTGTAGAAAAACGTTCATTATCAAAATGATCTGCTATTCTACCAGGTGTACCAATTAGAATTGCAGGAGTATGTTTTAGCTCTATTTTATCTTTAGACATTGACCTACCACCATAAACAGCATTAACTTTGTAACCAGAACCCATAGAACGAATAACTTGTTCTATTTGTATAGCTAATTCTCTAGAAGGTACTAGAATTAAAGCTTGTATTTCTTCTAAATCTGGATTTAACCTATCTATTAAAGGTAATAAAAAAGCAAGTGTTTTACCTGTTCCTGTTGGCGATAATAATACCGTATTAGTTGTATTTTCTATTACAGAAAGAGCCTCTTCCTGCATTGGATTTAATTGGTGAATATTTAATTTTTGTAAAATATCTTCCCTATTTTTTATTGTATTTGCCATACTTTTTATGCTATTAAAGCGTAAAGTTGTTATCTTCTGATGGTGCAGAACCAAGTTTTTTGGTTTGCCCTAATTGATTTGCTAAAATTTTATCTACCAATTCTTCTTTAGTTAAATGATGAAAAATGGTATGTACTTTTTCTTTAAATTCTGGAGAAATAGTGTGATTAGGTTTTGTTTTAAAAATTTTTCTAGCCCATAAAAGCGTATTATTTTCTTCTATGCTAGCTGCATCAGCTTTTTTAAACTTTTTAAACGTTATGCCTAATTCATTTTCAAACTCTGCTATGTCTTGCTCCTCTTCTTTCTGTAGTATTGTTAACGAAAAACCATCTGCTCCTGCTCTTGCTGTACGTCCACTTCTGTGCACATAAGTTTCATAAACATCTGGTAAATGATAATTTACAACATAGGTAATTTCTTTTACATCTAAACCACGTGCTGCCAAATCTGTTGCAACTAGTATTTTTATGTGCCCTTCTCTAAACTGACCCATTATACGATCTCTTATAGGTTGAGTTAAACTACCATGTAAAGCACCAGAAGAAAATTTATTTATTGCTAAATTCTTAGCTAATTTATTTACTGCTGCTTTTGTTTTACAAAATATAATACCTCTTTGGCCTTCTTTAGAGTTTAAAAAGTGCATTAAAACCTCTAGTTTTTCTATAGGTTCTACAACAACATACTGGTGATCTATACTAGTATTACCAACCGTCTCCATATTTACACTAACCTGTGTAACGTGTTTAGATAAGTAGTTTTGTACTATTTGCTTAATTGTGCCAGGCATTGTAGCTGTAAACAATATAGTTCTTTTGTCTTTGGGCAATGCTGCAACAATAGTATCTAAACCATCTTTTAAAGAGGTTACCATTTCATCTGCCTCATCTAAAACCAAATATTTAGCACTATTAATAGTTATGGCATTACGCTTAAGCAAATCTATTAATCTACCAGGAGTAGCAATAACAATATGTGTGTTTTCTTTTAATCGCTCTATTTGTGGTTTTATAGGTGTTCCCCCACATACAGACGCTATAGAAACGGCAGGCATATGTGAAGCAAAAGAAACTAAATTACTGTAAATTTGTTGTCCTAACTCCCTTGTGGGAACAACTATTACTGCTTGTATATTTGCGCTTTCTGTATTTATTAATTGTATAAGAGGTAAACCAAAAGCTGCTGTTTTACCTGTTCCTGTTTTTGCTAAACCAACAAAATCTTTGTTAGCTTCTAATAATACTGGTATAGATTTTACTTGTATTTCTGTAGGAGTTGTAATCTCTAATTCGGCTAAACTTTTTAGAAGAGGAGTAGATACTCCTAGTTTAGAAAACTTTTTTGACATAATATAATTTTGCACAAAGATAGGTACTCTTTTTGCTAGAATGCATAAAAAAATGGGTGATCTCTTTAGATATCATCTTACATTTGTAAAAAATAGTAGCTGTGCATCCAAAAAATCTACATAATACACCATATCAATTTAATAAGTTAATTGAGAAACATCCAGAGTTAAGCCTGTATATAACTGATAATAAATTTAATAACAAGACAATAGACTTTTTTAATTCGGAAGCAGTTTTACACCTTAATAAGGCCTTATTAAAGTTACATTATAACATAAACCATTGGGGTATACCTAAAAATTACCTTTGTGCTCCCATTCCCGGACGTGCAGATTATATACATCATATAGCAGATATACTTGCTAAAGAAAATATAAAGGATACAATTAAAGGCTTAGACATTGGTGTTGGTGCAAATTGCATTTATCCAATTTTAGGTAAAACAATTTACAATTGGCAAATGGTTGGCGCAGATATTAATGAAACCGCAGTTACTAATGCCAAACAAATTGTAGCAGCAAACACTAACCTAATAGATAGCATAGAAATAAGGAAACAAAATAGTAATGCAAACATTTTTACTGGTATAATTAAACCAAATGAAAAGTTTGACTTTACAATGTGTAATCCGCCTTTTCATTCATCAGAAAAAGAAGCTACAAAAGGTACACAACGCAAACTAAAAAATTTAGGAAAGCAAGCTAATGGGTTAGAGCTAAACTTTGGTGGTATGGCTAACGAGCTATGGTGTAATGGTGGTGAAGCATTATTTTTAAAAAGGTTAATAAAAGAGAGTGTTTTGTTTAAAGACCAAGTTACTGTTTTTACTAGCTTGGTTTCTAAAAGTGATAATTTACCTAAATTACAAAAACAACTTACTAAACTAAAAGCTAGTTATTTTATAGTACCTATGGAGCAAGGCAATAAAAAAAGTAGAATTTTAGCTTGGAAATTTAACGCCTAAAATAAATACTACAAATTCACAGTTTCATCACTTATCTTTACCTTTGCAAGGCTTAAAATTATACAATGCATAAAATTCACCCTAAAACACTTCAAGACCTAGAGTTTAATACCGTATTAGAACACATTAACTTGCGCTGTAGTACAGAACTAGGTAAAGAGTTGGCTTTAGAAATAGCTCCTTTTAGTGATAAAGAAGAAATTATAAAGCAATTAGGGAAAACTAATGAGTATGTAGCGTCTTATGATAATGAAAACCGAATTCCTAATCACGGTTTTGATACTATTACAAAAGAATTACATTTATTAAAAATAGAAAATGCAACCTTAGAAATTGGAGGCTTTAAAAAAATTAGCAGTATTTGTAATACTGTAGTTATACATACTAAGTTTTTTAAAAAATTTAAAGAATATTATCCACTATTACATAGCTATTCTGAAACGCTAAATGTGTTGCCAGAAATACCAAATGCAATTGATGCTGTTATAGATAAGTTTGGTGAGGTTAAAGATAAAGCTTCTAGTAAACTGTATGATTTACGAAGAGAAATTAATGCGGTAAAAGGTAAAATTAATGGTAGTTTTATATCTGCATTAAACTCTTATAACTCGGCAGATTATTTAGATGAAATTAGAGAATCTGTTGTAGATAACAGGCGTGTTTTAGCTGTAAAAGCAATGTACCGCAAAAAGGTAAAAGGTGCCGTTATGGGAGCTTCTAAAACTGGTAGTATTGTTTACATAGAACCTGAAGCTACATTGCGCCATAGTAGAGAATTAAACAATTTAGAATACGATGAAAAAGAGGAAGTAAATCGTATTTTAAAAGAATTAACAGCTGCTATAAAACCTTTTGATTACGTATTGGCCAGTTACCAAGAATACCTTGCACAGACCGATGTTACTGCTGCAAAAGCCAAATATGCACAAGATACAAAGTCTCTTTTACCAAAAATAAGTGAAGAAAGAGAAATGTATTTGCGAGACGCTTACCACCCACTCTTATACCTAACAAATACCAGAAAAAACGAAAAAACTTGGCCACAAACTATAGAGCTAAAACAAGACAACAGAATTATTGTAATCTCTGGCCCTAATGCTGGTGGTAAAAGTATTACCTTAAAAACAATTGGTTTGCTACAAGTAATGTTGCAAAGCGGTATGCTAATTCCGGTGCATGAACGTAGTACGGTCTGTTTATTTGAAAAAATATTGACAGACATTGGAGATAATCAATCTATAGAAAACCACTTAAGTACCTATAGTTATAGGCTTAAAAATATGAACAGCTTTTTAAAAAAGTGTAATGATAAAACACTTTTTTTAATTGATGAATTTGGTACAGGTAGTGATCCTGAACTTGGTGGTGCATTGGCAGAAACTTTTTTAGAAGTCTTTTATGACCGTGGTGCTTATGGTGTAATTACCACACATTATGCAAACCTAAAAATGTTAGCAAATGAATTACCGCACGCTACAAATGCCAATATGTTGTTTGATGCTAAAAGTTTAGAACCAACTTTTAAACTTGTTTTAGGGCAGGCAGGTAGTTCTTTTACTTTTGAAGTTGCACAAAAAAACGGTATTCCCTATAGCTTAATTAATAAAGCTAAAAAGAAAATTGAGCGAGGTAAAGTACGTTTTGATGCTACTATTGCTAAAATGCAAAAAGAGCGAAGCAAAATGGAAAAAACTGGTTCTAGATTACAAGAAGAAGAAAGTAAAGCTAGACAAGAATCTAGACGACTTGAAGAGCTAAATACAAAAATTAAATCTAAACTAGAAAATTACCAAGAATTGTATGACCATAACCAACGTATGATTTATTTAGGTAATAAGGTTAATGATGCTGCAGAGAAATATTTTCAGGATAAGAAAAAGAAAGTAGTAATATCTGAACTATTACGCATTGTAGAAACTGAAAATAGTAAAAGAAAAAAGAAAACAGCTAAAGAAGTAAAAGCACAAAAAGCTAAAAAGAAGTTAGTAGAACAAGAAGTAGCCAAAAAGGTAGAGGTAATACGCGAAAAGAAAAAAGTAGAAAAGAAAAAGGCTATTGTAAAAGAAAAACTAAAACCTAAGTATATTTTTAAAGTTGGTGACAGAGTCCGTTTACTAGATGGTAAAGCTGTTGGTAGTATAGATACTTTAGAAAAGAATAAAGCTGTTGTAAATTATGGATTATTTACTACTAGTGTAAGTGTAGATAAATTAGAGTTGGTACAGGCTAAAAAATAACAGCCAGCATTAAGTATTATGAAGTTTACAAAACTACTTAAGAGGCCGACTGTTCCCCAACTTTTAAAACTAAATATTTTGGGTAAACCATATTTAGTTTAATGTTATATTCTCACACTACAAAAGTAGCTTTTATCAATGCTTTTATAAAGAAAATACTATGGACAAAGTATGGACAAGCATATACTTTCTTCATTTTTCTTCAAAAAATCTTAATAATTACAAAGATTTTTCTTGATTGCAATTTATATACGTACAATTACATAAAAAAGATGTCAATAAATTTAATTTTTATTCAAAATATTGATTAACAATAAATTAAATGAAGTGTTTTCTAGTTTACATTAATTTCTCAATCTAAAATATTATCAAAAAATAATACATTAAGGATATGGCTGCGTAATTATTTATAAATAATGCATACTTACAAAAGTATATACTTGTAAATGTCACTATTTAATATAAAAAAAGTAATTCTTACTTGTTTAATTTAAGATTTTTCTGTGTTTTATACCTACCCTACTATTCTTTTTTAAATATCAATGAGCTTCTAAAACTAGAATTTATACCCAATAAAAAACTGAGCAATAGTTAAATTGCCCAGTTACACTAACTCAATCCTATATAATTATTAACAGTTATTAAGGACCAATGCATAATTAAATGCAATCATAAGTAGGAAAGTAAAATTTGGAAATAATTTAGAATTAGCTATCTAAAGGTATTTTATTAAACACTTAGAGAATAAAAATTGGAGAATAATCACCCGTATTATTACTAGAAACTATGTATTTTGTACCAGTTATATCAAATATTATATATTTTTTGCTGCCTCCAACATCAAATCTTAATGCCGCACCAATAGCAGTAAAAGGTATGTTTTTATACTGACTAGAAGTTGAAGTTAAATCATATGAATGACTAATCTCTCCACCTTTTCCATATCTACTTCCTGACCAAAACAAAGTTTGTTTAGTACCAACCTTATTAAAAAAGTGTAATGAACTTTTATAATAACCGGTCTCTTTGTCTTCTACCTCGTAAAAAACATTTAATACTGCTCCAATGCCACTAACACCAAAAGGATTATCCCCTATAGTGTTTATTTTTTCAACAGATAAATCTGCTATACTAGTAAAACTTTCCCAAGAATTTCCACTAGCGTATTTAAACTGCAAACCACTTTTTGAAACTGCTAAAAATTGCCTTTCATTATCTATGCTATCTTCTTTACTATTGTTTCTAATATTTACAATAGCTCCTATACCATCAAACTCTCCACTGTCCTTATCACCAGTAAAGAATGGGTATTCGCCACCAAACAAATCAGTTACAGAAAAAGGACCTTCTAAAGCGCCGTTAAAACTGCGCATATATTTATCTCCAGACGTATTTATAAGTATAAACTCTCCTTTATTACGCTCAAAAGCTGCACCAACGCCTCCCATTTTATTTAAAATATTGCCTCTCCAGTGCTTTGTCTGTATTGGTTCGCCATTATCAAAAAGAGGCTCACAATTAGTTTCATTATACTGTGTAGCAAGTTGTATACCAACTATTTGATTTGTATTTACACTACGTACTACATAACTTATTGGTAAACCAGACCCAATATTTGCGCTTTTTGATAGCAAACTTACTAGAGAACTTAAATTGGTTTCTCCTATTGTAGAAATGGTAGACTCTGTATCTCCGCCAAATGCAATTACTTTTATATTAACATTTTTTAATTCTTTTAAGTGATCAACTTCTAATTCTGCTTTTACTTTTGTACTAAAAACGCCAAAACTAGCATTAGCAGCTACATTAAGTTCTTGGTAAGATGAGCTTGTTTCTATTAACATATAATAAACCCTACCATAGGTAACATCACTAATGTATGTGGCAGGATTATCTTCTTGCACATATTTTGCTAAATCTTCTGGAGTTACTGTGTCTGCAAACAAATCGTCCTTACTAGTTGGCAAGTTCATAGACATAGTATAAAACGTTTGTTTTAATTTTACTAAAATTCTATTTTTATCATCTCCGTTTTTAAAATCAAAACTAGCACCTGCTTTTACAAAAGCAGACTTAACATCCAATCCCATACTAATAGCTAAAGCCTCTCTACTTTGTACTTGTTCATACTCAAAAGTAAAATTTGCTGGCGTTACGTCTGGTGATGCTGCAATAATCTGGTTCATAGCATCTTGTATACTACTTTTAGACACCACATCTACAGTTACAGTACTAGATATATTACCGTTAACCAAATCATAAGATACCGTCCCACCTGCTCTACCTACAGCTATTACGTCTGGAGTTGTATTTTTAAGTGTTTTTCCCTGTAACAAGCTACCTGGATAAATTATTTTAGCATTTGGACTAAATAAAGGAAAACCATCTTCTCCACCAGATTCCCTTTTTAAATCATAAGTAGTTGTAGTGCAACTCCAGTTTTCTACAGTTGAGTTACCTTGATCGTCTGTTGTAGTAATTGCTTGCTCACTTTGTGTAGAAGAAACCTCTAGCTGTTGTTGTATTGGATCTTCTAAATCTTCACCAACAGCAAGAACAGCATTAAAACTACTCTTTTCGGATTCATTATTTTTTTGCTGAGAATCATCATCCTTACTACAAGATAATACTGACGCTAATAGAAACAAAAACATTAGTAGGTTTGTTTTTGATCTATATGAATGCATTTGCTTCATAATATATTATTTTAAGATTTGAAAGCTCAAAAGTATATTTTAATTACCCCCAATACATCAGATGTATAATAGACAAAGTATGGACAAATCAATTTTAAATAAATAAACATCAGGACAAATATTTATTTACATTTAAACTACAAAAAACAAAATAAAACACTATATAACAAAGGTATACACAATACATTACTGCTTAAATAACGAGGTAAAAATCTCACAAAAGATATAGACAAGCAAAGATTGATGAAAATTAAAATCATAAAAAAAATAAAAAATCAATACCTTAGAACCAAAGAAAAAAGGTAAAGTCCCCAATTATTTTATTCTTTATATAATTAACTTTATCAGAAATAACCTATGAAAACCTTAATAATTACCTTTTTGGTAATAAGTGTTACAACTTTTTCTTTCAGTCAATCTAATAAAGAAATAGATAGTTTAAAAAATATATTAAACACAGAAATATCCTCATCGCAAAAATTAGTAATATTAGACAGTCTACATTCAATTCTTCAATATAAAAATCCAAAACTATCTTTAAAATACTCTCTAGAAGCTTATAAAATTGCTAAGCTTATATCCAATAAGCAAAAAACTATTTCTAATGCCTACAATAGCGCTTTAGCATATAAGGTATTACATAAAATGGATTCTTCAATTTATTATCACAAAATTGCTATGTCGTTAGCAAAAGAAATTAACGATAATGTTTCTTTTGCTATGGGACTTAATGAATTAGCAGATATAGAAAGACTAAACTCTAATTTAGACAAGTCTTTAGATATGTTTAACGAAGCCAAAAATATTTATAAAAAAAATAATAAAATTGGGTTATATGGTCATACTATTGGAAATATTGCAAGTGTATATTTAAGTAAGGGACAGTATAGATTATCTCAAAAAATGTATATGGAATCTTTAAAAATTTTAGATTCTATAAATGGTAGTGCAATACGTATTGCTGATATTACAGCTAGAATTGGTGAAATACAAAGCCACATTGGCAATTACAACGAGGCTATATCATATTATAATAAAGCACTGGAGGTATATAAATTAAATGATGATAGTATATGGATGTGTAATATGCATTTACAAATTGGATCTACATATTGTAACTTAAAAGATTTTGACAAAGCAATTTTGCATTTTAGAGAAAGTTTAAAAATTGCTCAAAAACACGGTTTAAAATCTAATGAAGCAATGCTATACACTAATATAGGATCTTTATACAGGGAATCTAGAGATTTTGAAAAATCTAAAGTTTATTTAGAAGAAAGTTTAAGATTTCATGAAAGAGAAGGCTTTTTATACAATTATATTGATGTTTTAAAAGAACTAGGAACACTTTATTTAGACCTTAATAAACCAAAATTAGCAATAACATATTTAGATAAGGCTATAGAAAAATCTACACCTTCAAAGAGGTTAGATTATTTAATGGAAAATTACAAATTACGTTCATTAGCTTATGAAAAACTTGGCAATAATAGTTTAGCATTACAGGACTTAAAAAATCATCAAAATTATAAAGACAGTATTTATAACTTAAAAAACGTACAGCAAATTGAAGAGCTTAAAACCATTTACGAAACCGAAAAAAAACAAACTTCATTAGCTTTAAATGAAGAAGAAATTAAAAATTTACAGCAGCAAAACAAGTTAAAAACCTTAACTACTAGTCTTTATGCTGCAGGTATGTTCTCTGTTCTTTCTATTTCTATTATGATCTTTTTTATTTACAGGCAGCGTATGAAAAAGGACATTGTTACACAAAAAAAACAAGATGAATTATACCGTAAAGAAATAGAACACAAACAAAAAGAATTAGCAAGTTTAACGGTACACTTGGTACAAAAAAATACTTTTACACAAGAACTATTAGAAAACTTAAAAGAGTTAAAAAATAATCCCGAAAAATTTAAATTAGAGTTTAGACGCATTTTAATGTTACTTAAAAAGCAAACTGCAGATGATAAAGACTGGGACTTATTTAAATCTTATTTTGCAGATGTTCATAACGATTTTGATAACAAACTAAAAGCTATTTATGCAGATATATCTGAGAAAGAAATTAGACTTGCTGCATTTTTAAGAATGAACTTGTCTACTAAAGAAATTGCAGCCATTTTTAATGTATTGCCAGATAGTATTTTAAAATCTAAATATAGGCTTAAAAAGAAATTAAGTTTAGGCAAAGAAACAGATTTAGGTGATTTCTTAAATTCATTATAAAAACACTCTTTTTTACTGTAGGTATTTTATCTTTGCAGGGTGGATTTAGATAAAAAAATAATTCTTTTTGATGGCGTTTGCAATTTATGCAACAACGCTATACAGTTTATTATTAAACATGATAAAAAAGATGAATTTAGATTTGCTACATTACAAGGAGAAATTGCACATAATTTTTTTTCTACACGTAATATTGATATGGAAAAAACAGATTCTATTATACTAATAGAGCCCAATATTGCATATTATGTAAAATCGTCTGCCGCTCTAAAAATTGGACGTTCATTTGGAGGTATTTGGTCTTTATTATGGATTTTAGAGCTAATTCCTGCTAGTTTTAGAGATTGGATATATACTATTATTGCAAAAAATAGATACAATTGGTTTGGCAAAAAAAATAATTGTATGATTCCTACTCCAGAGCTAAAATCTAAATTTTTAGATTAGTTAATTCCTTTTATTACAATTACCAATGTCTAGTTTAATATTAAAAATATAAACAATTATATGTATAGTTTAAATCAAGTATCTTCTTTACTTTACAATTATTTAGTAGAAATTGGTTTGGATGATGTTTATGCTAAATACTTGAACACATTAATTTTACTACTTCTTTTAATAATTGTTCTTTATATTTTTGATTACGTTTTAAGAAAAATATTCATTTCTGTATTTGCAAAATTTACAAGCATATCTAAAACAAATTTTGATGACTTTTTGGTTAAAAACAAAGTACCAAGAAATGTAGCGCATATAGTACCTATTATTATTGCTTACAACGCTATTCCATTTGTTTTTAATGGTTTTATAAAAGCACAAGGCATAATTTTAAAAGGTTTAGAAGTTTTTGGCATTGTATTAACGCTGTGGGTAGTTAGGAGTTTGCTTAATACTTTAAAAGATTTCTTTAAAACATTACCAAACCTTAAAGACAAACCTATAGATAGCTACATACAGGTATTTATGATCTTTTTATGGTCTATTGGTATTTTGTTAGCTATATCTATACTTACAGACATAGAACTTTGGAAATTTTTAACTGGTTTAGGTACGGCCTCTGCTGTAATATTATTAATTTTTAAAGACACCATACTTGGCTTTGTTGCAAGCATACAAGTATCTATAAATGATATGGTACGCATTGGTGATTGGATTTCTTTTGACAATTATGGTGCAGATGGAGATGTTATAGAAATTAACCTTGCTACAGTTAAAGTACAAAACTTTGACAATACCATTACAACCATACCAACCTATGCCTTAATTTCGGATTCTTTTAAAAACTGGAGAGGAATGACAAATTCTCCAGGACGTAGAATTAAACGTGCTTTAATTATTAAACAAGAAAGTATCAATTTTTTAGCACCAAAAGACATTCAAAAATTTAAAAAAATTAGTCTTATTACCGACTATATTAAAAGTAGACAAGAGAGTATTACTGATTTTAATACAAGTAATAATATAGACAAGTCTATTTTAATAAACGGAAGAAACCTTACAAACATTGGACTTTTTAGAAAATATGCAGACACGTATTTAAAAAATCATTCTGCTATAAATAAAGATATGATGGTTATGGTTAGGCAATTAGCTCCTACTCCACAAGGTATTCCTTTAGAGGTTTATGCCTTTAGTAGTGATAAAAGATGGGAAAACTACGAGTATATAATGTCTGATATATTTGATCACTTACTTGCCGCTATTCCATTTTTTGATTTAGAGTTGTTTGAGCTTCCTAGTAGTTCATCTTTTAAAAACAATACTAAAACTAGCTTAAAAGCATAGTTTACTCACTCTAAAGACCATTTTACAAATTAGCTGTTTTATACGGTAATAGTAATATTTAGGTTTACACAACCTTAAAAACTATTATTTATGAAAAAGCTACTTTACCTATTATTACTTGTGCCAATAACATTTTTTGGCGCAGATAATAAAACACCTTCTACAATTAAAAAAGTAACGGTTTACCTAAACGGAGCGCAAATTACACGCACAAGCAACTTTATGCTTAAAGAAGGCACAACCGAGTTAAAATTTACTGGTTTATCTTCTAAAATTGATGAAAACAGTATACAAATATCCGGGTTACAGTCTGTTTCTATTTTAGCAATGGATTATGGCATCAACTATTTGGATAAGTTTATGGTAACACCAGAAGCTACAGAATTACAAAATGAAGCTAAATTACTTTCTGAAAAAATTCAACTATTAAAAAATAGAATATCTGGTTTACAAGAAGAAGAATTATTAATTACTAAAAACAGACAAGTAAGCGCTAGTACAGAGAGTTTAGACTTAGAAACATTAAAGCAAATAAGCACTTACTACAGAAAACGAATTACTGAAATTAGAGATGAGATATTCACTATAAATAAAGAAATTACAACAATAAGTACAACAATTAGAGACCTAAATTTACAAGTAAAAGAGCTTACCACTGGGCCTGCTATAGCACAAGGAGAATTAGTTGTTAAATTTGACGCTCCTGTAGACATTAACTTAAACTTAATTTTGTCTTATGTTGTTTCTGATGCTGGTTGGGTACCAACATACGATATTAAATCTAAAAATACAGCCAGTAATCTTCAACTTAAGTACAAAGCTAATGTCTACCAAAACACAGGAAATGAATGGAAGAATGTAAAAATTAATTTATCAACCGGAAACCCTATAAAACAAACAACTAAGCCTGTTATAGATACTAAGTACTTAAATTTCACAAATGGTTACAACTATCAAGCTAAAGCTGTTAAAAAAAATAAATATTATTACAATCCTTCAGTAAAAAAAGTAACAGGTGTGGTTACAGATGCATCCGGACAACCACTACCTGGCTGTAATGTACTAATAAAAGGTACTAGTATAGGTACGCAAACAGATTTTGATGGTAACTACACCATAGCAACCCATACTGGTCAAGAATTACAGTTTTCTTACATAGGAATGGAAACTAGTGAAGTACCTATTTATGCATCTATAATAAATACTACTTTACAAGAGAACAATGAGACCTTAGACGAAGTTATAGTTACAGGTTACTCTAGTTCTTTACAAGGTAAAGTAGCGGGCGTAAAAGTTAGAGGAACATCTACCTTAACTACAAATAAACCTGAATTACCTTTGTATATTATAGATGGCGTACCAATAAAGGATTTTGTAGAAGGTGATATAGATACTAATGATATACAATCTTTAGAAAAATTAAATGGAACTTCTGCAACCGCTATCTACGGTTCTAGAGCTAATAATGGTGTTATTGTAATTACAACTAAAAAGAGTACTACAGAGGATGATGTTACCAACACAACTTTTGCTATTAAAAAACCATATTCTATTAAATCTGACGGAGATATAATTGCTATAGAAATTAACACCTATAATTTAGATGCTACATACGAGTATTTAGCAATACCAGTACTAAACGAAAATGTATTTTTAACTGCTTCTTTTAAAAACTGGGAGCAATACAACTTATTGCCTGGTGAGGCTAACATTTACTTTAAAGGAGGTTTTGCAGGTAAAACAGTAATAGACCCATACAAAACAACAAAGGAAATGGTTGTTTCTTTAGGCGTAGATGCTGGTATTACAGTTACAAGAAAACAAGACCGTAACTTTAAAAGTAAATCTTTATTAGGTAATAATCGTGTATTAAACAGAGCATACGATTTAGAAATTAAGAATAATAAAAATACAGCGGTTACTATAAAATTAATAGATAGAATACCGTTATCTGAAAACAAAGAAATTAAAGTAAGTGAAATAGAAACATACAATGCAAACTATAATGATGCTAAAGGTTTACTTACTTGGAAAATAGATTTAAATAGTAAAGAAACCCAAAAAGAACGTTTCTCTTATGAAGTTAAATACCCTAAAAACAAACATATCTCTTTATAATTCACAAACTTATTCAATATACAATTATGGTCGTACTAATTATCCTATTTATAGCTATCTTCTTATTTTTCATTTTTAATTGGACTTTAAAAAAAAGCAATAGAATTGCTTTAAAATATAAAAAAAATACTGCAATAGGACTATCTATCGTTTTTGCTCCACTAGTATACTTCATTAGCATATTTAGTTACATAGCAATAATTTCTTACTACCCTGAACATCAGTTTAATCAACAAAAATGGAACAACAATCCTTAGCAACGTTATGAATTATCTGCTGATATTATTGAGAGTAATATGCTAATTGGTAAAACTAGAGCAGAAGTTGTACAATTATTAGGTGAAGATTTTTATGAATATAACCCAGAACATATTGCTTATATATTGGGTTTAAAACCTGGTATTTTTAGTATTGATACAGACGCATTAGATATTATTTTTAAAGACAATGTCGTTATAAAAGTAAAACAGCATCAAACTTAGTTGTTTGATGCTGTTTTTATACATTAAAAGTATTTTTGCTACTTTACTTCGTCATAATTATCATCCCAATTTTTAGCTTTAGGATTTTTATGTAGTTTACCAACAGACTTAGCAACAATCATAGATACAGTAGCATCACCAGTAACATTTACAACTGTTCTACACATATCTAATGGTCTGTCTACAGCAAATATTAGTGCAAGAGCTACCGGATATAAATCTGCAGGAAACCCTATTGCCTCTAAAACTATAACCAACATAACCATACCTGCACCAGGTACTGCAGCAGAACCTATAGATGCTAATAAAGCTGTTACTACTATAGACAATTGGTTTCCAAATGTTAAACCTTCTGGCCAAAGTACTTGCATTATAAATACAGCTGCTACAGCTTGGTATAAACTTGTTCCATCCATATTAATAGTTGCCCCAACAGGTAAAACAAAGCTAGACACTTCTTTGTCTACACCAATGTGCTCCTCTACCCTCTCCATAGTTACTGGTAAAGTAGCTGCACTAGAACTAGTAGAAAAAGCTAATAATTGAGCTGGACTCATTTGTTTTAAAAACCAAATAGGATTCTTTTTTGTGTATAAATATACTAGTGAACAATAAAAGGTTATCATTAATAACAAACCTAAAATTACAACACCAGAATAAGAAAGTAGTTTTTGTAAAATTTCTGGATCATCTGCTGTAACAACTACCTGGCTTAATAACGCAAAAACAGCAAAAGGAGCTGCAAGCATTATTAAATCTACCATTTTTAAGATAACATCATTTAAAGAGTCAAAAAAGTCTTTTAATGGCTTAGATCTTTTTTCTCCTACTAATAACATAGATATGCCCATAAAAATAGTAAAGAATATAACTTGCAACATTAGTTTGTTATTACTCATTGCAGCTATAGCATTACTTGGTACCATATCTACCAAAAACTGCAGCGGACCACGCTCTTTTTGGTTTGTAGCTTCTGATATTTTACCTTGTATACTACTATCATTTGCATAAGTATTAGATAGTTTGGTAATTGTATCTTCAGATATACCCTCTCCTGGTTCTATTACATTTACCAAAACAAGGCCTATAGTAATAGCTATTACAGTGGTGAACATATAAATACCAATAGTTCTAAACCCAATATTTCTAAATTTAGAAATATCTTTTAAATCAGATATTCCTTTTATTAATGAAGCTAAAATAAGCGGTACGGCAATTAATTTTAAGAGGTTTACAAAAATTTGTCCAAACGGCCCTATCCAGTCCATTATAAAATCCTTTCCCCATGTGAGTTGTGCCATTCCAAAACCAAAGAGGATTCCCAAAAACATCCCAATCATAATCTGCCAGTGCAGCTCCAATTTCTTCATACTTATTTTTTATAAATTTTTGTGAGTAATATACCATTTTGGAGTGTTACGCTCCAAATAAAATTGAATCAATAATTATAATAGTTAATTATTAAAAATAATTCAATCTTAAACCGTAATCAAAATTACTTGGTACTGTTGTTAATTAGAGTATAATCTGCCAAAACTAATGCTGCCATAGCTTCTACAATAGGCACTGCTCTAGGTACTACACAAGGGTCATGACGACCTTTACCTTGGGTTTTAACTATATCTCCTTTATTATCTATAGTTTCATAAGGTTGTATAATTGTTGCTACTGGCTTAAATGCAACATTAAAATAAATATCCATACCATTGCTAATACCACCTTGTATACCTCCACTAAAATTAGTTTTTGTGGTACCATCTGTATTAAATTGGTCGTTATGTGCGCTGCCTTTCATAGTTACACCGTTAAAGCCGCTACCATATTCAAAACCCTTTACAGCATTTATGCTTAACATAGCTTTACCTAATTCTGCATGTAATTTATCAAAAGCAGGCTCTCCTAAGCCAATAGGTACATTTTGTATTACGCACGTAATTACTCCTCCAATGGTATCACCTTCTTTTTTTATCTCTTTTATGTAAGATTCCATTTTAGCTGCCATTTCTTGATCTGGACAACGAACTGGGTTTAATTCTGTATCTTCTAAATTTAACTCTGTGTAGTTTTTATTTAATTTTAATTCTCCTACTTGAGATACAAAAGCATTTATTTTTATGTTAGATAAAAACTGTTTTGCTATAGCACCTGCAACAACTCTACTTGCTGTTTCACGAGCAGAACTACGTCCGCCGCCACGGTAATCTCTAAAACCATATTTTTTATCGTATACATAATCTGCATGAGATGGCCTGTAAGAGTCTTTTATATGCGAATAGTCATGAGACTTTTGGTTGGTATTACGAATAGCAAATCCTATTGGAGTTCCTGTTGTTTTACCTTCAAAAATACCTGAAAAAAATTCTACGGTATCTGGCTCTTTACGTTGGGTTACTATTTTAGACTGCCCAGGTTTTCTTCTATTTAGTTCTGTTTGTATTGCGTCTAGGTCTAATTCTATTCCAGACGGACAACCATCTATTACTCCGCCTATTGCTACTCCGTGAGATTCTCCAAAGGTTGCTACCTTAAAAAAGTTACCAAAAGTGTTTCCTGCCATCTAAATTATTGTATTGGTATGTATAAGTCCCAAAGGTAATTTATAAGCATCAGAATATAAAATTTAGATATGTCTTAATATGTACTTAACACAATCATCACAAAATTTTCATTAGTTGTTTATATTTAGTTCATATAGAAATAGTTAGTTTGTATAAACTAGTAAAGATGAAGAAAAGAAAAATTGATGTTGCTGTAATTTCTGATGTTCACTTAGGCACATACGGTTGCCATGCAGATGAAATACTAATTTATTTAAATAGTATTGACCCAAAAATTTTAATTTTAAATGGTGATATTGTAGATGTTTGGCAATTTAGCAAACGTTACTTTCCATCTTCACATATGAAGGTTTTAAAAAAAATTATTGGTATGGCATCTAAAGGTGTACAGGTATATTACATAACTGGTAACCATGATGAAATGTTACGTAAGTTTAGTGGCACCATTATGGGTAATGTACAAATTGTAGATAAGCTAGTTTTAGATTTAGACGGAAAAAAAGCTTGGTTTTTTCATGGTGATGTTTTTGATGCATCTATAACCAATGCTAAATGGTTAGCTAAATTAGGTGGTAAAGGGTATGACTTGTTAATACTTATAAATAGAGCTCTAAATTGGGGGTTAACCAAAATGGGGAAAGAAAAATACTCTTTATCTAAACGTATAAAAAACAGTGTAAAAGGTGCTGTAAAGTACATTAGTAATTTTGAAGAAACTGCTATTAATTTAGCTATAGAAAAAGGGTATGATTATGTTGCTTGCGGACATATACACCAACCCAAAAAAGAACTTAAAGAAAATAAACACGGTAGATGTGTATATCTAAACTCTGGTGATTGGGTAGAAAATTTAACGGCTTTAGAATATTCCTTTAAACGTTGGAAACTTTACCAATACAACCATGATAAACTATCCCCTTTTTTTGCTGATGAAGAAATAAAAAATATGGATATGCAACAACTTATCAATTCTATTACCAGCACTAACACCAGTACAAAAAAAGACAAGACTGAAGGTAATGCCACAGAATAATAAATTGAAGCACTTATAACTTATACAAGTGCTTCTTTTATAATTGTTATTGGGTGCAAAGCCTTACGCTTTGTGCCATCATATATTTGATGTCTACAACTTGTTCCGTTTGCAGAAATAATAACATCTTTATCACTATTATTAACTGCAGGAAATAATTTTAAATTACCAACAGCCATACTTGTGCTATAATGTTCTTTTTCGTAACCAAAAGAACCAGCCATACCACAACAACCAGAGCTAATTATAGATACTTTGTAGTTTTCTATAATGTTTAACACATCAAAAGTAACTTTTTGGTTGCTTAATGATTTTTGATGACAATGGCTATGTATTTTTACTGTTTTGGCCTCTTTAGTAAACTGATTTTTGGAAATTTTCCCTTTTTCTATTTCTGATGCCAAAAACTCTTCAATAATAAATGAATTTTTAGCTACAGTATTTACCAAGTCTTTATCGCTTACCAATTTTTTATACTCATCTCTAAAGGTTAAAATTGCAGATGGCTCTAAACCAACAATAACCAAACCTTTATCTGTATATTCTTTTAAACGTACTACGTTTTTTAAAGCTAGTTCTTTAGCTTCTTTTAAAAATCCTTTAGAAATAAATGTTCTTCCGCTTTCTGCATAAAACAACTCTACATTATACCCCAGTTTTGTAAGTACTTGTATGGCATCTATACCTAAATTAACATCTAAATATTTAGTAAACTCATCTATATACAAAACAACACTACCTAGGCTTTTTTTAACAGATGTGTCTATTTGACCTAAATACTTATCAAAATTAAATTTATAAACATTAGGTAAGCTACGCTCTGGAGCTACACCGCTAATATTTTTAATTATACCTCCAAAAAGTGAAGAATTAAACATAAAATTGGTGACTTTTGGTATTTTACTACCCAAGGCGTTGTATTTAGTATTATAGGCAAACAATTTATTTCTAAAAGAATAACCGTTTGCTTCTTGGTATTGGTAGCTAAACTCTGCCTTTAAAGTTGCTACATCTACATTACTAGGGCACTCACTAGAACAAGCTTTACAACTTAAACAAAGATCAAAAACCTCTTTAAGTTCTTTTTGATTAAACTTATTGGCTTGGTCTGTGTTGGTAAGCATTTCTCTTAAAGTATTTGCCCTACCTCTGGTTGTATCTTTTTCGTTACGTGTAACGTGGTAGCTAGGACACATTGCTCCAGATGCTTTTTCTGTTTTTCTACAATCGCCACTACCGTTACATTTTTCTGCAGCTTTAAGTATGCCTTCGCTCTCAGAAAAATCTAACAATGTTTCTATCTCTGGTTCTTTACGGTCTACTTTATACCTAAACGACTCATCCATTGGGTAAGAGTCTACTATTTTACCTGGATTAAAAATTCCTTTAGGATCAAAGTAAGATTTTATTCTGCGTAGCAATTGGTAATTTTTTTCACCAATCATTAGTGGTATAAACTCGGCACGCACAATACCATCTCCGTGCTCACCACTAAAAGAACCGTTATATTTTTTTGTTAATTTAGCTACATCTGTAGTAATTGCTCTAAACAGCTTAACATCTTCTCCCTTTTTTAAATTTAAAATAGGACGTAAATGTAATTCTCCTGCTCCTGCATGCGCATAATATACAGCGCTTTGGTTATGACCTTTCATTATTGTAGAAAACTCACCAATAAATTCTTTTAAATCTTCTATGGCTACAGCGGTGTCTTCTATACAAGCAACAGCTTTTTTATCGCCCACCATATTACCTAAAAGTCCTAAACCAGCTTTACGCAATTCTACAGCTTTTTTAATATCATCACCAAATAATATTGGGTTAGCATAACTTAATCCAGATTTTTTAATTGTCTTTAATAAACTATCTATTAAATAATTTAAATCTGCCTTAGTCTCTGCCTTTAACTCTAGCATTAATAATGCTGCCGGGTCACCTTCTACAAAAAACCTATTTGCTAGCTGTGCTCTATTGTTTTTAGTACAGTCTAAAATAACTTTATCCATCATTTCACACAAATGCAATTGGTGCTCCATAACTGGTACAACATCTGCTAAACAATCTTCTAGAGAGGTGTAATGCGTAACAACCATTGCCGCATATTTTGGCGGAATTGGATCTAGACTTAATGTAATTTCTGTTGTAAAAGCCAAAGTACCTTCACTACCACTTAATAGCTTACACATATTAAAACTACCCTCATTACCAAAAACGCTATTATGCAATAGTTCATCTACTGCATAGCCTGTATTTCTTCGGTGAATAGATGGTTTTGGAAACTGTGTAATAATTTCTTGCTGTGTCTCTTTTATACTTAATTCATCAAAAATTGAATTATAAATTTTTCCCTCTAAGGTGTCTAGCTGTCTTTTTTCATGAAACTCTTCTGTAGTTAAGTTTCCAAAATTTGCTTCGGAGCCATCTGCTAAAATTGCTTTTAACGATACTGTTTTTTCTCTAGTAATACCGTATTGTATAGACGTAGTTCCTGATGAGTTATTACCAACCATACCACCAATCATACATCTATTAGATGTAGAGGTATTAGGACCAAAAAACAAACCATAAGGCTCTAAAAAAAGATTTAATTCATCTCTTATAACTCCAGGTTGTACAGTAACTTGCCTTTTATCTTTATCTACACTAATTATTTTAGTAAAGTGTTTAGACACATCTACCACAATACCGTCACCAACACATTGCCCTGCTAAAGATGTACCAGCTGTTCTTGGTATTAAACCTATATTATTTTCTGATGCAAAACGTATAAGTGTTTTTATATCTTCTGTTGTTTCTGGTAAAGCAACAGCTAACGGAATTTTTCTATATACAGATGCATCAGTAGCATATAAAGTGGTAGAAAGTTTATCTACAAATAAATCTCCTTCTAAATTCTGTTCTAGTGAGTTAAGTAGTTCGGTATTCAATTTGGTATAATTTTTGGGAACTAAAATAAGTTTTTATTCACTTAAAAGTAATTTAAACATCATATTTTTACATCAAAATTATATAGTATTATGAAAATCTTAAAAGTAGTTCCGTTTTTTGTTTTTTTGATAACAGCCACTCTAAGTGCTCAAGATATTGCAGAGCATACAGCAGGTTTAAGACTAGGAGATAGCAAAGGATTTGGAGCTGAATTGTCATACCAAAAAAGTTTAACAAGATATACACGTTTAGAAGCCAATTTAGGTTGGAGAGATAGCAAAAACTTTGATGCCTTTAAAGTTTCTGGTATACACCAATGGGTATTTGCTATAGACAATGGCTTTAACTGGTACTATGGTGCAGGTGCAGGTTTTGGTAGTGTAGATTTTGAGCCTATTGCAGATCCAAATAATCCTTCAAACGTTCAAAAACCAGATGGTGGTTTGTTTATTTTTGCTGCTGGTGATGTAGGTATAGAGTATAATTTTGACTTTCCATTACTAGTCTCTTTAGATATTAGACCAGAAATTGGCTTAACAGGCTACGAGCATTTTAGTGATAATTTTGACTTTGATATTGCACTTGGTCTACGATACAAGTTTTAATAGTTAAAATAAAGATAAACAAGCCCTTACCATGCAAAATGTTAAGGGCTTTTTTTATCACTTTTAGTTTACCTACATTTGTAACACATAAAAATAAAAACTTATAATGAAAAAATTACTAGTTACGCTTACTATTGCTGTATTAGCAGTGTCTTGTGGAGAAAAAACAGATTCAGTTGTACTTAACGGAAACCTAAGAGGAGATGTTGCAGATGGTACACAAGTGTTTTTAAAAACAGCAGGAGAAAACAATTCTGTTAAAGAAATAGATACTGTTACTGTAAAAGATGGCAAGTTTGTATTTAATACGCCTATACCTACTACATTAGATCCTTACTATGTATTTATTGACAAAGTAAGAGGTAATATGATGTTTTTTCCTGAACAAGGAACTATTGAAATGAGTGCTCATAAAGATAGCTTAAGAAACGTTATTATATCTGGTACACCACAAAACGATATGTTTACAGATTTTATTGAAGGATCTAAAAAAATAGGAGAAAAAGTACAATCTATACAAAAAGATTATCAAAAAGCTGCTATGGCTCAGGATACAGCTACTGTAAAAGCTTTACAAGATGAAATAAAGGAAATACAAGAAGAAGGAAAAGAGTTTGAAGTTAACTTTGTTAAAGAAAACCCTAATGCTGTAATATCTGGAATGGTAATTAACAGATTGTTTCAAAACAGAATTTTAACAGAAGATGAAATTAGCGAACTTGTTAATAATTTATCTGAAGAGGTTAAAAAGACAGCTGCAGTTACGGCTATCTTAGAAATGATAAATAAAAACAAAGCAACTTCTATTGGCGCAAAAGCACCAGAATTTACAGCTCCCAACTTAAACGGAGAACCTTTAGCATTAAAAGATGCTTTAGGCAAAGTAACAATAGTAGATTTTTGGGCGGCTTGGTGTGTACCTTGTAGAAAAGAGAATCCTAATGTTGTAAATGTATATAACAAATACCATGATAAAGGATTAAATATTGTTGGTGTTTCTTTAGATAAAAATGCAACTGAATGGAAAAAAGCTATTGAAGAAGATGGCTTACCTTGGAGTCACGTATACAATGAAAAAGACGTACAAGAAATTGCTAAATTATACAATGTAACATCTATACCTTCTACTTTTATTTTAGATGAAAAAGGTGTTATTATTGCTAAAAACCTAAGAGGAGACGACTTAGAAAAGAAAATAGCAGAATTACTACAATAGTAATTAATACTATAAAAAAAGGCCGAAACTAGTTTTAGTTTCGGCCTTTTTAATTTTTTATACTATTACAAGGTTATATTTTTCCCATTTTATCTAAAACAAATAAAACTATTATAGGTATAGCCATTAATACGACTACTAATGTATCTGTAAAAATTAAATTAGGCATAAAAAATAAGGTTGTTACATAACCTCCTATAGCACCACCAAAATGCGCTGTATGCCCAATATTACCAATTCTCTTTTTCATCCCATAAATAGAGTACAATAAATACCCTATACCAAAAACATATGCTGGCATTGGTATTGGTATAAACATAATACCCAAACGCATATTAGGCTCTAATAAAATTGCTGCATATAAAATACCTGTTACAGCACCACTTGCCCCTACTGCACTATAATAAGGCTCATCTTTATGAAAAAACAAAGCCAACAAACTGCCTGCTAATAAACTTATTACATACATAAGCACAAAGTATAAAGGTCCCATATATGCTATAACTACATTAGCAAAAAAATAAAGCGTAAACATGTTAAAAAATATGTGCGATATATCTACGTGCAAAAAGCCAGAAGTAAACATTCTTTCTTTTTGTCCTGCTTTTATACCACCAATACTAAATTTATAGCGTTCAAAAAAAGAAGTGTCTTTTAACCCTTTTAAGGTAAAAATTATATTTAAAGCTATAATGACTATTGTAACTGGGTGTAATTTCATGTTTTAACTGCTGTAGTTTAGCGTCAAATATAGTTATATTTGCATAATTTTATTCTTAATGCAGTTACTAGTTTTTATTTTAGTTTATCCTATACTTTGGGTTGTTTCTATATTACCACATACTTTATTTTATGGGGTTTCTAATATTATGTACTTTTTTGTATTTCGTGTATTTGGTTACCGTAAAAAAGTAGTTTTAGACAATTTAAAGCTTACATTTCCTAATAAGTCAGATGAGGAACTAAAAACCATTAGAATAAAATTTTATAAACATATGTGTGATATGTTTATGGAAATGGTAAAAACAATGAGCTTGTCTAAAGCTGAAGTTAAAAAAAGGTTTAATGTTGTTGATATAGACAAACTTAAAGCCATTGAAAAAAATAAAAGTATTTTATTAGTTTGTGCCCATTATGCCAATTGGGAATGGATGGTAAGTATTAATAACCTTATAGATACTGAAGGCTATGCTGTATATCAAAAAATTGCTAATAAGTATTTTGATAAATGGATAAGAAACTTAAGAGCACGCTGGAACACTACTCCTATTACACAAAAAGATACCGTAAAAACTGTTATTAGAAACGAAAAACGTGGAGTAAAAGCTATATACGGTATGGTAAGCGACCAATCTCCCCAGTACTCTAGAGCCCAACACTGGAGCAATTTTATGGGGTTAAACGTGCCTATACACAACGGAGCAGAAACTTTAGCTAGAAAACTAGATTTAGCAGTAGTGTATGCAAAAGTATCTAAAGTAAAAAGAGGATATTATAAAGTTGAATTTATACCTATAACTTTAGCTGGCAAAGAAACCGAAAAAGATTACATTACTGAAGAGTTTTTAAGACTTACTGAAGAGCAAATTAAAGAAAAACCTGAGTATTATTTATGGACGCACAAACGTTGGAAACATGCGGGTAAAAAACCTAAATTTGACAAATAAAAAAACTCATTGCCTTTAAAAGCAATGAGTTTTTTGTTTTAACACAGCCTGTATATTACAAACCTGCTACTTCTTTAATTTCTGCAATTATACGGTCTGCAAGCTTATCTGCTTCAGCCTGACTTTTGTCTTCTGTATATATTCTAATAATTGGCTCTGTGTTAGACTTACGCAAGTGTACCCAATTTTCTGCAAAATCTATCTTTACACCATCTATTGTAGATATATCTTCATTCTTATATTTATCTGCCATAGCAACCAAAATACCATCAACATCTAAACCTGGTGTTAATTGTATTTTCTTTTTGCTCATAAAATAGCTTGGGTAACTAGCTCTTAATTCTGCAACAGTACCTCCCTTTTCTGCCATAAGCATTAAAAATAAAGCTGTACCAACTAAAGAATCTCTACCATAATGACTTTCTGGGTAAATTATACCTCCATTACCTTCACCTCCAATAACTGCGTTATTAGCCTTCATTTTAGTAACTACATTTACTTCTCCAACTGCAGCAGCTTCATACGTGCCACCGTGTTTTTCTGTAATATCTCTAAGTGCTCTAGAAGAAGATAAGTTAGATACAGTATTACCTTTAGTTTTACCCAATACGTAATCTGCACAAGCAACTAAAGTATACTCTTCTCCAAACATTTCACCATCATTACTAATAAAAGCTAAACGGTCTACATCTGGGTCTACTACAATACCAAAATCGGCCTTTTCTTTAACTACCAATTCACATATATCTGCTAAATGCTCTTTTAATGGTTCTGGGTTATGAGGAAAATGACCTGTAGGATCACAATATAATTTTACAACTTCTACTCCTAATTCTTCTAACAATTTTGGTATTGCAATACCACCGGTAGAGTTTACACCATCTACAACTACTTTAAATTTAGCTGCTTTAATTATCTCTTTATCTACCAATGATAAGTTTAAAACTTCATCAATATGTATGTCTATGTAAGAGTCATTTTTTAAGATAGATCCTAAATCATCTACATCTGCAAAAGTAAAATCTTCTTTTTCTGCTATTGCTAAAATTTTAGCCCCTTGTTCTGCATTTAAAAATTCTCCTTTTTCATTTAAAAGCTTTAAAGCATTCCATTGTTTTGGGTTGTGGCTAGCCGTTAATATAATACCACCATCTGCCTTCTCTAAAGGCACTGCAATTTCTACAGTTGGTGTAGTAGACAAATCCAAATCTACTACATCTATACCTAAACCTACCAAGGTAGATACAACTAAATTCTGAATCATTTCTCCAGACAACCTAGCATCACGGCCAATAACTACTTTTAATTTATCTTTTTTAGCATACTCCTTTAACCAAATACCATAAGCAGCAGCAAATTTTACTGCATCTAATGGTGTTAAATTTTCTGAAGGCTTACCTCCTATTGTTCCTCGTATTCCCGAAATAGATTTGATTAGTGTCATATATATTATAAAAGTTTTTACAAATATACATGTACAAAAGCAATTCTTATGTTTTGAATTTGTAAATTCGATTTTAAGAATGCTAATATCGACTTATGAATTTTCTTGCACACATTTACCTTTCTTTTGAAGATGATGAAATTACTATAGGGAACTTTATAGCAGATAGCATTAGGGGAAACAAGTACAAACACTTACCTAAAAAAATACAAAAGGGAATTACCTTACACAGGCATATAGATACTTTTACAGACGCGCACAAAACGGTACGTAAAAGCACTAAAAAATTACACGAAAATTACGGACATTATAGCGGTGTAATTGTAGACATTTTTTATGACCACTTTTTAGCTAAAAATTGGAAGAATTACTCTGATACTCCTTTGGATGAATTTGTAGAAAAATTTTATGATCTTTTAGAAGACAATTATCTTATACTACCAGAAAACACAAAGCGTATGATGCCTTATATGATTGCTGATAATTGGATACTAAGTTATGCAAGCTTAACAGGTATTTCTAAGGTTTTAGACGGAATGAATAGACGTACAAAAAACAGATCTAAAATGAATTTTGCCATTGTAGATTTAAAAGAACATTACAATGAGTTTGAAGATGAGTTTACTTCTTTTTTTGAAGAGTTAACAACCTTTGCTAAACAAAAATATACGTCTTTACTTGAAGAAAAGTAAACTTTTTTTAAAAAACATCTAATTTCTTAATGTTTTTCTCAACCAAGAATTAAAAGAATTTTGAATTTGGTTATTTAAATCCATAAACCAATAAAAACCGCTCATCAAATCAATAATTTCTTCTTTCGAAATATCTAATTCAAATCTTTTTTTCGGATGAGTAATATGATTACGCCTCTTTGAAAGCTCAATCAGTTTTTGGAACCGTTTATCTCCATAATTAGGCTTATTTAATTTAAATAATTGAGAGTATAAATTTAACGTAAACCTTAAACTTGATTCAAAACTTTGAAATTCATCTCTCAATTTCACATTTCCCTTGTTGTCAAGAAAAGCTCTTTTTTCATTCAAAATAATCAATTCTGGCCAACTAATTGAATTATTACTAGATTCTTCTACAGCTAGAAATATTTTTATTATTTTCTTTGTGATATGAATATAAGTCTCAATTATAGAGAATATATTTCTAATAATTAATCTTCTGTAAAATTGATCATTAATATTATTATCAGTAAGCAAATTCCTGCTAATCCTCTCCATTTCTTCAACTGTATATTTGAATAATGATGAGGTTTCTAATAATTCATTTTTTAATGATTGTGGTATCTGCCTATTCAATCTAAATAACATTTAAACATTTAAAAAGAGTTACTTCTTCTTATTACGTTTATTATAGTTTTTATCTCCTCTTGTTTTTGGTTTCTTATATTTTCTGGCAATTTCAAACTTATAAGAACCACCTTTATTTACTTTTTTATTTTTCTCTTTCTTTTCATGAAAGCTAGCACCTCTTTCTTCTGCATTAAGATTAATAGGATTGTGGTGCTCTAAAATTTTTGGTCGCTCTTCTGGTATTAATTCTTTAGAAATTTCTACACTTTCTGGTATAGTAATAGTTGGTATTTTATAATCCATCAACTCTTCTATAGCATCCTTGTATTCTTCTTCTTTTTCTGTGTAAAACAAAATAGAATTTCCTTGTTCTTCTGCTCTACCTGTTCTACCAATACGGTGCATGTAGTTTTCAGGAAAAGTAGGCGTATCAAAATTAATTACGTGAGATATTTTATCTAAATCTAAACCACGTGCCATAACGTCTGTGGTTACCAATATTCTATTAATACCTTCATCAAACTGGTTTATAGAACGTATTCTGTAATTTTGAGTTTTATTAGAGTGAATTACACATAATTCATCAGAAAAAATTTCTTCTAAAGAATTAAATAAACGATCTGCAAAACGCTTATTGGCAACAAAAACTAATACTTTTTTATAGGTTTCTTTGTCTTTTAACAAGTGTACCAATAAATTTGCTTTGGTATAAAAGTTAGGTACAGCATAACAAGTTTGCGATATATTATCTAACGGAGTACCACTTACGGCAATAGATACTTTTTCGGGATTTATAAAAAAGTCGTTTATTAGTGTTTCTACATCATCTGTCATTGTAGCAGAAAACATAATGTTTTGCCTGCGAGTTGGTAGCAACTCAAAAATATTAGTTATCTGAAAACGAAAACCTAAATCTAGCATTACATCTACTTCATCTATAACTAATTTTTTTATAGATTTTAATTGCAAAGCTCTTGCTAAAACAAGATCATATAAACGGCCAGGTGTTGCTACAATAATATCTGATCCTTGAGATACTGCTTGTGCTTGCGTGTTCATATTTGTACCACCATAAACGCCCATTACGCGTACATTAATATACTTTGCAAAACTGTTTATTTGTTCTACAACTTGCAAAACCAATTCTCTTGTTGGCACTAAAATTAATACTCTTGGATTTTTTTGCTTAGAAAAAGCCAAATCTTGTAAAATTGGCAGCATATAAGCAAAGGTTTTCCCTGTACCTGTTTGTGCAATACCTATCATATCTTTACCAGACATAACTACCGGAAAAGCTTCTTTTTGTATAGGTGTTGGAGTTGTAAACCCTAAGTCGTCAATTGCATAATGCAATTGTTTTTTAAGATTAAAGTCAGAGAAAGATTCCATTTATAATATTTTGGACAAAGTTACAAGTTATTTTCTAGTCGTATAGTTATGACTACAAAATTAGATTTAAAAAAAACGGTCATACTAAATATGACCGTTTTATATACAATATGTTGGTATTGTACTATATTCTTTTTACACGAACGGCATTCATACCTTTCATACCTCTTTCTAGTTCGTAGCTTACTTTATCATTTTCAGATATTTCATCTATTAAACCACTAACGTGTACAAAATACTTTTCGTTATTTTCTGCGTCAATAATAAAGCCGAAACCTTTAGAAGTGTCAAAGAAAGAAACTTTACCGTTTCTTACTGGATCTTCTTCTTCCATTTCTTCTTTCTTAGGAATACCTATAACAATACTTTCTGCGTCAACTTTAACTTTTTTAGTTGGATCTGGAGGCGTATCGGTAAGGTGTCCATTTTCATCAACGTACGCAATCATATCTTCAAACTCTCCACCTTTAGAGTTTGCTTTTCTTTCTATTTTACGCTTTGCTTTTTCTTCACGTTTTTTTAAACGTTTTTTTTCTTTTTCTTTTTTACCGAATGTCTGTTGCGATCTCGCCATTAAAATTAACTATTTTTTAGAATTGTACTTAGCCTGTATAGCTCTTTAAAAAGGAATGGAGTAAATACGTAGATGGGCGACTTTTGCTTAAGAACCTGTCTAAAAAGATTTAGAATCAGGATTTATAGGAACCACGTGTTTGTGTATTTAAACTTTCTTTTAGGCTACAAATATACAAAATTTAAAATATAAATTAGTATTAAGCTGTTTTTTCAAAGTTAATTTTTTGATAATTAATGGTTTTAAAACTTTTAAGCTTTATTTTAATATTTCTTTTACTTGTATTTTAAGCTCTGGTAACACATCTGTAACAAACCATTTATTTTTTGCTTGCCATATATTATTTCTTGGAGACGGATGTGGTAGCACCATATAATTTGGCAAATATGTGTGGTAATTTTTAACCGTTTGTGTAAGTGTTTTTTCTGCTTTATTTCCTAAATAGTAAGACTGTGCATAAGCACCAATTAAAAGTGTTAAACGTACATTTTTAATACCATTTAAAATTTGCTTATGCCATAAAGGAGCGCATTCTTTTGTTGGTGGTAAATCTCCTGATTTGCCCATGCCTGGGTAACAAAAGCCCATAGGAATAATAGCTACTTTATCTGTATTATAAAAATCTTCTGTAGATATCCCCATCCAGTTTCTTAAGTTTTCTCCACTTTTATCGTTCCAAGGAATACCGGTGTTATGCACTATGCTACCTGGAGCCTGACCAACAATAACAATTTTGCTTTTTGCAGAGGCACTAACTATTGGCCGTGGCCCTAAAGCCAATTTAGCACTGCAAACAGTACACTTTTTTATTTCTGACAATAACTCTTGCATATTACACAACCAATTTAAAAATTAAAACCATGTATAGTATAAGTTTAGACGTAAAACTTTAAACAGTTATACTTTTTTTAGGTTATTAAATTAGAGGTTGCAGGTAATAATATTTAATTTTGTAAATATTTTGATTATACACACCCTTAAAAACATATATAATGAGTTTACTTTCTGATAATGTAATACCTGGTAACCACGGTAAAGTATTTACCACAAACGCAAAAGAACAAGTAGAAGTTGCTAAAGTTGTAGAAGCAATACTTACGGTTAATGGTATTAAAGATGTATTAGTAAATACTGACGTTTTTCCTGCTGAAATTACAATACAAACTACAGAAATAGTTGAAATTGAAAAAGTTGAAAACGCAGTAAAACCAACTGGCTTTCATGCAATTCCTAAAGGAGGATTATTTCAGTTATAAACACTATATTTTAAAAAAAAATAAAAGCAGCCTAATTATGGCTGCTTTTTTTTATTTTGATGCTATGCTAGTTACTCTAGTTCTTTAAGTAAGTTCTCTGCAGAACTAGTTATTTTTACATAACAATTGTATCCCCATTTAGACACAACTAATAGTAATACTACTAATACAGGAACTAACCAAAACCAAGTTGTATTTGGAGTTATAAAAACATCTTTGTTTTTATATAGTTTAGAAAAAACAGGAATAACTAATAACAATGCTACAAAATTTAAGTAAATACCTAATTGTTGTACTAATAGCAGCTTATTTTTTGCCTTTAGATATTTTTTTAACGTTACTGCATAGCTAGAAACATCAATATTTATAGCTTTAATAGCATACAAATATTTTAAAACTAAAGCTGGTAATGTTACAAAGTAAACCGTTAAAAGTACACCACACAAAGCCAAATACCACGTGTTTAATTTACCAAAATTAAAAACTATTACAATAGCAGCTACAAAGCAAACTAAAGCTCCTAAAGTTTCATAAGTTGCTAATTTTCCAAACTTGTTTTTATAACGCTCTTGTGTCATTTTCATAACTAATGTATTGGTTATTTTTTTCTGTTTTTTTAAATCTTTATCCATTTGTTGCCAAACAGCTTGCATTTCATCAATATTCATAATTATTGCTTTAAAATGTTATTCTTTAATTTTTGTTTTATTCTTGAAATTTTGGTTCCAACATTACTAGTGGTAATACCAACAATTTCTGCTATCTCTTTATATTTTTTTCCTTCTAACAGCAATAACATAAGGGCCTTTTCTAATACATTTAGCTGCTGTATTTGGGCATAAACAAGTTTTAATTGCTCTTCATAAATAGGGTTATAATCTTCTGCTTGTTGCACAATTACTTTCTCTATAGGCACACTTTTAGGTTTTTTAGTGTGCTTTTTAATTTTTGTTAATGCAGTATTTAAAGCTACTCTGTACAACCAAGTACTTATTTTAGATTGGTTATTAAAACTATCAAAAGACTTCCAGAGTTGGTACACAATATCTTGATAAAGATCTTGCTGATCTGCTTTATTATTAGTGTATACAGTGGTAACCTTAAATATTAATCCTTGGTTGTTTTGTATAAGCTCTACAAATTTTTCTTCCTTGCTCATAAGCAACTTTAATTTATAATATTAGTATAAGTTACCTTAAAAAAATCACACTTTTAAGCATAAAAAAAACCTCTAAAAATTTAGAGGTTGTTTATTTACTAAAGATTACAGACAATTTTAATGTGCAATACTGTTGTAATCTTGCTGTGTATCTACATCAATTTCTTTACCATTAGGTTCTACCATTACAATTTCACTTGCGTGTTTTATAAGAATCTCTTTAGCTCCAAAATCTTCATTTAATTCTCTTAATTCTGCATAGTATTGAGAATCAAAAATAGCAGGTACACCTACTCTTTCTCCATAGTTTGTTGCAACAATGGTACTAACCGATGTAGAAAACAGACTTACCATTTTAGTAAGGTATGCACTGTCTATTAATGGCTGATCTGCCAATGATATTAAAACAGCACTGTACTCTTCGTCTAGTTTTTGTAATTCTACAATTCCGTGAGCAATAGAACTCCCAAGTCCTTTCTTCCAATTTAGGTTGATAAAAACTTGTTCTTCTTTTACGTTAATTTGTGTTTTAATTTCGGCTGCGTTTGCACCTAGAACTACATAAACATCTAACAGAGCTGTGCCCTCTGCTTGTTGTACTGCATTACCCAAAAGTGTTGTATCCTTATAAGGTAATACTTGTTTAGTTTGTTGCATTCTAGTTGATGAACCCGCAGCTAAAATAATATTAGCTATTTTCATTGTTATAGTTTAGTTGTGTATTTTTCCAATTTTATCTTTTAATCGTATAGGTTTTGTTTTTCTTATTACTGTTAATATTTCTGCTACTATTGCTATAGAAATTTCTTGTGGTGTTTCTGCTCCTATGTGTAAACCAGCCGGACCGTGAATTACATCTAAAAAAGCATCATTTACCTCTGGATAATGTTCTATAAACTCATTTAATAATTTTTCTCTTCTGGTTGTTGGCCCTAATAAACCTATGTATATTGGCTGTGCTTTTTTTAATGCCAATAAATACTGTAGGTCTTTTACATAACTATGCGTCATTAAAACAACTGCGGTTTGGTTATCTATTTTAGAAACCTCTAGTAGCTCTGGCACAGCAACTTGTATACTCTCTGCTCCAGGAAAATCTGATAATTGTTTCTCTTCTTTAGGAATAACACAAACGGTAACTTCCCAACCCGTTAAGGCAGCATAAGATGTTAATTGTACAGCATCATGTTCTGCTCCAATAATCATTAATTTAAAACAAGGCTCTAAATTTTGAGTAAAAGCAGGTAGTTCTTTATTAAGTTGAAACTTATCATAAACTGCATATTTTTTATTAAAAAAACTAAAAACAGATCCAAAACTACCATTTTCAGCATCTTTTTGCTCAAAATATGATGTAATACTAAAATCATCTCTATCTGCTACTACTTTCCAAAACGTATCACAAAAAACTGTGTTTGGTGTAAAAGGCTCTAGCAAAACATATAAAATACCTTCACAACCTAATCTATATCTACCATCATATGTCATTACCTTAGCTACACCAGTTGTAAAAACAGTTGCAGCTTGCCTTACTACTTCTTTTTCTACACAACCACCGCTAACAGCACCAACGGTTTCTCCGTTCTCTAATATAAGCATACGTACTCCCGGACGCCTGTATGATGAGCCATTTAAGGCAACAACAGTTGCTAAAACAGTTTTTCTATTTTGCTGTTTAGCTTTAGTATAAGCCGTTACAATTTTTTTAAGTTCATGCGTCATTTTACAATAATCTCCTTGTTTGTATAAAAGGTACCAAAGTTCCTTTGTTATAACTGTTTTTGTTTGGGGCTATACAAATAAAGCCATCGCAATTTGCCAAACTGGTTAAATCACCAGAACCGTTTTCTATAATTCTGTTTGCAAGTAGTTTACCGTTAGTAAAAGTAACTTTAACACGTAAAAATAAGGTTAAACTACCTTTATTATCAAGTTCTTCGTTTAAAATAACATAATTATTAGAAACCGTTAAACCTAAGCTTTTATTTAACCAAGGTTTAAAATAAATATGGTAGTTGGCAAAAGTAGATGCTGGGTTACCTGGGAACGAAAAAATTACTGTATTAGTTGCTTTTTGAACCCCAAACCAAAATGGTTTTCCTGGTCTTTGTAATACTTTATGAAAAACTTTTTCTACGCCTAATTCTTCTAATGCTATTGGTAAAAAATCAAATTTACCCTTACTAACTCCGCCACTCAGCAACAATACATCATTAGTTTTCAAAGCTACCTCTAAAGCATCTTTTATAGCCTCCTTACTATCTTTTAAATGTAACGTTTGCGCAAGTATGTGTTCATTTAGCAAAGCCGCATATAAAGAGTTTATGTTAGATTTACGTATTTGGTGCGGTAACGGAACTTCTGCAACCTCTACCAACTCATTACCTGTAGCAATTGTTGTAATTTTAGGTAATTTTTTAACCCATACCTTAGCTGCGCCAACAGCAGAAAGCACACCAATTTCTGCTGCAGTAATTAGTGTATTTTTACGTAATACAGTAGCCCCCTTAAGCTCATCACTACCCTTTATATGTATATTTTGACCTTTAACTGGCTGTTTTTGTAATTTTGCAAAACCATTATGTATTACAACATCTTCATACATTACCACTACATCTGTACTTTTGGGTACAACTGCGCCTGTCATAATCTCTACACATGCCGTTTTATCCTTAAGTTCTATTGTAGGGTTACCTGCTGGTATTACCGCTTCAATTTTAAATAAACTTTGACCATCATTTATTGCAGAGAAAGACAATGCTATACCATCTTTTGTTGCTCTGTTAAATGGCGGAAAATCCCTATCAGCCTTAATATCTACAGCTAAAACTCTACCTACAGCATCTTTTAACAGTACTTGTTCTGTACCGTAATCTACCGTGTGTTGCAATACGCTATTATATGCTTCTTTAAATGTTATCATTTACACTATTTCTATGCTTTTAAAAGCATTTATACCACCTTCTACATTTACTACATTTATAGTTTTTTCTGCTAGTTGGTTTTGCGCTATTTTGCTACGTTTACCAGACTGACAAATAACATATGTTGTGGTATTATTTTTTATTTTAGATAGATGAAAATCTAACTCTGCAAGTGGTATATGTATAGAGTTTGGAATATGATAAACATTGTACTCATTAATAGTACGCACATCTATCAATTGAAAATTGGTATTATTATCAACTAACTCTTTAAATTCTTTAATTGTGATTGATGCTCCTGTAGCACAACCATTATCACCATAAGAATCTTCCAGTTCAGTACGTTTTAAATTCTTATTTACAGCTGCAAATTTTATTTTATTATAAGTTTGATGCAAACCATTGAATAATAATAATTCTCCAGACAACACCTCTCCTACTCCCGTTAGTAACTTTACAGTTTCTAAAGCTTGTAAATTACCAATTATACCAGGCACTACACCAAGCACTCCGTTTTCATTACAATTAGGTATTTCATTAGCAGAAGGCATATTAGGAAACAAACAACGGTATGTTGGTCCGCCTTTATAATTAAAAACGCTTAGCTGACCTTCAAAACCCTGTATTGCTCCAGAAACAAAAGGTTTGTTTAAAATAATGCAAGCATCGTTAACTAAATATCTAGTAGCAAAATTATCCGAAGCATCTACAACCACATCAAAACCAGAAACTATATCTAAAACATTATCCTTTGCTAAAAATGTATTGTACTGTTTAAATAATGTATTGCTATTTTGAGCTTTTAACTTTTCTATAGCTGTTGCTAACTTAGATGCTCCAACCTCAGCTTCTGTATACAATACCTGACGTTGTAAATTGGTAATATCTACAGTATCTGCTTCTACCAAACCCAAAGTACCAACACCCATTGCATTTAAGTATTGTAAAACAGGAATACCTAAACCGCCTACACCAACAACTAGAACCTTTGCTTTAGCTAGTTTTTCTTGTGCAGCATCACCAAACTCCTTTAAAACAGTTTGTCTAATGTACCTCATATTCATAGATAATAATTATTTAGCAAGTTGTTCTTCTATTTTTTGCAATGCAACATCATATTCTTCTTTAGAGTTTGCATTAAGCAATACTTTATCTTGTTCTGGATACACAAGTTTACAATCTGAATTAATTAAAAATTTACGCGGACAACTACCATTACCTGCATTTAAATACGCTTCAGATTTTTGCAAAGCCTCTGGCTCCCAAATTGCACATAAAGGTTCTGGTAGTTTACTTTCTTTAGTAGCAAAAGCAGTTGCCAGTTTAGTGTTATCTCTTTCTTTTATTAGTTGCTGTAGAGCAGTTAAGTCTAGCAAAGGTAAATCACAAGCTACAATCAACCAAGCTACATTAGAGTTGGTATTATATGCACTTAACAAACCATTGTACGGTCCTTTAAATTTATTTTCATCTACAATAACATTTGTAGTATTAGAAAATTCTTTTTTTTGATCTTCTCTAATACTGTAATACGTTTTACTACATAGTTGTGCTAGTAAATTGTATAAATATTCTCTTTGCGGAATATTATGGTAGGTAATTGCACCTTTGTCTGTTCCCATTCTAGTGCTTTTACCACCAGCTAATACTAGTCCGTATAGTTCCGTTTTATTCAAAATAAAAAAGTTTTAGATTGTTTATTCAGGCAATTATCCGCCAATAGATGTCATTGAATTGCTAAAAATACCATCGTATTTTTTTTGAGCTTCAAATCCTGTTTTTGCTCTACTGCCTACTGCTTTTAAAATTTGTTGTTTTACAGCTTCATCAGAATTTCCTTCTCTTAAAATAGCTCTTAAATTATTGCTTGGTTTGGCATATAGACACGTAATTACATCTCCGGTGGCAGAAATACGCAACCTGTTACAAGACCCACAAAATGTTCTACTAAAAGACGGTATTAAACCAAAAGTACTTTTATGGCCTTTAATTTTATAATTGATAGAAGTTGATGTAGCAGGAGACTCTAATTTTTCAATTTTAGGAAAAGCAGTTTTAATATGATTAAATATACTTTTGTAATCCCATTTTATGGTTGAAAACTCCTTAGAACCTCCATTAAATGGCATTTCTTCTAAAAACCTAATAGAAACGTTGTAATGCTTCATTAGTTCTAAAATAGAAATTATATCCTCTGTATTTTGTCCGTCTAAAACAATAAAATTAATACGTACATTAAAACCTTCAGAAATTAATTTAATTAAATTGCTGTAAACCGTGTCATACGTATCTCTACGTGTAATTTTATTAAAGGTTTCTTTATTTATAGCGTCTAAGCTTACATTTATATTGGTAATACCTAATTGTTTTAACTCACTAATATACGGGCCAATTAATGTTGCATTGGTGGTTATAGAGATATCATTTAAACCATTTAAAACAGCTAGTTTACGTAGTAAAACCATAAGGTCTTTGCGTACAAAAGGCTCGCCACCAGTAATTCTTATTTTATCTATTCCCTGAGACACAACAATTTCACTAAGTTTTACCAACTCTTCAATGGTAAAAAGCTTATTATTTTTGGCAAAGTTAATTCCCTCAGACGGCATACAATAATTGCAACGCAAATTGCATCGATCTGTAACAGCTAAGCGTAAATAATTTATTTTTCTATTATGATTGTCTATCAGCATTATTCTCCTTTCGTTTGTATAACTATTATCCGCCACTTACTGGTGGTATTAAAGCAACCTCATCTGTATCATTTAATATGCTATTGTGTTCTGCATAAGCATTATTAACAGCAATTGCTAATGACGACAGTTTTCTTAAATCTGGATATTTTTCCTGTAAGTAGGTATGTAAATCACCTACTGTTTTTTGTGTATTGGTTGTAAAGTTAGTAACGTCTAACACACTAGAACCTATAATATCTTTGGTTATTCCAAATAGTAAAATTTTCATATTTAACCTATAATCTCTTTTTTCTGCACTTTTAAATGTTCTGGGTTTTTAGTAAAAGGCTGTTGTGTAAACCTATGCCCTGTTACTGCTTTTAATGCATTAGCAACTGCTGCACCTGCTGGTGGTAAGGTTGGTTCTCCTAAACCTGTTGGTGCTAAATTGTTTTCTACAAAATGAGTTTCTACTACCGGAGCTTCTTTCATTCTTATTAACCTATATGTATCAAAATTTTTAGAAGAAGGCACTCCTTTATCAAAAGCAAAATCGCCATACATTGCATGACCAATACCATCTACAACACCACCTTGAGCTTGGTTTTCTGCACCTATTGGGTTTACTACAATACCGCAATCTATAACACAGGTAACCTTTTTAACTACGGGCTGGCCATTTACCACTTCTACATCTGCAACCTCTGCTACGTGAGAGTTATGACAATAATACGCAGAAAAACCTTGGTAAGTAGTATCTGAAGTTTTTCCCCAGTTAGATTTTTCTACTGCTAATTTTATAACATTCTCTAAGCGTTCTGGAGAATACTGTATTTTTTCATCTGTAGTACCTTTAACTTTTTGCAACAGGTCTAGTCTCATTTGCACACGGTCTACATTTAACTCATCTGCAAGTTCATCAAAAAAACTTTGCTCTGCAAAAGCTAAAAAATTGGTATAAGGAGCACGCCAAGCACCTGTTGTAACTTTACTTTGGTAATTTGCAGCATCAACTTTATAATTCTCTATAGCTCCAGCCGGAAAAAAGTTAGGAATTAATCCGTACATATTACCATTAACAGCAGCCTCTCTTAAATGATAGCCTGTTATTTTACCATTTTTAATAGCTGCCTTTATTTTATATTTAGATGCTGGCCGGTATATACCTGCCGTCATATCATCTTCTCTAGAGTAAACAACCTTTACCGGCTTTTTAGCCAAGTTAGATATAGTTGCTGCCTCTATAGCAAAATCTCCATATAAACGTCTGCCAAAACCACCTCCCATACGAGTCATTTCTAAATGCACCTCATCAGGCTTTCTACCTAAACTATTTGCAATACCTGCAGCAGTACGCTGTGGTGTTTGTATAGGCCCCACCAAATGAATTTTATCTGCAGTTACATTTGCATAAAAATTCATAGGTTCCATACAATTATGAGGTAAAAAAGGAGCTTCATATGTACGCTCTAATATTTTATCTGCTTCTGCAAAAGCTTTATCTACATTACCGTCTTCACGTAATACCTTAGCATCTTTATTTTGTAATAACTCTTGCAATATTTTGTTATGGTCCTCTGTACTTTCTAATTCTTCTTCAGTTTTCCACTCTGCTTTAATGGTATTTTTTGCTTTAAATGCAGACCAAGTATCTTTTGCTAGTACTGCAATTTTATTTTCAAACTCAATAACATCTATAACGTTACTAGATTCTTTAGCTTTAGAAGCATCAAAAGAAACAAGTTTTTTACCAAAAGCAGGCGGGCGCACAACTGCAGCATACACCATTCCATCTGCTTTATAATCTAAACCGAACAAAGGCTTACCTGTTATAATTTTATCAATATCTACATTTACAGCATCTGTACCAATTATGGTAAAATCTTTAGGGTCTTTTAAGGTAACATTCTCTGGAACATCTAATACTGCTGATTCAGTAACAACAGCTCCATAACCTAATGTTTCTCCTTTTGCATTTGTAATTACTCCATTTTTTGTAGTACAGCTACTAGGGTCTACTCCCCAACGGGCTGCTGCTGCATTTACTAACATTTGCCTAGCTGTAGCACCTGTTTGGCGTAGAGGCTCCCAACCAAGACGTATAGACTGGCTACCACCTGCTACTTGCCTTTGAAAGTTTACAGTATCTAAATCTCCTTGTATAACGTTTACATTGCTCCAAGCTACATCTAACTCTTCTGCTATTAACATAGGCATAGCAGTTTTTACACCCTGTCCTATTTCTGGGTTTGGAGAAAATATACTTACAGCTCCGTTTTCTGCTATTTTTATGTAGGCATTAAAATCTTTATAATCTAAGTCTGCAATATCTACAGGTGCTTTTGCATTGGGTTTACAAGAGTTAAAAAGATTAAAACCAATTAATAATCCGCCACTTGCTAAAGAGGATGTTCTTATAAAATTTCTTCTACTAAATGTTATTTTTGAGTCTGACATAGTTGTTGCTTTTAAATTGAGTGATTAGGCTAATTTATTAGCAGCAACTTCTACTGCTTTATGGATTCTATTATAAGCTGCACATCTGCAAATGTTACCGTGCATTGCACTTTTAATTTCTTCTGATGACGGACTACTATTTTTTGCTAAAAAAGCTGAAGCCGTCATTATTTGTCCCGCTTGGCAATATCCGCATTGTGGTACATCTACCTCTTTCCAAGCTTCTTGTACAGGGTGCAAACCTTCTGTAGACAAACCTTCTATTGTTGTTACCTCCTTTTCTGCTATAACACTAATTGGTGTAGAGCAACTACGCACAGCATTACCATTTATATGCACTGTACATGCACCACACTGACCAATACCACAACCAAACTTAGTACCTACTAAATTTAATTGATCTCTTAACACCCATAATAAAGGTGTATCTTCACTAACATTTACTGTTTGTTCTTTTCCGTTAATCTTTACTGTGTATGCTGGCATATTGGTTGATTTATAGGTGAAACAATTAAGAGTATAACTTTATTAAACACAATTTACCAAAAAAAATAAGATTTACTGGTACAATTTTAACTATTACTAGCTGTGTAACTATTTAATAACAAACCTTAACATTTTTTAACAGGCTTTACCATAGCAAGTCATAATTTTGTACGTTTACCGCCGTTAACACTAATGAACATAAATTATTATATATGAAATTGAATTTGAAGATTTTTTCTGTTTTTTGTTTAACGTTACTAGCTATTTCTTGTGGTAACGCAGATGATGATGTAGATTTTGACTTTAACGATAAGGGTGAATTAGGAAAAGGAACAACAGTAGATGATTGTCTTGGTTTTGGCGAGAATGATCTAATATTATCCATACAAGAACAATACACAGCTAAACCCTCTAAAGTATCAGTCTTTTTTAAAGTATCTGACGCAGACGGCAACCCTGTTGTTGGTTTAGTAGAGGATGATTTTACAATATATGAACAAGGTAGAAATGATGATTGTTTTAATAAAATATCTACTACCGAATCATCTAAAAAAATATCTCCAAACGGACAAATTTTTAATAACAGCACACTACTTGTATTAGACTTAAGTAAAAGTGTATTAGATAGTAGTTTAGACGAATTAAAAGCTGCGTCTATTAGTTTTATTAATAATGTGATGCCTGAAGAAGAAGACAAAAGTGATTCTTTTACAATGAGTATTCATTGGTTTGATGGCGAAGATAAATTACATGAGCTAAACCCATTAACTTCTTCTAGAGACGAGTTAGTTTCTGCAATAGAAAGTATTACAAGTACTATTAGCTCTGATGCCTCTACAGATTTATACGGAGCAGCAATAAGATCTACAGATTTAGCAAGTAAATATTTAGAAGATAATACTGCTAAAGATGTTATTGGTGCAGCCTCTGTAGTTTTATTTACAGATGGTACAGACCAAGCGTCTAGATACACTAAAGCTGCTGCCTTAAAAAAGGTAACAGATGCAGATCCTAACATATCTTTCTTTTCTATTGGTTTAGGTAGTGAAATTGATGCTGAAATTTTAAAAGAACTTGGTAAAACATTTAGTGTATTTGCCACTAATAAAGAAGAGTTAGAAACTACATTTAATGAGATCTCTACTAAAATATCTGAAAGAGCAAATAGTTTTTACTTATTTGAGTACTGCACTCCTAAAAGAGATGGTAGCGGCACAAGTAATTTGGTAATACAAGTAAAAAAACAAAATAGAGAAGGCGCTGTACAAACTAAATTTAGCGCAGATGGTTTTACAGGAGGTTGCGGCTTATAACAAGATTAAAATTAACACCTATAAATTAAAAGAGCTTCTGTTTAGAAGCTCTTTTTTTATGTTTAAAAAGTAGGGTTTTCCTAGCTATAGTTGTTATACTAACATACCAAGCAATTGTTATTTACACTTACAATTGCAAACCAATTACTAACACTATAACATATATTAAAATGGGAATACTAAAAGAAATTATCCACGAAAGTGCCATTGGCAACAAACCAGTAATTTACAAAGCATTTGTAATAAGTGTATTTATTAGCATTGTATTAATTAGTTTTACAATGCTAACAGCAATCCTAAGAAATCCGCAACAAGTAATTACAGGTTTTGGTTATTAATTACTTTAAAATTAGTCCGTTTTTAAAATAACCTTTTTTAGTTTTCAAATCTATTAAATACCCATTAACAATAGCGTACACTAGCTCTCCATTTTTCTCTAAAAAGAAATTAGGATTTTTACCAGGTGTTAAACGCATTACTTTAGGTAGCACATAACCAGTGTTTACTATATGTAATGGTAATTGGGTGTTTTTTAGTTTAACTGGTACTTTATCTACAGGTACATACATATACCCCTCTTTTAATAAAGCAAAAGCGTTAAGCTTAGAAAACTGCTCTAAGCTTTTTAACGTTTTTGGATATTTTTTTGCTTGTACTGCAGTATAACCTTCTGCATTAAAAGTGGTATAGCCGTAGTACGTAGACAAATCTCCTTGATCTGCTATTCTACCTATATTATAAAAATTTGTGTGCATAGGGTTATCTATTTCTGTGTGGTTAACCCCTATGTCTAACTTGTATGTTTTACCTAACAGATTATAACTAACATTCGTCATTTTTAAGTCGAACATTTTTCTATCGTTTTCAGGGATTTTATTATAATCATCTATAGCAATATTAGCATAAGATCCATTTGCAATAGTGTATATAGCAGATAAGATAGATACGTAATTTAGCTTACGTATTTCTTGTTTCTCTACATCATCATAATTACCACCAGACTCTATTAAAATAGTACTTGTTCCCCACTTTTGTATATTATCACCAAAAGCACGCGGCTCAAAATCATCATTATAACGCCCTACTTGTCCTGGTGCATATTTTTGTACAATACTGTTCATATAAACAATTACTTTCATAGCATTTGCACGTACTTCATTAATATCTTTTTCATAGTTATATGCTGGCGCTAAATAAGATATAGTAGCAGGTTTATTTGTACGCTCTGCATTATAATACGTACTTTGGTCGTGTAGGTTAAAACCAAAATTAGCCTTAAGACTATCTCTTACCCTTTTTAATGTTCTACCTTCTGGAGATTGTAGATGCAAAGCATCCCTGTTTATATCTATACCCAGTGTATTTCTACGTGTATAATATTCTGCCCCATCCGGATTTAACATTGGCAAAAAATGAAGCGTTAGCTTACTTAATATTTTTTCTTTTTCTTTCTGAAACGAATTAGCATCTAAAAAATTGAGAATATCAAAAATAGCCTGTGTTGCAGTAGGTTCATCTCCGTGCATTTGAGACCATAAAAACACATTTATTTTCCCTGTGCCTATACTCACTAAAGAAATGCTACGTCCTTCTATAGATTCACCTACTTTAGTTACCTTAAACTTAGCGTTATTAGTATACTTTTTTATTAAAGGTTGCAAGTCTTTATGTTTTATTCTTCGTTGTTTTAAAGACAATTCTTTGTATGTATTATAAGTTCTATATAAACCATTAGTTATTTCTGTTTCTTGTGCACAAACAACAACTGTAAAACTTAATATAGTTACTATACTTAAAATTAAAGATTTCATTATTGTATAAATTTATATTACTGCAAGATAATGAATGGTATTAAGCAAAATCTACTATTTTTGAAAAAGAGATTAACCAATTTTAATATGAAAAATTTAAAAAGACTTTTACTACTTATAGTGGTAGTTATAATTGTAGCTGTTGTTTATAACTACCCTAAACTTAATATGATTTCTGGCTATGCAGCAAAAAATATGGCATCTAACGTTTTTATTGCCAACAGAACTGCAGAAGCAATTAATAAGGTAGATAACAACGTTCCGTTAATAAAACTTGCCAAGTCTAAGGTAGATAATAAATCTAAAAGCGCCACATCTTCTGTCTACGGTTTAATGAGCCGTAAAGCTGTGTACAGAGACGGTTTGGGAGCTGTTTTGGTAAATGATGATTATGACCCTACTAAATTTACATTACAACCGCATAGAGATTTTACTAACACGGGATTGCCTTTTCCTTACGGTAATAAAAAACAAAAAGATACTGTTTTTGCTAATATAGATTACACTAAGTTATTAAAAGCAATAGGTTTAGGCTTCTCTAATCCTGATGTACAAAAAACAAGAAGTACAATTGTTATATACAAAGACCAAATTATTGCAGAACAATATGATGGTGGCTTTACTAAAGACACTAAAATTTTAGGTTGGTCTATGACAAAAAGTATTGTATCTACACTATATGGCATATTACAGTGCAACGGCAAATTAAACGTAAGCCAATTAGCTCCTATTCCTGAGTGGAAAAATGATAACAGAAAAAATATTACTTACAATCACTTACTACGTATGCAAAGTGGTTTAGAATGGGATGAAAACTACACTGAAATATCTGACGCTACTAAAATGCTTTTTTTAGAGTCTGATATGTCTTTAGTACAACAAAATAAGGATGCAATTGCCAAACCTACAGAGATTTGGAATTATTCTTCGGGTACATCTAACCTATTATCTGGGTTGCTTAAAAAGAAGTTTAACTCACACCAAGAGTATTTAGACTTTCCTTACACTAGTTTAATAGATAAAATAGGAATGCACTCTATGTTAATTGAAGCAGATATGGTGGGTAATTACGTAGGCTCTTCTTACGGATGGGCCACTACAAGAGATTGGGCTAAGTTTGGATTACTGTATTTACACAAGGGAAATTGGAACGGAGAAAGGATTTTTGATGCCAATTGGGTAGATTATGTTGCTAAACCAACAGCACACTCTAACGGTACCTATGGTGCACACTTTTGGCTAAATGCTGAAGGTAGGTTCCCAGATGTTCCTAAGGATATGTACTATGCAAGTGGATACCAAGGACAGTATGTTTTTATAGTACCATCTAAAAATTTAGTAGTTGTTAGAACAGGGTTGGCTACTTACCCTATTTTTGATTTAAATGGTTTTTTAGGCGGAATTGTTAAGGCTATAAAATAGATGCAAAATAGCGCTACAACATACTTACTTGTGCTAACCACAAATAAGGTACTGTTTACAACAATAAATTTTTAAAACTATATACTGATTATATATTTACAGTGTAGTTTAGTTAGAATAAAATTTTTCATTTTCATATAGTGTTCTCACAAAAGAGTCTTGTTTTTGCCGGCAAGACTCTTTTTTTTATTTAATACACTAGCTTAAGGTTAATTATTCTCTTTTTAAAAGCATTTATACAGCGCTGTAAAATTTGTTACATCAAAAAAGACTATGCTTACCACATAAAAGAGCTCTTTTACAACATAAAGTTTTAAAACCTTTATACTCTATATATATTAGTAGTGTAATTAAAATAGAATAAAATTTTCATTTTCATATAGTGTTCTCGTAAAAAGAGTCTTGTTTTTGCCGACAAGACTCTTTTTCATTTTATGCACTATTACAAACAATACATACTAAAAACAAAAAAGTGCTCAATTACTACTGAACACTTTTTGTTATTTTACTATTTATAAAAATTATTCTTCTGGCGGGTAACCGTGTATTTTTTCAAAATCTCTATCAAAATTCTCTCGTAAATAAGCTGTTAATCGCTTCTTATAATCGTCCTTTAACCAACTTAAAAAATTATAAGTACTTCTACTAATACACTTTGCATACATTTGTATACGGTAATCTATATCTACATCTAACAATTTAGCTAAGGCTAAAGCATCATAAACATCTTCGCTATTTTCTATACAAATTTTTGCATGTTGCTCTATAGAACGCTCCAATACAACTTTAGAAGATTCTCCTGCAGAAACAGCATTTACATAAGTTTCTTTAATATCAAAATAAACCTCTTCTGACTTAGCAAATTGCTCACGAATTTCTTCTGGCATTTCATGCTTAAAAGTGCTTTCTATTTCTTCATCGTTCTTTAAACGATCCATATAGAAATTAGGGTTATGAAAAATTGTTTGCCAATCTAAATCTGCTCCCCAAGGTCCAAATCTATGGTAATTATTACCTAAATCTATTACTGTAAATTTAGATTTGTTATTAAGTATACGAGAACCACGACCAATCATTTGGTAATACAAAGTTAATGACTTAGTAGCCCTGTTAAGGATAATGGTATCTATAGTAGGTTCATCAAAACCAGTAGTTAATATACTTACAGATGTTAGTATAGCATCTGGAGTTTCTTTAAACCATTTTAATATTTGTTTACGCTGTTTTTTTGTAGCTGTATTATCTAGGTGCATTACAGGAAAACCAGCATCTTTAAAAGTATAATATACCTGTATAGATGTATTAATACCGTTATTAAATATTAATGTTTTTTTACCTTTAGAGTGTTCTTTATAAGCTTCTACAAGCTTATCTAACATTGCAGTACTAGAGTATAAATCTTCAGAAGATTTTACAGTATAATCTCCATTAGAACCAATTTCTAATGAGGTTAACCCCATATTATATTGATGAACTTCTGCACGAGCCAAAAACTCATTTTCTATAAGAGAACCAATGCTTTCTCCAGTAATTAACTCATCATAATTATCTTTCATTGGCAAGTTCTTATTAGAACTTAACGGTGTTGCCGTGACACCCAATATAAAAGATTTATCAAAAAACTTAAATAATTTAGTAAATGAGTTGTAGTGTGCCTCATCAATAATAACCAATCCAATATCAGAAATATCTAACATATCGTCATTCAAACGATTGTTAAGTGTTTCTACCATTGCTACAAAACAGCTATACCTTTCTTGGTCATCTAAATTAGCAGTACTATTTACCACCTTACTTATTACACCAAAACTATCTAACATTTTAGATGTTTGGTTACACAGCTCTACACGGTGTGTCATTATTAACACCTTTTTTTGGTGGTGCTTTAAGTATTGCCTAACTATTTCAGAAAAAATAACAGTTTTACCACCACCTGTTGGTAATTGGTATAGTAAGTGATGGTCATCTGGAGCTGTTTCAAATCGCTCAAAAATTTCATTTAAAGCTCCTTTTTGGTAGTCATACAGCTCTTTATCTGTCTTCTTTTCTTGTAGTTCGAAAGCAGTCTTCGTCATAGTATCCATATCTAATTGGGCTGCAAAAATACGCTCTTTGCTGCGTTTTTAACGAATAATTAGCTAAAAAACTATTCACAAATTTTAAAAAAAATAGGGATATCGTAAAAACTAAGACTTTTTTCCTATTCTGTTAGAGAATCTAGAGAATATCATAATTTTTTTCTTGGTATTAATAAAATAAACTCCTGTTAAAAGTACAACTGCAGCTATAACAGATTGTATGGTAATGGTTTCATCTAAAAAATACCACCCCAAAAGCAATGCAATAATTGGGTTTACATAAGTAGAAGTGGCTACTTTTTCTGGAGAAACAAATTTTAATAAATAGTTAAAAGAAGTAAACGCTACAATACTACCAAAAACAATTAATAATAGCATAGCCATTTGTGTTTTTCCTTGCCACTGGGTTGGTAAAGACCAAGTTTCTCCAAAACAAAAACTTGCTATTAACAAAAAGAAGCCTCCAGATAACATTTGATAACCTGTATTTACAAAGTAATTTTTTGGCAAATCTGACTTTGCAACAAATAAACTACTACTAGACCAGCTTACCATACACACAAAAATCATTATCATTCCCAACAAAGATCCTTCTTTATTTACCACTTGTTTTTGACTAACCAAAAGGTAAATACCAATTATACCTAAAACAACACCTACAATAGACATTGGTTGTATTTTTTTACCTTGAAAAATTCTCATTAACAATAAAACAACTAACGGTTGCGCAGATATTTCTAAAGCAGCAAAGCCACTATCTACATAACGTAAAGCCCAAACCACTACTCCATTACCTAATGCTAAAAATAAAAAACCTGCTATTATGGTATTTAGTAATTGCCTTGCTGTTATTTTTAATTTAAACTTTAAAAATTTACTAATTACAAATACAAGTATACCTGCAGTAATAAAACGTATAGCTGCTAACATAAAAGGTGGCAACTCTGTTACTGCTATTTTATTTAATAAATAGGTAGATCCCCATATAACGTAGATAGAGAAAAAAGCCAATATTATTAAGGTTGTATTAGATGATTTACTCATAATAAAGGGATAAAAAATAAAGCAGCAAAAGTAAGTATTAGTTTTAAGTAAAAAGATAATAAATATAGGCTTATTTGTTTCTTATCATACATCAATGTACTTTTTACCATACCTGTGTAATTTTGTTACAAATAGTTATAATATGAGCACAAAAAATATAGAATTTATTGCAGCACCAAGAACTCCACACTTTGTGGGTGATGGTTTTAGAGTTCATAATTTTATCCCAAGCGGTTTTAGGCTAGATATGGAACGTATGAGTCCGTTTATATTGTTAGATTACAATTCTAAATACAACTTTCCTCCTTCAGATACTCCAAAAGGTGTTGGTGTGCATCCGCATAGAGGTTTTGAAACTGTTACAATTGCTTACAAAGGTAAAATTGCGCATCATGATAGTAGCGGCGGCGGCGGTATTATTGGTCAAGGTGGTGTACAGTGGATGACAGCAGCATCTGGCGTTTTACATAAAGAATATCATGAAAAAGAGTTTAGCAAAACAGGTGGCGAGTTTCAAATGGTACAGCTATGGGTAAATTTGCCTGCTAAAGACAAAATGAGCAAACCTAAATACCAAGGTTTTTCTAATGATGATATTAACAAACATATATTGGATAATAATGCTGGTACAATAGAAGTTATTGCTGGTAATTATAAAAACACAAAAGGATCTGCAAGTACCTTTACTCCCTTGCATATGCTTAATGCTAAGTTAAATACCAATAAAGAAGCGCTCTTTAGTTTTCCTGCGAATTACAACACAGCAATTTTGGTTATAGAAGGCTCTGTAGTTGTAAATAATAAAGAAAATGTTACTACAGACCATTTTGCGTTGTTTGAAAATACAGGGAAAGATTTTACAATTAAAGCAACAGAACAAGCAATTGTTTTAGTTCTTAGTGGCGAACCAATTAACGAGCCTATAGCAGCCCAAGGTCCGTTTGTAATGAACACTAAAGAAGAAATTGCACAAGCTATAAACGATTTTAATATGGGTAAATTTGGTTATTTAGAAGATTAAAAAAGTAATTATGAAAACAGTAATACATAAAGCAAATACAAGAGGACACGCTAATCACGGTTGGTTAAACAGCTACCACTCTTTTAGCTTTGCCAATTACCAAAACACAGAACGTATGAATTTTGGAGCATTACGTGTATTAAATGATGATACTGTAAGTGAAGGTAGAGGTTTTGGTACGCACCCACACCAAAATATGGAAATAATATCTATACCATTAAAAGGCGACTTACAGCACCAAGATAATATGGGAAACGCTACAATTATAAAGCAAGGAGACATACAAGTAATGAGTGCTGGCACCGGAATAATGCATAGTGAATACAACAAAAATAAAGACAGGGCTGTGGAATTTTTACAAATTTGGATTATTCCTAATAAAACTAATGTTAAGCCCAGATATGATCAAATATCCTTAAAAGAGCTAGAAAAACCGAACTCGTTATATCAAATATTATCTCCTAATGCTAATGATGCTGGTGTGTGGATTTACCAAGATGCCTGGTTTAATTTAGGTACTTTTACAGAAGATACTACTACAAGCTATGCTTTAAACAAAAAAGACAATGGTGTATATGCTTTTGTTTTAGAAGGTAATGTTAGTATTGAAGGTGAGCAATTGAGTAAACGTGATGGTATTGGTTTATGGGAAACAGACAATATAGCTATAAATGCTAGTAAAAATAGTAAAGTACTATTAATAGAGGTTCCTATGGTTTTTTAAACATATACTTAATACTTGGTAAAGTTTTGCTTTGCCAAGTCTTTACGTATTCTACTTAAACTCTCTGGTGTAATACCCAAGTAAGATGCTATCATCCATTGTGGTACACGCAACAAAACATCTGGATATAATTTTATAAACTCTAAATACCTTGTTTTAGCAGAAGCCCCTAAAAGTAAATGTATTCTTCTGTTTAAATGACGAATATGGTTGTGTAATAATTTTTCATTTTTTTTTCTAAAAGATGGATTTAAATCGGCCACAAGCTCTACAAAATCTTCATCTAACAGTATTACAGTTGTGTCCTCTAAAGCATCTATATAATAGTTTGATGGTTCTTTAAAATACACACTATCTCTATCTGTAACAAACCAATTTTCTGTACCAAATTGCAGAATATTTTCTTTACCATTTTCATCTAAACCATATAGGCGTAAAACACCCTTTTCTACATAAAATGTATGCTTACAAACATCTCCTGCTTTTAAAAGTTGTTCTCCTTTTAGTACTTTTTTAGTTTTTATATGAGGTTCTAATTGCTTAAAAGCAACAGTACTTACCCCCATTTTATCAAAAAGATATGTTTTAAAGTTTTGTTCCATAACTAATTTGTAGACTATAAAAGTACTCTTATTTATATTACTCCAAAACCCTTTGAAATACAAACATTTCTTTATTCTTTTCTTTACGCTCTACCACAGGATACAAAACAACTGCATAGCCGTTATCTTTTGTTTTATTAATATTAGATATAATTAAATTAGAGTAGCTAAACTCTATAACCTCGCCACTAATTAAGTCTTTAAATCCTTTAACATCTTTACTATAAAAAAGTTCTAGAATTTCGTTGCCCCTTATAGTAAACCAACCATTACCAAATTCTGTATTAAACCTTATAACACAAGTGTTATTACTAATTTTCTCTGGTTGCCACGTATTAAATAAATCATCTTTAATATCTGCTAATATTTTAGACGTACAAATAGCATCAACTGTTATTGTTTCTATACTTAGTTTCCCATTTTCTTGGGTTAAAACATAAGAGTTAGACTCAAAAGATAAACTAATAATTTCTCTATAAAAGTTGGTAGAAGCTTGTAGTTCTCTGCGTCTTATCTCTTTACCTTTTTCATCTATTTGTCTGTGCAACCAAGTAGTTCTGGTATTAGAGAGCAAATGAATTTCATTATTTTGTATAAATATTTTATTGTTTCTTGGTAAAGGAACTTTTATATTATGTTTTTTCTTAAGTATATTATTTTTAAACTCTATTGCTAAAAGTTTATCTGGTTCTTTATCATTCCAAATATCTACGTCATAAAAAATTGAAAACTGATTAGAAACCCCTATAAATTTACCCGTAAAAGGTCTATTCCCTTTTGGTAATTTAGTTTCTTCTCTATTAAAAATCGGAATACTAATTTCTAATTGTTTGTTTGGGTGGTAAGGAACAACAGACACGTAATTTTCTAAAGACGGACTAAAAAATAATGTTGGCAAAACCCCATCTTCTTCTTTAAAGTTTTCTGCTTTTCCCTTGTTATCTATAATTGTATATACCAGATTATAACCACCATCTATATCATAAACATAACTAGCTATTAATGTTTGTTTTTTACAGTAAATACTGTTTTTTACCGATATTCCGTTTTTCATTTCTAATGCAGTAATTACACCTAAGCTCAACTCATTAGTAGTAACCTTAAAAGGTGTAATTTCTTCTATGTTTTTCATATACTAATCTCTAGTTTTTTACCATTTCATTCGCTGTAATCTTACAGCATTTAAAATAGCTAATAATGCCACACCCACATCTGCAAAAACAGCTGCCCACATAGTTACCAATCCAGCAGCACCTAAAAGCAATACAATAAGTTTTACACCAAAAGCTAGTGCTATATTTTGCCATACAATTGTTTTTGTAGACTTGCCAATTTTTATGGCTTGTACAATTTTAGATGGTTGATCTGTTTGTATAATAACATCTGCAGTTTCTATAGCTACATCACTACCTAAACCACCCATTGCAATACCAACATCACTAACTGCTAGCACAGGAGCATCATTAATACCGTCTCCAACAAAAGCCACTGTAGCTTTAGGGTTTTTCATTAATTCTTCTACTTCTTTTAGCTTTTGTTCTGGCAGCAAACCACCTTTAGCACGTAATACATTTATTTGCTTAGCTACATTTTTAGTAATAGACTCCCTATCACCAGAAAACATATAAAAATCTTTAACTCCAATTTTATAAGCCTCAGAAATAGTCTCTCTAGCATCTTCTTTAATTTCATCTGATATAATTACGTAACCCACAAATTGGCCATCTATAGCAATTAATACACTAGACTCAACTATATCTTCAATTTCTGTTAATGCATCTATTTTATAATCTAACAATAGCGCTGCATTGCCTACCAACACTCTTTTTTCATTTACAATACCCTTTATTCCTTTACCTGCTATTTCTTTAATTTTTATTGCATTAAAAGTTTCATTTAAAGGATAATCTAATAATGCTTTTGCTATAGGGTGCGTAGACGAAGCCTCTAATGCAAGCATATATTTCATCATTTCTGGTTCATTAATAGATAGTGCTTTTATTTCTTGAATTTTAAAAACACCTTTGGTAATTGTACCTGTTTTATCCATTGCTAAAGTATTTACTTTTGCAATGATGTCTAAAAAAGATGCTCCTTTAAACAAAATTCCGTTTTTAGAAGCTGCTCCAAGTCCACCAAAATACCCCAAAGGAATAGATATTACTAATGCACAAGGGCAAGAAATAACTAAAAAAACTAATGCTCTGTACAGCCAATCTCTAAAAACATAATCATTTACAAAAAAGAAAGGTAAAAGCGTAAGCCCTACGGCTAAAAAAACTACTATTGGCGTGTATATTTTTGCAAATTTTCTAATAAATAATTCCGTTTTAGATTTACGAGCTGTAGCATTTTGTACCAAGTTTAGGATACGAGCTATAGAACTGTTTTTAAACTCTTTAGTAGACTTAATTTCTATAACATTTTGCAAGTTTATACTACCTGCATAAACGGCAGAGTTTTTACCTATATTACAAGGTTTACTTTCTCCTGTTATAGCTGCAGTGTTTAAAGATGCATTGCTAGATAACAAAATACCGTCTACAGGTATTTTTTCTCCAGATCTAACCTTTATAATTTCTCCAATTTTTATAGTATCTGGTTTTACACTTACATAACTACTATTTCTAAGTACTAACGCCTCTTTTGGTCTAATATCTAATAGCGCTTTAATATTGCTTTTAGCTTTAGTTACTGCTGCTCCTTGAAATAACTCTCCTATGGTATAAAAAAGCATTACAGTTACACCCTCTGGATACTCACCTATAGCAAAAGCGCCTATTGTAGCTATAGACATTAATAAAAACTCTGTAAAATAATTTCCTTTTTGAATACTTTTAAACCCTGCTTTTAAAACTGGTAATCCTACTGGTAAGTATGCTAATGTATACCAAACTAATCTATACCATCCTTTAAAATATGGAGTACTATTAAAGTAATCTAAAGCAATACCTATAAGGAGTATTACAAAACTTAGTATTGCGGGTAAATATGCTTTAAAACCTGTTGCTATATTAAAATAATTATGATTTTGTTTTTTTACATTTAGACTATTCTTCTCTTTTCTCTCACTCATACCTAAATTTCTATAAAATATACGTGTAACAGTAGTATGTTGGACTTAATGCTGTTTGATACATATTTCACTATAAAGCTATGGTAATAAAAAATAAAGAGCATCACAAATAAATATAGTATTTCCTTTATGCATTTAACTTATTTTTTTAATAAAAGAAAAGTAACCAAGCATAAAAACGTTTTGTATGAATAAAATAATATTACGACTAATAGACCGTTATTAAACCGATCTTGATTTTAAAAATTAATATTTTTTTATGTTTATAATAAGTTAATATTAAAAGTGGAATGTTAGATTTGCAAATTAAAACCTAACCAAGAGTGATTATAAAATATATTATAGCAATGTTATGGAGCTTGTCTCCGTTTGGAGAGGCCAAAGTTGGTATTCCTTATGGTATGTACAACGGGCTAAACATTTACGTTGTTTTTATTTTATGCTTTGCGTCTAACGTGCTTGTTTTTCCTGTGATGTTATTTTTTTTAAATAAAATAAATCATTATTTACTAAAATGGCGTGTATATAAAAAAGGAGCAATATTTGTTGCCAGAAAAGCAAAAACAGGATCTGGAGATAAGATTAAAAAGTACGGCTTTTGGGGATTAATATTTTTTGTTATGCTACCGGTACCTGGTACAGGTGTATACGCAGGTACAATAGCTACTTATTTATTTAAAATAGAAAGAAAAAAAGCTTTTTTAGCTAACACCATTGGCATTTTCTTTTCTTCTGTAATTGTATGGGTTGTTACCTATTTAGCCATGCAAGGTATGGCGTAGTTATTTTACTTAATTCTTTTCTTTAACTCCTCCATAGATTGCTGCAGTTCTTTTAACAAACCTTTTTCTGTGGTTGTATCTAAACCAAAAGAAATTTTACTATTTACTTGCCAAAGTTCTTGTATTTGGTCTGCTGCCACTTGGTATGGTGGATACGTTTCATTTAAAGAAATTAAGGATACAAAATTACTATTAGGTACTTTTTCTATTTTTTTAACCAATACAGCATCATACAAAACAACTACATACATTTTATTTGCACTAATGTCATTTAAACTTTCTGTTGCTTTAGCCAAAACCCACTCTCCAGGGTATAAATTAGGCAACATACTATCACCTTCTACTTGGAACCCTCTATAGGTTGCATTTCTAAATTCCGGAATGGGCAAATCAAAAGCAGGCAATTGCTTATACCAACTAGCATCTTGTATATTTTGTGGGTAACCAGCTGCAGCTTTAGCATTTACCAACACCATATTCTCGTTGTCTTCTGCATCTACTGTAACAAATTTTGGAATTACACTATTTGCTGTAGCAGATAGGTATTTCTGATTTCCCTCTCCAAAAAGCCATAGCGGATTAATTTTAAATTGTTTTAATAGTTCTGTAACAACTTTACCAGAAAGTTTAGTTCGTCCTCGTTCTATATCTGCTGTTGTACTAGATATTCCTAATAATTTTGCGAATTCTGCTTGAGTAAAACCTAAGTCTCTACGTACCTCTGTAAACCGTTTTACCTCTATACTATAATCATTTCCCATACGCTAATATAGTTATTTTGGAATAAATCCATTGCAAAAATGGAATAAATCCAATTTTTTAATAACTTATCTATGTAAATACCTACAAAAACAATACTAAAACATCTCTTATAGCGTTAAATTAACTTATAACCTTAATCAATTTTTATAATGAAAAAAATTAACATTATGCTTGTGTGCTTTTTAGCACTAAATTTTTTCTCTTGTTCATCTGATGATGACTCATCTGTAAAAAATAACGATGCAGAAATTAATGCTCAGGAAGATGAACCTCTAGAAATAAACAGCGTAAGTTCTGCACTTATTATAGAAGGAGCTACTAGAAAAACAGGAACCCTAACTCCTACAGGTGGTTTAGAGTTTACTATGGATTACAGCAAACAATCTGCTTTTCAAAAAAATGGATTTGAAATTGAATTTAATTCCGCATCAAATTATACTGGCGCTTATATACAATTAAAAGATGAAAACGGAATGGCAGATTCTTATTTTGATGTTCCTAGATCTGAGATTTATGTTTCTGGTAAAGGAGAACAAACTAAAAAGAATAGAAACTTTTTAAAAGGAAAATCTGCAGGTAAAGAAAACGATGCTACTATTGAAGTAAACCTTGACGAAAGTGTTACAGCAGGTACTTTTTGTTATGTTATTTGTTTGTATGATGGTGAGGGTAACATTAGTGAACCTACAGAGATTTGTGTAACAGTTGAAGCTTGGGGTGGTAATAGTGATTTAGTTGGTACTTGGAACTTTACAAAAGAAATTTCGGATGGTGATGAAGTAAAAGTGAATGAAGAGGATTGTTTTACTTTTGACTATACTTTATGTAATGAAGAAGTAATTGTTGACGAATGTTCTACCATAAATTTTTTAAAAATAAAATTTAATAGTGATGGAACATTTACATATAATAATTCATTTTCTGATAAAAATATAAATTGGATAGATAGTGATGAAGCTTGTGAAGTTATTTATAACAATGATGAATCTTCTTCAGATACATCTGGAAAATGGGCGTACAATGAGGAAGAGAACCAGCTTACTTTAGTTGCTTTTTCTGAAACAGAAACTTATAATAACGAAGAAGAATCTTATGTTTACGAGAATGGTGCATTAGATATTGAAGGAGAAGCTACAGTTTCTGGATCTTCATTAATAATAAAAGAATTATTTGAAAATGTTGGTTTAGAAGATGATATTTATGAGTACTATTTTGAAAAAGAATAACTAATTTAAAATCAATACATTAACAGATTAAAAGCCCAAACTATATTTTAGTTTGGGCTTTTTTATTTATACACTTACACTACTTAAAATATACGAAATACCTTACGTATAAATACTAAATTAGTACTACATTCGTTTATCTAACTTATAACCTTAATCAATTTTTATAATGAAAAAAATTAACATTATGATTGTGTGCTTTTTAGCACTAAATTTTTTCTCTTGTTCATCTGATGATGACTCATCTTCTAAAAATAATGATGCAGAAATTAATGCTCAGGAAGATGAACCTTTAGAAATAAACAGCGTAAGTTCTGCACTTATTATAGAAGGAGCTACTAAAAAAACAGGAACCCTAACTCCTACAGGTGGTTTAGAGTTTACTATGGATTACAGCAAACAATCTGCTTTTCAGAAAAACGGATTTGAAATTGAATTTAATTCCGCATCAAATTATACTGGCGTTTACATACAATTAAAGGATGAAAACGGAACGGCAGATTCTTATTTTGATGTTCCTAGATCTGAGATTTATGTTTCTGGTAAAGGCGAACAAACTAAAAAAAGTAGAGGCTTTTTAAAAGGAAAATCTGCAGGTAAAGAAAACGATGCTATTATTGAAGTAAACTTAGCTGAAACTGTTACAGCAGGTACTTTCTGTTATGTTATTTGTTTGTATGATGGTGAAGGTAATATTAGTGAACCTACAGAGGTTTGTGTAACCGTTGAAGCCTGGGGAGGTAATAGTGATTTAGTTGGTACTTGGAACTACACAAAACAAATTGAAAACGGAAGAGAAATAAAAGTTACCGAGGAAGATTGTGAATCTTTTACTAACAACATCTGTAACGAAGAATATTCTGTTGATGAGTGTGATATATTAAACTCTATTCAGCTAAAATTTAACAATGATGGAACTTACGAATTAAATACTTCTCAAGCTGAGAAATACTTAAACTATCAAGAAAGTGAAGCTGCTTGCGAGGTTATCTATAAAGAATCAGATTTCACGTATAAATCTACAGGTAAGTGGGCATACAATGAGGAGGAAAACAGACTTACTTTAGTTATTTTTTCTGATGTGTTTGATTATGGTGATGAAATAGAATCTGAAACATACGAATTTGGTGATTTAGGCCTAGATGGTCCTTTAGATATTTCTAATTCTACTTTAAAAATTACAGAATCTGATTCTTATGATGGTGTAGAAATAGATATTTACGAATATTTCTTCGAAAAAGAATAACTAATTTAAAATTAGCAGATTAACAGATTAAAAGCCCAAACTATGTTTTAGTTTGGGCTTTTATTTTTTCTATATTAATTCTCTATTTACTACGCTCACCTACAAATTGATCTTCTTTACTTTTAAATAACACATTAAAAGAAGTAAAACTACCGTAAATACGCGTAATATATTGTTGTAAATCTACTTTTTCTTGATCTACAAGGTTTTTACTAGCATTAATTTTTTGCTCCATTACTCTAATTCTGTCACGCACCATAACTATTTTATGAAAAAAAGTATCAATTGGTATTTCCTTATTTGATGATTTGCCATCTCCTGGCTCTAATACAAGCGTTCCTTTTTTCCATTTATCTGCAATTGGCGTTATGCTAGATGCATCACTCCATTTTCTTAATATTGTTATTAAAGAGTTTTCTACATCAGAAAAACTAACACTGTCTACTTCATCCTCTACAGCTTCAATAACCTCAAAATCAGAATCTATATCTATAGTTTCTAAACCATTCTCTATAAAAGTAACCCAATAATGTTTACTTGTAACATTGGTTACCACGCCTTTTCCTAATTCATTATGTTGTATTCTAGAGCCTATTCCTAATAATTGCATTGTTGTATTTTTTTAGTTAATGCTGCTAAAATATAATTACAGTACTAATTAACAAAAACTAAATAGACGCAATTATTAAATTAAAATCCAAAATCGTAACTTAGCAACTTTGCCAAATTAGTAAATGATTACATACGAAGAAAACATAGAGGTAAAAGGTGCACGTGTGCACAACCTTAAAAATATAGACGTTACCATACCTAGAGAAAAGCTTGTTGTTATTACAGGCCTGTCTGGTAGTGGTAAGTCTTCATTAGCTTTTGACACTATTTATGCAGAAGGCCAACGTAGGTATATAGAAACTTTTTCTGCCTATGCTCGTCAGTTTTTAGGTGGTTTAGAGCGTCCAGATGTGGATAAAATAGATGGATTATCGCCAGTAATTGCCATAGAGCAAAAGACAACGTCAAAGTCTCCACGATCTACAGTAGGTACAATTACCGAAATATATGACTTTTTAAGACTCCTTTTTGCTCGTGCAGCAGATGCACATAGTTACAACACAGGAGAAAAAATGGTTAGTTATAGTGATGCTCAAATAAAGGAGCTTATTATAAACGATTTTAAAGACAAAAAAATAAACGTTCTTGCTCCTGTTATTAAATCTAGAAAAGGTCATTACCGTGAGTTGTTTGAGCAAATTGCTAAACAAGGATTTGTAAAAGTAAGAGTAGACGGCGAAATTGTAGACATTGTTAAAGGTTTAAAATTAGATCGTTACAAAGTACATGATATAGAGATTGTTATAGACAGGTTAAAAATATCAGACAACGCAGACCTAGATAAACGTATTACAGAAACCATAAATACAGCAATGTATAGTGGTGATAATGTATTAATGATTTTGGAAGAAGGTAAAAAAGAACCTCGCTATTTTAGTAGAGATTTAATGTGCCCTACCACAGGTATATCTTACCCAAAACCAGAACCAAATACATTTTCTTTTAACTCACCAAAGGGTATGTGCCCTAGCTGTAATGGCTTGGGTCATAAATACCAAGTTAATACATCTAAAATTTTTCCAGATACTAAGTTATCTATTAAGGATGGTGGTATTGCTCCATTAGGTAAGTTTAAAAATTCTTGGGCTTTTAAACAGTTAGATGTTATTGCTCAGCGTTACAATTTTAAATTAACAGATCCTATTTCTAAAATACCAGAAGAGGCTATAGAAGTTATTTTAAATGGTGGTAATGAAAGTTTTGAGGTAGATTCTAAAACACTAGGCATAAAACGAAACTATAAAATTGAATACGAGGGTATTTCTAATTTTATTGAAAGCCAATATAACGAGGCTAACTCTGCTCCTATTAAACGTTGGGCTAAAGAGTTTATGGACAAAGTTGTTTGTCCTACTTGTGAAGGCTCTAGACTGCAAAAAGCATCTTTATATTTTAAATTTGATGATAAAAATATTGCAGATTTAGCAACAATGGATATTGTTGACTTGGCAGAGTTTTTTAGTAAGGTTGATAAAAAGCTCACTAAAAATCAACTTAAAATTGCTGAAGAAGTCATTAAAGAAATAAAAACTAGGCTACAATTTTTACTAAATGTTGGTTTAGACTATTTATCATTAAACAGAAGCTCTAAATCTTTATCTGGTGGTGAGGCACAACGTATACGTTTAGCCACACAAATAGGATCTCAACTAGTAGGTGTTTTATATATTTTAGATGAACCAAGTATTGGGTTACACCAAAGAGACAACGAGCGTTTAATAGCATCTTTAGAGGCTTTAAGAGATATAGGAAACTCTGTTATTGTAGTAGAACATGACAAAGATATGATAGAGCGTGCAGACCACGTTATAGATATTGGACCAAAAGCGGGCAAGCACGGCGGACAAATAATTTCTGAAGGTAAACCTGAAGATTTAAAAAATTACAATACACTTACTGCTGATTATATTACAGGTAAGAGAGAAATTTCCGTTCCTAAAAAACGAAGAAAAGGAAATGGTAAAAAAATAAAACTTACGGGTTGTACAGGTAACAATTTAAAAAATGTTTCAGTAGAATTTCCTCTAGGTCAAATGATTGGAGTAACAGGAGTTTCAGGCAGTGGAAAATCTACCTTAATTAATGAAACCCTCTACCCTATTTTAAATGCTTACTATTTTAACGGTGTTAAAAAACCAATGCCGTATAAAAAAATTACAGGCTTAGAGCATATAGATAAAGTAATAGATATTAACCAATCACCAATTGGCAGAACTCCACGTTCTAACCCAGCAACATATACAGGTGTTTTTGGAGAAATACGAGCCTTATTTGCTAAAACACAAGAAGCAGCAATTAGAGGCTACAAACCAGGTCGTTTTAGTTTTAATGTTACTGGCGGAAGGTGTGAGACTTGTCAAGGTGGAGGTCTACGCGTTATAGAAATGAACTTTTTACCAGATGTTTACGTAGATTGTGAAACCTGTAATGGCAAACGTTTTAATAGAGAAACCTTAGAAATTAGATACAAAGGAAAATCTATTGCAGATGTATTAGAAATGACAATTAATGAAGCTGTTACTTTTTTTGAAAACATCCCAAAAATTAATCGCAAATTAAAAACCATACAAGATGTAGGTTTAGGATACATTTCTCTTGGCCAACAATCTACTACATTATCTGGTGGTGAAGCACAACGTATTAAGTTAGCTACAGAATTATCTAAAAGAGATACAGGTAATACTTTTTATATTTTAGATGAGCCTACAACAGGATTGCATTTTGAAGATATTCGTGTACTAATGGAAGTTTTAAACAAATTAGTAGACAAAGGAAATACAGTTTTAGTTATTGAACACAATATGGATGTAATTAAAATGGTAGATTATATTATAGATATTGGTTATGAAGGTGGCCGTGGCGGAGGAAAATTGGTAGCAAAAGGAACACCAGAAGAAATTATTAAGGATAAAAAAAGTTACACTGCAAAGTTTCTTAAAAAAGAATTATAACATTAAAAATATTGCAAACAGAATAACGTTTGCTGCTAATAAAATAGAATAAAATGAGAAGAGAAAAACACCCTAAAGGCTGGAACGAGATAAAAACTAACGACTCTTGGGCACTTTTTAAAATAATGGGAGAATTTGTACACGGATTTGAAAAAATGAGTGCCATTGGACCTTGTGTTTCTGTATTTGGGTCTGCACGTACAAAAGAGGGGTCTAAATATTATGAACTAGCTGTAGACGTAGCAAAAAGTATTGCAGAAGCTGGTTACGGTGTTATTACTGGTGGCGGACCAGGTATTATGGAAGCTGGTAATAAAGGTGCTCACTTAGCAGGTGGCACATCTGTTGGTTTAAATATAGAATTGCCTTTTGAACAGCATGACAATCCATATATAGACCATGACAAAAGCATAAACTTTGACTACTTTTTTGTTAGAAAAGTAATGTTTGTAAAATATTCTCAAGGTTTTGTTGTAATGCCTGGCGGATTTGGAACTTTAGATGAACTTTTTGAAGCCATTACACTAATACAAACTAACAAAATTGGAAAATTCCCAATTATACTTGTTGGTACTAGCTTCTGGACTGGTTTAATTGATTGGGTTAAAGAAACAATGCTTGGTGAGGGTAATATTAGTGCTTCAGATTTAGATCTTATTAAAATAGTAGATACTGCAGACGAAGTTGTAGAAATAATTGATGCCTTCTACAAAGGACATGATCTTAGTCCTAACTTCTAATTAAAGTATGACAGCATTTAAAATAAAGAAAAATGTAATATACACAGTTATAGGAATACTTTTCCTAAACTGTGTACAATTACGTGCGCAACACAAAACTATTATAAATGCTTTTTTAGATACATCTTGTCATGAAATTTCTATTCAGCAAGAGTTTAACTATAAAAACACATCAAAAGATACATTAGAGGTTTTATATTTTAACGATTGGCCTAACGCCTATTCTAGCAAAAAAACAGCTTTAGCAAAACGTTTTTCTGAAGAATTTAAAAAAAGTTTACATTTAGCAAAACCTAAAGAAAGAGGCTACACAAATATTATTAAAGCCAAGGACAATAAAGGTAACACACTTGCTAACAAACATACAAAAAGTAAAGACATAGTGATGTTTATACTTAATAAACCACTAGCTCCAGATACTACCTTAACACTAAAAATAAATTACAAAGTACAGTTACCACCAAACAAATACACTAATTTTGGTTATAGTAATGATAGTACTTACTACCTAAAAGACTGGTATTTAACACCTGCAACCTACAATGGCAAATGGAACCTTTACTCTAACAAAAACCTAGAGGACTTACAAACAGATGCTACAACAACCAAACTCTACTTAACTATAAATAAAGACTATTACGTTACTACAAACCTTAATAAAACTAATGAATACAGTTTAAACGGGAATAAAACAATAGTTATTGATGGAGAAAACAGAAAAAGTGCCGAAGTAATTCTAAGTAATCAAAAAGAATTTATTACCCATATTACTCCAGACCTTACAATAGAAACCGATTTTAAAGCTTCAAAATACCCCGAAATTTTACAAGGAATTTCTATTAATAAAGTTGCCAAATATATAAAAGATAATTTAGGAGAATACCCACATAAGAAAATATTAGTAAGTGAGTTAGATTATAAAAAGAACCCATTATACGGCATTAACCAACTACCTTCTTTTATAGTTCCTTACTCAGAAGCCTTTAGTTATGAACTAAAACTATTAAAAACTACACTTTATAAAATTTTAAATGAGAGTGTATATTTAAACCCCAGAAAAGAAAAATGGGTTACAGATGCTATAGTTAATTATTTAATGATTACGTATGTAGATGAGTTTTACAATGGTCAAAAATTACTGGGTAAGTTTTCAAAAATATGGGGAGTTAGAAGTTTTGAAATTTCTAAGTATGATTTTAATGATCAGTACGCCTTAATGTCTATGCTTACCAGCAGAAAAAATCTAGATCAACCATTAACAGCATCTAACGATTCTTTAATAAAATTTAATCAACGAATAGCAAACAGTTATAAATCTGGCTTAGGACTCACCTATTTATCAGAATATATTGGTTATAATAATGTAAAAGGAAGTATTAAGGAATTTTACAAAAAATACAACCAACAAAAAGTTACTACTAATGATTTTGAAAATATTTTAAAAAAATCTACCAATAAAGATATAAATTGGTTTTTTAATGAGTTTATATCTACCAATGATAGAATAGATTTTAAAATTAAAAAAATTGAAAAAACTGAAGACTCACTAACTGTTACAATTAAAAATAAAACATCTACAAATCTTCCTATTTCCTTATTTGGTTTAAAAAATGATTCTATAGTATCTAAATATTGGGTATCTAATGTAGTAACTCAAAAAAACGTAACTATACCAAGAAACGGAGAAGATAAGTTGGTATTAAACTACGATAAAAAAATACCAGAGTACAACCAAAGAGACAACTGGAAATCTCTAAAAGGCTTTTTAGCTAGTAACAAAAAGTTAAGATTACAGTTTTTTAAAGATGCAGAAAACCCATACTATAACCAAATATTTTACAATCCAGAAATGAGGTTTAATGCTTATGATGGCTTTACACCTATTTTAAAACTGCACAACAAAACGTTACTAGATAGGCCATTTGTATTTGCACTAAACCCAGGTTATGCAACAAAGGAAAATGCTTTTGTTGGTTCTGGAAACTTTACAATTAGAGATCAGCATAAAAATAAAAACTTATTTTTAAGTACATACTCTTTAAGCTTTTCTACATTTCATTTTCAAAAAAACTCTAGATACTCTACCATTACTCCTTCTTTTGGACTAGCGTGGAGACCAAAAGACCTAAGATCTAACAGAGGTCAAAGTCTTTTTGTACGCTATATAAATGTATTTCGTGATTTTGACCCAACTTTTGTAGAAGCTAATGAGCTAGAGCCAGATTATAGTGTTTTAAATGCAAGATTTAGAGATACAAATAACGACTTAATAAATTATTTATCTTGGTTTGTAGATGCACAATATGCAGGCAAATTTTCTAAACTTTCTTTTGACTTAGAATATCGCAAACTTTTTCAAAATAACAGACAATTTAATTTAAGGTTTTTTGCTGGTAAGTTTATAAACAATAAAACTGATGATGACTATTTTAGTTATGCATTAGACAGACCTACAGATTATTTGTTTGATTACTCTTATTTAGGTAGATCAGCATCTTCTGGTATTTATAGCCAACAAATAATTATTGCAGAAGGAGGATTTAAATCTAAATTAGATAACCCCTTTGCTAATGATTGGATAGCTACTACAAACGCAAGTACCAATATTTATAGGTGGATAGAAGCTTACGGAGATATTGGCTACTTAAAAAACAAAGGCTCTAAAGCACGCTTTGTGTATGATGCTGGTATACGTTTAAACTTAGTAACAGATTATTTTGAGCTATTTTTTCCTATGTATTCTAATAATGGATGGGAAGTGTCTCAACCAAATTACGGAGAAAAAATACGTTTTATTGTTACTTTAAGCCCAAAGTCCCTAACTGGGTTATTTACAAGAAAATGGTTTTAATTAAATAGCAAATTGTCATTTTAAGGTAAATATTTTAAGTATTTCATAATTTAAAACACCCAATTACACCTTATTTTGATAAATATTCAATAACATATCGCTAATAGCTATTGCAAAAACCAATCAAATTTGGTACTTTTGCAGAAATATAACTTCGTAAGCTATGAGCGTAAAACCACAAACAAAAGACGATATTTCTTTCGACGATTTTAAATCGCAAATCATTAAAGATTATGAAATAGCCGTATTAAGTAGGGAGTGCAGCTTGTTAGGGAGACGAGAAGTCTTAACTGGTAAAGCTAAATTTGGAATATTTGGTGACGGTAAAGAGCTTCCACAATTAGCAATGGCACGTTCTTTTAAAAACGGCGATTTTAGAAGTGGGTACTATAGAGACCAAACTTTTATGATGGCTTTAGGTTTATTAAACGCTAAGCAGTTTTTTCATGGTTTATATGCTACCACAGATATTACCAAAGACCCTATGAGTGCCGGTAGACAAATGGGTGGTCATTTTGGTACACATAGTTTAAACGAAGATGGTAGTTGGAAAAACTTAACAGAACAAAAAAATAGTAGTCCAGATATTTCTCCTACTGCTGGGCAAATGCCTAGGTTATTAGGTTTGGCACAAGCGTCTAAAATTTACAGAAATGTTTCTGGCATAGACACTACAAACTTCTCTAACAACGGTAATGAGGTTGCTTGGGGTACAATTGGTAATGCAAGCACAAGTGAAGGACACTTTTTTGAAACTATAAATGCTGCTGGTGTTTTACAAGTACCTATGGTAATTAGTGTATGGGATGATGCTTACGGTATTTCTGTACACGCAAGACACCAAACTACAAAAGAAAATATTTCTGAAATTCTTAAAGGTTTTCAAAGAGATGAAAATAATAAGGGTTATGAAATTATAAAAGTTAACGGCTGGGATTATACCGCATTAATTCACGCTTACGAGAATGCTTCTGAAATTGCAAGAACAGAACACGTTCCTGTACTTATTCACGTAAAAGAATTAACACAGCCTCAAGGGCACTCTACTTCTGGTTCACACGAAAGATACAAATCTCCTGAAAGACTAGAGTGGGAAAAGGAAAACGATTGTAACAAACGTTTTAAAGAGTGGATTATAGAAAATAATATAGCTACAGAAGAAGAACTGAACGCTATAGATAAAGAAACTAAAAAGGAAGTACGTACTGCCAAAAAAGAAGCTTGGGCAGAATTTATTAACCCTAATAAAGAAGAAAAAAAAGCTTTAGTTGTTGTTTTAGATAATGCTGCTAGCAAAAGCCCTAACAAAAATTTTATTGCAAAAATTAAAAACGATTTAATTGCAATAGAAGAACCAATTAAAAGAGATTTAGCATCTAGTGCCAGAAAAGCTTTACGTTATTTAATTGGTGAAAACTCACCTGAGAAACAGGCTTTAACAAACTGGATTACAAACTATTTAAATGAAATGCAACCTAAGTACAGCTCTCATTTATATAGTAATTTACCTAACAAAGCTACAAATATAGAAGAGGTTAAACCAGTTTATGATGAAAACCCAGAATCTGTAGATGGTAGAGTAATACTAAGAGATAATTTTGATCACATTTTTGGGAACAACCCTAACACTTTAATATTTGGTGAAGATGCTGGTGCTATTGGAGATGTAAATCAAGGACTAGAGGGCTTACAAGCTAAATACGGAGAACATAGAGTTGCAGATACTGGTATTAGAGAAGCTACTATTATTGGCCAAGGAATTGGTATGGCTTTAAGAGGATTAAGACCTATAGCAGAAATTCAATATTTAGATTATTTAATGTATGCATTGCAAACATTAAGTGATGATTTAGCAACACTACTATACCGTACTGTTGGTAAACAAAAAGCTCCTTTAATAATTAGAACTAGAGGACACAGATTAGAAGGTATATGGCATTCTGGATCACAAATGGGTGGTTTTATACACCTGTTAAGAGGTATGCATATTCTTGTACCGCGTAATATGGTTAAAGCCGCAGGTTTTTATAACACCTTATTAAAGTCTGATGAGCCTGCTTTGGTAATAGAGTGCTTAAATGGCTACAGATTAAAAGAAGATAAGCCAGCTAACTTAGGAGAACACTGTACTCCTATTGGAGTTGTAGAAACGGTAAAAGAGGGTACAGACATAACCGTATTATCTTATGGGTCTACACTACGTATTGTACAACAAGTAGCAAAAGAATTGTTAGAGGTTGGAATAGATATAGAAGTAATAGATGCTCAAAGTTTACTACCTTTTGATATTAATCATGATGTGGTAAAAAGTGTGCAAAAAACCAACAGATTACTAGTTGTTGATGAAGATGTACCAGGAGGATGCTCTGCTTATTTACTACAAGAAATAACAGAAAAACAAGGAGCTTACAAGTATTTAGACAGTATGCCACAAGCAATAACTGCTAATGCCCATAGACCTGCATATGCAACAGATGGTGACTATTTTTCTAAGCCAAATGCAGAAGATATATTTGAAAAAATATACGATATAATGCATGAAGCTAATCCTAGCAGTTTTCCAAAACTTAGGTAATTGTTGTAAATAACACTTTTTGTCTAATTTTATTCTTTTATTAGTTGTTATTTTTCGTGTATTAAAAAAATATTTCTAAATTTGGAATACATAGATATTTATATCCCCGGAGCCAAATAGAATGAGAGATAATATAAAGACAAATATAGGATTGGCGCTTTTGCGTATTGCGCCATCTGCAATGATGCTTACACACGGAATACCTAAATTACAAAACTTTTTTAGTGGCGATGAAATAAAATTTCCAGACCCAATTGGTATAGGAGCTAGCCCTTCTTTATTTTTAGCGGTAATTGGTGAAGTTTTATGTCCAATTTTTATAATATTAGGGTACAAAACAAGATGGTTTGCTGTACCAGCTGCTGTAACAATGTTAATTGCTGCATTTGTACAACACGCTGCAGATCCTTTTAGTGTAAAAGAAATGGCTGTACTTTACCTTCTGTTTTTTATGATTATATTTCTTTTAGGTCCTGGTAGATTTAGTGTAGACGGTAAATAATTAAAAAACTTTTACCAAAAGCTCTTTTAGTAAGTCTGCCTGAGACATATTATAGGCACCTACACCTTTCCCCTTTAAATCTAAATCTCGTAAAGCAGATATTATTCCACTAACTTTTTTCATTGGAAAATTTCTGGCTGCTGTTTGGTATTCATTAACAAAATATGGATTTACACCCAACACTTTAGCTACATTGCTTTTAGAATGGTCTTTTAATCCGTGGTACTGTAGTATTTGTGTAAAATAAGTATGCAACACGGTTACTGTTACCACAAACGGGTTATCCTTTGGGTTTTGTGCAAAGTAGTTTATAATACGCGCTGCTTTTAAAGTATTACGCTCGCCTATTGCCTTTTTAAGCTCAAAATTATTAAAATCCTTACTAATACCAATATGTTCCTCTATGGTTGCAGGTGTAATTTGCGTATCTTTTGTAATAACTATTTTTAGCTTTTCTAACTCGTTATTAATTTTACTTAAACTGGTACCCAAATACTCTACAAGCAACTGTGCAGCAACAGGTGTAATTGTATAACCACTGCCTTTTAACACTTTCATTATCCAGTCTGCGACTTTGTTTTCATACAAACTTTTACTTTCAAACAAAACACCAGTTTTTTGTACAGCTTTATACAATTTTTTACGCTTATCTAACTTACCATACTTATAACAAATTACCAGTACCGTGGTTAGTTGTGGGTTGTTAGCGTAGCTTGTTAAGTTATCTATTGTTCTAGATAAATGTTGCGCTTCTTTTACAACTACAACTTGCTTTTCTGCCATCATTGGGTAACGCTTGGCATTAGAAACAATGTCATCTATAGTTACATCCTTACCATACAATACCATTTGGTTAAAACCACGCTCCTCTTCTGTTAACACAGTTTTTTCAATATATTCAGATATCTTATCTATATAGTAAGACTCCTCTCCCATTAAAAAATATATAGGTTTTACGTTTCCGTTTTTTATATCGGAGATTAGTTTTTTTACTTCGTCCATTTAAAAAAAATCATCAAATTTGCAGTATGCAGAAGCTAAATTTTTCCACGCACAACTTCCGTTTCAAAAATAGCGAAAATAAAGTCTATATTTTTGATGTAATACGAAAAAAGTTTGTGGTTTTACAACCTGAAGAATGGGTTAGGCAACATGTGGTACATCATCTTATTCATCAAAAAAAATACCCAATTAGCCTTATTAATGTAGAAAAACAACTGGTAATTAATGACTTAAAAAAAAGATATGATGTTGTTGTTTTTAAACCAAATGGAAACATTAACATTTTGGTAGAATGTAAAGCTCCAGAAATAACAATTACACAAGCTACTTTTGACCAAATTGCACGTTACAATATGCAATTAGATGCAAATTATTTAATGGTTACTAACGGATTAAATCATTTTTATTGCAAAACAAATAGTACCGAAGATAATTATACGTTTTTACGTGATATTCCTGATTTTAACCGTTAAATTTGTAAATGAACTTAGATAAAGTAAGATATACATTATGCCTAAAATTGCTGTTGTTATTTTAAACTGGAATGGCGTACAACTATTAGAACGTTTTTTGCCATTAGTTATAAAACACTCTAACAACCATAAAATTTATGTAGCAGACAATGCTTCTACAGATACATCTATACGCTATGTAAAAGAGAATTTTCCTGGTGTAAAAATTATACAAAACACAAGCAATGGAGGTTATGCAAAAGGGTATAATGATGCGTTACCAAATGTAAAAGAAGATATATTTTGCTTACTTAATTCAGATGTAGAAGTTACACCTAACTGGTTAACTCCTATTGAAAACTATTTTAATGAAAATAAAAACACTGCTATAATACAACCAAAAATTTTAGACTTAAAAAAGAAGTCTCATTTTGAATATGCCGGTGCTGCAGGTGGTTTTTTAGACAGTTTTGGCTATCCGTTTTGTAGAGGTAGAATTTTTGACACATTAGAAGAAGATAAAGGACAATACAATGACAATTTGCCAATATTTTGGGCAAGTGGTGCCTGCTTATTTATACGTAAAGCTACTTTTTTTAATTTAGGTGGTTTTGATGAAGATTACTTTGCGCACCAAGAAGAAATAGATTTATGTTGGCGTGCACAAAACAAAGGCCTAGAAATTATGTATGTTGGTGCTTCTACAGTTTACCATTTAGGCGGGTCTACTCTTAATGAAATGAATCCAAAAAAGACATTTTTAAACTTTAGAAATTCACTTTACAGTATTGTAAAAAATATACCAATTTATAAGGCATTTTTTATAGTTATGGCAAGGTTATTGTTGGATGGTATAGCAGGTTTACGATTTTTATCGCAAATGAGATTTACACATTGTTTAGCAATTGTTAAGGCACATTTTAGTTTTTATTGGAATTTACCTAAAACACTAAAAAAGAAAGAGTTAAACAGTAGAACAAAAAAATATTATTTAATTAAATCCGTTGTGTGGTCTTATTTCGTAAATGGTTATAAGGAATTTAACAATTTAGTAAAAGATTAACTAAATTGTAGTACCATTAGATAGAACATTTTATATAATTTTGAAACAAATAACAATTAATAGTAATATGAATATGAAAAAGATTTTTTTAGGCGCTTTAGGAGCTACAATATTATTATCTTCTTGCGTATCGCAAAAGAAATATGCGGAGTTAGAGGCAAAAAATAAAGAAACTGAAGATTTATTAAATTCAGCAACGGTTAAGCTTAATAGCTGTATAGAAGAAAAAGCTACTGCAGATGCAAGGTTAAGAACTTTAGAAGACCAAAACGATTTTCTTAAAGCCAACAACCAAGTATTAGTAGATAATATGGGTAACCTAACAGATTTGTCTGCGAAAGGTGCTGAAAACTTAGAAAAGTCTTTAGAAAGTTTAAAAGAAAAAGATTTAACAATACGTAAATTAAACGATGCAATTACACGTAGAGATTCTGTAAACCTTTCATTAGTACAGAGTTTAAAAGGTGTTCTTGGTAATTTAGATGACGAGGATATTGAAATTAGCGTAGAAAAAGGTGTGGTTTTTGTATCTATATCTGATAAATTATTATTTAGCAGCGGTAGCTACAATGTAGCAACAAGAGCTAAAGAAGTATTAGGTAAAGTTGCACAAGTTGTAAATAACAAGCCAGATTTTGAATTTATGGTAGAAGGACACACAGATGCTGTACCTTACAGAAAAGGTGTTTTATTAGACAACTGGGATTTAAGTGTTAAGCGTGCAACTGCTGTAGTTCGTATATTACAAAATGAGTACGGAGTAGATCCTAAGCGTATGACGGCTGCAGGTAGATCTCAATACATACCAGTATCTTCTACAGATAAAGCTAGAAACAGAAGAACAAGAATTGTAGTACTTCCTAAAATTGATCAGTTTTACAGTATGATTGAAGAAGGAATGAAAGATCCTGCAATAAACAAATAGTATTAATTATTATTTATAATAAGAAAGCCTCGCATAATGCGAGGCTTTTTTTATTCTTAACTTATATTTTATTTACAATTAAAATATATCTATACTTCCTTTACCTTCTCTTATTATCTCTGGTTCGCCATCAGATAAATCTACCACAGTAGATGCCGTATTATCTCCGTAACCACCATCTATAACAATGTCTACTAAATTATCCCATTTTTCATAAATTAATTCTGGATCTGTAGTATATTCTAACAACTCATCTTCATCTCTAATAGATGTAGACACTATTGGGTTTCCTAGTGCTTGTACCATTGCATTTGCTATAGAATTATCTGGCACACGTATACCTACAGTCTTTTTCTTTTTAAAATCTTTAGGTAAATTATTATTACCAGGCAATATAAAAGTATAAGGCCCTGGTAATGCTCTTTTTAAAATTTTAAATGTAGCTGTATCAATTTGTTTTACATACTCAGACAAATTGCTAAGGTCTGCACAAATAAATGAAAAATTAGCTTTGGCAAGCTTAACTCCTTTAATACGTGCTATTTTCTCTAAAGCCTTAGTATTGGTTATATCACAACCTAGACCGTAAACAGTATCTGTAGGATATATAACCAAACCTCCTTTTTTTAAAACATCTACAACTTTTTTAATTGCATCTGCATTAGGATTCTCTGGGTATATTTTAATAAACTGAGCCATAATTTTATGTATTTAATAACAGATAAAAATAAGTCTTAGTATTATAAAAAACCTTACAATACACTTAGTTTCTTTTTACCTCGTAAATAATATTGTCTTTAAACAGTCCTTGCAACTCTTTTGTTGTATACCCATATTCTTGCTCTTCATAATTTTTTGGTATATCAATTTCAGAAATTCCAGACTTTTTATTGGTTTCATATTCATTAAACTTAAAGTATATACTATCTGATATAGAAGAAATCTTCATTGTAGAATAATAATTAGCTTCAGTTTTAAACTCATACAAATCGTTAACCATAGGGTGTGCTATATATTCTTCAGAGTTTTTACCATCTAAAAATGAAGAAACACTTAATCCTGTAATTAATATAGCAATAATAAATAATGCAGAAAAATGTCTTATTGGTGTTTTAGCTTCGTCTTTAACATTTTGGTATTCTAATTTTAAATTATGGTCCATTTGCTTTGGCTCAAAAACAGTATTACAATTGGTACATACTGCACCACCTGTTTTACCTATTGGAAAAATAGGTATCCAATACAAATGGGCGTACTTGCCATAAACTTCTACATTAAATTTTGCACTCTCATTACAGTTAGCACAAGGTATTTGCCTTGTTAACTTAGACTTTAATTGCGATGAATTAGATCCGTAAAATATCATACTAAAAAAAATTGGTGGTTATTTGTAATAAATATAACACAAATAAAACTATTTAGTAGGAAAATTACATCCCTGTTTACAGTACTTCTAACTTAGCAAAACGTAGTAAAAGTTTTTTAATATCACCTTTATCAAACTTAATTTCTGCTTTTTTATCGTTACCTACACCATCAATTTTAAGTATAACTCCCCTACCAAACCTCGTATGGTTAACTGCTGCACCTTCTACCAAATTAGGATCTAGGTTGGCATTATTTGCTATTGGCTGCGCAAGTTCTGGTTTTAGTTTACGTAGCTTACGTAGTTGGTTTTCATTTGGTTTAGGGGCACTTGGTGGTATACCTGAAACAGGTTTAACTTGTCTAAGTTTACTTTTATCTACTTCACCAAAAATATTTTTATCTATTAAAGATTTGTATTTATAATTACTTACCGGAGTTAGGTTTTCTATATACTTTTCATCTATCTCCTCTATAAATCTACTTGGCTCTGCATCTACTAATTTACCCCAACGGTATCTACTTTCTGTATATGTTAAATAAGCTTGTTTTTCTGCTCTGGTTAAAGCTACATAAAATAATCTTCGCTCCTCTTCAAGCTCAGTACGCGTGTTCATACTCATTGCAGATGGGAACAAGTCTTCTTCCATACCAACAATAAATACGTGCGGAAACTCTAACCCTTTTGCCATATGTATGGTCATAAGCGCAACACGGTCATCATCACCTTTATCATTATCTAAATCTGTAGCAAGTGCTACATCTTCTAAAAATTCTGCTATATTACCTGTTGCATCAGCAAGTTCCATTTGCCCTTCAACAAAATCCTTTATACCATTTAAAAGCTCTTCTATGTTTTCCATTTTGGCAATACCTTCTGGTGTGCCGTCTTTTTTAAACTCTAAAAGAATACCTGTTTTTTTAGCTACGTGTTCAGACAAAGAAAAAGCATCTGCTCCTTTATTCATTATCTGAAAACCTTTAATCATATTAACAAATTCTGTTAATCTACGTTTGGTACCAGCGTTTATTTTTAATTCTATTTTATCTATGTTTTCCATAACTTCAAACATAGAGCGTCCATAATGGTTAGCCGTAACTAATAGTTTATCTATAGTTGCTTGCCCAATTCCCCTACCCGGAAAATTTATAACGCGCTTTAATGCCTCTTCATCTTTAGGGTTAATTACTAACCTTAAATATGCTAACACATCTTTAATTTCTTTACGTTGGTAAAAAGATAAACCTCCATATATTCTGTACGGTATGTCTCTTTTACGCAAAGCATCTTCAATAGATCTAGATTGGGAGTTGGTACGGTAAAGCACTGCAAATTCTCCGTTATGCAGTTGCTCGTTCATTCTTGTTTCAAAAATAGTACCCGCTACAAATCTACCTTCCTCTGCATCTGTAATACTACGATGAACTTTAATCAGTGGCCCATCATCATTAGAGGTCCATACAACTTTTTCAAGCTGATTTTTATTTTTTTCTATGATAGAGTTTGCGGCATTTACAATATTACCAGTAGAACGGTAATTCTGCTCTAACCTGTACATTGCAACATTATCATAATCTTTTTGAAAGTTTAGAATATTACTAATGTTTGCTCCTCTAAAAGAATAAATACTCTGTGCATCATCACCTACCACACATATGTTCTGAAATTTGTCTGATAAAGCCTTAACTATTAAGTATTGTGAGTGGTTGGTATCTTGGTACTCATCTACCATTATATACTGAAACCTATTTTGGTACTTTTGAAGCACTTCTGGAAAAACGTTTAAAAGCTCATTGGTTTTTAATAATAAATCATCAAAATCCATTGCTCCTGCCTTAAAACATCTCTCTACATAATTTTTATAAATTTCACCAGTACGTGGGCGTTTTGCCATTGCATCTGCCTCCATTAAATCTGGATTATTAAAATATGCCTTTACAGTAATTAAACTGTTTTTGTAAGATGATATTCTGTTTTGTATTTGCTTGTACTTATATATATCCTTATCTAATTGCATTTCTTTAATAATAGATGCAATTAAACGCTGAGAATCTTGAGTATCGTAAATAGTAAAATTATTTGGATAACCTAACTTGTCTGCCTCATAACGCAATAATTTAGCAAATATAGAGTGAAAAGTTCCCATCCATAAACTCTTTGTCTCTGCACTACCTGCAATATCTGCAATACGTACTTTCATTTCTCTTGCCGCCTTATTGGTAAACGTAAGTGATAAAATATTGTACGGGTCTACACCCTGCTGTATTAAATATGCTATACGGTATGTTAACACTCTTGTTTTACCAGAACCAGCTCCGGCAATTACCATTAATGGTCCTTTTGTGTGTAAAACAGGTGCTTTTTGAGCCTCGTTAAGTTGGGCAATAAATTCTTCCAATTGTTTTTTCTTATATAATTTAGAGAAGTGTAAATTTAACCATAATTAACTCCAGATAAAACAAGTAGTTTTAATAATTATAAACAATAAAATTTAATAGCAGTTTAATTTTAAATATCTTTAGAGAATACTACAATTTAAACCATAAAAATATTGAAAGAAATTAAAATTAGAGCAGCAGAATTAAAAGATTTGCAAACTTTAAAATCTTTTGAGCAAGGCATTATTTCTGCCGAGCGTCCTTTTGATAAAACTCTAAAACCAGATCCAATTTCTTATTACAGTATTAAAAATTTATTAGAAGATACAAACACACTTGTAGCTGTTGCAACACTAAACAATACATTAATTGGCTCTGCGTACGCAACAATTAAACAAGCTAAAAAACATTTAAAACACAACAATTACGCCTATTTAGGTTTTATGTATATAGACCCTAAATACCGAGGAAAAGGAATAAATAAAAATATTATAGATTTTTTATTTAAATGGATAAAAGAACAGAATACTACAGAAGTTAGGTTAGATGTCTACAGCGAAAATACTGCTGCCTTACGGGCTTATGAAAAAGCCGGATTTAAAAAACACTTAGTAAATATGAGAATGGAAATCTAATTTTTAAGATTAATAAAAAAACCAAAATAACTGACTAATTATATAAATATGAAAACTAAAAACAAATTTATTTTAACACTCTTGCTTTGCGGTTCTGCCCTACAAGCACAAAATTATAAGTTAGAGAACGATTACAAAAACATAGAAAAAAAAGTTATAGAATGGAGGCATCATTTTCATCAAAATCCTGAATTATCTAACAGAGAGTTTAAAACTGCAGAAAAAATTGCTGCTCATTTAAAATCATTAGGTATAGAAGTACAAACTAAGGTTGCTATAACTGGTGTTGTAGGTATTTTAAAAGGTAAAAAACCGGGTAAAGTAATTGCTTTAAGGGCAGATATAGATGCTTTACCTGTTACTGAACGCAATAATTTACCATTTAAATCTAACGTTACAGATACATTTTTAGGCGTAGAAACTGGTGTTATGCACGCTTGTGGCCATGATACACATACTGCAATTTTAATGGGTGTTGCAGAGATTTTAGCTAAAAATAAAGACAAAATAAACGGTACTGTTAAGTTTATTTTTCAACCTGCGGAAGAAGGTGCACCTCCAGGAGAAGAAGGTGGTGCTGCTTTAATGATAAAAGAAGGTGTTATGGAAAACCCTAAAGTAGATGCTATTTTTGGATTACACATTAATTCTGGTACACCAGTAGGTGTTATTAAATACAAAACAGAGGGTATAATGGCTGCAGTAGAGCGTTTTGTTATTAACGTAAAAGGTAAACAAACGCACGGTTCACAACCTTGGTCTGGTGTAGATCCCATAGTAATTTCTGCTAAAATTATAGACGGCTTGCAAACCATAATTAGTAGAGAATCTAAACTAACTGAAGAAGCAGCAGTTATTACTGTTGGTAAAATTACAAGTGGTGTTCGTTTTAACATTATTCCAGAAAGTGCCGAACTTATTGGCACTGTAAGAACTTTAAATCCGGATATGCGAGAGCTTATTTTACGTAGAATGAAAGAAATGACAGAAACTATTGCTAAAGCTTATGGTGGTAGTGCAACATTTAGTGTAGAAAGTCAGACCTCTATTACGTATAATGATATTGCCTTGGTAAACCAAATGTTACCAACAATGCAACGAGTTGCGGGTAATAAAAATGTGCAGTTAACTAAAGCTACTACTGGCGGCGAAGATTTTTCATATTTTCAAGAACTAGTCCCTGGTTTCTATTTCTTTTTAGGCGGAATGACTCCTGGAAACAAAGAAGCTTACCCACACCATACGCCAGACTTTAAAATAGATGATAACGGAATGCTTTTAGGTGTTAAAACACTAACAGAAATGAGTCTAGATTATTTAAATAAATAACGTTAAACCTAACAATAAATGACCACAGATTTGGTTATTTTTGTAGCATAATTACAAAGCCAAACTTATAATAAGTTTGGCTTTAGTTAACAAATACATAATTAAATGGATTCTTTTTTAAGTTTTATATCTAGTATCTCATGGTGGATATGGGTATTAATAGTATTAGCTTTAGTTGCTATACGAGATATTTTTTTTCAGAAAAAACATACTATTTCTCACAACTTTCCCATTGTTGGGCATATAAGGTATATGTTAGAAAGTATTGGTCCAGAAATGAGACAATATTTTGTTGCTAACAATAGAGAAGAATTACCTTTTAACCGCATAGAGCGCGGATGGATTTATGCTTCTGCAAAAAGCGAAAATAATTACGAAGGCTTTGGTACAGACAGAGATGTATATGCACACCAGCATATTTTTGTTAAAAACCAAATGATGGCTTATAAAATTGATGAAAATCATCCTAACGCTAAAGACAAAACCTTTTTACCTTGCGCTAAAGTAATAGGTGCATACAATAAACGTAAAAAACCTTTTAGACCTGCATCTGCAATAAATGTATCTGCAATGAGCTTTGGTTCTTTATCTGCTGCTGCTGTAGAAGCTATGAACAAAGGTGTGTTAAAAAGTGGCGCTTACCATAATACTGGTGAAGGTGGTTTATCTCCTTACCATAAACAAGGAGGAGATGTAATTTTTCATTTTGGAACTGGCTACTTTGGAGTAAGATCTGAAGACGGAAATTTATCTATGGAAAAGCTAACCAATTTAGTAGAAAACAACCCTTGTATTAAAGCCATTGAAATAAAATTATCTCAAGGAGCTAAACCAGGAAAAGGTGGTGTTTTACCTGGAGCTAAAATTACTGCAGAATTAGCAGAAATACGTGGTGTAGAAATAGGAAAAGATGTTTTGTCACCAGCTACACATAAAGCGTTTAGTTCTGTACAAGAATTGGTAAATTTAATTGAAGAAATAGCAGAAAAAACAGGATTACCCGTAGGTATTAAAGGAGCTATTGGAAAATTAGATCAGTGGGAAGAGCTAGCAGATATTATGTTAAAAACAGGTAAAGGACCAGATTTTATTACTGTAGATGGTGGTGAAGGTGGTACTGGTGCTGCTCCGCCAAGTTTTGCAGACCACGTTTCTTTACCGTGGGTTTATGGTTTCTCTAGCTTATACAAATTGTTTTTAGAGAAAAAACTAACAGACAGAATTGTGTTTATTGGTAGCGGTAAATTAGGTTTCCCTGCAAAAGCTGCAATGGCATTTGCAATGGGAGTAGATTGTATAAATGTTGCACGTGAAGCAATGATGAGTATTGGGTGTATACAAGCACAATCTTGCCATACAAACACGTGTCCGGCTGGTATAGCTACACAAAATCAGTGGTTACAAAGAGGCATAAATGTTCCTCTTAAGTCAGATCGTTTGGCTCAATATTTTAAAAGTTTTAGAAAAGAGTTAATAGAAATTACACACGCCTCTGGTTATGAGCATCCTTGCCAATATACTATGGATGATATACAAGTAAACCTAGACGATAATGAACTAAATAGAAGTTTAGCTTTTACCTATGGTTACAACAAAGCAAAAGTTCCTTTTAATGGCATGCAAGAACTATATGATTGTGTACACTTAGGCGGAAAAGAATATATGAAAAACGAGCCTAAAAAATAGGCTCATTTTTTTTAAATTATAATGGCAAAAGCGCTTATTTATTGTACAAATATAGACGTGCTTTTTTTGTTGTATCTATTACCTGTAATTTACTTACGTACTTTTTAGGTAAAAGGTAAAACTCTCTTTTATCCGATAAAATATAAAGTTTATCATAAGCCTCTAAAATAGAATCTATTTTAGTAGGTTCATCTCTAGTATCTATAACATTACCTTTGTTATAAAACTGACTAGAGTATGTTTTAGAATCTAGGTACAAAATAGGAGGATTTTTATCAATTTTTAATTCTTCAGATTTAGCTACTAGTAATTTATCAGAGTTCATATATACTTTCCATTGGTCAGTAACCAAAAGTCCTGCACCTGCTATAAAAACTAAAATAGGAAATATAGAACAGGCAATTAGTGCCTTCTTTTTATGCTTGTATTCTGGCCACCAATGTGCAATTAAAAGTGCCATTGGTACTGTAGAAGGCAAAATGTAGGTATGTAAAATATTTTTAGATATGGTAAAGAAAATTGGTGTCCAAAACAACCAAAACAATAAAAACGCTACATACTTATCATCTAAAATGCGCTTTTTAAGCTTTACTATTTTTGCCAATACTATATAAAACCAAGGCAAACAAAAAGACAACATAAATACCCAAATTAAACCTAATGGCTGTGTTTTTGGCTGACCATATAAATCTCCGCTCCATCCTGGCTTTAAAAACCTATTAAAATGCTCACCAACAATAAAATAATCTATAAAACCTGGTGATCTTTGTTCTGTTAATAAATACCAAGGTAACGCAATAACTACAGTAACTAGCAAACCAACTATCCAAGGCAATTTAGCTAAGTTAGAGAAAAACGTTTTACGGTCTAACAACAACCAAAAAAACACTGGAGCTCCCGTTAATACTAACACCAATGGTCCTTTGGCTAAAAAACCTAAACCTAAGCCAACAAAAAAGAGGTAATTCCAAATTGTTTTTTTGTCTGATGTAATACTTTTCCAGAATGATAGCATAATTAACATTACACTAAAACACAAAGCAGAATCTGTAGAAACCACTCCCATATGAATTAAAAACTCTGGTGTAGTAACTAAAACTAAAGCTGGCACTAACGGAGATACTTTTGTTTTTTTAACAAAGTAACCTAGTATAAAAAGCATTGCAACACCTAGCAAAAATGATGGCAGCCTTGCTGTTAACTCATTTACTCCAAAAAGCTCAAAACTCATTGCAGACATCCAAGTAGATAGCGGTGGTTTAGCCCAAAAAGGTTCGTTATAATCTATTTGTAGTACAACCCACTCTCCCGTTTCTTGCATTAGTCTAGATATTTCTGCATAACGAGCCTCTGTTTTATCTAACAAAGGTATTGCTCCTGTAATAATAAACCTGAAGACAACGATAGACAAAACTGCTATCAACATATAATTTACTGTAGTTTTCTTCTCTGTCATTTTATATACTATTATTGTGTTTTAATCCCTTTTTGCAAATTTTATTAATTTTATATAAATCTAACCAAAGCTGAAAAAAGTAAGATGTTTTTACTTTAGAATCTCCTTGATCTACCCAACGCTTTAAGGGGACTTCTAACATTTTTGTTAGAGCTTTTTCTTTACCGTAAAATACTACAATTCTATTAAATATTTCTACATCAAAAAGCCAACGAGAAACAAATGGTTTATTAAAAACTTCTAAAGCCAAATCTTTTTTAAATATTTTACAGCCGCATTGTGTATCGTAAACTTTTAAATCTAAAATTGTAGAAATTACTGTAGCTATAAACCTACCAATAAAAAAACGAGATGCCTTGCGCTCTATTGTAGAGCCAAGCTTCATTATTCTAGAGCCAAAAACAAAAGAAATAGTATTGTCTATATAAGTGGTTAAAAAAGAAAACTCTTCTAATGAAGTTGCCAAATCGGCATCTAAATAACCCACAAGTTTTATTTCATAATTTTCACAAGCAAAATTTACTCCGTTTCTAACAGATTCTGCTTTACCAACATTATTGGGGTTTTTATAAACTACAACCTTGGTTGGATACTGTTTTTCTAAACTTTTTAGTTCTGTATAAGTACCGTCTGTAGAGCCATCATCTACAAAACAAATAAGCGTATTTGTATCTTCTTTTAAAAAGCCATCATAAACTCTATTTTTAAGTTCTTTAACTTCATTATAACAAGGTATTACTACACAGGTAGTATATGACATATGCAACAGTAATTAATTTTTGGTGTGCAAGATATTAAAAAACAATATGCCAGTCATTATTACCACACATCTTTACGTTATTATTAGGAAACTATACCATTATTTATAAAAAACACAACTTATTAAAATTAATTTGTAAGCTAAATTAAATGTTTAAATTTGTCACTTAAATCTTATAAATTTTATGAAAAAAAATACCCTATCTACCCTACTACTTTTATGTTTTACAATAGTATCTTTTGCTCAAAAAAAGAGCGACTTAATTGCTCAAATACAGACACTAAAAGATAGTATTTCACAAACCAACATTGCCTTAGCAGAAGCTAATAAAGTAGCAAAAGTAAGTGTTGCAGAAGCAGACTTATATAAAAACCAAGCTACAGAGTTACAAAATGCAAATAAATCCTTATTAACTAATCTTAAAAACTTTACGCAAGTATCTAGTCAAAATTCTAAAAATATGGCAAGAACTTTAGAAGCTTTAAAGGCTAAGGAATCTCAACTTTCTATTATTGAAGACTCTTTTAGTAAAAACGATTCTACTGCTATTGTTATATTAACAAACGCTAAACAGTCTTTAGGTGAAAATGCTAAAATTGCAGTAACCAATGGTGAAGTTGTAATTACCGAAACAGAGCAAAATATATTAGATGCATCAAAAACAAAAGTAAGCGCTACAGGAGAAGCTTTTCTTGAAAAAATATCTAAAATACTAGAGTTAAATATAGACTCTAAACTAACTATAACTAGTACAAGCTCTAGCTTATCTGCATTACAAAATAGCCTAGTTAGCAAGTTTAATGTTGTTACAGAGCGTATTAGCTTAGAAAGTACTACGCAGAATAACAATACTGTTTTGTTTAAAATACATACAGATTATGCTAACTTTTATTTACGCGTTAGAGAGCATATGAAAAGCATTAACTAATGTGATGTTTGTTGATATTTAATATTCATATAATTTTTGTGCAAATTGTGCGTTTTACAACCGTAATCAAACTTAAAATATAACCCGCAATGACAACAGAAATTATATTACAAATGTTTGCCTATTTATTGCCTAGTGTAGTAACTGGTATGGTAGCTTTTTATTTTTTTAAAATGCATACTAAAAATGAGGAAGGCAGAAGACGTTTTTTATTACATAAAGATTCTCAAAAAAATACCATACCTACCAGATTACAAGCTTATGAGCGTATGGCTTTATTTTTAGAGCGTATATCTATACCTAGTTTAGTAGTACGTGTTGCTCCTGTGGGTAATGATAAAAATGCATATGAAACTTTATTAATAAAGAATATTGAAAAAGAGTTTGACCACAACTTGTCTCAACAAATATATTTGTCTGATGAAAGCTGGAATATTATTAAAACGGCTAAAAGCGCTACAATACAAACCATACGCAAAGCCGCTATGAGTGAAGCAGATTCTGCAGATAAATTACGTGAAGATATTTTAAATGATACAATGGATAAGGCATCACCATCTGCTACAGCATTAAGCTACATTAAAAAGGAAATTAGTGAACTTTGGTAAACTTACATCCGTTATAACTTATACTTAAAGACTGCTTTTAAAAGCGGTCTTTTTTTTATATCAACTATTGTATATTATTTAGACATAGGAATGCTAACTTTTAATTTTGCAGCTTTCTTTTCTGCATAACTAAAACCTTGCTCCCACCATTGTGCCATTAGTTTTTTATTAAATACTAAAGAGTTTTCTGTTAACTTAGTTGGTGTATAATACAAATTTAACTTAACACCTTTGTGTTTGGCATAAATTACACCTTCAGATATATCATGGTATTCTATTTGATCTAAAACAAAACCATAAATACTAAGCATTAAAGAAAACGGATTCTTCCCCAATACTTTGTTATGTTCCATTTTTTCAGATTCTAAAATAATAGCATCTACCTCTGTAGCACCACGCTCTATTGCTTCTCTAATAGGTAAAACACAACCTAAACCACCATCACCATATTCATAACCATCTTTTTTTACTAAAGACATAAATGGTATGTAATTACAAGAAATCCACACCCAATCACAAAACTCTTCATAACTAAAATCTCTAATAGACTTATACTCTACCCTATTTTTTGATAAATTAGATACTGTTACAACAACGTCTTTAGCTGTATTCTCTTTTATTTGTCTAAAATCAGATATTGTAAAATTCTTTTTAATTGTAGATCGTAAAGATTTACTTTCTCCAAAGGTTCTTTTACGTTTTATAAACTGCAATAAAACATTAAAGTAGTTAATAGAAACAAACTCTCTTTCTCCTTTACGCTTAACTACAAACGGGTTTAAGCTAAAAATTTTACGCTGGTTTACATTGGTGTACAAATCATACAACAACCCTACATTGTTTAATGCCAAATGAGAAATTAATAAACTGCCTGTAGATGTACCTACAAGAATATCATAATCTCTGTGTTCAATTTCCATCAAATACTGAGCTACTCCACCGGCAAATGCACCTTTACTACCGCCGCCACTTATTACTAATGCTCTCATTCTATATCTATAAGGTTGGTTTCTGTATTCTTATTTTTTGCAAAATCATAACCACTTTTCCACCAAGTCGTCATTTTTTTTTCTTCAAAAATAAGAGAATTTGTAGTTAAAATTGTTGGAGTGTAATAAAAGTTAATAATTGCATTATTATGGTTAGCTACAAACTTACCTATACGTATGTTTTGTTGCTCTATTCTGTCTGCCATAAAAGCAAACATATTTGTTAACAATGAAAACGCATTTTTAGAAGGCATTCTATTAAATAAATTAGTTTCTGTTTGTAATATAATAGCATCTACAATTGTGGCTCCTCTTTTAATAGCTTCTTCAATTGGTACCATACTACCCAAACCACCATCTGCATACTCACATCCATTTTTTTTAACCAAACTCATAAACGGAGTGTAATTACAAGAAATCCAAACCCATTCACAAAACTCATTATATGTACAATTTTTAATAGATTTATACTCTACTTTATTTAAAGACAAATTGGCTACAGTAACTACAATTTCTGTATTATTTTTTTTAAGTTGATGAAACTCTTGCTCTGTAATAGATTTTTTTATCAACTTTAAAAGGTTATAACTCTCACCAAAAGTTTTGCTGCCACGTAATAAGTTTTTTAATACACTAAAGTGATTAATACCTATAGTTTCTACACCTTGTTTTTTTGTTTTAGTATACGGACATAAGCTAAAAATATCATCTTCATTTACAGAAGTATAAATTTGTTTAATTTTTTCAATTTTTTGTAAAGCTAAATGAGAAATTAACAAGCTACCTGTAGAGGTTCCTATAAACATATTGTATGTATGCTTGGCATCTTGTATTAAATACTGTGCAACACCTCCTGCAAAAGCGCCTTTACTACCTCCTCCAGAAATTACCATTGCACGCATACTTACAACTTACTTTTTATATATTTAAAATCTTCTTTAGAAACTTGTGGCTCTAGCTCTAAAAACATTTTTCTGTATTCTTTTTTTTCTAAAATATCATTAACTAAACCTCTAGCAAAACTTTTAAATTGCCACACAGGATGGTTTGTTGCATGTATTAAATCTACTAAATTAGTTTTATCTAAATAAAATAAATCGTTTAAATAAGAAAAAGCCAATTGTCTGGTTTCAAAATGTTCTGCTTCACTAGTGTAGCCCCTTAGTTCTTTTAAATATTCATTTTTTAAATCTACATTATATTCTTTAGTCATAATTGCCAATGCAAGCCATAATTGCCTCACATTTTTGCTAGAAAAACCTATAATACCTTTAGTTTTATTTAAATATGTAACACGTTTTTCTGGGTTGTAAATCCAAAGCTTATACAGTGCATTTTCTACAGTAGTATAACTTTTATCCATTAAAAAAGATTCAAAATAAGCAATATCCTCTCCTATTAATTTTTGCGTATTTAATAGCAATGTTTGCCTTAACGTTACATCATTAGATGTTAATATATGTTTTTTAACTGTTTTAGATAACGACTTAGAATAAAACTCTACAATATATTTTTTTAGTTGGGTTGATGTAGCTTTATCCCAATACCTATCTATTATTACACTATTTTTTTTATTACTAACCGTTAGCTCCTTTTGTAATTTATAAAATGTTGCTATAGATGATGATGACCTTTTTAAAATATTTTTAGCCTTGCTTGTAGGAAAATCTTTTGCTGTTAACCAGGTAGACTTATAGTCTTTTAAATTAATACCACTTGCCGCTTCTATACTTGATAAAAAATCTGAAACAGTAACATTTTTGTATTTATGCTTTTCTAAATAGTTTTTTACTCCCTCTTTAAAAGCATTTTTACCAACTAAATCTACTAATGCGTGTAATGCCCAAGCACCTTTTTCATAAAAGGTTAAACTACTCGCTTTTGGGTTTAGCAAAGACTCTCCTTTATTTTTTTGACTAAACTTATCTAGTTGTAAAGCTGTAGAAAATAGTTTCCAATTAAAATGTTCTTCTCCTAACACCTCTTTCTCTGCTAAATAGGCGTAATAAGTAGCAAAACCTTCATGTAACCAGTGATTTTTGCTATCTACTTCTGTAACCAAATCTCCAAACCATTGATGAGCAAGCTCATGAGCATTTACATTTACATAATTGGTATCATTATACGCCACAGAATCTACCACATAAGCATCAGAAAAAATAGTAGTTGTTGTATTTTCCATACCAGCATATAAAAAATCGCGTACAGGTATTTGTTTATATACTTGCCAAGGGTATGCAACACCAATTTCTTCTTCTAAAAAATTAAAAATAGCTTTACTGTATTTATATGTGGTTTCTACTTTTGCTGAATCTTTTGGGTAGTAATACAACTCTAAAGGCACGCCAGAAGCAGAAAATTGTTTATTAACAGCGTATTTACCAATTGCAAAGGCTAACAAATAACTAGACATTGGATTTTTCATCCTAAATTCCCATTCCTTTAAGTTATCCTTTACATTAGTTGTTTTTAACTTACCATTAGCAATAACTTGGTAATTTTCATTAAAAATAATAGTTAAGTTAAAAATAACTTTCTCATTCATATCATCAAAACTTGGCAGCCAATGGCTTGTATATTTCCCTTGACCTTGTGTCCAAATTTGATTGTTTTTATCATCTTTTTTATTCCAACCTACAAAATACAGTGTCTGTTTTGGTTGTGCTTGGTAAGTAAGTTTTAAATTATATTTTTTACCCTTTTTTAGCTTTTTATAAATGGTAATTCTATTTTCATCTACCTTATATTTTACACGCTTATTGTTAAGTAAAACTGTTGTGAAATTCATTTTTTTTGCATCTAAAAAAACGGAGTCTACAGTTGCTAATACATTAAAAGCATAGGTAACAGTACCATTAATTTTTTTAGCCTGCTCATTTGGCTTAACATCTACATTTGCGGTTAAAAAGTCTACTTTAGGTTGTTCTTGTGCCTGTAAAACAACGCATTGCGTGCAAATTAAAAACAGCGTAAGGTATCTAAAAAAAATCATCATTTTAATTTTCAACCAAAATAAGCATTTTCATCTTTTGTGGTTGTTCAGATTCGGTTTATTTTAGTCGTATGAATCCTAATTATTTACAAACTCCTATTGCATATCTAAAAGGTGTTGGGCCAAGTAGAGCTCAAACCTTACAGAGTGAGCTGGGCGTGTATACCTATCAGGATTTACTTAATCTTTTTCCTAACAGGTATTTAGATAAAACCCAATATTACAAAATTAGCCAATTGCAACGCAACAGTGCAGAAGTACAAGTAATTGGAAAAATAATACACTTAAAAGAAGTTGGTCAAAAAAGAGGAAAAAGACTAGTTGCCACTTTTGTAGATGATACAGGTAAAATGGAACTAGTTTGGTTTAGAGGCCAAAAATGGATTAAAGAAAATATTAAACTAAATGTGCCATATGTAATTTATGGCAAAACAAATTGGTTTAATGGTACATTTTCTATGCCTCACCCAGAAATGGAATTATTAGAAGACCATAAAAACGGTTTAAAGGTTAGTATGCAGCCTATATACCCTTCTTCAGAAAAACTAACTAACAAAGGCATTACAAATAAAGTAACAAGCAAACTTTTACAGCAGTTATTTATAGATACTAAAGCTCAATTTGCAGAAACATTACCTGTTTATTTACTAAAAGAGTTAAAGTTAATAGGCAAGAGTGATGCGCTACTAAACATACATTTTCCTAAAAGTCAGCAAGATTTAGCAAAAGCACAATTTAGGCTAAAGTTTGAAGAATTGTTTTATATACAATTACAACTTATTGCTAAAAAAATGGTGCGTAAAAACAAAATTAAAGGCTTTCCTTTTAACGCTGTTGGCACCTATTTTAGTGACTTTTATAATAATTATTTACCTTTTGAGCTTACCAATGCTCAAAAACGCGTAGTTAAAGAAATTAGGGCAGACTTAGGTAGTAACGCACAAATGAATAGGCTTTTACAAGGAGACGTTGGCTCTGGTAAAACCATTGTGGCATTAATGACAATGTTATTGGCTTTAGACAACGGTTTTCAGGCTTGTTTAATGGCTCCTACCGAAATTTTAGCTACACAACATTACAACGGAATAACAGAATTATTACAAGGCTTAAAAATTAAAGTATCATTACTAACAGGTTCTGTAAAAAAATCTGCCCGAAGAATTATACATGAAGAACTAGAGAGTGGCGAGTTACACATTTTAATTGGCACACACGCACTCTTAGAAGACAAGGTACAATACAAAAATTTAGGGTTAGCTATTATAGATGAGCAACATAGATTTGGAGTAGCACAACGAGCAAAATTATGGCGTAAAAACACAATGCCTCCTCATATTTTGGTAATGACGGCCACACCAATCCCTAGAACATTAGCTATGAGTTTGTATGGTGATTTAGATATTTCTGTAATAGATGAACTACCACCAGGACGTAAACCAATAAAAACTGTGCATAGGTTTGATGCAAACCGTTTAAAAGTTTTTAGATTTTTAAAAGATGAAATAAATATAGGAAGACAAGTGTATGTGGTATATCCATTAATAAAAGAATCTGAAGCTTTAGATTATAAAGATTTAATGGATGGTTATGAGAGTATTGCTAGAGATTTTCCGGCTCCAAAATACCAAATATCTATTGTACACGGGCAAATGAAACCAGATGATAAAGAGTTTGAAATGCAACGCTTTATTAAAGGAGAAACTCAAATTATGGTTGCCACTACTGTTATAGAGGTTGGTGTAAATGTACCTAATGCATCTGTAATGATTATAGAAAGCGCAGAGCGTTTTGGCTTATCTCAATTACACCAATTGCGTGGTAGAGTTGGTAGAGGTGCAGACCAAAGTTATTGTATTTTAATGACTGGTCACAAATTATCTGAAGACGCAAAAACAAGACTAGAAACTATGGTACGTACCAATGATGGTTTTGAAATTGCAGAAGTAGATTTAAAACTACGTGGTCCTGGAGATATTATGGGCACACAACAAAGTGGAGTTTTAAATCTTAAAATAGCAGATATTGTAAAAGACAACGACATTTTACAAACGGCTAGGCATTATGCTATTAAAATTTTAAAAGAAGACCCTAGTCTTAGCCACCCCAATAATAACGTGGTTTCACAAGCTTACGCGCAACTTGTAAAGCATAAAAACATATGGACCTACATAAGTTGAACATCGTAATTTAAAACTATCTTTTAACAGATAATTTATAGTATTCTTTATTTTTGAGAGTTAGAGGTTTTACATAGATTGTAAAACAAGATTAGTGTAGAAATACCTATTCTTTTGCAAAACCAAGATGAAAATAAATAATACATGAAAACACTGTTTGACAAGGTGTGGGACTCCCACGTAGTAAAAAAAATAGAAAACGGACCAGATGTTCTTTTTATAGATCGCCATATGGTACATGAAGTTACTAGTCCGGTTGCATTTTTAGGTTTAAAAAGTAGAAATATTGGTGTAAAACACCCAGAAAAAACATTTGCTACTGCAGACCATAACACACCAACTATTAATCAGCACTTACCGGTTAAAGATCCTTTATCTGCTAACCAATTAAAAGCATTAGAAGAAAACTCTAAAGCTCACGGTATTAGTTACTGGGGATTAGGTCATGAAAAAAACGGTATTGTACACGTTGTTGGTCCTGAGTATGGTATTACACAACCAGGAGCCACTATTGTTTGTGGAGACTCACACACCTCTACTCACGGTGCCTTTGGCGCAATTGCATTTGGTATTGGTACATCTGAGGTAGAAATGGTTTTAGCTACACAATGTATTATGCAACCTAAACCAAAAAGTATGCGTATTAATGTTGTAGGCAACTTAAACAAAGGGGTTACACCTAAAGATGTTGCTTTATACATTATATCACAGCTTACCACTTCTGGTGCAACAGGTTACTTTGTAGAATACGCAGGTGATGTATTTAAAAATATGACTATGGAAGGCCGTATGACGGTTTGTAACCTTAGTATAGAAATGGGTGCCCGTGGAGGTATGATTGCTCCTGACGAAAAAACATTAGAATACGTTAAAGGAAGAGAGTTTACACCAACTGGTGCTGCTTGGGATAAAGCAAAAGCATACTGGGATACTTTGTACACAGAAGAAGACGCTAAATTTGATAAAGAACTTACTTTTAAAGGAGCAGATATAGAACCTATGATTACCTATGGTACTAATCCTGGTATGGGAATGGGTATTGGCAAAGATATACCAACTGCAGAGAGTTTAGAGGGTGGTGTATCTACCTATAAAAAGTCTTTACAATATATGGCTTTTAATGAAGGAGATTCTATGATTGGTAAGCCAATTGACTTTGTGTTTTTAGGAAGCTGTACTAACGGAAGAATTGAAGATTTTAGAGCTTTTACAGAAATTGTAAAAGGCAAGCAAAAAGCGCCAAATGTAACTGCGTGGTTGGTGCCGGGCTCGCATAAAGTAGAAGCAGCTATTAAAGAAGAAGGTTTATTAGATATTTTAACAGCTGCTGGTTTTGAGTTAAGAGAACCTGGTTGTTCTGCGTGTTTAGCTATGAATGATGATAAAGTACCTGCTGGTAAATATGCAGTAAGTACATCTAACAGAAATTTTGAAGGTAGGCAAGGTCCTGGATCTAGAACACTATTAGCTTCTCCGCTTGTAGCTGCCGCAGCTGCAGTAACCGGTAAAGTTACAGACCCTAGAGAATTGCTATAAAATAGCTGTTAGTTGCTAGCAATTAACCTTGGTTAAATGCTACATAAAAATTAATAATCAACATATACCACTAGCCAAAAGCTAGAGGCAAAAAGTAAATTAAAATGGCATACGATAAATTTAACATCTTAAAAAGTAGTGTAGTTCCGCTACCAATAGAAAACGTAGATACAGACCAAATTATACCAGCACGTTTTTTAAAAGCTACAGAACGTAAAGGTTTTGGAGATAATTTATTTAGAGATTGGCGCTACAATGCAGACAATTCTCCTAAAAAAGATTTTGTTTTAAACCAAGATAAATACTCTGGTAAAATACTAGTTGGTGGTAAAAACTTTGGTTCTGGTTCTTCTCGTGAGCACGCAGCTTGGGCCGTATATGACTATGGTTTTAGATGTGTAGTATCTAGTTTTTTTGCAGATATTTTTAGAAACAACTGTTTAAACGTTGGTGTATTACCTGTACAGGTTTCTCCTGAATTTTTAGAAAAAATATTTGCAGAGACAGAAAAAGACGCTGACTCACAAGTAGAGGTAAATTTACAAGAACAAACAATTACTATTGTTAATATTGGCGACAAAGAATCTTTTGACATTAATGCGTATAAAAAAGAAAATATGCTTAATGGTTTTGATGATATTGACTACCTGTTAAATATGAAAGAAGAAATTACGGCTTTTGCTGAAAATACTCCTTTGTAATTTAATACGTACCAGAATAACCCGCCAATACTATAATGAAAAGAAAGATTGAAATAATGGATACCACACTCCGTGATGGTGAACAAACCTCTGGAGTGTCCTTTTCTGTTTCTGAAAAATTAACTCTTGCTAAATTATTATTAGAAGAGTTAAAGGTTGATAGGATTGAAGTTGCATCTGCACGTGTGTCTGATGGTGAACTGCAAGCTGTACAACAAATTACAAGTTGGGCAACTGCACACAACTACATTAACAATGTAGAGGTTTTAACTTTTGTAGATAAAGGTGTATCTATTAAATGGATGCAAGATGCAGGTGCTAAAGTGCAAAACTTATTAACCAAAGGATCTTTAAATCATTTAACACATCAGTTAAAAAAAACACCAGAACAGCACTTTAAAGAAATTAAAGAAACTATTCTTCTTGCTCAAAATCATCAAATAGAAACAAATGTATATTTAGAAGATTGGAGCAACGGTATGCGAAATTCTAAAGCATATGTGTATCAGTTTTTAGATTTTTTATCTCATCAACCTATAAAAAGAGTTTTATTACCAGACACATTAGGTGTACTAACACACACTGAAACATTTACGTACATCTCAGAACTGGTAAAAAAATACCCAAACCTTCATTTTGATTTTCACGGTCATAATGATTATGATTTAAGTGTTGCTAACGTAATGGAGGCTATTAAAGCCGGTTGTCACGGTTTACACCTAACCATTAATGGTATGGGAGAACGTGCTGGTAATGCACCAATGGCCAGTGTTGTTGCGGTAATTAATGATTTTTTACCCGATGTAGAAATTGATTTAAAAGAAACATCATTATACAAGGTAAGCAGACTGGTATCTACATTTACTGGTTTTGGAATACCTGCAAACAAACCTATTGTTGGTGAAAATGTTTTTACACAAACGGCAGGTATTCATGCAGACGGAGACAGCAAAAAGAATCTTTATTTTAATGATTTACTTCCTGAACGTTTTGGTAGAAAAAGACAATATGCTTTAGGAAAAACATCTGGCAAAGCTAATATTTTAAAAAACTTACAAGAGCTAGGACTAACACTAAATGATGATGATTTAGGAAAAGTTACACAACGAATTATTGAGTTGGGTGATAAAAAGGAAAAAGTTACTAAAGAGGATTTACCTTATATAATTTCTGATGTTCTTGATAGTGATAGTTACCAAGATAAAGTTATTGTAAAAAGCTATGTGCTTACCCATTCTAAAGGCTTAAAACCAAGCACAACGGTTGCCGTAGAAATTGAAAATGAATTGTTTGAAGAAAACGCGCAGGGTGACGGACAATATGATGCTTTTATGAATGCTATTACCAAAATTTTTAAAGCTAAAAATATTAAGCTTCCTAAATTAATAGATTATGCTGTGCGTATACCGCCTGGCAGTAATTCTGACGCACTTTGTGAAACCATTATAACATGGCAAAACGGAGAAAACGAATTTAAAACTCGTGGACTAGACTCTGACCAAACTGTATCGGCAATAAAAGCAACAGAAAAAATGCTAAATATAATTTAGCAGAATTAAAAAATAATTAAAGAGAAAAAACATACCTATGAAATTAAATATAGCACTATTAGCAGGAGACGGTATTGGTCCGGAAGTAATAGACCAAGCAGTGAAAGTATCTAATGCTATTGCAAAAAAGTTTAATCATGAAATTAACTGGACACCAGCTTTAACTGGTGCTGCAGCTATTGATGCTGTTGGAGAACCTTACCCAGATGAAACACACGCTATTTGTGAAGCTGCAGATGCTGTTTTATTTGGAGCAATTGGTCACCCTAGGTTTGATAATGACCCATCTGCTAAAGTAAGACCAGAACAAGGTTTACTTAAAATGAGACAAAAATTAGGTTTGTTTGCTAATGTTAGACCAACATTTACATTTCCTTCTTTAATAGATAAATCTCCCTTAAAAAGAGAGCGTATAGAAGGTACAGATCTTATTATTTTAAGAGAACTTACTGGCGGAATTTATTTTGGTGAACGCGGACGTAAAGACAATGGAGATACTGCTTTTGACACTTGTACCTATACAAGAGCAGAAGTGCAACGTTTGGCTAAAAAAGGATTTGAATTGGCTATGACACGTTCTAAAAAACTTTGTTGTGTAGATAAAGCTAATGTTTTAGAATCTTCTAGATTATGGAGAGAAACTGTACAAGCAATGGAAAAAGAGTATCCAGAGGTAGAAGTTTCTTATGAGTTTGTAGATGCTGTAGCAATGCGTTTGGTACAATGGCCAAACTCTTATGATGTTATGATTACTGAAAATCTTTTTGGTGATATTTTAACTGATGAAGCTTCTGTTATATCAGGATCAATGGGATTAATGCCATCTGCATCTGTAGGTGAAAAAGCAAAATTATACGAACCAATTCACGGCTCATATCCGCAAGCTGCTGGTAAAGATATTGCAAACCCATTGGCTACAGTATTATCTGCAGCAATGTTATTTGAAGATTTTAAATTGGTTGAAGAAGCACAAGCTATAAGAGACGTTGTAAACAAATCTTTGGCAGAAGGTATAGTTACCGAGGATTTATCTGAAGGTGGTAAAGCATACAAAACCAGTGAAGTTGGAGATTGGTTAGCAGAAAACATATAATCTTAGTACAATTATATAGTAGTTAAAAGCCTCTGAATTTAATTTCAGAGGCTTTTTTTATGTTTATTACCAACTAACTCCAGATCCACCGCCACCAGATCTACCACCACCAAAACTTGAAGATGAAGAGGATGACGATGAGGATGAAGATGAATAACTACTACTTGAGGAACTTGAACTGCTTGATGAACTAGAGCTTTCTCTAACCAATTTAGCCAATACAACAATCTCAGATGTTTTATCATTACAGTTTTTACATTCGTAAAAATCTATACGTTCTCCTTCCCTATCGTAATTAGGTCTTATTCTAACCGTAGACTTTGTTTTTCCTTTAGTCTTATAGTTACATTGGTAACATTTTGAGTATTTTCTACTAGAAATACCATCATACTTTAATATTAAAATATCACTTTTATCCTCTGTAACCCAGACATCATAGTCTACAGAATTTATATATTCTTCAACAATTTCACCTTCTTTTAAAAAACTTCTTTCTTTTTTAGAGTCTAATAAAATTAAAGGTTTGCCATTTACTTTACTAAATCTGGGGTCATATCTATATTGCTTTAGCCTTGTTTTTATAGTAGTACTCATTCCCCATAACGGAAAAGGAAATAGAAAAGCAAAACAACCTATTTCAACTTTTTTTAGACTATTGTATTTATCATAATAGTCTTCTTTGGATGCATCTATAAATTTAATTTTAAGAGAATAATAAATGGTAAGAAAAATTAAAAAAAACACATATACAATCGATAAAAGAATCCATTTATTTGTTGCTAATAAGTCGTCTATAAATAATAAAAATGCAGAATCGTCATCATCTACTTCATAAGTAACATCATTAGAATAGATATAATCTATGGTATTTGGGTTTTCTACAACTTCTTTTACTTTGTCTGCGGCTTTTAAAAGGCCTTCTCCATATTTACCTTCTTTAAAAAACGGAACAATTTCATCTGTACCAATTCTATAACAAATATTATCTGTTAATATAGCTTCTAAACCATAACCAGTTTCAAACTCCGTTCTACGCTGGTCCATTACCGTTAAAATTAGCAAACCGTTGTCTTTATCAGCTTTGCCAATTCTCCATTTATTAAAAAGTTTTGTTGCAAATTTTTTAGGTATTTCATCACCTATACTTTTAACAACAACAATGGCAACTTCTGCAGATGTATTCCTTTCTAACTCAAATAATACTTTATTAATTTCTTCTTCGTAAATAGCAGAAATATAACCATCTGGATCAGATACATATCCTAAAATACCTTTTCCTCTAGGTTTAGGAATTTCTAGTATAGAGTAATAATCTATATCCCTATTAGAGTATGTTGGTGCAGTAAAAACTGGGTAATTTATAGAACTGTAAGATTGTTGTTCTGTTTCCGTTTCTACTTCTGATGTTAACGTTTCTGGAAAATCTAGATCTTCTACTTCTTCAATATCTTCATCAAACCCAACTTCTTCTACTTCTTCTTCCCCTGTATTTGATTCTATTATTATTTCATCATCTGAATCATCATAAATAATTACTTCTTCAACTTCAGAATAATCTATTTCCTCTTTGTTTTGGTCTTTACAAGATGTAACTAAAAATAGGAATAAAAAGAAATAGCAATAGTGTTTAAATTTCATAGGTTAGTTATATATTAAACTAAACTAGAAATAAAAAATAAGGCAAACAAACTAAAATTACTTGAGTATTTACTCTTTAGAAATATTTAATTTTCTTTTTTATCTTCTGCTAATTACAATTCCAACTGCTATTAGTGCTCCTGTACCAGCTAAAATGGCACCCACATAACTAGAAGAAACTACGCTATACCCCATTGCAATTGGCAAACCTGCCAAAAATGCACCAGAAGCATTACCCATATTAAATGCACTTTGGTTCATTGAAGAGCCTAACATTTCTGAACCTTTAGATGCGTTTATTATTGCCATTTGTAAAGGTGTTACAACACTAAAAGAAATAGCTCCTATAGTAAAAGTTAGTATTAAAACCATTACCGGATTTGCAGCCACCAATGCATTAATTATCAAAACAGTTGCCATTAGTCCTAAGCTTGTAATTACGGCTCTCATTGGAGACAATTTTTCTGTTAATTTGGCTCCTAAAAAATTACCGGCAACCATACCTAAACCAGCTAAAATCATAGCATAACCAATCATATACTCTGGGTATTTAGTTACGTCTGTAATTAATGGTGCTATGTAACTATACCAGGCAAAAAAACCACCTGTTCCTACAGTTGTTAATAGTATTAATATCCAAAGCTCTATTCTTTTAAAAATTTTAAAATCTTGCTTAATACTTACTGTAGATGCTGGTTTTAATTTAGGCATCCACAAGTAAACTGTTAGCATTGCCAAAACCCCAACAACACCAACCATCATAAAAGCTACATTCCAGCTAAAATGATGTCCAAAATACGTACCTAATGGCACGCCAACAACATTAGCAACAGTAAGACCCGCAAACATAATTGCCATAGCCTGTGGTTCTTTACCAGGAGTTGCCAATTTACCAGCTACAACAGCACCAATACCAAAAAAAGCGCCATGTGGTAGTCCAGATAAAAACCTAAAAATTAACAGTGAAGTATAACTTTCTGCAAATGCAGATAGCGTATTAAAAACTGTAAACCAAAGCATTAAACCAAGTAACATTTTATGTGAAGGCCACTTGCTACCTAGGCTAGATAATAAAGGAGCACCAACAACAACACCCAATGCATAAATAGCAATAAAATGTCCGGCTTCTGGTATGGTTATAGATAACGCTTTTGCTACATCTGGCAAAATACCCATAATAACAAACTCTGTCATACCAATACCAAAACCACCTATAGCTAAAGCAAATAATGCCTTTTTGTTCATCTTCTTTGCGCTCATTTTTTCTTCTGCTTTCTAAATAAATTAGACCCTTCTTTACAATTAAAATAAGCGAACAAAGGTAACTAGAATACTGCTGAAACTTGTATACAGAATTAACACATTTATGTTAATTAATACATAAAAAACAACTGGTCTGTAAAATTCTACAATTGGGTATTTCTTTTTATCAAAACAGAACTTACCAATAGACATTTGCTTCATCAATCAAAAAAAACAATTAAACTTTTTTTAAAATGAAACAGCTATTTTTTTTACTCTTTGTGCTAGCAACATATTCTCTATTTGCACAAACAACAATTACTGGTAAGGTAACAGATAAAAAAGGAGCTCCTATTAGTGGCGCCAATGTGTATTTAGATGGCACTTATGATGGTACAGCAACTATAGACAATGGAACATTTACATTTACCACAGAAGAAACAGGAGAACAAACCTTAATAGTTTCGTTTATTTCTTTTGAAACGTACCACTTAACTGACTTGGTTAAAAACTTAAAAAATATAACCATAAAACTTAAAGAAGACGTAAATACTTTAGATGCCGTAATTGTAAATGCAGGCTCATTTAAGGCAGGAGAAAATGCAAAAGTTACCGCACTAAAACCGTTAGATGTTGTTACTACAGCCGGCGCTATGGGAGATTTTGTTGGAGCTTTACAAACATTGCCAGGCACATCTAATGTAGCAGAAGATGGGCGCTTATTTGTACGTGGCGGAGATGCAGAAGAAACCCAAATTTTTGTAGACGGTATGCGTGTATTTAGTCCTTACTCACCTACAGCAAATAATATACCTACAAGAGGTAGGCTGTCTCCTTTTTTATTTAAAGGAATAACTTTTTCTACTGGCGGATACTCTGCAGAATACGGACAAGCATTATCTAGTGTTTTACTTTTAAATAGTATTGATGAGCCAGAGGAAGAACGAACAGACATATCTTTAATGACTGTTGGTTTAGGCATAGGAAATACACAAAAATGGGAGAAAAACTCTTTAAGTGTTAATGCTTCTTATATAAATCTACAGCCTTACCAAGAACTTTATCCAGATAATAATGAATGGCATAAACCGGTACAGTCTTTTGGTGGTGAAGCTGTATACAGACATAAAATTAATACTAATGGTTTACTTAAGTTATATGGAGCTTTTAGCACTGTAAATTTTGATTTAACACAAGAAGATATAAACATACAAGAAGGTATACGCTTTGGTATGAAAAATAGAAATTTATACTTTAATGCATCCTATAAAGACTTTTTAAAAAATGATTGGAGCATACAAACTGGCTTGTCTTATGCCAATGATTATTCTGATTTAGATATTATAGAAGATACTGTACAAGACACAGAAAACGCTGCTCATATAAAATTAAAGTTAAGTAAATTTTACAACAGCAGATTTCGTTTAAATTTTGGAGCAGAATATTTTATTACCAGTTTTAATGAAGACTATACTGCATTAAATGAGGATACTTATAATTATACGTTTAATAACAATATTACTGCATCTTTTGCAGAAGCAAATATTTTCTTTTCTAAAAAATTAGCCGCAAATATTGGTTTACGTGGCGAGTATTCTAGTTTATTAAATGAGTTTACCGCCTCACCTAGAGCTTCTGTAGCATATAAATCTGGTGCTAACTCTCAGGTATCATTAGCATATGGACAATTTTACCAAAACCCTAAAAATGAATATTTAAAATTTAACACCAATTTTTCTGCAGAAAATACATCACATTTAATTGCCAATTATCAATATGTAAAAAACAAGCAAATATTTAGGGCTGAAGCTTATTACAAAGATTATAATAACCTTGTTAAATACAACACAGAACAACCACTACCCACAGCAAACTATAGCAATAATGGTGGTGGTTTTGCAAAGGGTGTAGATTTATTTTGGCGAGATAATAAAACTATTAAAAATACAGAATACTGGTTTTCTTACTCGTATTTAGATACCAAACGAGATTATAAAAATTATCCAACCAAAGCTACACCAAGTTTTGCATCACAACACAATGCTTCTGTAGTTCTAAAACACTTTATAAGTAATTTAAAAAGTCAGGTTGGATTAAGCTATAATTTTGCTTCTGGGCGTAACTATACAGACCCAAATAAAAGTGGTTTTTTAAATAGTAAAGCAAAAAATTACAATGCTGTAAATGCCAATTGGGCATACTTAATTAGTCCACAAAAAATACTTTATTTTTCTGTTAGTAATGTTTTTGGTACTCAAAATGTAAACGGATATCAATTTAAAAACCAAGCAAATACCAACGGCGTTTTTGAAAGTAGAACTATTAAACCTGCTGCAGACCGTTTCTTTTTTGTTGGTTTCTTTTGGACCATTAGTGATAATAAAAAAGATAACCAGTTAGACAATTTATAAATATACATTTCAGCTACTTAATACTACAGCTGAGTAACTTAAAAATGCATAACTAGCCAAAGGTTATGATATTTGAATAAAGAAATAAACAACAATATAAAACCTTAAAAAAATGAAAAAGATTGCCTTATTATTAGCCTTTATATGTGTAGCAAGTTTAAGTGCACAAACACAATATGAAAAAGGAATGACCAAAGCTTTTGAACTATGGAAAAATAACGAGAGTGCAAAAGCAGTACAAATGTTTGAGCGTATTTCTAGTGTAGAAAAAGACAATTGGTTACCGCCATATTATGCAGCTACCGTAGAAATTATAAGTGCTTTTGGTATAAAAGATGAAGCAGAACTAACTGCTAAACTAAACAAAGCAAAAACATTTTTAGATGCTGCTGACAAACTATCTGAAAATAACCCAGAAATATTAATGTCATATGCGTTATTAAACACAGCATATATTGCTTTTGACGGACAAAAATACGGAATGACATTATCTGGTAAAAACGTAGCTATTTATAACAAAGCATTAGCAATTGCACCAAATAACCCAAGAGTAGTTTTAGGTAAAGCAGAATGGGATATGGGAGCTGCAAAGTTCTTTGGACAACCACTAGAACCGTTTTGTAAAGATGTAAAAAGAGCTATAGAATTATTTAAAAAAGAAGAACAAACAATTAAATTTTACCCGTATAGTGGTTTAGAAAGAGCTAAAGAGATATTAGAAAACTGTGAAAAAAAATCCTCTCAAAATTAATTGAGAGGATTTTTATATAACTTAAAACCTTAGGTCTTATAAAATATAATCTGTGCTAATAAAGTTAGATAATCTAGTCTCTAACAATTGCTCTATAATTTCATTATTAATATCATTGTCTTTAGACGCTACAAACGTACGTACAGAGAAAGAACGCAAAGCATCATGTACACTTAATGTTGCTTGTGCAGAGTCTTTACGGCCTGTAAAAGGGTAAACATCTGGTCCTCTTTGGCAAGAGCTATTTAAGTTAACTCTACATACCAAGTTTACCAAAGTATCTATTAACGGAGCTAATGTATATACATCTTTACCAAACAAACTAACTTGCTGTCCGTAATTAGAGGCAGCCATATCATCTAAAGGTTCTTCAATATTACTAAAAGAAACTACTGGTACAACTGGTCCAAACTGCTCTTCTTGGTACACACGCATATCTTTAGAAACTGGATATAATACTGCTGGCCAAATATAATTATCTGTAGTTTTACCTCCTTTTTTATTTAAAATTGATGCTCCTTTTGCTTTAGCATCATCTATAAGTTCTTGTATGTAAGCAGGTTTATTTGGCTCTGGTAATGGTGTTAGTTTAGCGCCATTATCCCAAGGGTTACCAAATTTAAGCTCGTCTACACGTTTAGCAAAACGTTTGTTAAACTCATCTGCAATACTCTCGTGTACATAAACAACTTTTAAAGCTGTACAACGCTGACCGTTAAAAGACAACGTACCAGCTATACATTCATCTATAGTTAAATCTAAATCTGCATCTGGTAAAATAATTGCAGGGTTTTTAGCTTCTAAACCTAAAACCAAACGTAGCCTGTTACTTTTTGGGTGCTGCTCTTGTAATGCATTTGCAGATTTACTGTTACCAATTAAAGCAAGCACATCTACCTTTCCTGTTTTCATAATAGGACTAGCAACTGCTCTACCTCTACCAAAAATAATATTTACAACACCATTAGGAAAAGATGATTGAAAAGCCTCTAACAAAGGAGTAATTAATAAAACACCATGTTTAGCAGGTTTAAATATTGTAGTATTTCCCATTATTATTGCTGGTATTAGCAATGCAAATGTTTCATTTAACGGGTAATTGTAAGGCCCTAAACAAAGTACTACGCCTAGTGGTCCCCTACGTATATGAGCATAAACACCATCGTTTTTTTGAAACTTAGCAGCATCCCTGTCTAATTGCTTATAGTCTTCAATAGTATCTTTAATATATATTACTGTACGGTCAAATTCCTTTTCTGAATCTGGTAAAGACTTACCAATTTCCCACATTAAAAGTTTTACAACTTCATCACGCTTAGTAATCATTTTTTCTACAAACTTCTCCATACAATCTATACGCTCTTTAACACGCATAGTTGGCCAAGCACCTTGACCTTGGTCATACGCCTTTAAAGCAGCATTTAATGCATCTAAAGCTTCTTCTTCTCCCATATCTGGAATACTACCTAATAATGTAGGTTTGTATTCTTCTGTAGATGATATTGTAGAAAATACTTCTGTTGTTGCGCCATCCCATTTTTTAAGATCGCCACCAACTAAGTATTCTTTTTGCTCTATTAACTCTGTAATTTTATATTCTTCAGGTATCGTTGTTGTGCTCATTTTTATCAATTTATAGACTATTTCTAGTATCTTTAATAGTGAATTTACTAAATCTTACGCTTAAAATTGAGGTTCTAAAGCAATATATTTATTGCTTTAGATACGAAAACGTTTTCAATTTCATTTTTTAATAAAAATTTAGTAAAATGTGTCTTTTTATACTAAATATTGAAACAGGTCTGGTTTATTATTTAAGTAGTCGCCAAAGAAATTATTTTCTTTCATTCTAGCAATTAATGGCTCTAAATCCTCAGGTTTTTTCAACTCTATACCAACTACAGCAGGAGCATTTTCTTTACTAGATTTTTTAGAATACTCAAAATGAGTAATATCATCTGTTGGTCCTAAAATTTCTGCAACAAACTCTTTTAAAGCTCCAGGACGTTGCGGAAAACGTACAATAAAGTAATGCTTTAAATTGGCAAATAACAAAGCACGTTCTTTAATTTCTGCAGTTCTAGTAATATCATTATTACTACCGCTTACAACACAAACCACATTTTTACCTTCTATTTGTTTTGCATATTGGTCTAAGGCTGCAATAGTTAAAGCTCCTGCAGGTTCTACAACAATAGCATCTCTATTATACAAGTCTAAAATAGTTTGACATACTTTACCTTCTGGTACCGTAATAACAGCATCTAAATAATCTTTACAAATCTCAAAAGTTAAATCGCCCACGCGTTGTACTGCAGCACCATCAACAAATTTATCAATTTGTACAAGCTCTGTATTTACTCCGTTTTCTATACTGGTTTTCATAGATGGAGCACCAGCTGGCTCTACTCCTATAATTTTAGTAGTAGGAGATAACGCTTTAAAAACACCACATAAACCAGCAGCTAAACCACCACCGCCAATAGCCACAAAAATATAGTCTATTGTTTTTTTAGATTGATGAATGGCTTCTAAACCAACTGTAGCCTGCCCCTCAATAGTTTTTGGATCGTTAAAAGGGTGTACAAATACCTTTTGGTGCTCCTCACAAAATTGAAGAGCTGCTTTAGAAGAATCGTCAAAAGTATCGCCTTCTAAAACAATAGTAACCCAATCTCCACCAAACATTTCTGTTTGCTCTACTTTCTGTTTTGGCGTAACTGAAGGCATATAAATTGTGCCTTTAATTCCCAAATGGTTACACGCAAAAGCTACACCTTGCGCGTGATTTCCTGCACTTGCACAAACAACACCTTTTTGTCTTTCTTGTGCAGATAATGAGCTTATTTTATTAAAAGCTCCTCTTATTTTATAGGATCTTACACGGTGCAAATCTTCTCTTTTTAAAAGAATATTAGCATTGTATAACTTTGAATAACGTATACTGTCTAATAATGGTGTGGTATCTGCAACTGCACTTATAGTACCAGCCGCTTTGCGAATGTTTTCTATGTTAGGAAAATAGTTCATTTTTAATAAAAAATAAAAACCTGCCTAGTTTCTAAAAAACCAGACAGGCTATAGAATAGTTTGGTTGGGTTTACACTATAGGTTTCATTGCAGTCATAGATGCTCTTAATCTTGCACCAACAATTTCTACCGGATGCTCTCTTAATGCCTTGTTAACGGCAATTAATTTAGCATTATCTACACCATTACCTGCATCTGCAGCATATGGTTTGCCAATAACAGAAGTATTCACTTTAGCCATAAAATCTTTTAATAAAGGCTTACAAGCATGATCAAATAAATAACAACCGTATTCTGCTGTATCAGAAATTACTCTGTTCATTTCAAATAACTTTTTACGGGCAATGGTATTGGCAATAAGCGGTGTTTCATGTAACGACTCATAGTACGCAGATTCTTCAATAATACCAGAATCTGTCATAGCTTCAAAAGCAAGCTCTACACCAGCTCTAACCATAGCAATCATTAACACTCCATTATCATAAAATTCTTGTTCAGAGATTTCTACATCACTAGCCGGAGTTTTTTCAAAATTAGTTTCTCCTGTAGCAGCTCGCCAATCTAGTAAGTTTTTATCTCCGTTAGCCCAGTCTTCCATCATAGTTTTAGAAAACTCACCTTCCATAATATCATCCATATGTTTTTGGAATAATGGACGCATAATATCTTTTAATTCTTCTGCTAACTCAAAAGCTTTTATTTTGGCAGGGTTAGACAAACGATCCATCATATTAGTAATACCACCATATTTAAGACCTTCTGTAACAGTTTCCCAACCATACTGTATAAGTTTAGAAGCATAACCTGCATCTATACCTTCTTCAACCATTTTATCAAAACAAAGTATAGAACCAGTTTGTAACAACCCACAAAGTATGGTTTGTTCTCCCATTAAATCTGACTTTACTTCTGCTACAAAAGAAGATTCTAAAACCCCAGCTTTATGTCCGCCTGTAGCAGCTGCATATGCTTTAGCCTGAGCCAAACCTTTGCCCTCTGGATCATTTTCTGGATGTACAGCAATAAGTGTTGGCACACCAAAACCTCTTTTATATTCCTCTCTAACCTCTGATCCTGGAGACTTTGGTGCCACCATTATAACAGTTAAATCTTTACGTACTTGTGTACCTTCTTCAACAATATTAAAACCGTGAGAATAGGATAATGTAGCACCATTTTTCATTAAAGGCATTACAGTATTAACTACGTTAGTATGTTGTTTATCTGGTGTAAGATTAATTACTAAGTCTGCCGTAGGTATTAACTCCTCATAATTACCAACAGTAAAACCATTTTCTGTTGCATTGTTGTACGATGCTCTTTTTTCTTTTATAGCAGCATCACGCAAAGCATAAGAAATATCTAAACCAGAATCTCTCATATTTAATCCTTGGTTTAAACCTTGTGCTCCACAGCCAATAATTACTATTTTTTTGCCTTTTAATGCTGTTACCCCATCAGAGAATTCTGCAGTATCCATAAATCTACATTTACCCAGCTGGGTTAACTTGTCTCTTAATGATAAGGTGTTAAAATAATTTGACATTTTCTGTACTCTTTTTTATCTCAGTATATAAACTAAGAATGATTAATTAATTATGTTGAAATTCTTCTAATAAACTACTAATACGCATTTCTGCTTTACTCACTGCAATTCTACCAGAGCGTACAAATTGCATTATACCATATGGCTCTAACTGCTCATGCATTTTATTTATTTCTTCTCTTTTTCCTGATTTAGAAAGCACAAAAAAATCGCGTGCAACAGTAACTATTTGCGAGTTATTTTCTTTGATGATGTTTTGAATATTACGCTCATCAAACAATAAATCTGATTTAATTTTAAACAAGGCAGACTCTTGATAAATAATTTCTTCATCATTATGATAAAAAGCCTTAATAACCTCTACTTGTTTTTCTATTTGACCAACAATATTTTTAACCCATTGTTCTGTTGTATTTACAACAATTGTAAATTTAGAAACGCTATTAATTTCAGATTTTGAGACATTTAAAGCCTCTATATTTATATGTCTTTTTAAAAATATGCCCGATATTCTGTTTAACAACCCAACGTTGTTTTCAGAATAAACCGATATGGTATACCAATTATTTTCCATTTTTTTATTGCCCCAATTTCACTTAATTTAAAGTTCCTTTGGAATTTTTTAATTAAACTTATTTTAACCTAACGTCTGATACTGAAGCTCCTGAAGGAATCATAGGAAACACATTATCCTCTTTTTCTACCTTAACTTCTAAAAAATACGGATCTTTTGATGCCAACATTTCTTCTATAGTAGATTTTAATTCGCTACGCTCACTAACTCGTTTAGATTTAATGTGATAGCCCTCTGCTATTTTTACAAAATCTGGATTCACCATTACGGTAGATGCATACCTTTTATCAAAAAATAACTCTTGCCATTGGCGTACCATTCCTAAATGATCGTTATTTAAAACAATAATTTTTACAGGTACATTGTGCTGAAAAATTACGCCCAACTCCTGTATTGTCATTTGATAGCCACCATCACCAATAATAGCAACCACTTCCCTATCCATAGCTCCCATTTTTGCCCCTATAGCAGCTGGTAAGGCAAAGCCCATAGTACCTAAACCACCAGATGTAATGTTACTTTTTGTTTGGTTAAACTTTGCATATCTACAAGCTATCATTTGGTGCTGACCAACATCACTAACAATAACTGCACTGTTGTTAGAAGCAATATTAATTTGCTCTATAACCTCACCCATTGTTAATTTTTCTTTAGTAGGATGAATATCTTTTTCTATAACTGTAGTAAATTCTACTTTGTATTTTTCTTTAAAAACGTTGTGCCAGTCTGTATGTTTATTGTCATTTAAAAGCGGAATTAATGCTTCTAAACTATCTTTAGCATTACCCAATACAGCAACATCTGTAGGAACATTTTTATTTATTTCTGCAGGATCAATATCAAAGTGTATAATTTTAGCCTGTTTAGCATAGCTATCTAAATTACCAGTAACACGATCATCAAAACGCATACCAATAGCAATTAAAACATCGCACTCATTAGTTAATAAATTTGGCGCATAATTACCGTGCATACCAACCATACCAACGTTTAAAGGGTGCTCACTATCTAAAGCTGCTACACCTAAAATTGTCCACGCTGCTGGGATCCCTGCTTTTTCTATAACGGTTTTTAATTGAGCTTCTGCCTCTCCCAAAATTACTCCCTGCCCAAATACTATAAATGGTTTTTTTGCTGAGTTAATTAATGCAGCTGCTGCCTTAACTTGGTTAACATCTACCTTAGGGTACGGATTATAACTACGCACACCTGTACAGGCTTCATAGCTAAAATCTAACTCATCAAATTGGGCATTTTTTGTAATATCTACAAGTACTGGACCAGGCCTACCAGATTTAGCAATGTAAAATGCTTTTGCCAGTATTTCTGGAATTTCTTCTGCCCTAGTAACTTGATAATTCCATTTAGTAACAGGAGTAGATATACCAATAATATCTGTTTCTTGAAAAGCGTCTGTACCTAACAGTTGCCTAGGAACTTGTCCTGTAATACAAACCATAGGAGTAGAATCTATCTGTGCGTCTGCCAGCCCTGTAACTAAGTTTGTTGCTCCCGGACCAGAAGTTGCCATAGCAACACCTACTTTACCAGAAACTCTTGCGTAACCTTGTGCAGCGTGTGTTGCTCCTTGCTCATGACGAGTAAGAATATGTGTTAGTTTATCTTGAAACTTGTATAATTCGTCATAAACAGGCATAATTGCTCCGCCCGGATAACCATAAATTAAATCTACACCCTCTGCTAATAAACAATGTATAATAGCTTCTGCTCCACTAATTTTTATGGTTTTATTATTTTTTGATGTTATCTTTTGTTCTTTTACTGTTTCCATTTTCAAAGAGTTAAAGTAAAAAGTGTTATTGTACTGTTTTAGAGCTTAGACAATAGTACTTTTTCAATTTTTTATTTTTTATTAAAACTCATCTGTAACACAACCTTGGGCTGCAGATGATACTGAACGAGCGTACTTGTACAATACACCTTTTTTAAATTTTAATTCTGGAGCCACCCAAGCAGCTTTACGTTTAGTCAATTCTTCTGGTGTAACATCTACATTAATAGCATTAGTTTCTGCATCTATTGTAATAATATCACCGTCTTTTACAAGAGCAATAGTACCACCATCTTGAGCCTCTGGCGCAATATGACCTACAACAAAACCGTGCGTACCTCCAGAGAAACGACCGTCTGTAATTAAGGCTACGTCTTTACCCAAACCAGCACCCATAATTGCAGCTGTTGGCTTAAGCATTTCAGGCATTCCTGGTCCGCCTTTTGGTCCCTCATACCTTATGACGACTACATCACCTTTTTTAACTTTACCATCTCTAATACCATCATTAGCGTCATACTCACTATTAAAAACCTTTGCTGTTCCTTTAAAAAGTAATCCTTCTTTACCTGTAATTTTTGCTACAGAACCATTTTCTGCCAAATTACCATACAGCATACGTAAGTGACCAGTTGCTTTTATTGGATTTTCTAGAGGACGAATAACATCTTGTCCGTCTATTAAGCTTGGCACATCTTCTAAGTTTTCTGCTAGCGTTTTACCTGTAACAGTTAAACAATCGCCATGTAATAATCCGTTTTCCAATAAATATTTTAATACTGCCGGAATACCACCAATACGGTGTACATCTTCCATTAAATATTTACCACTAGGTTTTAAGTCTGCTATAAAAGGCGTGGTATCACTAATTTTCTGAAAATCCTGAAGCGTAAAATCAATGTCTGCCGCTCTTGCAATAGCTAAAAAATGTAATACTGCATTTGTAGAACCACCCATTATAGTTACCAAACGAATAGCGTTTTCTAAAGATTTCCTAGTAACGATATCTAAAGGTTTTATATCATTTTTTAGTAAGTGATACATTTGTTTACCAGCTGCTACACACTCTTGCTTTTTTTCTTTTCCAATAGCTGGGTTTGATGAATTAAAAGGTAAAGACATACCTAAAGCCTCAATTGCAGAAGCCATAGTATTTGCAGTATACATACCACCGCAAGCACCCGCACCAGGAATAGCTTTTTTAATAATACAGCCAAACTCCTCTTGTTGCATTGTACCTGCTACTTTTTCTCCCCATGCCTCAAATGCAGAAACAATATCTAGTTTTCTATCATTGTGGCAACCAGATGCAATTGTACCACCATAAACTAATATAGATGGTCTATTTAAACGAATCATTGCCATTAAGGCACCTGGCATATTTTTATCACAACCTACAACAGTAACTAAACCATCATAAGACATACCTTGTACAACAGTCTCCATAGAGTCTGCAATAATATCTCTAGACGGTAAAGAAAAACGCATACCAGGAGTACCCATTGATATACCATCACTAACACCAATTGTATTAAATATTAAACCTACAGATTCGTTTGTATTAACACCCTCTTTAACCTCTTTAGCCAAATCATTTAAGTGCATATTACACGGGTTACCTTCGTAACCAGTACTTGCAATACCCACAATTGGTTTACTAAAATCTTCATCTTTAAAACCTATACCATACAACATTGCTTGTGCGGCAGGTTGCGTAGGATCTTGTGTTACATTTTTACTGTACTTATTTAACTCCATTTGGCTATATCTTGTAATTCTTATTGTTTATTGAATATAATTTACTATTCAAATATAATTCTTTCACTTTCTTCATTTTTTTAACATTGTTTTTTAGTATAAATCCAACTTCCTATATATTAATTTAATTAACTGATTTACAACAATATAAAACCATATTTTGTATCACATTCAGCTATTTTATTTCCTTTAATAGTTTAATTAGATAATGGTTGTAATAAAGTTGAAAACAAAAAAAAGCCTGTGTCAATTTTATATGACACAGGCTTTTCTTAAAATCAATATAAGACCGTATCATCCCCAGAGAGAGATAATAATGACTAATACGATAATAATTATGTTGTTTTTCATTGCTGATAGCAATATTAGATATTTTTTATTTATTGACAATATTTTTTTTGAGAAATTACTTAACATCTTCTTAAAAAGTGTGCATTTCATCTAAAAAGCAAAAACTTGTGTGTATTTCATCGAAACGTAAATAATAAACCTAAAAAAGCACGGTTATAATAATCCCAAACCTTATTAAACCTACTATTAATGACATGTTTAGAATGTAAGAAAGAGCTAAGCTATATTGACCATAAAAATGCTATTGATGCATTTGGAGTTGAGTTATGTGCAAAGCATCAAGTGAGATTAAACAGGCTTATTATAAAAAACAATACGCCTAAAGAAGCTATACAGTTATACTATGGTCTTAAAGAGAGAGGCTTAACACCAATGTTAGAATGGTGGGATGGTAAAAAATCTATAGACATTGCTATTTCTAGAGTTAAATTAAATATAGAAATAGATACAGAGTACCATATGCTAACTCATGAACAGGCAATAAACGATTTAGAAGAAGCAATGCATTCTTTTAAAAATGGCTTTACAACTATTCGCATCCCCAACGATTTAATTAAGCATCATTTTACAGAAACTATAAACAACATTCTTGGCATAGTTGAAGGTTTAAATGCTAACATTAAAAAAATATAACAACATATATTCTTATAAAAACTGTATATAAATAGTAATACGTACCTACACCTATTATTTATTTATATACAGTTATTTTTTTCATTTTTTACTACCTTGGTACTTTAATTAACCTAAAAGATGAAAAAAGTAACTACACTTTGTTTTTTAATTTTATGTTTTTTTATGTCATGTACCTCTCAAGCTCAAGACTGGGCCAATTTAAATAAATATAAAAAAGCTAATAAAGAACTAAATACTACTACACCTACAAATAACAATAGAGTTGTTTTTATGGGTAACTCTATTACAGAAGGCTGGAGTAATGCAATGCCTAGCTTTTTTGAAAATAAAAATTATATTAACAGAGGTATAAGCGGGCAAACCACACCCCAAATGCTTATACGTTTTAGGCAAGATGTTATAAACCTAAAACCTAAAGTTGTTGTAATACTAGCTGGCACAAATGATATTGCTGGTAACACAGGCCCTACCACATTAGATGAAATTACCAACAATATAAAAAGTATGTCAGAACTTGCCATTACTAACAATATAAAAGTAATTATTTGCTCTACACTACCTGCTTTTGATTACCCTTGGTCTCCTAACAAAGAGCCTAACATAAAAATACCTGCCCTAAATAAAAAGCTTAAAACCTATGCTAAAGAAAACAATTTAATTTATTTAGATTATTTTTCTGCTATGGCTACTACAGAAAACGGATTACAAAAAGAACACTCTGGTGATGGCGTGCACCCTAATAAAAAAGGATATCAAATTATGGCTCCTTTAGCAGAAACTGCTATAAAAAAAGCACTTAAACAATAGTGCCATGAACACCCCTTTGGTTAGTATTTTAATACCGTTTAAAAATGTTGAGAAATTTTTTGATGACTGCATAACGTCTATAATCTCTCAAACCTATACCAATTGGGAGGTGATTGCTATTAATGATCATTCTACAGACAAAAGTGCTAAAATATTAGAAAAATACACTGCTAAAGATAACAGAATAAAAACTACTTTAAATACTGGAAAAGGCATAATTAACGCGTTGCAGTTAGCTTATAAATTATCTAATGGAAGCTATATTACCAGAATGGATTCTGATGATATAATGATGCCTGAAAAGATTGAGGTTATGCTTTCTTCGCTTTTAAAAAGTGGCAAAAAACATATTGCTGTTGGTAAGGTTAAATACTTTGCAGAAAACGGCGTTAACGAAGGCTATAAAAAATATGAAGCATGGCTAAATAAATTAACTTCAATTGGTACTAATTACACCGAAATATACAAAGAGTGTGTTATACCTTCTCCTTGCTGGATGGTACATAAATCTGACTTTGAAAATGTAGACGCATTTAACCCCAACACATATCCTGAGGATTATGATTTAGCATTTAGATTTTACAAGCACAATATACAATGTATACCATGTAACAGGGTTTTGCATATGTGGAGAGACTATACCACCAGAACATCACGAACCAGTGAGCATTATGCACAAAATTACTTTTTAGATATAAAGCTTGACTATTTTTTAGAGTTAGAATATAGCAAAAACAAAACACTACTTGTTTGGGGTGCCGGTAAAAAAGGAAAAGAAATTGCTAAAAAACTAATTAAAAAAAATATTAACTTTAAATGGGTATGTAACAACCAACAAAAAATAGGTAAAGACATTTACAACATAAAATTACAGCATTTTACAGTCCTCACAGATGTTAAAAATCCTCAAATTATAATTACAGTTGCTAACCAAGAAGAGCAGAAAAGTATAAAAACCTACCTTAATTCTTTAAAAATTAATACAATAAAAGATTATTTTTTCTTTTGCTAAAGTATTATCTGCTTTGCTGCAATTTCATTATATTTGAAAAATCAAATTAAGGAATGCAGTTTAAATATCCGGAACTTCTTTGGGCTTTATTTTTACTATTGGTTCCTCTATTTATTCATCTTTTTCAACTCCGTAGATTTAAAAAAACTCCTTTTACCAACGTTGCAATGTTGCAAAAGGTAAAAACGCAATCCAAAAAAGCTAAAAACTTAAAAAAGTGGCTTCTTTTAATAACTAGACTTTTACTATTTACAGCTTTAATTATAGCCTTTGCTCAGCCTTATTTTGCAAAAAAAGATGTTTTTAAAAAGAGAGAAACTGTCATTTACATAGATAATTCTTTTAGTATGCAAGCTCCTAATAACGGCACAAGTATTTTACAAAGTGCAGTACAAGAGCTGGTAAAAAATACACCAAAAGAAAAAGTTTTTAGTCTTTTTACAAATACAAGCACCTACAAAAATGTAGTTTTAAAAGAAATACAAAATAATTTACTTTCATTAGAGCACAGTAGTAATCAGCTGCATTTAAATGATGTTTTATTAAAGGCAAACACACTATTTAGTTCTAATAACAATAGTATTAAAGATTTAATTATTGTGTCTGATTTTCAACAGAAAACTAATGCTGTAAGTTTAGATAGTACAAAAAATATAAATGTTTACACTGTTAAACAAAAAACCAATAATTTTAATAATATTAGTATTGATAGCATCTATATTTCTAACACAGATGCCAGCAATATAGAGCTAAGTGCTAACCTAACAGCTAATAACAATGTAAAAAACACAGCGGTTGCGCTTTATAATAACGATACATTAATAGCAAAAACATCAGCATTATTTAATTCTTCTAAAAAAGCTGAAGTAAATTTTACATTACCAAAAGACGTTAAAATTAATGGTAAAATAGAGCTTACAGATACAGGTTTACTTTATGATAATAGTTTCTTTTTTAATATAAATAAAAGAGAAAAAATAAAAGTGTTAACTATTTCTAATACAGACAACAACTTTTTAAATAAAATATTTACAGAAGATGAATTTACAACTACTACAACAACAATAAACCAATTAAATTACAGTAAAATTCCTAGCCAAAATTTAATTGTTTTAAACGAAGTAGACTTAATTCCTGAATCTTTAAAAAATGCTATAGTTTCATTTACTAAAAATGGAGGAAGTTTATTAATAATTCCTTCTTTACAAACAGATGCTAATAGCTATAATAATTTACTATCAAACTATTTTAAAACAAACATTAAAGGAACAACTAAAATAGAACGTAAAATTACTGGTATTAATTTTTCTCATACATTATACAAAAATGTATTTCAAAAAAGGGTAACAAACTTTCAGTACCCTACGGTTAATAGCTCTTTAATTGTAACCAGTTCTGCTCCTTCAATTTTAAGCTACCAAGATGGCTCTCCTTTTTTATTAGGAGCAAACGGGGTTTATTTCTTTACCAGTAGTTTAACTACAAAAAACTCTAACTTTAAAGGCTCTCCCCTAATTGTACCTACTTTATATAATATAGGATACAGCAGTTTTAATATACCTAAACTATATGCTACTTTAAATAAAACAACTAATGTAGATGTAGAAACAAAACTAGATAAAGATGTTGTTCTAAAAATTACAAAAGGTAAAACTGAAATTATTCCGCAACAACAAGCATTTACTAATAAGGCAACCTTAACATTTAGTAACACGCCTAAAAAAGCTGGTATTTACAAAATTAAAAAAGCAGACACAGAGCTAGGTTCTATTAGTTTTAATTATAATAGAGATGAAAGTAAATTACAGTATATAGATACTAACACTATAATTAACAGTAAAAATAACGATAGTATTGGTCAATTATTAATCAAATTAGAAAATAACCAAAAGGTACATGAGCTTTGGAAATGGTTTGTTATTTTTGCGTTGTTTTTTTTAGTACTAGAAGTTCTTATTCAAAAATATTTTAAATGAATATATTAATAAAATCTGCCAAAATTTTTGATAAATCAAACAAAGATATCCATCTAAAAACTAAAGATATTTTAGTTCTAAATGGTGTTATTAGTAAAATTGCAGATACTATAACTCCAGAAAAAAATACATCTGTCATATCTAAAAAAAACTTATGCATATCTATTGGCTGGTTAGATACTAGCGTATCATTTGGAGAACCTGGTTTTGAAGAAAGAGAAACAATAGCAAACGGATTAAAAACTGCTGCTAAAGGCGGCTTTACAGACATTATATTAAATACCAACACAAATCCAATTCCGTATACAAGCTCTACTATTGCTTTTATAAAAAATAAAGCAAGCCAAGAAACAACAAGTTTACATCCGCTAGGTGCATTAACTGTAAATAGTGAAACTGTAGATTTAGCAGAATTGTATGATATGAAAAACGCTGGCGCAGTTGGGTTTTCTGATTACAAAAAAGCAACTAGCAACTCTAACCTATTAAAAATAGCATTGCAGTATGCTCAAAATTTTAATGGATTAATTTATTCATTTCCGTTAGATACTAAAATTGCTGGTAAAGGGATAGTTAATGAAGGAGATGTTTCTACAAGTCTTGGATTAAAAGGAATTCCTGCATTAGCTGAGGAGCTACAAGTAGCCAGAGATTTATTTATTTTAGAATACACAGGAGGTAAATTACACATACCAACAATATCTACTGCAGGGTCTGTAAAATTAATATCAGACGCTAAGAAAAAAGGACTAGATGTAAGTTGTAGTGTTGCTTTATATAATTTACTTTACACAGATAGCAAGCTAACAGAATTTGACACAACATATAAAGTATTACCTCCATTACGAACCAAAAAAGACAAAACAGCACTAATTAACGCTGTTAAAAATGGCACTATAGATTTTGTAACTACAGATCATACGCCTTTAGATATTGAACAGAAAAAAATTGAGTTTGATAATGCAGCTTACGGCACCATAGGTTTAGAGTCGTCATTTGGTTTATTAAATACTATTTTTGATACCGAAACAACTGTAGAAATTTTAACAAAAGGCAGAGAACGCTATGGTTTACAAAAACCAGAAATAAAAGAAGGCAAAACAGCTTGTTTTACTTTATTTGATGAAGATACACAACATTTTATAAGTAAAAACACATCTATAAGTACTGCTAAAAACTGTATGTTTTTTGAAGAAAAGTTAAAAGGTCAAGTTTTTGGTATTTTAAATAAGGATAGGGTAAAAATACTTTAAACTATTTAGTTGCGTTATTAAAAAGACTAATAGATAGTCAACTTTTTTAACCAACTAATTAATAAATTATGATTTTTGGAATTACGTTAATAATACTAGGCATTTTAGCCGCACCATCTTTACTATTATCTAGAAAACCTGATGCACAAGAACTTTTAGACAAAATTACACCTTACCAAGGCTGGATAGGTTTAGCATTTTGTGTTTGGGGAGTTTGGGGAATTATTTCCTCTATATTAAACCTTGGGTGGCTTACCACTTATCCTATTTATTGGGCAACTTTTTTAGCTGTAAATGTACTTTTAGCTGCTTTAGGATTTATTTTAGGTTACGGAATGATAAACAAACATTTATTATCTAAAAATGAAGAAGCAAAAGCAAAAGGGGAACTTTTATTAGCAAAACTAAGACCTTTACAAGGTAAATTAGGTATTGCCGCAATTGCTTTAGGAGTTTGGCAAATTATTACTAAACTATTATTCTTTGTGTAATTACAATATAATATATAAAAAGAGGTCTTAATTAGACCTCTTTTTTTTTGCAAAATTTTTACCTTGCACAAAAAAATATAATGAGTACAAATCCTAAAGGAAAAACTACAGCAATAGTGTCTTACTTAACTGGTGTAGGTACATTAATAGCAATTACAATGAATATGGATGACAAGCACGACTTTGCTCGTTTTCATATTAGACAAAACTTTGGTTTAAACTTATTTTTTTTAGGTTTTGCGTTATTTATTAGTCAATGGTTAAACCTGTATGCTTCGGCCGGTTTATACATATCTTACATAGTACTATGGACCTATGGGTTTATTGGTATGTTAAACAACAAAAAACAAGCAATTCCATTTATTGGAAAAGCATCTCAAAAATGGTTCACTTTTATAAATTAGTATGACTACAGCACCTTTATCCTTAGAACACATAATAAAACCAGCAACTATAGAGCAAGATAAAACCCCTGTTTTATTTATGCTACACGGTTACGGTAGTAATGAAGAAGATCTTTTTTCTTTTGCTCCAGAATTACAAAAAGAACTTTGTATTATATCTGTACGTGCTCCCTACCCTATGCAGCCTTACGGCAATGCTTGGTATGCTATAAATTTTGATGCAGAAAAAGGAAAATGGAGTGATGATGAACAAGCTGCAGAGTCTATACAAAAAATACTAAATTTTATAGATGAAGCTTGTAATACTTATAACTTAGATAAAGATAATGTTACACTTTTAGGATTTAGTCAAGGTGCAATTTTAAGTTACGCAACGGCAATTTCTTATCCTGAAAAAGTAAAAAATGTAATAGCTTTAAGTGGTTATATTAATGAAAATTTAATAGATAAACTTAAGACAGACAAAGATCCTAGTAAACTAAACATTTATGCCTCTCATGGCAGTGTAGACCAAGTAATACCAGTAAGTTGGGCTCAAAAAACACCAAATTATTTAAAAAACTTAGGCATAACTTGCACTTATGAAGAGTACCCTGTTGGGCACGGTGTTGCCCCACAAAATTTTTATTCGTTTAAAGAGTGGTTGTCTACTAAAATATAGTTTTAAATTTTAGTAAAAAATAAAGCCCCTGAATTGTAATTCAGGGGCTTTATTTTAAACTCTGCAAATACATTAGTCTCTACGGTACAATAAATGATCCATCATAGTAAAGTCTACACCTAAATCATCTTTAAGGTCATACTTAATAAGTAATTCTCCCCAATATTTACCATCAGAAAAATCTGCAATAATCCATTTATGGTTTAAAACTTTAATTTTATTTATTTTAAAATCTCCTTCCATACCTTCATAAGGCACTAATGGGTTATCTCCCTTAGCTTCATTGGTTTCAATTAACTTATCTTCAATATATCTTGTAGGGTTTTCTAATTTTAAGTGATCAAAATTAGTTAATGCATCATCATTATTTTCTAGTAAAAAATATTTGAGATCTAGCTCTTTAATAGTAGCCTTTTGTATAGAGTCTTCAAGCGTTTCTATTTGAGTTTGTAATTTAGCAAATTTAGTGTTTGTAGCATCTATCATTTTATTTGCACTTACAAACTGATATAATGCAATTAATGCTGCAAAAATAAATAGGTATAAATATAAATACTTTTTCATTTGGTATTATTCTAAATGTTTATGGTTAAATTATCGTAGGCCAAATGTACATTATTTGGCAAAGATTTTTCTACTTCTTCATGAAAACCTAATAAATGGCTTATGTGTGTTAAATACGCTTTTTTAGGTTTAACAACAGCAATAAACTCTAATGCTTCTTCTAAATTAAAGTGAGAGTGATGCGCCTCTAAACGTAACGCATTCACCACCAATACATTTACATCTTTTAACTTTGCTATTTCTTCTTTAGAAATACTTTTTACATCTGTTAAATACACAAAATCATCTATTCTAAAACCAAAAACCTCTAATCTATTATGTAATGCTTTAATAGGTATAGCTACTTTGTTTCCTATTTTAAAAGGTGTATTTTCTTTAATTTCATGTATAGCTACAGCTGGTGCGCCAGGATACCTGTTTATATCAGCAAAAATGTATGCAAATCTTTTTTTTAATGCTTGTATTACCTGGTTATCTGCGTATATGGGTATATCTCCTTGTCTAAAGAAAAATGGTCTTATGTCATCTATACCCGCAGTGTGGTCTGAGTGTTCATGGGTAAACAAAATACCATCTAAATTAGGAATGGGATTTTGCAGCATTTGCTGTCTAAAATCTGGACCACAATCTATTACAAAGTTATAGTTGTCCCATGAAATTAAAACAGATACTCTTAATCTTTTATCCTTTGGATTTTTACTTAAACATACAGGATGCTTACTACCTATAACTGGTATTCCTTGAGAAGTTCCTGTACCCAAAAATGTGATTTTTAACAATTCGGCCTTTTTTATCAAATTTATAACATATTTATTTAATAGATAAATCTATCTTGTTAACTTTGTATACCGTAAAAAACAACAAAGAATGTCATCAGTCTTAAAAAAAGATTTTGCTTTTGAGAATATTCCTTCTACTAAAGCCAAAACCCTAAGAATAAATTTAAATCCTGATATCTACGGTACTTTTGCAGAAATTGGTGCCGGACAAGAGACTGCCAGACACTTTTTTAGATCTGGTGGCGCATCTGGAACCATTGCCAAGGCAATGAGTGCGTATGATAAAGATTTTAGTGACGCCATTTATGGTGTAGAAAACGATGGTAGATACGTTACCCAAGCCCGTTTAAAAACGATGCTTTCCCACGAAATGGGACTTATGGAGGAACGTATTAGTAGAGAAAAACATCCAGAGCGTTTATTTTTCTCTTATGCAAATACTGTTGCTACCATAGATTTTGCTAAAAAATACAAAGGTCACGGTTGGGTAGGTATCCGTTTTCAGCTAGATCCAGATCAAAAAGAATTTGACGAAATAATTATGCATGTTCGTTTTAAACAAAACGAAGCTAGATTACAACAAGAAACTTTAGGTATTTTAGGTGTTAACCTTATTTATGGTGCTTTTTACAAATATCATAAACCTCGTAAGCTACTTAAATACCTTTATGACCATATAGACAAGGATACTGTAGAAATTGATATGATTAATTTCTCTGGTCCTAATTTTGAAAAAGTAGACAACAGGCTAATTAGCTTACAGTTAATTAAAAATGATATGACCGATGCTGTTATGTTTGGCCCTGATGGTAACAACTTGTTGCCTGCTGCTGTTTTATACAAAAAAAATATACTTGCGTTGCGTGGTAGTTATAGACCAGTAACCAAAGTTAATATGGATATGTTTGAAAAATCTCATAATATTTTTATGAATGAACAAACAGTTAATCCAGATAAAACTATTGTAATTTTTGAAATTACGCTGGCAAACTTAAAAGCTAGTGGAGAAATAGATGAGCAAGATTTTATGGACAGAGCAGAACTTTTATGTTCTCTTGGCCATACTGTAATGATTTCTAAATTTCAAGAATACTTTAGACTTGTAGAGTATTTTAGCAATTATACAAAAGCTAAAATTGGTTTAACAATGGGAGTTAATAACCTTGTAGAGGTTTTTGATGAAAAGTATTACAGACATTTAAGTGGTGGTATACTTGAGGCTTTTGGTAAATTATTCTTTAAAGATTTAAAGGTATACTTATACCCAATGAAAAACGAAGAAACTGGTCAGATAATGACAAGTAACAACGTTAAAGTACACCCAAGAATGAAAGAGCTTTACAAATTCTTTAAGTATAACGGTAAAGTAATGGATATTTTTGATTATGATCCGGAGATTTTACATATTTTCTCTAGAGATGTATTAAAGAAAATTACCAACGGAGATAAAGACTGGGAAAAAATGTTACCAGAAGGTATTGCCGAAATTATAAAACGAAAAGAGTTATTTGTACGTAAGGCAGATAAAAAATAATTAAAAAAGCCACATTTTAAATGTGGCTTTTTTTTACTATTATTCTAATATTTGTGCAGCGTGGTCTTTGGTTTTAACTTTATCTATAACCTTAGTTACTACTCCTTCTTCATTAATAATAAATGTTTTTCTATGAATACCATCATAAACCTTACCCATAAACTTTTTTGTGCCCCAAACGCCAAAAATATTTAATACAGTATGGTCTTCATCTGCTAATAAAGGAAAAGGAAACTCATACTTTGTTTTAAAATTAGATTGTCTTTTAGCAGAATCTGCACTAACTCCTAAAAGCTCATAACCTTGCTCTTGCAATTCTTTGTAATTGTCTCTTAAATTACAAGCCTCTGCAGTACAACCAGGTGTACTTGCTTTAGGGTAAAAAAATACAATTAACTTTTTTCCTTTATAATCTGATAAGCTTACAGCATTACCATCTTGATCTTTTGATGTAAAATCTGCTACTTTGTCTCCTACTTTTAAAGTATTCATAAGTAATTTATTTAAATTCGTTTTTTCTAATTTTTAGTAAAGCTAATCAAAAATGACCAAGGCAGAAAAAGTTACTTTTACAATAAACAAACTTAAGGAACTATACCCAACAATACCAGTTCCTTTAGACCATAAAGATCCGTATACATTATTAATTGCTGTTTTAATGTCTGCACAAAGCACAGATGTACGTGTAAATAAAATTACGCCATTATTATTTGCAAAGGCAGACAACCCTTATGATATGGTTAAATTAACAGTAGATGAAATTAGAGAAATAATAAAACCAGTTGGCTTATCACCTATGAAAGCAAAAGGTATACATGGCCTATCACAAATGTTAATAGATGAGCACAATGGTGTTGTACCTAAAGATATGGAAGCTCTAGAAAAGTTTCCGGCTGTTGGTCACAAAACTGCTGGTGTTGTAGTATCGCAAGCCTTTGGTATACCTGCATTTCCGGTAGACACACACATACACAGATTAATGTATAGATGGGGATTTACAAACGGTAAAAATGTAACTCAAACAGAAAAAGATGCAAAAAGATTGTTTCCTAAAGAATTATGGAACGATCTGCATTTGCAAATTATTTGGTACGGTAGAGACTACTCGCCAGCCAGAGGTTGGGATTTAGATAAAGATATAATTACAAAAACAATAGGGAGAAAAACAGTGATTGAAGAATATTATAAAACCAAAAAGAGCCGTTAAGGCTCTTTTTTTAGTTCAAAATGTTTTCAAATTGCATCTCATTGTATGTAATTACATTCATCGATTTAGAATAATTCAGTAAAAACTGAACTGTACTTTTTGATGTTGCCATTATTGCACAAGAGTTGTTTTGTTGTTTAGAGTAAATTTTTTCCATATAAAATAGTATTGTTATAGTAAGATAACGCTACTATTTTAGATATATTATACTCTTAGGTTAAAAACCTATTAATTCGTTAAAACGATATTGTGCTTTTCTATTATTTTTCTCATATTAATTAAAGCATATCTCATTCTTCCTAATGCAGTGTTAATACTAACACCCGTATTTTCAGAGATTTCTTTAAAACTCATATCCTTGTAGATACGCATTAATAAAACTTCTTTTTGATCTTCTGGTAATTCCTCAATTAAAACTTTAAGGTCAGAATCGATCTGATTTTTTATTAATTGTTTTTCTGCGTTTAATTTATCATCACTTATTACAGAAAAAATATTAAAATCATCGCTACCTTCAAACATAGGCATACGCTTATTTTTTCTAAAGTGATCTATAATTAAGTTGTGCGCAATTCTCATTACCCACGGTAAAAACTTACCTTCTTCACTATAAGAACCCTTTTTTAAAGTTTTAATCACTTTTATAAAAGTATCTTGAAATATATCCTCAGTAATGTCTCTATCTAATACTTTAGAATAAATAAAACTACTAATTCTTTGGTTATGTCTGTTTATTAATACTTCCAAAGATTTTTCATCTCCGTTAATATACTTTTTTACTAATACTGAGTCTTCAATTTGTAGATCCATTTCGAGTTACTTTTTTTGGTTATTTAATGCGTACCCCTTCCCTATATGGGAATAAGTTCATTTAATAGTGTTTAATAATTTTAAAAAAGTAATGTTCGCTATATAGGCCTATAAGTTTAATTACACTTCAAATATATATAAAATAAGAGGTTCGCAAAAAATCTATGTTGTGATTACCCCTATTTTTGATGTAAAAGCGTCTTTTATGGTTATTAAAAGGTACAAATTGTATCTTTACAGTATTAATTACGGATATGAATACACTTTTAGACGTCGACCCAAAACACAATATAATTATTAAGGGTGCTAAACTCCACAACCTCAAAAATATAGATGTTGTAATTCCTAGAAATAAACTTGTTGTTATTACAGGTTTATCTGGTTCTGGTAAATCTAGCCTTGCTTTTGATACACTTTATGCAGAGGGCCAACGTAGGTATGTAGAAAGTTTATCTTCATATGCACGCCAATTTTTAGGTAAATTGGACAAACCTAAAGTAGACTATATAAAAGGTATAGCTCCTGCAATTGCTATAGAGCAAAAAGTAAACTCTACAAACCCACGTTCTACTGTAGGTACTACAACAGAAATTTATGATTATTTAAAGCTATTGTATGCTAGGGTTGGTAAAACCATATCTCCAGTATCTGGTAAACAGGTAAAAAAACATACTGTTACAGATGTTGTTAACTATATTAAAGAGTATAGTAGTAATACCAAGCTATTATTATTAGCACCTATTAAGGTAAAAGAAGACAGGGAGCCTTTAAAAGCTTTAGAAATGTTTTCTAAACAAGGGTATGCCAGAATAAAACACAAAGGTAAAGTTATACGTATAGATGATTCTATTACACAAATGGACAGAGAGTTTTATTTGGTGGTAGATAGAATTATAACTAAAGATGATGAAGATTTTTATAATAGATTAGCAAATGCTGTTGATACTGCTTTTTTTGAAGGTGAAGGCAATTGTATTATTGAAGAGTTAGAAACAGGTAAACAAACTCCTTTTAGTAATAAGTTTGAACTAGACGGCATTAAATTTATAGAGCCAAACGTACACTTGTTTAGTTTTAACAATCCCTTTGGAGCTTGCCCAACCTGCGAAGGTTATGGTGATGTAATTGGTATAGACCAAGATTTAGTTGTGCCAAATACTGCTTTGTCTGTATATGAAGGTGCTATTTTTCCTTGGAAAGGAGAAAGTATGGGCAAATATAAAGATGAATTTATAGCTGCTTCTTATAAGTTTGATTTTCCTATACATAAACCTTGGTTTGAGTTAACAGATGAGCAAAAACAATTAGTTTGGGATGGTAATAAATATTTTACTGGCTTAAACAAGTTTTTTGCAATGCTTGAAGATAAGAGCTACAAAATACAAAACCGAGTAATGTTATCTCGTTACAGAGGTAAAACAAAGTGTGGTACTTGTAATGGCAAACGTCTACGCCCAGAGACAGATTATGTAAAGGTTAATGATAAATGCATATCAGAACTAGTAGAACTACCTATAGATACACTAACAGAATTTTTTAACTCGGTTAAGCTAAGTAAACATGATGCACAAATTGCAAAACGCTTGTTGGTAGAAATAACTACAAGACTTAGTTTTTTAAACAAAGTTGGATTAACTTATTTAACACTAAACAGAAAATCTAATACCTTATCTGGAGGTGAGAGTCAGCGTATAAATTTAGCTACATCTTTGGGTAGTAGCTTAGTTGGGTCTATGTATATATTAGATGAGCCAAGTATTGGCCTGCACCCAAAAGACACAGAAAACTTAATAGATGTTTTAAAGTCTTTACGTGATTTAGGTAACACTGTTATTGTAGTAGAACATGATGAGGATATTATGAATGCTGCAGACCAAGTTATAGATATAGGTCCGGAAGCTGGTACGCACGGTGGCCAGGTTGTTGCTAATGGTACAATGACAGATATTTTAAAATCATCCTCATTAACCGCAAGTTACCTAAATGGCAAAAAACAAATAGAGGTTCCTAAAAAAAGAAGAAACTTTACCAATTTTATTAGAATAAATGGTGCTAGAGAAAACAACTTAAAAAATATAAATGCAACTTTTCCGCTTGGCATACTAACCGTAGTAACTGGCGTATCTGGTAGCGGAAAAAGTACGCTGGTAAAAAAACTACTCTATCCTATAGTATTAAAGGAAATTGGAGGCTATGGAGAAAAAGCCGGACAATTTACTTCTGTAGAAGGTGAATTTAAAGATATTAAAAATGTAGAGTTCGTAGATCAAAACCCCATAGGCAGGTCTTCTAGGTCTAACCCTGTAACTTACATAAAGGCTTATGATGATATTAGGGCATTATTTGCTGCGCAAAAATTAAGCAAACTTAGATCGTACCAAGCAAAACACTTTTCTTTTAATGTAGACGGGGGCCGTTGTGAAAAATGTAAAGGAGAAGGAGAAATAACTGTAGAAATGCAGTTTATGGCAGATGTACATTTGGTTTGTGACGCTTGTAATGGTAAACGTTTTAAAAAAGAAGTATTAGAGGTTAAATTTCAGGATGCAAGTATAGATGATGTTTTAACTATGACTATTGATGATGCTATTGCATTTTTTGAAGAGCATCAACAAACAAAAATAATGAACAAGCTTAAACCCTTAAAAGATGTTGGTTTAGGATATGTAACTCTTGGGCAATCTTCCTCTACTCTTTCTGGTGGTGAAGCACAGCGTATTAAATTAGCTTCGTTTTTAGTAAAAGGCAAAACAACTAACAAATCTTTATTTATTTTTGATGAACCTACAACAGGTTTACACTTTCATGATATAAAAAAATTACTAAAATCATTTAATGCTCTTTTAGCAAAAGGCCATTCTGTAGTTGTTATAGAACATAATATAGACCTTATTAAATGTGCAGATTTTATTATTGATTTAGGGCAAGAGGGAGGTACAAAAGGCGGTGAGCTAATAGCAGAGGGAACCCCAGAACAAATTGCAAAAAGTAAAAAATCTTTTACAGCTAAATATCTCAAAGAAAAACTATAATCTTGTTTCGCATTGATTATCAGTTAGTTAAGCGAGTAAACTGTTTTTTGGCACGCTGTTTGTAATATAAATATCAGAATGTAAATAGTTGCATTCAGAATTTATAAAACCTTATAGTATGAAAAAATCAGTACTACTTTTTACAGCTCTTTTAATAGGTACATTTAGTACAATGGCTGTAACTACAGAAAACACAGAGAATAAGGTTGCAAGCAGCAATACTTTTAGACAAAACAATTCTTTCATCTTTGTAGAGAACGGCGTAACATTTTCAGTTTTCCCTGATGGTGAATTTGATTTCTTTATTGATAATAGAGTAAATGTAAATGCTAATATAAATTTAGGAAGAAACGCAAATATTACATTTAATACTGGCTACAATTATAATGCATATGTACAGTATGATGATTATGGAGCTGTTATACAAGTAGAAAATGTTCCTATTTATTATGATTATTACGGTAGAGTTGAGCAAATTGGAAACATAAACATTAACTACAGAAACAATAGAGTTCATAGGTTAGGTGGTATGTATGTATACTACAATAATAGAGGATTTTATGATTACCATAGAGGTTACATAAATAGGTACAACAGAAATTATACATTTAGAGCTTACCACAACTATTTTCATAGACCAGCTGTTAACTTTTGTTTAGTACAACCAAGACCGTACAGAAGATATTATGCTCCTGTTAGATATACTTATTACAGACCTTATAGAAATAACTATAGAAAATCTTATGTAAGAGTTGGTAAGTCTTATAAAAATAACAACAGAAATAATTACAGATCTTCTAAAGTTTATAGAAATGATAATAGAGTAACACAAAGAAGCAACAGAACTGTTGGTATTTCTAGAACAAACTCTAGAGCTGTTGCACAAAACTCAAGAAAAAGTAACAGAACTGTTATAGACAGAAATAACAGAGCTAATACTAGATCTACAACTGTTACCAGAACAAGTAGCAGAAACCCTAACACATCTAGATCTGTAACAAGATCTACAACATACAAAACTCCTGCAAAAAGCAGAACAAATAGTAGAGTTGGTAATACAAGAAGTACTACAAGTAGAAGTACTGCTAAAACACCAGCAAGAACCACTACTAAAAGAACTACAACGGTTTATAAAAAACCACAAAGTACAAATAGTAGAGCCACAAGAACTACTACCAGAACAACTAGAAGCGTAACAAAAGCTCCTAGCAGAAGTAGTTCTTCTAAAAGTAGAGTTGCAACAAAAAGTAGCTCTAGAACGTCAAGTAAAGCAAAAGCTCCTTCTAGATCTAGTAGAACTAGCTCTAGTACAAGAAGCAGAAGATAATAAAGACAGTTTTTTAGGTTGTTAGTTGTTAAAGTCCTTGAAGAATTTATTCTTCTGGGGCTTTACCTTTTTGTTTCCTTTTTACTTAGGTAAGAAGACACTATACTATACACATCTTCTGAAACTCTGAGTTTATAAAGTACTAAAATATAAACAACTCCCATAAATATACTTTTTATAGCAATATTTAATATAGGATGAAAATTAAAGTTTATAAAGAAAAATACCCCTCCTAATAAACACAGTAATAATAGTACTTTTAAAGTGTCTAAAGTAAACGGATGCATTTTAAACTTAGCGTATACATAACCAATTTTTACTGTATTAAAACTTGCAATAGCTATAAACGTTGCCCACGCAGCACCACCTAAACCATAAGCAGGTATTAACATATAGTTTAAAAGCACTACCACTATTGCTAACAAAACGCCCATTACCAAAATTGCTCTGTAATAGTCAGAATTAAAAAGAATAGAATTACTATTACCCAAAAGAGCATCTAACACTTTTGTTAAACCTATTAAAAATACCACTAACATTCCGCCTCTGTAGGCAACTGGCATTAATTTGTATAATTCTTGTAAGTTTAAAATAATCAACAAAAAAATAATTCCGGATATTATAAATAATGTTAAAGATGATTTCTTATACAATTTACGAAGCTCTGGTTTGTCTTTACTGTTTAATAATTTAGCAGTTAACGGATGTGTAATTTGGTGCATAGCTCTAGATGGTACCGTAATTACAGTTGCAATAAATACAGAAACTCCATAAAAAGCAACATTTTCTATTGCTAAATATTGATTTAGCATAAACTTATCTATCTCTAAAAGTATTACAGCTGCAGAACCACCTAATATTATAAGAGCACTGTATTTTATAATTGAACTATAATTTTTAGGCAATCTAAATTTTAAACTTGGTATTTCTAAACTAAAGGCATAAAGTTTCATTACAACCATACGTAACACATAAACACCAACCAAGGACTTTAAAAATAAATCTACAGTTATTACATTATAATGTACCAATACAAGTAAAATAGCAATACATAGTCTTCCAAAAACTTCTTTCATAAAGTTTCCAAAAACAGATTTCATATGCACTTTTACCCAAGAGTAAAATATTTCAAAATAAGACATTGCCAGTCCCACAAAATAAATGTACCAAACATACCCTTTGACCTCTTCGTTTTTTTCTGCTAAAAAATCGCCTATAAAATCAGTACCAAAATAACTAAACAGTGTAAATGGTATAATTGTAAGTAATGGCAAGTACAACATTAAGTTTAAAAAATACTTAACATCATCACTATCTTTATAACTACTATAAAATTTTACTAACGTATTTTGCACTCCAAAAGTTAACAATGGCATTAATAAAGCTGCTGTAGCAAGTATAACTGTAACTAAACCATAATTTTCTTTAGTTAAAAAATTGGTATATAAAAAAAGTGTATTAATAGCACCAATACCAAACCCTACAAAGGTTACTATAGTATTACTAAATGTTTGTTTAAATACAATACCCATATAAATGATTGGCTAATTTAGCTGTACGCTCTTTTCTACTATACGTATTTATATTAGTAGAATTTACACTTAATTCTTTTGTTTGGTATTTAAAAAACCAATCTAAAAGTAAACTTTTTATGTTAGATGTATCATTATAATTAAAAGCAACACCTGTATTTGTCTCTTTAATTATATTACTCACCTCCCAACCTTTTGGTCCTATTGCCAAAATTGGTCTTTTTGCTCGCATATACTCAAATAATTTACCCGCAATAATACCTACTGTATCTGGTGAATTTATTTCTGAAAGTAATAGTACTTGTGATTTTTCTTGATACTTTAATGCTTCAGTATGTGATACGTAACCAATTAAATTTACGTAAGACTTTAAATTGTATTTGTATATTGTTTGTAACACATCTTCACTTACAACACCGATAAACTGTAGCGATAAACTATTTTTAAAAGCTTCATTTTCATTACACAATTCTTCTAATGCAAGCCATAAATTCTCAGGATTTCTACCCGTAAGCAAAGATCCTATATGAGAAATGGTAAACTTATCATCTAAAGCCACGTCACTAGCTACATCACCATCAAATCCATTTGTTATCACTTCTATAGGCTTATTGGTAATATTTAAAAATTCGTTTTTAGTTGTTTCACTAGTAACCACAATACTATCTGCTCTATTTAAAACCAAATGTTCTAAATACTTATGCTTTTTAGCAGATGCTTTACTTAAACGTAATTTTTTATGGTATCCAATAGAAGTCCAAGGATCTCTAAAATCTGCAACCCAGCTAACACCTAACTTCTCCTTAAGTTTAAGGCCTATTAAATGCATACTGTGTGGTGGGCCAGTTGTTATTATTGTATTTATATTTTCTTCTTCTACTACCTTAGTTAAATAATTAACAGAAGGTTTAACCCAATTTTTACGAGCATCAGGTATAAAAAAATTACCACGTACCCAAAGCAAAATTTTTTCTATCAAAGATTGATTTTTACTTTGTATTAAACCTGAACTTATTTTTTTGGTTTTATTTTTTGATAAAAAACTTGCCAAACCATAAGGCTCATTAATTTTTTGCTTGTAAATTTTTACATCTTTTGGAATTTCATTTACAAATGATGCATCTATTATAGGATAATTAGGATTTTGTGGTACATACACCACTGGCTCAATACTATAATCTTTTAAATATTTTACAAATTTAAGCCAACGTTGTACACCTGGCCCACCAGCAGGAGGCCAATAATAAGCTATAATGAGCACCTTTTGCATTAGCTATTCTCTTTTTTAGCTGTTGGTTTTTTAAAACTATATACAATACCTCCTATAACTATTAACGCCAAAAGAATATTACTTGCTAGTGCTATTTTACTTCCTTTTTTAACTACTTCAGGTTCAAATTTAAATTCAATTTTATGTTCACCTGCAGGAACTTGCATTGCCCTAAGTGTATAGTTAACTTTAAAGTAACTAGACTTTTTTCCATCTATATAAGCATTCCATCCATTTTTATAATACATTTCTGAAAACACAGCTAGTGCATCAGAATTGGTAGTAGATGTGTAAGTTAAATGGTTAGGCTCATAGTTATCTAAATTAATAGTAGCTGTAGAATCTTTAGTAAAAGTAAACTTAGATAACGAAGGAAACTCTGTTGTATTAACCACAGCTTCTGTTTTAATATTTAAACTATCTAATGCCATAATTTCTTCATTAGCCGAAGATACTTTTTTAAGGTTCTGCACAAACCAGGCATTACCCATTGCATTAGGGTTTACTGCTGGGTAAGTACGTCCTTCTTCATCTTCCTGAATAACATATTTAACGTTAAGCATACTTAAAACCCTAACATTATTTTTGTAAATATGAAAATCAAACAAGTCTTGCATAGTAGCGGGTTTAGCTCCATGATAACCACCAATAGAATTATGGTAGTATGATGTGCTTGCTCCGTTTAAACCTTCTCTTGGGTTATAAACGCGGTATACAGAAGTATCTTGATTAATTTGTTTATCTGTATTTGTTAAAGGAAATGGTTGTTCCATTTGTCTAGCGTGTACAAAATCATCTTCTGTAACATATCTTTTAGCTACAGGTACCAAATCTGCTAAAATTAACACACCTATTACCGCTATAAATACATTATTTTTTAACCTTTTATGTATAAATAAAGACAATGTAGCTGCTGTAAGTAACACATATATTAAAGAACGTAAAACATCACTTGTATAAGCCTCTTGACGGTCTAACTTTATCATTGTTAATACTTCATCTCCAAAGTATTTCCTGTAGCTATCATCGCTTAAACCATCAAAAGTAAAAACACCTTTAAATACAAATAAAAGTATTAATGTACCCAAAACTATCCCAGCACTTATAAACAATGGCATATTGTACTTTGCCTTATTCTCCTTTTCTTTAAACAAGGTCATTAAAGCTAAAACACCAAGTAGAGGTACGCATAATTCTAAAACTACTTGTATAGATGAAACTGCTCTAAATTTATCATACAAAGGAAAATTATCTATCATAAAATTAGTTAAACCACTAAAGTTTTTACCCCAAGAAAGTACTAAAGACATTACAGCTCCTGCTAAAAGCCACCATTTTACTTTTCCTTTTACTATAATTAAACCTAAAATAAATAAGAAAAATAATACTGCTCCTACATAAGCTGCGCCAGAAACACCTGGTTGGTCTCCCCAATACAAAGGCAAACCCTCTGCAAAATCTAACGCTTGTTTTCTAGATAATCCTTTACGAACTAAAAACTCATATGTTTTAGATTCCTCTCCTAAATTTTCAGAATTAGACCCTCCAAATAATCTTGGCACAAATATGTTTAAAGACTCTGCTATTCCGTAACTATATTGTGTAATATACTCTTTATCTAAACCTCCAGTATTTTCTCTTTCAGAGCCATCATTATTAATAGTTAAATTAGACACTCCCCTAGTGCTCCAGTCAGAGTACTCTTTTGTAGCCATTAAATTAGTAGCATTGGTTGCAATACCTATTAATACTGCAACAAAAAGCAAGCCTACAGAAACAAAATAATGTTTTAGTTGTTTTTCTACAATAGCATAAACCAAGTAAATAACACCTAATATTAAAATTAGCAACATAAAATAATAGGTCATTTGGTAGTGGTTGGCATTAACCTCTAAAGCCATTGCAAATGCTGTGAGTATAAATCCTAAAATGTATTTTTTTCTAAACATTAAAATTATACCGCCTAACAACATTGGTATATACCCCAAAGCGTGTGCCTTTGCATTATGGCCAACACCTAAAATTATAATTAAATAAGTACTAAAACCAAAAGCCAATGCACCAACAACGGCCAACCTATAATCTACTTTTAGACAACATAATAAAATATAAAAACCTAAAAAGTATAAAAATAAATAATCTGCTGGTCTAGGTAAAAACCGTATTAATTTGTCTAACTTTTTTATGTAATTATGAGGGTAATTAGCTCCTAACTGATATGTTGGCATACCACCAAAAGCACTGTTTGTCCAATAAGGCTCTGTATTTGTTTTTTCTCTAAAATTATTTTGCTCTTTTGCCATTCCTGTATACTGGGCAATATCTGACTGAAATATTTTTTTACCCTGTAAAACAGGAGTAAAATAAGCCAAAGAGGCAACTACAAATAAAACAAGAACAAAAAAGTTGGTTAAAACAGATCTAAAATTAATTTTCATTATGTTGTTGGTGTTGTATTAAATTTTCATACGTAAGTTTAGCAAAATAAGCATTTTTTGGTTGCCTAAACTCTAAACTTAATAAAGGTTGGTTGTTATTTTTTTATTCTACTTCTTCAAAATCTATATACTCTCCTACTTTTTTAGAAGGGTTAGATTTGAACTTAGTCTTATTTGTTTTTGAAGAAGACTCATCTGTTGTATTAGTATATCCCTGATTAGGGTTTTGCGCAAACTCTTCAAATTTTTTCTTTAAATGTTCTTCAGTTTTTTTAGCTGCATAATTCATCATTTTAGGCGCATACAAGCGTATCAAAAACTTTAATAGGTAATAAACCGCAACAATTACAAGAATAGCTATTAAAAAATCCATATTTGTTCTAAAAATTTATATCAAAAATACAATTCTACCGTTGTATATAAAGATTATATCTCTTAAAATAATAATAAAAGTATATTTAGGTAAGCTTACAGGTATGAAAAAATTAAAAAATATATTCTCTTTATTTCTTTTTACACTTCCATTTTTAGGACTTTCACAATACACAGACGTTATAAACTCTAACAGACCAGGACAATCTGTAAGTGCATATGCAATTGGCACAGGAGTTTTACAGGCCGAAGCCGGAATGTCTTACGAAAAACAAAGTCATAACACACTAAAAACTGATTCTAAATTACTGGGAGTAGATTTAGCTTTAAGGTATGGTTTGTTTTTTGAAGAATTAGAAATTATATATGAAGGGACATATACTAATGAAAACAGAACATATTCTACCATTGGTTTTCCTGATCAAAAGTATACAGATTTTAAAAGAAATAGAATTGGATTAAAATATTTAATTTTTGACCCTTACAAGAGTGAAGAAGCAAACAAGCCAAATTTATATAGCTGGAAAGCTAATAACACATTTCAGCTAAAAAATTTAATACCTGCAATATCTGTTTATGCAGGTGCCAACTTTGTTTTGGGTGACAATCCATACTACCCTGGTGAAGCTACAGTATCTCCAAGAGGTATGATTGCTACACAAAGTAGGCTTTCTCCAAAATTTGTGCTTATTACTAACGTTGCTTATGACCGCATAGGAACAGATTTTCCCGAATGGAGCTACATTGTTTCTTTATCTCATGCATTTAGAAACCCTAAATGGAGTGTTTTTGCAGAAAACCAAGGTATTAAAAGCGACAGATATTCTGATGTAATTTTTAGAGGTGGTACTGCTTATTTAATTGATGAAAATATGCAAGTAGATTTACATTTGGGTGCCAATATAAAAGATACTCCTACCCGCCTATTTTTTGCTGCTGGTTTTTCATATAGGTTAGATATGCATAAAGATAAAGTAATTGCTATTGAAGATCAGAATGCAACAACTAAGGATGGAAAAATTAGAAAGAAAGACCTTAAAAAGAAAAGAAAACAAGCAAAAAGAGATGCTAAAGGAAAAAAAAGCAAGAAAAAGAAATCTAAAGATGATGAGCCTATAGATTTTTAAAAACAACTTCTAATTTTTACAAGCTTAAAACTTTCTCTTATTAATTAATATCCCTAATATTGATGCAGAAAAAGATATTAGAATATGATTACCATTGTTGAAGCTAAAACCAAAGCAGAATTAAAGCAATTTGTAAAATTTCCGTTTAGTATATACAAAAATTCACCTTACTGGGTGCCACCAATTATTAATGATGAATTAGATTCATTTAATAAAGACAAAAATCCTGTTTTTAAAGATGCAGAAGCCTGGTTTTTATTAGCTTACAACGGACCTAAACTTGTAGGTAGGGTTGCTGCAATAATTAATTGGATAGAAATTAACAACCAAAAAGTTAAAAAAATGCGCTTTGGTTGGTTTGATTTTGTTGATGATACAAACGTATCTGAGGCTTTACTAAAAAGGGTTGAAGAAATAGGTAGAGAGCACAAATTAGAGTTTATGGAAGGCCCCGTTGGCTTTTCTAATTTAGATAAAGTAGGTGTTGTTACAGAAGGTTATGACCATATTGGTAGTATGATAACTTGGTACAACCACCCCTATTACGTTAAACATTATGAACGTTTAGGTTTTGTAAAAGAAAAAGAATATTTAGAAAATAAATTTCCGTTTGCCAATGCCAAACCAGAATTTTTTGAAAGAATACAGGGTTTAATAAAAAAGAGATACAACCTAAGAGAAATAAATTTTACAAAAACTAAAGATGTAATGCCTTTAGCAGATAAAATGTTTGATTTGTTTAATGAGTCTTACGCTTCCTTATCTTCTTTTGTCCCTATAAACGACATACAAAAAGAACACTTTAAGCAAAAATACATAAGCTTTATTAACCCAGAGTACATAAAATTTGTGGTAGATAAAGATGATAATCTTGTTGCTTTCTCTATAGTAATGCCTTCTTTTTCTAAAGCATTACAAAAATCTAAGGGGAAATTATTTCCTTTTGGCGCTTACCATTTACTTAAAGCTAAAAAACAGAGTAAAGATGTTATTTTTTATTTAATTGGTGTACACCCAGAATACCAAAACAAAGGAGTAACAGCTATTATTTTTAATGAATATTATAAAACATTTAAAGATAAAGGTATAGAAAATTGCATAAGAACACCAGAGTTAGAAGAAAATACCGCTATTAGACAGCTTTGGAAAAATTTTGATCCAAAAATATTTAGAAGACGCAGAACATACCGCAAAAACTTATAAACTAAAAAACCCAAGCATAATTTGCTTGGGTTTTTTAATATAAAATAAAAAGATTTTTTACTCTCCCATTGCAGCTGCAACAGCGGCAGATAATCTTTTGTATGTACCATTTGTTAAACGCTCACGTATTGCATCAAAAGCATTAAGCGTTTCATTTACATCTTCTAAGGTATGAGAAGTTGTAGGAATCATTCTTAATAAAATAAGTCCTTTAGGAATTACAGGATAAACCACTATAGAGCAGAAAATACCATAGTTTTCTCTTAAATCTCTAACCAACGCCATAGCTTCTGGTATACTACCATTTAAAAACACAGGAGTAACACAACTAGTAGTTGTTCCTATATCAAAACCACGTTCTTTTAATCCACTTTGCAATGCATTTACATTCTCCCAAAGTTTATTTTTTAACTCTGGCATTGTTCTAAGCATATCTAAACGCTTTAATGCACCTACAACCAATTGCATTTGTAATGACTTTGCAAACATTTGCGAACGCAAGTTGTATTTTAAGTAATCTATAATTTCTTGATCTGCTGCTATAAATGCACCAGTACTAGCTAAAGATTTTGCAAAAGTAGCAAAGTACACGTCTATTTCATCTTGCACTCCTTGTTCTTCACCTGCTCCAGCACCAGTTTTACCTAATGTACCAAAACCGTGAGCATCATCTACTAAAAACCTAAAGTTGTACTTTTTCTTTAAAGCTACAATCTCTTTTAATTTACCTTGCTCACCACGCATACCAAAAACACCTTCAGAGATAACTAAAATACCTCCACCAGTTTGTTCTGCCATTTTAGTAGCACGCTCTAAGTTTTTTTCTAAACTCTCAACGTCATTATGCTTGTAAGTAAAACGTTTACCCATATGCAAACGTACACCATCAATAATACATGCGTGCGAGTCTACATCATAAACTATAATATCATCTTTAGAAACCAACGCATCTATAGTAGATACCATACCTTGGTAACCAAAGTTTAATAAGTAAGCTGCATCTTTTTTAACAAATTCAGCCAACTCATTTTGTAATTGTTCGTGTAAGTCTGTGTGTCCAGACATCATACGTGCTCCCATTGGGTAAGCAGAACCATAATCTGCTGCTGCTTGTGCATCTACTTTACGCACTTCTGGGTGGTTTGCTAAACCTAAATAATCGTTAACACTCCAAGTAATTACTTCTTTCCCTTGGAATTTCATTCTATTAGAAATAGTTCCTTCTAATTTAGGGAAAACAAAATATCCCTCTGCTTGCGATGCCCATTTTCCTAATGGTCCTTTGTTCGCTAGTATTCTATCAAATAAATCTCTCATCTAAGCTATTTTGGCTGTCTGCAAAAGTACAGAATTTCAGCAAGGTTTCATAACAATTTTATGAACAAAAAAAAACAATGAACTAAAATTCATTGCTTTTTTATTTTATATTTTCTAAGTTTTTTACTTAACAAATTGAATTTCTGGCTTTTCCTGTTCTACAACAGCATTTAAAAACCCTTGTGCCTCCATCCATTCATCACTATAAATTTTACTCATATATCTAGATCCGTGATCAGGAAATATAACAACTACTTTACTATTGGCATCAAATTCACCATCTGCATGTAATTGTTTTACAGCTTGCATTGCAGCACCACTAGTGTACCCAACAAACAAACCTTCTGTACCAGAAATTTGTCTTGCAGTATGTGCGCTTTCTTCATCTGTAACTTTTACAAATTTATCTATAACATCAAAATCTGTTGCTCCTGGTATTAAATTTTTACCTAAACCTTCTATACGGTAAGGGTAAATTTCATTAGCATCAAACTCACGTGTTTCATGGTATTTTTTTAATACAGACCCAAAAGCATCTACTCCAATAACTTTTACATTTGGGTTTTGCTCTTTTAAATACTTTGCTGTACCAGAAATAGTACCACCTGTACCACTACATGCAACTAAATGGGTAATATTGCCATTTGTTTGTTCCCAAATTTCTGGCCCTGTAGAAGCGTAATGTGCAGCTCTATTAAGTTCATTAAAATATTGATTAATGTATATTGAACCTTCTGTTTCTCTGTGTAACCTTTTAGCAACCTCATAATAAGAACGAGGATCATCTGCACTTACGTGCGCAGGACAAACATATACTTGTGCTCCCATAGAGCGCAACATATCTATTTTATCTGGAGATGATTTAGAACTTACTGCTAATATACATTTGTATCCTTTAACAATACTTGCCATTGCAATACTAAAACCTGTATTACCAGATGTTGTTTCAATAATTGTACTGTCTTCGTGTAATAATCCTTTACGTTCTGCTTCTTCAATTATATGAATTGCTATTCTGTCTTTTGCAGAATGTCCCGGATTAAAAGCCTCTACTTTAGCGTAATATTCTCCTTTAAAGGAATTAGTAACATTATTAATTTTAATTAACGGAGTGTTACCTATTAACTCTAAAACATTGTTATAGGCATTAATTTTATTTTCCATGCGTATTTGGTTATAAAATGATAAGACTTTGTTGGTTTGCTTATCAATTACGTGACAAATTTAGGTTTTTTTTTTTACTTATCGATTTTTCCCTCTAAATCTATTAAAAACGCATAGTCTTTTGCTACTTCTTTTAATGCCTCAAACCTTCCTGAAGCACCGCCATGGCCAGCATCCATATTAGTATCTAAAAATAGTAAATTACTATCTGTTTTAAGTTCTCGTAATTTTGCAACCCATTTAGCAGGCTCCCAATATTGTACTTGAGAATCATGCAATCCTGTTGTTACTAAAATTGTTGGGTAATCTTGTGCTGTAACATTATCATAAGGAGAATAAGATTTCATATAATCATAATACTCTTTATCATTTGGGTTTCCCCACTCATCATACTCACCTGTTGTAAGTGGTATAGAATCATCTAACATTGTTGTAACAACATCTACAAATGGCACACTTGCAATTACACCGTTATATAACTCTGGCGCCATATTAAGCACGCCACCCATTAACAATCCTCCGGCAGATCCTCCAGAGGCATACAAATGTTTTGTACTCGTATAATTATTATCAATTAAATATTTAGAGCAGTCTATAAAATCTGTAAAAGTGTTTTTCTTTTTTAAAAGCTTTCCGTCCTCGTACCATTTTCTTCCCAAATACTCTCCTCCTCTAACGTGTGCAATTACATAAATAAAACCTCTGTCTAATAAACTTAAACGTACTGTAGAAAAATAAGGATCTATTGTATAACCGTATGAGCCGTATGCATATTGCAGTAAAGGGCTAGTACCATCTAACTTAGTATTTTTATGATAAACTACAGACATTGGTATTTTAACACCATCTCTGGCGGTTGCCCAAACTCTCTGAGATCTGTAATTTTCTTTTTTAAACTTACCTCCTAATACTTCTTGTTCTTTTTTAATTTCTTTGGTTTGGGTATCCATATTAAAATCTATAACAGAACTTGGTGTTGTTAAAGAATTATAACCATACCTTAGTATAGATGTATTAAAATCTGGATTAGTACCTACATAAGCCGTGTAGGTTTCACTCTCAAAAGGCAAGTAATATCCTTTATTAGTATCCCAACGAACAATTTTTAATTTATTTAATCCATTTTCCCTTTCAGATAATACATAATAATCTTTAAATATGTCTAAATCTTCAAGGAGTACATTTTCTCTATGAGGTATAAATTCTTTCCAATTTGTAGCTGCCGTTGCAGACTCATTACAAGTCATTAATTTAAAGTTATAAGCTTGGTCTTTATTGGTTAAAATAAAAAACTTATCTCCATAATGTGCTATAGAATACTCTAATCCTCTTTCTCTAGGAGAAAATATTTTAAAATCTGAATCTGGCTCATCTGTATTAATAAATCTATACTCAGATGTTAATGTACTAGAAGACCCAATTACTATGTATTTTTTTGACTTGGTTTTATATATGTAAGTATTAAAAGTTTCGTCTTGTTCATGATACACTAAAACATCTTCAGAGGTTGGTGTACCCAGTTTATGTTTGTAAATTTTATCAGACCTTAATGTTACAGGATCTTTTTTAGCATAAAAAAGTGTTTTATCATCTGCAGCCCATACGCTACTACCTGTGGTTTTCTCTATAACATCTTTATAAACTTCCCCTGTTTCTAAATTTTTAATTTTAATTGTATATTCTCTTCTAGAAACAGTATCTACACCAAAAGCTGCTAATTTGTTATTAGGGCTAATTGCAATACCACTTAAATTAAAATAATCATGATCTTTTGCTAAATCATTACAATTAAAAATAATTTCTTCTTGGGCAGATTCCTCACCTTTTTTTCTAGAGTAAATAGGGTATTCTTTACCAACTTCATATCTAGTTCCATACCAATACCCGTTTAACTTGTAAGGTACAGAGGAATCATCTTCTTTTATTCGCCCTTTCATTTCACTAAAAAGTGATGCTTGAAACTCTTTAGTGTGTGCGGTTAAGGTATTATAATAAGTGTTTTCTTCTTCTAAATATGTAATAACTTCTTTATCTTCTCTGTTGTTTAGCCAATAATAATCATCTACTCTAACATCATTATGTTTAACTAATTCTTTTGGAACTTTTTTTGCAACAGGAGTTTTTATAGTAGCCATAGGCTTATTTATATTTTTACATGAAGCGACAAAAATAATACTAACTAACAGAACAATACCTTTTTTTATGACTTTCATTTTTTTTTAAGATTGATTGAGCTACAATTTAGTAATTTTGAAAAATAATAACTATAATTTATAAATATTATGTTTGGAGATATGATGGGTATGATGGGAAAACTAAAAGAAACCCAGCAAAAAGTTGAAGAAACAAAGCAGCGCTTAAATACTGTTTTAATTGACGAAAAATCTACTGATAACGCTATTAAAGTAACAATTACGGCTAACAGAACAATTAAAAGTATTGAGATTGATGAAAGTATTTTAAATGATAAAGAACAGCTTGAAGATTATTTAATAATTACATTAAACAAGGCTATAGAAAAAGCTACACAGGTAAATGAAACCGAATTAGCTGCTGCTGCAAAAGACGGTTTACCCAATATTCCGGGAATGGATTCGTTATTTAAATAAAAACTGGCAAGTTTTTTGTATCAACAATAAAAAAGACAAAGATGAAACACTTATTAATTGCCTTAATTTTTCCTTTAGTATTTGGTTTTGCACCAGCTAATAAAGTTATTGGAGATGTAGAATGGAACACAGATTATGAAACTGTGCTAAAAAAGGCTAAAAAAGCAGATAAAAACATTTTAGTTTACTTTACGGGGAGTGATTGGTGCGGACCTTGCAAAATGCTAAAAAAGGATTTGTTTGCTACAGCTGAATTTAAAGAAATATCTGAAAATTACGAGTTATTATATATAGATATTCCTAGAAACAATGACTTATTAACGGAAAAGCAATTAAAACACAATATGGATTTAATGGCTAAGTATAATAAAAAAGGAGTATTTCCTAACTTAAAAATACTAGATAGTAAAGGCAGAGAAAAAGGTGCTTTACACGGTTATAGTATGAACGGCGAAGTACAACACCATATTAAGTTTTTAAAGAAGTATATGAAATAGTTTTCATCTTACAGTAAAAAAGCAAACAAGACCTTTAATTTATATTAAGGGTCTTTTTTTTACATCTACTTAAAATTGTTGCCCCTTAAACAACACTACTTAACATTTGTAAACAAATTACCAAATAACAACAAACCAAAATAGGATTATTTAAAAAGTAAAAGAGCCTTCAAAATTAATTGAAAGCCCTTTTTATTGGTTAGTGATTAACTATAATAGATTTTACTACTAGTTGTTAATTAATCTAAATTCAGTTCTTCTGTTAGCAGCGTGCTCTCTTTCTGTACAAGAAACACCATCTTTACATCTGTTCTTTAATTTGTTTTCACCGTAACCGTTAGCTACTAATAAGCTAGAGTTTACTCCTTTAGAAATTAAGTAATCTGCAACAGACTTAGCTCTTCTTTCTGATAAACTTTGGTTAGATACGCTATTACCTCTAGAATCTGTATGAGAAGCAATCTCTAATTTAACACCTGGGTTTTGGTTTAAAACTGGCATTAATCTAGAATCAATAATTCTTTTTGCTTCAGCAGTTAAAGTAGAGCTACCAGTATTCCAGTTAATTGGTAAAGCTTGGTATTGTACTAAAGAACACTCAACCTCGCTCCAAGTAGTAAGACCACCTTTTTGCTTTAATACCTCTTTGGTAATAGTTTTAGTTACAGCAGGTACAGAAACACTTGTAGTAAAAGCATCCTTATCTAAAACAGTTTTAGTAATTTCTTTGTACTCAGCAGGAATTATAGTTTCTACAACAGAAGGACCAGAAACTAAAACAGTTTTCTTGTAAGTTGCGTTTCTAGAACCAATTGGTGTTTTAGATACAGTAGCGTCTGAAGCTAATTCTTGAGTTTGAATAGTTGTAAACTCTGCTGGGTAACCTTTGTAACACCAGTATCTACAATCATCTGGGTTGCTAGAAGCACAATCAGGAGCAGGAGCACCTAATTCCCAAACTGCATATGCAGGCTTAACCTCTATAGTTTGTGAGCTTGGTGTAAAACTTGCAGGAGTAATGCTTAACGTATTACCTCCTTCTTTAGCTACATAACTAACAGTTTCTGTTCCCCATTTAGCAGGTACTATTTTTAAACTTTTACTTTCATCTTTAATCAAAACACGCTCTGTAACAGTTTTAAAAGTTGCAGGCACTGTTTTTAATACAGAATATGCAGGTTTAGTAGTTATTGTAATAGATTCATTAACGTATACGTCTGGAGTTGTACAACGTACGTAACATTTACCTGGTTCTGGATTTGTAGGCAAATCTTGAGCCATAGTAACAGATGCAGTCATTACTGCAAATAAGAATAATAATTTTTTCATTTTTGGTTAATGTGTTTAATTAATGTTAAAATATGTTAAATAATTATACTGCAAATATAATTTTTATGTTCAACTAATCATAAAAAAAGAGCATTAATTTATAAAAAAACCTTATTTTACTAGTGTTTTAAGGCTTAACAAGCGTTAATTTATAAATAAACCACTAATCTTAACAAAGTCTTAAAATTAATTTTACCATAACTTTAAAAAAATTCTTATATTTAATAAAAATGTGTAGGTATGTTAGATATTGAAAAAAAAGAGGATAATACTTTTACTTTTAGTTTAAAAACAAAGAACAATGTTGTGTTACTGCAAGGGAACAGTTTTAAAACAAAAGAAGAGTTACATAGTGCCATAAAAGAAATAATGCCATCTATAAACAGTCTTAACGTTTTTGAACGTAAGACCGCTTACAATGGCAAGTTTTTATTTAATTTAAAAGGTTTAAACGGTAAGGTTATTGGTAAAAGTCAGTTTTATTCATCAGAAGCTGGTATGGAAAATGGTATTAAAAATTTAAAAAACAGCTTTTTATCTATGCCCAATTTACAAACTCTTTAAAACAGACAAAAAAGTGCTATGCATAGTATCTGTGTAGTCTAAATGAGTAACTATACGTAATTTTCCTTGTCCCATTCCTATAATTTCTACTCCTTTTTTAAGTAATTTATCTAAGAATTGTTCTTGGCTTAATTTATTTTCATCAATAGCAAAAATAACAATATTAGTTTCTATAGGCTCTACAGTTTTTACATAGCTTAAGTTTTGCAATACCTCTCCTATCTCTTTTGCTTTTCTATGATCTTCTTTTAATCTATCTATGTGATTATCTAAAGCATATATAGCTGCACCAGCTAAATAACCTGCCTGCCTCATTCCGCCACCAAATAGCTTACGTACCCGGATAGCTTTTTCTATATCCTCTTTAGAGCCTATTAATACAGACCCTACAGGACATCCTAAACCTTTACTTAAGCAAACACTTATGGTATCAAACAAATCTCCATATTGTTTTGGAGTTTCATTTTTAGCTACCAATGCATTCCATAAACGAGCCCCATCTAAATGGTATTTTAAGTTGTGTTTTTCACAAACCATCTTAATTTTTTTTAGCTCTTCAAAATCCCAACAAGCTCCTCCTCCTTTATTAGTTGTATTTTCTATACAAACTAGTGTGGTAAGCGGACTATGATAAAAATCTGGCGGATTAATTGCTTCCTCTACCTGTTTTGCAGTCATCATACCTCTGTGGCCATCAATAAGCCTACATGACACACCGCTATTAAAGCTAACACCACCTCCCTCATAATTAAAAATATGAGCATATTTATCACAAATTAATTGCTCTCCTGGTTGTGTATGTAATTTTATTGCTGTTTGGTTTGCCATAGTTCCACTAGGAAAAAATAAAGCTGCTTCTTTACCAAACATTGTTGCTAGTTTTTCTTCTAACGCATTAATAGTTGGGTCATGCTTAAAAACATCATCTCCTACTTCAGAGGCAAACATTGCATTTAGCATTTCTGGGGTAGGCTTTGTTACCGTATCACTAATAAGGTTTATTTTCATTTTTAGATATTCTTTTTTTTTAGTTTGATAGACATTCCATTCCTATAGGAGAACCATCAGGAATTTTAGGAGACGTAACTACCTTAAATAATTCTGGGTGTTTTTGATAATAATTTATTCTTGTTACAATTTCTAAAGCATATGGCGTACTTACTGCATTATACTTATTTTTTAATTCGTTTAGCTTAAAATTAGCAATAGCATTTACTTGCGGATGTACGTTTTTACTTAACGCTAATTTTGTGATATAATATAGAGCTCTAAAGTTAATATTCTGTTGTACACCATTTAAATAAGAATCTTTATAATTATAATTTAGTGTAGTATTAACTAATTGGTTTAACACATCTTGTAGTCCTAGTTGTTTGGAGTCTAAACTTTTTTGCTGTATTAATCTAGATGCTCTTTGCGGATGCAATAAAAAAGAAAGTGTCATATCTGCAGCTGTTTCTGCAGCAGAAAGCGCATCAAAAGAAATTCCTGTTTTTCCGCTAAAAGATTCCCTACTGCTACCATAACCTAAAGCTCTAGGAGGAAAAAGAGGTAGTTTATTTTTAGGAATTGCAATCTGTTCAGCTTTTAATGTTTTTAATAATGCATCTAAGGCGTATTGTTGCTCTTTACTAGATACTGTTTTAACTGTAAATTGCCCATCTCCTTTTACTGCATAATTATAGTCTAAACCAGCAATTAGTTTAGTTACGGCTTCAGTTTGGTATCTATGAAAAAAATACAATGGAGCAAAAACATCTTCTAGAACTGAATTTGGTTGTCCTTCCTTAATATTATCTATAGAAAAATTAGAAATACCTACTGCTCTAATTTTTAACACCTTATTTAATTCTTCTGTTGCATTACCTCCATTGTCCCAAAGGTGTGCATATGCATGTGCACCTCCACTGGCTCTGGCATCTCTGTCTGATATAAACCTATATCCTTCTTTATATGCCTTTTCAATATTTTTTTTCAATTCTTTTTCTTCGTCTACACCATCTTTAAAATCTGAATAAGAATAAGCTACTGTATATTTATCCCACTCACCTATACCCTCTGCATATGCACTAGAAAAATCTATATTTTTTCCTTTCAACTTAAATTGTGGATGCGGATAATCCATAACAGATGCTCTGTTATTGGTACTAGCTGCAAAATTATGAGCAAAACCTAAGGTATGTCCAATTTCGTGTGCAGACAACTGTCTTATACGTGCTAGTGCAAGTTCAAGCATTTTGTTATAGTTATCATCACTCTTTGCAAAAGGTTTATTTGTTAAGGCTTGCGCAATTAAAAAATCTTGGCGAATTCGTAAACTTCCTAAACTTACGTGCCCTTTTATAATTTCTCCGGTTCTAGGGTCTGTAACACTAGCACCATAACTCCACCCTCTAGTAGATCTATGTACCCATTGTATAACGTTATACCTAACATCCATTGGGTCTGCATCTGCTGGTAATATTTTTAACTGAAAAGCATTTTTATAACCAATAGCTTCAAAAGCTTGGTTCCACCACCTACCACCTTCTAACAGTGCAGAGCGTACTGGTTCTGGTGTGCCATTATCTAAATAATAGACAATTGGCTCTACTGCCTCACTTATTGCCGCATTAGGGTTTTTCTTTTCTAATCTGTGCCTAGTAATAAATCTTTTCTGTATGTCTTTTTGTACTGGAGTAGCATAATCATAATAAGAAAACATAAAGGAACCACTTTGTGGATGATAACTTCTTTTTTTATAATTGTCATCTGGCAACTCTATAAAAGAATGATGCTGTGCTACTGTTACTAGGCTAGATGTTGGCGTTACAGAACTAATATACCTACCCTTTGCAGTTCCTTTAAAGGTTAAAAAAACATCAAACTCTATATTTTTAGGAAAAGCCTTTGTACGCTCTAAATTAAAAGCACTTTTACTAGCATCTAAACTATAACTACCTTGAGCAGAATTTTTTAATTTAGCGGCAACACCGTGGGTATCTTGCATTAATAATGGGGTAATATCTATTATATATTTACCTTCTTTTTCTTCTTCAATTTTAAAACCACCCAAAATAGATTTTGCAAAAGCTTGCTCTACAGATTGTTTTTCTAAAACATTATTAGTTAACGCTCTATATTTTAAATTTGGTTGTACTAATACTAGTTTGTTTCCTGCTTTTTTAAAAAATACTACTCTAGTTTTACCTAACTGGCCCCTATCTAAACCAATATCATTACTACCAATACCACTACTTAAAGAATTTACATATAAAAATTCTTTTTCCAATTCTTCAACTTCTAAATATACCTTATCTTTTTTGTCATCGTAATAAAACGAAAAATAGCCAGAGTATTTTTTAAAATCATTTTTCTTACTTGTAAATTGTGCATTTATAGATAAAGAATAAGTTATCAATAGTAGGAATATAGAAATATGCTTCATAGGTTGGTTTTTTAGATTTTCTAAATTTATATAAAATAGATTGTACAACCATAGTTTAGTGCTATTTTTGCTTTTAAATTAATTTAAGAATGATAACAACAGATCAATATAAAGATCTTTTAGATCGCCTTGGTGCGTTAAGGAGGTATCTTTGACATAGATGCCAAGCTTATAGAAATAGAAAATGAAGAAGAAAAAACACTAGCTCCAGATTTTTGGAATAATGCGCAAGTTGCACAAGCGCAAATGAAAGTTCTACAATCTAAAAAAAAATGGGTTAAAGATTTTGATGATGCAAAAATACTTATTGCAGATTTAGAGGTTCTGCTAGAGTTTTTAAAAGAAGGCGATGTTACTGCTGAAGAGGTAGAGAACCACTACAACAAAGCAAAAACTCATATTGAAGACTTAGAGTTTAAAAATATGCTTTCTGATGAAGGAGATGAACTCACTGCCATTTTACAAATAACAGCAGGTGCCGGCGGAACAGAAAGTTGTGACTGGGCTGCTATGCTTATGCGTATGTACTTAATGTGGGCAGAAAAAAATGGTTATAAAATTAAAGAACTAAATTACCAAGAAGGAGATGTTGCTGGTATTAAAACAGTTACTTTAGAAATTGAAGGTGATTATGCATTTGGCTGGCTAAAAGGTGAAAACGGAGTACACCGTTTGGTACGTATTTCTCCTTTTGATAGTAATGCTAAAAGACATACTTCTTTTGCTTCTGTATATGTATACCCACTTGCAGATGACAGTATAGAAATAGAAATTAACCCTGCTGATATAGAAATTACAACAGCACGTTCTAGCGGAGCTGGTGGACAAAATGTTAATAAAGTAGAAACCAAAGTACAGTTAACTCACAAACCAACAGGAATACAAATTTCTTGTTCTGATTCTAGATCTCAGCATGACAACAGGGCTACAGCTATGAAAATGCTTAAATCTCAATTATACGAAATTGAATTGCGTAAAAAACAAGAAGCACGTAGCGAAATTGAAGCTGGTAAAATGAAAATTGAATGGGGATCTCAAATACGTAACTATGTTATGCACCCATATAAATTAGTAAAAGATGTGCGTACAGCCGAGGAAACGGGTAACGTAGATGCTGTGATGGACGGACAAATAGACCCATTTTTAAAAGCTTATTTAATGATGATGGGACAAAAAAATGAAGATTAATTTTTAATAATATAATAATGATAAAAATTTACCATAACAACAGATGTAGTAAATCTAGAGCAGGAGTAGCTTTTTTAGAAGAAACTGGTAAACCTTTTGAAATTGTAAAATATTTAGAAAATGTACCTACAAAACAAGAGCTACAAAACATTATTAGCCTTTTAGCTATAGAACCTATAGCTTTAGTACGTAAAAATGAGGCTATTTGGAAAGAGAACTACAAAGGCAAGCAACTATCTAATAATGAAATTATTGATGCTATGATTGCCAATCCTAAACTAATAGAAAGACCAATTGTTATTAACGGAAATAAAGCCGTTATAGGAAGACCTACAGAAGCAATAAAAACTGTAATTTAGTAACAGTTTAATTTTTGGCATTTTTATTGCTAATTCTTTTAACAAATCTTTAACCAAACCAGATTAAACCTTCTTTAATTTTTAAACTCTTACTAATTCAGAAAGTTATGAAAACTAATAAAATATTTTTTTATGCAACAATAGTATTTGTATTGTCTTTTTCTACTGTAGAAGCGCAGTATGGTTACGGTAACGGTTATAATAATGGGTACGGAAACGGACGTGTTAGAAACCAAATGCCACAAACACAATCTAATGAAAAACCAGAGCCTTTAACAGCTGAAGAAATTGTAGACTTACAAATGCCTAAAATTTTAGAAGTTATAGATCTTAATAGTTTTGAAGAAGCAGTGCTAAGCACAACTTTAACCAAATACATTAAAAAGTATATGGAACTGCAGATTTTAAAGCTAGACGGTGAAAAAATGAAAGAAAGCATAGAAAAATTAAAAGAACAACAATCTGAAGAATTAAAAGCTGCACTGCCTAAAGAAAAATATGAGGCCTATGTTGCTTTAGAAAAAGAAGGCTTTAAAAAAGCCAAGAAAAAGAAAAAGAAAAAAACTAAACGAAAAGAATGAAACAACTACTTTCCTTAGTACTAGTATTTGCAACCGTAATTACGTACGCTCAAGGTCCCAATGCACAATCTAAAAACCCTAAAAAAATTAAAGTCACAGGTACTGTGGTTGATGATGAAACAGGAGACCCGTTAGAATACGCAACACTAATATTAGAAAGTGTTAAAGACCCATCTGTAGTTACAGGAGGTATAACAAATCAACAAGGAAAATTTAATGTTACTGCAGACGCAGGGCTTTACAATATTAAAGTAGAGTTTTTATCTTACAAAACATACACACTTAACAATCAAAACCTAACCAAATCTATAGATTTAGGTATTATTAAATTAGCTTTAGATGTAGAGCAGCTAGATGATGTTGTTTTAGTTGCCGAAAAAACTACCGTAGAACTTAGATTAGATAAAAAAGTTTACAACGTGGGTAAAGATTTAACCGTAAAAGGTGGTTCTGTTACAGACGTTTTAAACAATGTACCATCTGTAGATGTAGATGTAGAAGGAGCTATTAGCTTGCGTGGTAATGAAAGTGTTAAAATATTAATTAATGGTAAACCGTCTGCCCTATCTGGTTTAGACAATGCTGCACTAAAATCTTTACCTGCAGATGCTATTGAAAAAGTAGAAGTAGTAACAAACCCATCTGCTAGATATGACGCAGAAGGTACTGCTGGTATTTTAAACATCATTTTAAAACAAAGTAAAACTGCTGGCCTAAACGGATCTGTATCTGCTTCAGTTGGTGATCCAGAACAATACGCTGGTTCTGCAAATATTAACTTAAGAAGAGATAAATTTAACTTATACACTAACTTAAGCTATAGAGACAGAACAGGACCTGGAAATGCTACTTTTGAAAATGAATACCTTAATGATGACGGTACAACTTCAAGTTTTGAAAACGAATACAGAAATTACGATCGTAGCAGTAAAAATTACAACGCAAATATAGGTTTTGAATATTTTATAGACGAAACTAGTAGTATAACAAACTCTGTTTTATATAGAAACTCTAACGGTTTAGATAAAGCAGATGTTAACTTTTTTAATTTTGATGGTAATATGAATCCAACCATTGAAAGACAAAGAAACACAGTAGAAGATGATGATGAAGAAACTGTACAATATTCTTTAAACTATGTAAAAAGGTTTAATGATGATGGTAATAAATTAACTGTAGACTACCAATACTCTAGATCTAATGAGCTAGAAAATGCTAGTATTGAAGAATTAGTTAGTGGTAATGCTAGCAGCAACCCTTTAGAACGTACAATTTCTGACAACAAACAAATAGATCAATTAGTACAGGTAGACTATGTTTTACCTTTTGGTAAAGATTTAGCCTCTCAGTTTGAAGCAGGTTATAGAGGTAACTTTAACTTTTATAATACAGATTATGATTTTGGAGAAGAAGTTAATGGTAACTTCACTAGTAACCCAAATTTTAGTAACGAGCTTTTTTACAGAGAAAATATAAATGCTGCTTATGTACAATTAGGTACTAAATTTGATAAGTTTAGTTTACTTGGTGGCTTACGTATGGAATCTACAGATATAGAAATTGAGTTAGCAGAAACTAATGAAATTAACACCAAAAATTACACAAACTGGTTCCCTTCTGTATTTTTAGGGTATGAGTTATCGGAAATGGAACAATTTACACTTAGCTACAGCAAAAGATTAAGAAGACCTCGTTCTAGGTTTATAAATCCTTTCCCTTCTAGATCTAGTAATACAAACTTGTTTTTTGGTAATCCAGACTTAGATCCAACTTTTACAGATGCGTATGATTTAGGTTACTTAAAAAGATGGGACAAAGTTTTATTTAACATTTCTGGTTACTACAATCATTCTACTGGAGTTTTTCAATTTATTTCACAAGAAACAGGTGACTTTGTAAGCATAGAAGACCCTGCTAACCCTGGAAGTACTGTAGAAATTCCTGTACAAGCTAGAACACCAATTAACTTAGCTACAGAAACTAGATACGGTTTAGATATTACATCTACCTATACACCAATACGTAATTGGAGATTTAGCTTAAACCTTAACTTATTTCAACAAAGCTTAGAAGGTGAACACACCTATACTAATTTCTTAAACGAAGAAATTACTCAAAATTTTGATGCTGATAATTTTAGCTGGTTTTCTAAATTTAGTGCAAAAATACCATTGCCTGCAGAAATAGATTTTCAAACAAACTTAACTTATAGAGGTCCATCTAAAAATGCACAAACTGATACTAAAGGAATGTTTGGATCTGACTTAGCATTAAGTAAAGATATATTAAAGGAAAAAGGTACTTTATCTTTAAGTGTTAGTGACATTTTTAATTCTAGAAAAAGAAGATCTGAAAGTAGAACTGAAAATATCTTCTCTAACAGTGAATTTCAATGGAGAGAAAGAAGTGTTGCGTTAACTTTTACATACAGATTTAACCAACAAAAAAACCAACGTAACAAAGGTGAAATGAGAGATGGTGGCGGTGATGATATGGATATGCAAGGGTAAATTGCATAATTAAATAACCACAATAAAAAAAAGGATGTTGTTTAACAACATCCTTTTTTTATTTTATAACTAAATTATATTACACACTAAAATACACACCTAAGTAAACGTATATTTTATTAAATATAGGGTACAAAAAAAGAGACTTTTAAGTCTCTTTTTTGTTTTTTATTCTAAACGCTTTGCTTTTTTAGCTTCTCGTTTTTCTTTCAGAAATTCTATAAGTGATCCGCCCAACCAATAAGGTATAACAAATGTTAATAAAAATATCATTAGCCAAAATCCTATTGTAAGGATAGTTAAAAAAGCTAAAAAACCTAAATACTGGTCAAATTCAAACATAAGTAATTTATTTTAACGGTTACAAAGATACTTGTTCAAATGAATAGAACAAATCTAAATCATAAAAAAATAATAATTATTTTAATATTTTTTTATATTTGTAGTATAAGACGTACTAATTTTACCTTAAAATACCTGTAAGTAACCAAGGAAATACAAAGCGTTTTTTTAACTAACATACTCAACCAAATAACCTACGTTAAACTTATGCATAAGAACACTTATAATTTCCTAGTCTTTTTTACCCAAATTACAAAAGGCTAACCATAAATGAAAAATATTTTATTTTTGTTTTTAGCCCTAACAACAGCTATTAACGCTCAACAAAACCAAGTTAACAATAGCAATAGTTCTGTAAAGTTAACCGGTACAATTGTAGATTCTGAAACAAAGAATCCGCTAGAATTTGCTACATTAATTATACAAGATAATAATAACCCTAGTTTTATTTCTGGAGGTATAACCAATAAAAATGGCAAGTTTATTATAAATGATATTCCTAAAGGAAATTATAATATTAAGGTTGAGTATATTTCTTACAAAACCTATTACCTAAATAATGTTACTATAACAAAGTCTAAAAACCTAGGACAAATATTGCTAGACTTAGATGTAGAAGAGTTAAACGAGGTTGAGCTTATTGCTGAAAAAACAACTGTAGAGCTAAGGTTAGATAAAAAAATATACAATGTTGGTAAAGACTTAACTTTAAACGGAGGGTCTGCTTCTGACGTATTAAACAATATCCCCTCTGTAGCTGTAGATGCTGAAGGTACTATTAGTTTAAGAAGTAACAATAATGTAAAAATATTAATTAATGGCAAACCTTCTACATTATCTGGTGTAAGTCCAGAGGCTTTAAAGCAAATGCCAGTAAGCACAATACAAAAGGTAGAAGTTATTACAAACCCTTCTTCTAAATATAGTTCCTCTGGTACTGCAGGCATTTTAAATATAATACTTAGAAAATCTAAAAAAGCAGGTATTAATGGTTCTGTAACTGCAACTATTAAAGACCCTGAATATTATAAGTTAGGATTGTCTTTAGGTTTAAAAAGAAAATTATTTAATATTTTTTCTAATGTAACTTATACAGACAGGGAACGACCTGGATACTCATTATTTAATAACGATTTTTTTGATAATAGTAATACCAAAATAGGTTATGAAAATGAGTACAGATCATTAGATCGTAATTATAAAAACCTTACTATTAATGCAGGTATAGAGCTTTTGTTAAATAAAACCTCTAGCATCACTAATTCTGTTGCTTATACTAAAGCATCAGGTTTAAACTATACTGGTATAGATTTAAATAATTTTAATACCCTAAACAATACAACTATTAACAGAAGTAGAAATACTGAAGAAGATAGTAATGAAGAAAACATACGTTATTCCCTAAACTATAAAAGAAAATTTAATTCTAAAGGTCATATTTTAACTGCAGATTACCAATACTCTAGAAGTTTTGAGCTAGAAGATAGAGCTATTAACGAGGTTATATTAGGCAATAACAACAATGGCTTGTTTGAAGAAGCAATTACTGATGACCATCAAATTAGTCAGCTTGCCCAATTGGATTATACCTTACCTTTTGGAAAAAATTACAATTCTAAAATAGAAGTTGGTTACAGAGGTGTTTTTGATAATTATCATATAGACTATACAGAAGGTTCTATAATTAACAATCAATTTATAAAAAATAATATCTACAGCAACAATTTAATATATAGTCAAGATGTTAATGCAGGATACTTACAATTTGCACAAGGTTTTAATAAATTTAGTGCCTCTTTAGGTATGCGAGTAGAACATACAAATTTAGCGGTGTTACTTACCAATAATAACAGTACAGATAATAAATCTTATACAAATTGGTTTCCCTCTGTTTTTTTAAGTTATGAGTTTACTAATAAAGAAAAGATTAGTTTAAATTATAGCAAAAGAATTGATAGACCTACAGCAGGTAATTTAAATCCTTTTCCTAATAGAGTTAGTAAAACCAACTTATTTTATGGTAATCCAGATTTAGACCCAATGTTTACAAACTCATTTGAGTTTAACTATTTAAATAAATGGGATAAAATAACTTTTAACACTGCCCTATTCTATTCTAAAACAGAAGATGTAATACACAATGTAATAATAGAAACAGGCGAAACAGAGATTATTACAAACAGCACTAATACTATAGCTGCTCCTATAATTGCAAAAACTAAGCGCAATATTGCAGAGGAAGACAGGTATGGGTTAGATGCTACTGTTACTTATGTTCCGCGTAAAAAATGGCGCTTGTCTTTAAACCTTTTTATGTATAACCAAAAATTAAATGGCAGTTATAACTACACCAATAATAACAACCAGTTAATTAATGTAGACTTTAATGCCAACCAATTTAGATGGACAGGTAGCGCTAGTGCTAGATTACCTTTAATGTATGATATTAATTTTCAGACAAACTACTATTACATAGGAGCAAACAATAACTCTCAAACAAAAACAAAAGCACTAGACAGGTTAGACTTTGCGTTTAGCAAAAACATATTTAAAAATAAGGTATCTGTATCTATAGGCGTAACAGATATTTTTAATGCTTACAGAAGGTATTCTACCAGCAATTTAGACAATTCTATTTCTTATAATGAACTTCAATCAGACCAAAGAAACCTAAGAGCCACATTTACATATAAATTTAATTAACAATATTTTTAATTAAAGTTCATATTTACTCCAAAATAAACCAAAATCATCAAATAAATAGGCATTAAAAATTTTCCAAATTCTTACCTTTGTATCTATAAAAAATTAGTACAATGAGCTTTAGAATAGAAAAAGATACAATGGGTAAGGTAGAAGTACCTGCTGATAAATATTGGGGAGCACAAACAGAGCGCTCTAGAAACAATTTTAAAATTGGTCCTGCTGCATCTATGCCATTAGATATTGTTTATGGTTTTGCTTATTTAAAAAAAGCAGCAGCATATACAAACTGTGAGTTAGGTGTATTATCTACAGAAAAAAGAGATTTAATTGCACAAGTTTGTGATGAAATTTTAGAAGGCAAACACAATGATCAGTTTCCATTGGTAATATGGCAAACTGGCTCTGGTACACAGAGTAATATGAACGTAAATGAGGTTATTGCAAACAGAGCTCATGAAATAGCTGGTAATGTTATCGGTGAAGGCGAAAAAACAATACAGCCTAATGATGATGTAAACAAATCTCAATCATCTAACGATACGTTTCCTACAGGAATGCATATTGCTGCATATAAAAAAATTACAGAAGTTACTATACCTGGAGTTAAACAACTAAGAGATACTTTAGAAAAGAAATCTAAAGAATTTGCAAATGTTGTAAAAATAGGACGTACTCACCTTATGGATGCTACTCCTTTAACTTTAGGACAAGAGTTCTCTGGTTATGTATCTCAGCTAGATCACGGTTTAAAAGCTTTAGAAAACTCATTGCCGCATTTAGCAGAGCTTGCTCTTGGTGGTACTGCTGTTGGTACAGGTTTAAATACACCTGCCGGTTATGATGTTCTTGTTGCAAAGTACATAGCAGAATTTACAGGATTGCCTTTTATTACTGCTAAAAATAAATTTGAAGCATTAGCTGCCCATGATGCCATAGTAGAAAGTCACGGAGCACTAAAACAACTAGCTGTTTCTTTAAATAAAATTGCTAATGATATTAGAATGATGGCTTCTGGGCCAAGATCTGGTATTGGCGAAATAATTATACCTGCAAACGAACCAGGAAGTTCTATTATGCCAGGAAAGGTTAACCCTACACAAGCAGAAGCTATAACTATGGTTTGCGCACAAGTTATGGGTAATGATGTTGCTGTAACTGTTGGTGGTACACAAGGCCATTATGAGCTAAATGTATTTAAACCTATGATGGCTGCTAACATATTACAATCTGCCCAATTAATTGGTGACGCTTGCGTTAGTTTTGATGTTAATTGTGCGTCTGGCATACAACCAAATCACGATGTAATTAAAGAATTATTAAATAACTCTTTAATGCTTGTAACAGCTTTAAACACTAAAATTGGTTATTACAAAGCTGCAGAAATTGCAAATACTGCACATAAAAATGGTACTACACTAAAAGAAGAAGCTATTAATTTAGGCTACGTAACTGCAGAGCAATATGATGAATGGGTAAAACCTGAAGAAATGGTAGGTTCATTAAAATAAAAACCTAACTACTATAAAACAAAAAAGGTGCAATTTTAAATTGCACCTTTTTTATATGTATTAAATTAAGTATTACTTAAGGGTAAACTCACTTTTACCTAATATCTTTAATTTAGAATCGTAAACTATAGCCATATAGTTTCCTTTTTGAAAATCACCAACTGGCTTATTTACGTAATCACAAATGTCTAAAGTTCTGTTTTCATAATAAAAAGCTGTAGCCTTACTATACGTTAAAGAAGCTCCTGTTTCATTAGACTTTGTAGTTCCTTCTCCTAAAACATTTCCTTGAGGATCTAAAACTTCAATATAAAACTCTCTGTCACCAGCTTGTGCAATTGCATTATCTGCTACAGTAAAACAAATTTTTAATTTATCTGCTCTACTAGCTCTAGTTGTAGAAACTAATTTTCCGCTATTACGCTCTTTAACTGCATCTACAGAAAATTTAGCCAAGTTTAATGCAGAACCTTTTTCTACAGCATCAGCCAATTGTGTGTTTTGTACAACTAAAGAATCATTAAAAACTGTTTGTCTAGATAATTCTTGGTATGTACTATCTCTTTCCATAGCTAACATAGTGTTAGATGTAGTTAAAGAATCAACCTTTTTAAGTAAAAAAGCTCTTTCTTTCTTTAACAAATCAACCTGTCTTCTATATCTAGATAAAGAAGAAATATCAGTTTTCATTGTCTTAACAGAGTCAATATACTTAGCAATTCTGTCTCTTGCCTCAACTAATTCTTCATTTGTAGCATTACTTTCCATAATAGCCTTGTCATACTCAGACTGTAAGCTAGTTAAATCATTAACTACATATTCTTTCTCTTGCGTTAAAACAGTTTTGGTTTTCTCTCTGTCTTTGTATAAAGACACTGTGTAGGCAATAGAAGCTAATAATCCTACTCCCAATAAAACAGCAAGTACCTTTAATCCTGTATTACTCTTTTTCTCACTCATAACAATACTATTAATTCAGTTTAATTTATTAACTTGACTAAGTTAATCTTTTGGTTCAAATTTATATACGTTTTGGTTTAACATTTAGATTATATGCACTTAAAAATTGGTTTAAGTCCAATATTAATCGTCTAACGGAAATAATTACCTAAAATTATAATTTATAATGAATAATTTAACATTTATTCCCTTTCAGCCAAAATACGCTAAAACCTTTAAAAATCTAAATTTAGAGTGGATAAAAAAGTTTTTTGTGGTTGAAAATAAGGATATAGAGCTTTTAGACAATTGCGAAGAGAATATAATTAACAAAGGAGGCTATATTTTTTTTGCTAAAATTGATACTACCATTGTTGGTTGTGTAGCCTACATTAAAATTGAAGACAACGTTTATGAATTAGGTAAAATGGCAATAAGTGAAGCCTATCAAGGAAAAAAAATTGGACAAGAACTATTGACCTTCGCCATTAACTTTGCCAAAGAAAAACAATGGAAACAAGTAATCCTATACTCTAGTGTTAAGCTAACAAATGCACTACATATTTATAAAAAAGTTGGTTTTAAAGAAGTACCGTTAGAGCCAAACGTTGTTTACAAAAGAAGTAGTATAAAAATGGAACTAAATTTAAAATAGAAACTAATGAAAAAACTAATGGGTATTGCTGTTTTTTGCTTATTTATAGTGAGCTGTAAAGACGGTAAAAAGAAAGAAACAGCAACAAATAATGCTACAAAAGAAATTACTAAGGAAAATGACAGCAACTTCCAAATTACACCTATAGAACACGCTACTGCTGTTTTTAAATGGGGAAATACAACTATTTATATAGATCCTGTTGGAGGAGCAGATATGTTTAAAAAACAAGACGAACCAGATTTAATTTTGGTTACAGATATTCATGGAGATCATTTAAATGTTGAAACTCTAGAAGCCATTAACACCAAAAAAACAACAATTATTGCCCCACAAGCTGTTGCAGATAAACTGTCTGACAACTTAAAAACGAAACTTACTATACTTAATAACGATGCCTCTGTAGATTTTGCCAATATAAAAATTACAGCAATACCAATGTACAATTTAAGAGAGGAAGCTATTAAATTTCATAGCAAAGGACGCGGAAACGGTTATTTATTAGAGAAAGGTGGAGAGCGTGTTTATTTTTCTGGTGACACGGAAGACATACCAGAAATGCGTGCTTTACAAAACATAGATAAAGCATTTATTTGTATGAACTTACCTTACACTATGACTGTTAAAAGCGCCGCAAGTGCTGTTTTAGAATTTAAACCAAAACAAGTGTATCCATATCATTACCGTGGCAAACCAGATGTTAGTGATATAGCTAAATTTAAACAATTGGTAAACGATGGTAATAAAGACATTGAAGTTATACAGTTAGACTGGTACCCTAACGCATCTTACTAAAAAAATGAAATAAAAAAGCTCCTTACAACTAGTAAAGAGCTTTTTTTTATTTTGAATTAATTAAATAGAACTACCTAATTAATTTTTTATACTTAATACGTTTTGGCATTAAATCGCCACCTAAACGTTTTTTCTTATTCTCTTCATAATCAGAGAAAGATCCTTCAAAGAAATATACTTGCGAGTCTCCTTCAAAAGCTAATATGTGTGTACAAATACGATCTAAAAACCATCTATCGTGAGAAATAACTACAGCACAACCCGCAAAATTATCTAAACCTTCTTCTAATGCACGTAATGTATTTACATCCAAATCGTTTGTAGGTTCATCTAAAAGTAAAACGTTACCCTCTTCTTTTAACGTCATAGCTAAGTGTAAACGGTTACGCTCACCACCAGATAACATGCTTACTTTTTTGTTTTGCTCACTACCAGAAAAATTAAACCTACTTAAATAAGCTCTAGAATTTACTTGCTTACCTCCCATCATAACCAACTCTTGCTCATCACTAAAGTTTTGCCAAATTGTTTTTTCTGGGTCAATGTTAGAGTGACTTTGGTCTACGTAGGCAATTTTAGCAGTTTCACCAACACTAAATTCTCCTTTATCTGGAGTTTCTTCACCCATTATCATTCTAAAAATTGTGGTTTTACCAGCACCGTTAGGGCCAATAATACCTACAATACCAGCTTGTGGTAGTTTAAAGTTTAAATCTTCATAAAGTAACTTATCATCAAAAGCTTTGCTAACCCCTTTAGCCTCAATTACGTTTGTTCCTAAACGCGGACCATTAGGTATGTAAATTTCTAATTTTTCGTCAAGTTGTTTTTGATCTTGGCTCATTAATTTATCATAGTTCTTTAAACGTGCCTTTTGCTTAGTTTGTCTTCCTTTAGGACCTTGACGCACCCATTCTAACTCTCGTTCTAATGTTTTTTGACGCTTAGACGCTGTTTTACTTTCATCTGCCATACGTTTAGATTTTTGGTCTAACCAGCTAGAGTAGTTTCCTTTCCAAGGAATGCCTTCACCTCTATCTAACTCTAAAATCCAACCAGCTACATTATCTAAAAAGTATCTATCATGCGTTACTGCAATAACAGTACCTTTGTACTGTGCTAAATGGTGCTCTAACCAATGTACAGATTCTGCATCTAAGTGGTTGGTAGGTTCATCTAAAAGCAAAATTTCTGGTTCTTGTAACAACAGTCTACATAAAGCAACTCTTCTGCGCTCACCACCAGATAATACACTTATTTTTTTATCACCATCAGGAGTACGCAAAGCATCCATAGCAATTTCTAATTTAGTATCTAACTCCCAAGCATTGCTAGCATCTATTTGGTCTTGTAAAACTGCTTGCCTAGCCATTAGCTTGTCCATCTTATCTGCATCAGAATACACTTCTTCTAAGCCAAACATATCGTTTATCTTATTGTACTCATCTAAAATGGCTACAGTTTCTGCTACACCTTGCTTAACTATTTCTAAAACAGTTTTATCTTCATCTAGCTTAGGTTCTTGTTCTAAATACCCAACTTTATAACCGGGAGAAAAAACTACATCACCTTGGTAATTTTTATCTAAACCAGCTATAATTTTTAATAAAGTAGATTTACCAGATCCGTTAAGACCAAGAATACCTATTTTGGCTCCATAAAAGAAACTTAAGTATATATTTTTTAACACTGGAGTATTGGCCGTTTTAAAGGTTTTTGTAACTCCAGACATTGAAAAAATGACTTTTTTATCGTCAGACATATCTTGTATTATTAGTTGTTATTATTTTGAATTAAAAAAAGGCAAAACAGCATAGAATTATGCCGTTTTGCCTACATATATTTTGTTTTACACTCTACCTTTAAGTGCATTAAAAACCCATGCAATAGCAAAAAAGCCAATTCCTACGGCTGCAAAACCCCATCCGGCAACATCATCATATCTAAATGCACCAAGTGCAATTAATGCTAAGCCTACAAGTATCATAATAAATGTAGCCCAAGCTAAAACTGTATTTTTATTCATCTTCTATTATTGTTGGTTTATTAGATGCCAAATATCGTAATTTTAAAGGTAAAATACCTAATAAATTAAGCTTCAAAAGGAAAAACTATACCTGTTTGATCTCTAATTTGATCTAATAAATGTATTAAATCTAAACTATTTTGATGAGACCATAGGCTACTTTGTATTTGGTTGTTAGCAATGCATTTGTGCACTTCTTCTATTTCATATGTGTAACCAATTCCTTTTTTGGCTGTTTTATAATACTCTTTCTCTCGAGCCTTTTCAATATAATACTCTTCAGCCTCGTGCCATCTAGTTTCTAATTTTAACGTTGCTTTTTCACCAGATATTTCTGAGCTTGTTTCTGTGCTTGCCGTTAAACCACTATACAAATGCGCCTGTGCGTTATCATATTTAAAAATAATAGAAATTTGTTTTTCTATTCCGGTTTTATAAAAATTAGCTGTCGCTAATATTTCATTTGGCTTTCCTAACAAAAGGTACGATAAAAATACAGGATAAATTCCTATATCTAATAAAGAGCCACCTGCTAAATTTGGATTTAAAAGTCTACTCTCCTCTGCCCTATCTAAACCATAAAAAGCAAAATCAGACTTAATATAACTTATAGTTCCTAACTCATTAGCATCTACAATTTGCTTTACTTTTTGTATAGATGGTAAAAACCTACTCCATAAAGCTTCCATTAAAAAAACATTGTTTTTAACAGCAGCAGCAATCATACTTTGCACTTGCTCTTTGTTAACTCCCATTGGTTTTTCGCACAAAACGTGCTTACCACTGTTCATAGCTTGTATACTAAAATTAATATGCAAGGTATGCGGAGTAGCTATGTAAACAACATCTACATCTGTACAATTAAATAAATCTTGGGCATTGGTATATCTATTTTTTACATTGTGTTTATCTGCAAACGTATTTGCTTTTTCTTCACTTCTAGAAGATACTGCAACTAAATTTGCATTTTTAACCAAAGCTAAATCTTTAGCAAACTTATCTGCAATATTCCCTAAACCAACTATACCCCAACCTATTTTTTTGCTCATCAATCAACTATTTTTTTAAACTTTTATCAAAGTTAATCAATATCATATATATTATTCCACTTATCTTTATGGTCTAAAGCAATTTTTACAGAATGGATATAAATTTCAATAAGAACGAAGATCACAACAAACTCCTTTTATCAGATTTAAAACATAAACTGACCAAAGTAAAGTTGGGTGGTGGCAAAAGTAAAATTGAAAAACAACACGCCAAAGGCAAAATGACAGCCAGAGAGCGTATAGACTATCTTTTAGATAACAATACAGATGTTATAGAAATAGCTGCTTTTGCAGGAGAAGGAATGTACAAAGAACATGGCGGGTGCCCATCTGGAGGAGTTATTGTTAAAATAGGATATATACAAGGCAAACAATGTATTGTTGTTGCTAATGACGCCACTGTTAAAGCTGGTGCTTGGTTTCCTATAACTGGCAAGAAAAACTTAAGAGCCCAAGAAATTGCAATAGAAAATAAATTACCAATAATTTATTTGGTAGACAGTGCTGGTGTTTATTTACCAATGCAAGATGAAATTTTTCCTGACAAAGAGCATTTTGGACGCATTTTTAGAAATAATGCGGTAATGAGTAGTATGGGAATTACCCAAATATCTGCAGTAATGGGAAGTTGTGTTGCAGGTGGTGCTTATTTACCAATTATGAGTGATGAAGCTTTAATTGTAGATAAAACAGCTAGTATATTTTTAGCGGGTAGCTACCTTGTTAAAGCTGCTATTGGAGAAAGCATTGATAACGAAACTTTAGGTGGCGCTACTACACATTGCGAAATATCTGGTGTTACTGATTACAAAGCTAAAGATGACGCAGATGCTTTAGATAAAATAAAAAAAATAGTAGCTAAAATTGGTGATTTTGACAAGGCTGGCTTTAACAGAATTGAACCTAAAAAACCAAAATTAGACCCTAAAGATATTTATGGTATTTTACCAAAATCTAGAAGCGACCAGTATGATATGCTTGAGATTATTAAGCGTTTGGTTGATGATTCTGAGTTTGAAGAATACAAAGAAGGTTACGGAAAAACTATAATTACAGGTTATGCTCGTATAAATGGTTGGGCTGTTGGTATAGTTGCTAACCAACGAAAGTTGGTAAAAACCAAAAAAGGAGAAATGCAATTTGGAGGTGTTATTTATAATGACAGCGCAGATAAGTCTACCCGTTTTATAGCAAATTGCAACCAAAAGAAAATACCGCTTGTATTTTTACAAGATGTTACCGGCTTTATGGTTGGTAGTAAAAGTGAACATAGTGGTATAATTAAAGACGGAGCAAAAATGGTAAATGCAGTTAGCAACTCTGTAGTTCCAAAATTTACTATTGTTATTGGCAACAGTTATGGTGCTGGTAATTACGCTATGTGTGGTAAAGCATATGACCCAAGGTTAATTGCTGCTTGGCCTAGTGCAGAGCTTGCTGTAATGAGTGGTAATTCTGCTGCAAAGGTTTTAATGCAGATTGAAAAAGCTTCATTGCTGAAAAAAGGTGAAGAAATAGACGAGAAAAAAGAAAAAGAATTATTTGATAAAGTGAAAGCAAGATATGACGAGCAAATATCTCCTTATTATGCTGCTTCTCGTATTTGGACAGATGGTGTAATAGACCCACTAGATACCAGAAAATGGATCTCTATGGGTATTGAAGCCGCTAACCACGCTCCTATTGAAAAACCTTTTAACTTAGGAGTAATACAGGTTTAATTTTTACACTCAAAGTTCTATTTATCAACACTAAAAAAAAACATAATTGGCTATATCTGTTTCTCCTAATTTTATCAGGGGAAGCAGTTTTTATATTACCGTTTGTTTTAGCTAGAGTTTTTAGACCTACAGTTTTAGAGGTTTTTAATCTTACAAATTTAGAGCTAGGCACTTGTTTTTCTGTTTATGGTTTTGTTGCTATGGCTTCCTATTTATTAGGCGGACCAATTGCAGATAAATTTCCTCCTAGAAAACTAATTGCTGTAGCATTATTTGCTACTGCTTTAGGCGGATTGGTACTTGCAAGTAACCCTAGTTATTTTGTTCTTAAAATATTGTATGGTTATTGGGGATTTACAACCATTTTTTTGTTTTGGGCCCCAATGATAAAAGCTACACGCGTTTGGGGAGGAAACCACTCCCAAGGTAAAGCATTTGGTTTTTTAGATGGCGGTAGAGGTTTAGTTGGTGCTAGTTTTGGTGCTTTAGGTGTTTTTATATTTTCTTTATTTATAATTGGTTCTGTAGAAACTGCTAGCTTAGCAAATAGAGCAGAAGCATTTAATTATATTGTATGGGTAACTTCTGCAATAATTATTGTAATTGGTATTGTTGTTTGGTTTTTCTTAAAATCTAAAGAAATTAAAGAAGAAGAAATACAAATACAATCCATATCTACTCATCAAATAAAAACAGTTTTAAAAATACCATCTGTTTGGTTGTTAATGGTGATAATATTATGTGCTTATGTAGGCTATAAAATAACTGATGTTTTCTCGCTCTACGCAAAAGATGTAATGTTATATAATGAAGTAAAATCTGCTGAAATAGGCACAATTTTACTATTTATTAGACCGTTTATTGGAATTTTAATAGGTTTTATTGCAGATAAAAGCAAAACTACACTTTGGCTTATTATTAGTTTTATTTTTAGTATTTTAGGTGCTCTACTATTTGCATCAGGAATTATTAATCCTACAAGTACAACACTATTTATGGCTTCTATTTTAATTACTGTAACCGGAGTTTACGCGGTGCGTTCTTTATATTTTGCTACAATGCAAGAAGGTCATATACCTTTACTATTAACAGGAACTGCAGTAGGACTTATTTCTATTATAGGCTATACACCAGATATTTTTGCGGGCCCGTTAATGGGGATATTATTAGATAATTCTCCTGGTGAATTAGGTCACCAACACGTATTTATTATGCTGGCTATTTTTTCTTTTATTGGTTTAGTTGCCTCTATACTATTTTACAGATTACAGCATAAAAAGTGTTAACCATTGCTAGTTAACACTTAAAAATACAACCACTATTAACACTACAACTCTTTATGTGCAGCGTTTACTAAACGTATAAACTCTGCTCTGTAACCTTGTGCATCTTCCCCTCTGCCCTGTTCTGCTAACTCAATTATAGTAGTATAACTAGCATTATTTGTAAACTGAGATTTACGTAATTTAAGTCCGAATAAAGCAACTGCAGAAGCAAATTTAAAATCAGTAGACATTTCTGTTTCTTCATTTTTTTGAATGTGAACCATTTCTATACTTGTATCTTTATTTGGTTTCTTATACCTAAACTTTACCGTAAACAACTCATCCGTATAGCTATCTGCTGCTACTACATTTGTGTATTTTAATGGTGACACTTCTTTTAAATAATCACTTTTTACACCAACAGGTATCACCTCATAAAGTGCCGTTACCCTATGTCCGCTTCCCAACTCACCAGCATCTTTAGTATCATCTACAAAATCTTCATCTGCTAAAAGTCGGTTTTCATAACCAATTAAACGGTAAGCTTGTACTTTAGCAGGATTAAACTCAACCTGAATTTTTACATCTTTAGCAATAGTATACAGCGTACCTCCAAATTCATCACCAAATACTTTTTGTGCCTCTTGCATAGTATCTATATAAGCGTGGTTGCCGTTTCCTTTATCTGCTAAGGTTTCTAACTTAGAGTCTTTATAATTTCCCATACCAAAACCTAAAACAGATAAGAAAACTCCTGAAGCTCTTTTTTTCTCTATTAATTTTTCCATAGCTGTATCACTAGATGCGCCAACATTAAAATCACCATCTGTAGCAAGTATAACTCTGTTGTTTCCGTTCTTTTTAAAATTCTTTTCTGCTAATTTGTATGCTAATTTAATACCTTGTCCGCCTGCGGTAGAGCCACCAGCTTCTAATTTTTGTAATGCATTTATTATTTTTTCTTTTTGATCTCCATTAGTTGGAGGCAAAACTACACCAGCAGCTCCAGCATAAACCACAATGGAAACTTTATCTTTTTCTATAAGTTGATGCACCAACAATTTAAAAGCAGATATCAAAAGCGGTAACTTATTATGATCTTCCATAGAGCCAGAAACATCTATTAAAAAAGTTAAATTAGAAGCTGGTAACTCCTCATTTAAATACTCTTTTCCTTGTAAACCTATACGAACCAATTGTGTTTGTGTATTCCAAGGCGTTTTAGCCACATCTGTAGATATAGAAAATGGATGTTCGTCTGTTGGTTGCGGGTAATCATAATCAAAATAATTTACCATTTCTTCAATCTTAACAGCATCATAAGGTATATTGTCTCCGTTATTTATCATTCTTCTTACGTTACTATAACCTGCCTTATCAACATCTATAGAAAAAGTAGAAAGCGGATTTAGCGTAGCCTTTTTAAACTGATTTTCTGATAATTTAGCATATTCTTCATCATAATTAATTGTATTTGTATATCCTTTAGTGGTAATTACAATACATCCGTTTTTGGCTGAGTCTCCAAACAATACTCTTGCTTTAGGAGATTTAAAAACTTTCATAGATGTAATTTTTGATGGCTTAATTTTATAAATAGCTCTGTTACCCTCTTTAGCAGGAACTCCGTTTACAATATACAATGGATCCTTAGCTGTGTTAATTGATGATACACCTCTAATCTGAATTGGCTTACCTCTCTTTTTGGCTCCCTTTGTAACCTGTACACCTGCAACATTACCTGTTAATTGGCTAGAAATATTGTTTTGTATTTTTTCTCTCTTTGTTACCTTTCTGACATTACTACCTGTATATGATTTTCTTGAAGTTGTGCCATATGCCACAACAACCACTTCTTCTAAAGTTGCATTATCCTCTTCTAAAACTACATCTATTTTAAGACTATCTTTTACTACAACCTCTTTGTATTTATAGCCTATGTAGGTATATGCTAACGTATCTCCTTTTCTTGTTTTTATAGTGTATAAACCATCAAAATCTGTGGTTGTTCCGTATTTAGTCCCAGAACTAATGATATTTACTCCTGGCAAAGGACCAGTAACATCTGTAACTGTACCCGTAATTGTTAGTTCTTGTGCGTTTGCTTGTATGCTACATACAATTACGCAAAGTATAAATAATAGATTTTTCATAAGGTTTAGTTTCTTTTGGTTAGTAAATAGTTAGATGCTGCAACAGAATTAGCAACGTACACCTTTTCAATATCTGAAGGGTTTATGGTTTGTAAGATTGAAGTATCTGTGTAGCGTACACCATCTATAATAACAATGGTATTACTATCGCCACGCATTGTAATTTTTGGTGTATTATTAGTTTGAGTGTTTGTTATTTGTACACCCGGAACTTTTGTCCTAATTGTATTGTACAAATCTTGTGGTGTGTTTATATTTTCTGCATTAAACTCGTAAATATTAAATGGTAAAAAATACGATAGTTTAGCAAAGCAAATTGTAAAATCTTCTTGTAAGTTAACTGTTGACTTTATTTTTTTCTGTTTAATTTCTTTAGGTTTATAACCTAAACAGGTAAAGACAAGTTTATCATTCTTCATAGACTTTATTGAAAAATGACCATTAAAATCTGTTAATACGCCTTTGTTTGTTCCTTTAACAACAACATTTACTCCGGGCAAAGGGTTGTTATCACACATTACAGTTCCTGTAACTGTTTTTGTCTGAGCACTTAATTCTGTGCTAAAAAAAATGATACATAAGGCAATTAAAAAGTTTTTCATAATGATTGGTTTATAAGTTTAAAACAAACCTACAATAGAGTCATTAGTAGAAAAACACAGAATTAGGGAAGTGTACTTTTGAGTGAGTTAAGTTACTTTTTAAGTAATTCTAAAGTTTTAGTACGTTGAATTTTACCTGATTCTGTACGTACAAAATTAGTAATGTAGTTTACCTCCTTTGGTATTTCATAAGAGGTAAATGCAGTAGATTTTTTTAGCGTAGTAATAATATCTTCATTTTTTTGCTCCCCCTCTATTAGCAAAACAAGTTTGTTTTCTAAAACAGGGTCGGGCAAGCTTGTAATAAAAAAATCAGAATTAATATAGTCAGATAATTTAGCTTCAATCTGTTCTGGATTCAGTTTTATTCCACCAGAGTTTATAATATTATCAAACCTACCCAACCATTTAAATTCGTTTTCCGTTATAAGTTTTACAACATCGTTAGTAGTTATAATAACATCTGAGACTTTTGGCGCATTAATAATTAAGCAATTACGATTATCTAAAGAGACTGTAACGTTTGGTAAGGTTTTAAAAGAATCAGATTTAATTTCTTTTACTGCAATATGGGTAATGGTTTCCGTCATCCCATAAGTTTCAAACAAATGTGTAGACACGCTTTTTAATTTCTCTTTTAAATCTAATGAAACAGCTGCACCACCAATTATAAGTGTATCTATAAAGTGTAAATTATGCAAACAATTATAAACCTGCATAGGAACCATTGCAGAGAATTTATATTTTTTATTTATTTCTTTTAAAGGATTAGAACTGGGTTCTACAAAATCTATTTCTAAACCCAAAGCCAATGCTCTTACCAGCATCATTTTACCAGCAATATAACTTGCGGGTAAACATAATAAAGCTGTGTCACTTTCTTTTAAATTAAAGAAAGAACCTGTTGCTAAAGCAGAATTTACCATCTGCTGTTTTTGTAGTATTATTGGCTTAGGTGTGCCTGTAGAGCCAGAAGTATGAACAATTAATGTAGGCGAATTAGAAAGCCAATCTTGCAAAAAAGAGCCTATTTCTTTTTTAAAATTGTCTTTTTCTGCCAATTCTACAGCTAAAGAACACAATTGATCCTTAGTATATGAAATGCCGTTTAATTTAAACTTAGGATTAATGCTACTAAAATGCTTCATCTGTAAGCTGTTCTGCAGTCAATTCTTCTTCTTTAAAAACTTTACCAGTTAGCTTTTCTTTCCAGTTTGCCCATTTGTATTTTTTAGCAAAAAGGAATATTAGTATTGGATATATTACCAAAACTGGCACAAAAATATCCCAACCCAACTCTGGCTTACTAACATCTACATAAATAGAATCTGTCTGAAAAACGGTCCAATCTGCAGTAACAAGTAGTGCTCCTATTAAATTATTAGCAGCGTGAAAACCAAGAGCAAGTTCTAAACCGTCATCCATTAGCGTTATAATACCTAAAAAGAACCCCGTACCAATGTAGTACACCATTATACCATAACCAAGTGTTTCTACCTCTGGGTTTGCCATATGCATAACACCAAACAAAACAGATGTAATAATTAAAGGCACTAACCTATTTCCTGATAAAATACCAAGACCTTGCATCATATGCCCTCTAAAAAGGTACTCCTCAAAACTAGTTTGTAACGGAATTAAAAGTATGCTAATAATAGCTAAAGTTATAAAAGGCCCTAACTTAAAATTAAAAACAAAATCGTCTGGAGAAAGAACAAAACCAATAGCAAATAAAAATATGGTTAATAATCCCCAAAAAGCAAAAGAAAATCCAATACGTTTAAAATCTATCTTTTTTCTTGCGGTAGTTAAAGATGTTACAGATTGCCCATGCACAAGCTTTGTCCAACCTAAAACCACCAACAAACCAAATGCTAAAGGCACTAAGTTAATAGCAAACACTGGATTTCTACCAAATTGTTCTATTAACTTATTCATTAGCTCATCTACAGGAATTGGAGAGGTTTTTACAGAGATATAATTAAATATCATTAAAATTATAAACCCAGTTGGAAGTATAAAATACTTCCACATACCTCTTGTTTTTGCTTTGAGCCCTTGTTCTATATACATAAATCTTCTATTAAATTTTGTTGCCAATCTAAGTTATTACGGTAACTAATAGCTCCGTTACTAACCTCTAAAGGACTATTAAAATTGTTGGTATACAAACTACCAGTACCTAAACCTTGCGGCATTTTACTTTGCAAACCATAGGTCCATTGTGCAATTGCATTTAACCCTATATTACTTTCTAATGCACTTGTAACCCACCAACCAATATTATATTTTTCTGCTATGGAAATCCACTCTTGTGCCCCTTTAAAACCCCCAACTAAACTGGGTTTTAAAATTATATATTGCGGTTGTATTGTTTGTAGCAGTTCTTGCTTTTTTGTTACACTAAACACACCAATTAATTCTTCATCTAAAGCAATAGGCAATGGTGTAACTGCACACAAATTTTTCATTTTTGCGTAATTACCTTGTTTAATTGGCTGTTCTATAGAGTGTAAGTCCAATTCTGCTAAAATTTTAAGCTTATCTAAAGCATCTTCTTTAAAAGCACCGTTAGCATCTACACGCAGCTCTATTTCTTCTTTTTTGTATGTTTTCCTAATCGATTTTAAAAGCGAAACCTCTGTATCAAAATCTATTGCTCCAATTTTCATTTTAATACAGTTAAACCCGTCTTTCAGTTTTTGCTGTATTTGTTGGTGCATAAAAGACTCCTCTCCCATCCAAATTAATCCGTTTATTGGAATAGGAGCTTCTTTGGTTGAAAAATTATTTTCAAATAAAATAAAAGGATTATCTGCTGTTAATGATAAAAATGCTTGCTCTAAACCAAATTGTATACTAGGAAACTCTGTTAAATCATTTAAAAGAACCTCTAAGCCTAAATGAATGTTGTTACACACCCAATTTAGCTTTTCTTCATAGTTTGGAACATCGTCTATACTTAAACCTCTTAAAATTCCGCATTCACCAATTCCTGTTTTATTATCATTTTTTAAAATAATAAACCAAGTTTCTTTTTGGGTAAGTACACCACGGGAAGTACCACTAGGCCTTTTAAAATCTAGCGTGTATTTCTTATAAATTGCTTTCATAACAGTAAAAATTATACTGTAAGGGAATTGCCTATTGGCAATAAATGCAATAGTTTACCTGACGCTTTAAACTTTTCTATAGCTTTAGCTTCATCAATCTCTATAAAACCAAAAGTATCAAAGTGGTAGCCTAAAATAGTATTACATTCTATAAAGTCTGATGCAATAATAGCATCATCTACACCCATAGTAAAGTTGTCTCCTATTGGTAAAACGGCTAAGTCTAACTTAGTAAACATTGGTATAAGTTTCATATCCATAGTTAAGGCTGTGTCGCCAGCTATGTAAACACTTTTGTTTGCTGATGCGATAATAAATCCTCCAGGAAGACCACCCTCTGTACCATCTGCAAATGAAGATGTGTGTATAGCATTAACGTATTTTACAGTTCCAAAATCAAAAGACCAACTACCTCCATGATTCATTGGGTGTACTTTTAGTCCTTTATTTTCATAATACGTAGCAATCTCGTAATTACTAACTATTACTGCATTGGTTCTTGTAGCTATATCTTCTACATCTAAAACGTGGTCTTGATGTGCGTGGGTAACTAAAATGTAATCTGGGTTTAAAGAGTCTTTATCTACTTGATTATTATTCTTTGGATTACCAGAAATAAATGGATCTACCAAAACAGTTTTGCCTGCTACCTCTATTAACAAAGTTGCGTGACCAAGGAATGTAATTTTCATAGTATGTTATTTTAGTTCAAATTTATTTAAAATTGAACCAAAAACGAACTCCTTCTACAGATTTATCTATATTAAGTGTAGATTGTAATTGATTTACCAAACGGTTCATTAAACGAATTCCCATTGAAGATTTAGTTCTCTCATCTGTATCTTCTGGTAAACCAACACCGTTATCTGTATATTCAAAATAACCACCAGTTTCTGTATTTCTTAAATGAATGTATATTTTACCATTTTCATCATTATCTGGAAAAGCATATTTAAAAGAATTAGAAACAAGCTCATTTAGTATTAATCCAAAAGGAATTGCTCTATCAATATCTAACTCTACACCTTCTGCATCTATGGTAATGTTTATATTGTGACCTCCTTTTTTAAATACAGATTGTACACTGTTTACCAAACTCTCTACGTAGCCTTGCATTTCTATTACAGATAAATCATCATTCTGATATAGTTTTTGATGAATTAAAGCCATAGCTTTAACTCTACTTTTACCTTCTTCTAAAGCCATAATTGCAGCTTTACTTTTAGTATTTTTAGTTTGTAGACTTAACAAACTAGATACCATTTGAAGGTTGTTTTTTACTCTATGGTGAATTTCTTTTAAAAGCGAATCTTTTTCTGTTAACTGACTTTCTATAATATTATTTTGCTTAGCAATAACGCGTTGGTTTTTTATACTTTTGATGTAAGCAAATACCAAACCACCTAAGCCTAATAATGTAAATATTAACGATATTAAAATAAGACTCATACGCTCATCACTAGCCTGTGCCTCTATTTTTGCATTTTCTAATTCTATTTTCTTTTCATCTAATCTGTCTTCAGAATTTTCTAATTCTTTTTCAAAAACAGTTGCAATTTGCTGATGCTTTTTAAGCGTTTCATTAACTCTAATAGAATCGTTAATTTTTATATTGTTATTTAAATAGTAGTTGGCTTTTTTGTAATCGTTCATTTTTTGATAATAAACAGCCAACAATTGATTTTTGCGTAATACGTTAGATACTTTTATTGCACGTAAGTCATCATTAATAAGCTCTAAAACCTTATCTAATTTATTAGTCTGTAAATAGCAATTAGCTAAGTCTAAGGTGTTTTCTACCGCGTCTTGCGAATATACTTCTACGTTAAATTCTCTAATTTTAACCAAACTAGAGTCTAACAATGGTATAGCCTCTTCATACCTTTTTAAAAGCATATAGCATTTACCTATATTGCCCTCTATAACACCTTTTAAAAGAGCTCCTTTTGCCAACTCATCTTCAGTTTTTGGTCTGGCAATAGTATCTAAATATGTATTTATGTATTTGCGTGCTTCTTGATATTTTTCTAAGGCAACTTGTGAAGATTTATCTAACCTTAAAAAATCTCCTATTTTATTATTATAAACAGCTTGTCCGTAATAATCATCACTACTAACAACATTGCTTTTTTCTCTTATGTATTCGCTTCTGGCTTTTTGGTATAGGCCTTGGTCTGCATAAATATCATAAAATGAAATATTGTCTGCTAAACCTAGTTCTTTCTTTTCCTTACGTATTGCAATTTGTTTTTCATATAGTTTAAGCTGAGAATAATTCTCATCCATAATATCTAACAATGCACTTTTAAGGGTGTCACTAAGCTTTGTTTTATCTATATATAACTCATTGGTAATAGCAATACTTTTATCATACTGCACCAAGTCTTGATGTATGTGTGCTTGCAAAATTCTATAGTATTCTACAGAGCCATCATCCTGAGCATTTCTGGCCTTAGTTAACATAGAGTCTATACGCTCTAACCACTCATAGCTAGAGTTTTCTTTATATCTATTTGGTGTTTTATAAAAGTAGGCAAACTTATCTTTAGCAGACGGTATTTTAACAAAACTGTCTAAAACAGTTTGCTGTAATTGTATTTCTTGCGCATTAGACAGATTAATAAAAACAAACGAAAAAAAGAATACAGCAATATATGTTTTAAAAGAAAATATGCTGTTGTTTGTTTTTAAAGTGTACTGTGTATTTTTATTGTTGCTTAAAAATTTAGCAATTTTTGTAATCATATTACGGGTCTGTTATAAAAAATTCTTGCCTTACTTGGGTATAAGTAAAAGAGCGTAGTGCCCCAAAACACTCCTTTTTCTTAAGTTTTTGTTAAACTCTAGGGCAAGTTATGATTTTCTTAATAATTATAAGCTGAAAATAGTAAAAATAATAAGGCAAAACCTCTTAAAATGTATAAAAGAACTATAGTTATGTAAGAATTGCACCATTCTAATTATACTTAGCAAGTTTAATATTAAAATAAATAATTTATTTACTCTGTTTAATTGCTGGTAAATTAAAATATTACAAAAAAATGATTCTAATTAATAGCAAAAGAATATTATTTTTTGCAATGTGATATAAAAAAAAGCCTTACTAAATTATAGTAAGGCTTTACACGTTTGTAGTTGCTGTATTATTTTATGAATTCATAGAAGAAATAATAAATTCTTTAAACTCTTTAGATATTGGAATTAATTTATCATTAATCATAACATCTTTAGAATTTACCGCTCCAATATGATCTACATTTACAATGTATGATTTATGAGCTCTATAAAACTTATCTTTAGGTAATTTTTCTAAATAATCTTTTAAAGGAGATCTAACCAAGAACTTTTTATCTACTGTATTAACCTCTAGGTAAACATTATCTGCCTTTATAAACTGAATATCTGTAAAGTTTATTCTGTAATATAAATGTTGTTTTTTAACAAAAATAGAATCTTTTAAAACCGAATTAGACATTGGTTTTTCTACATCATCTTCTGTTAAACCTTGTTTATCTAAGTAGTTAAAGTTAGATAATGCAATTTCTATTGATGTGTATAAATCTTGTTGCTCAAATGGTTTAACTAAATAACCGTTAGGCTTAACAATTTTTGCTTTTTCTACTGTAGCTCTGTCAGAGTTAGATGTAACAAAAATAAAAGGTATATTGTAGTTATCTCTAATATGCTTTCCTAAATCTATACCTGTTTTGTCTGACGCTAGTATAATATCTATAAGTACCAAATCTACTTCTGTAGTTCTTAATACTTCTTCTGCTTGCTCGTAAACAATAACATTACCAACTATTTCATAGCCAATTTCTTCTAGCATAGATTGCATATCATCTGCTATAATAACGTTATCTTCTACAATTAAAATTTTAATGGGTTTTTCCAATTCAGTTGGTTTTTTATGGACTTAATCTATGCTAATTTACAAAAAATTATTAAAACTAAAATAAAACAAAATAGCGAATAAAAAACTACTTAAAGCCACTACTTTTAGTTCTGGGTCCATTGTTAAAGAATCCTTCATTTTTAATACTTTTATAAAGTGTTTAGCTATAGGAATATAAGCTAACAACCACATAAAATTTAGTACGTTAGTATAATTATATATTGTAAAAATTAATACACTTATAAAACTAGTTATAAGTATTGAATAATGGTACTTTTTTCCGTTTAAAAAACCCATTTTAACAACTATAGTGTTTTTTCCTGAGTTTTTATCAGATATAATATCTCTTAAATTATTAAGATTTAAGACAGCTACACTTAACAAGCCTATTGTAATAGCTGGTAAAAAAGCCATTGTAAAAAGTGTTTTTGTTAGTAAAAACATTGCGCCTAATACACTTACTAAGCCAAAAAAGATAAATACAAAAACATCTCCTAAACCTCTGTAGCCGTAAGCAGATTTACCTACAGTGTATTTTATTGATGCCCAAACAGCACAAAAACCAAGTATAAAAAACAATGCTATGTATATAATACTATCTGCTGTAAATGCTGTAAATGCTGTAAATATTAAACCTGCTATTAGCAGCAAGCATAATACAATAGCTACTATAATTCCTTTTTTAAGTTCTTTACGGGTTAATATACCACTTTGCAAAGCACGTTTTGGACCTATTCTGTCATCATTATCTGTACCTTTTACACCATCTCCATAATCATTAGCAAAGTTAGACGTTACTTGCAGTGCTACTGTAGTTAAAAGTGCTAGTATAAAAATTGTACTGTTGTTAAAACCATATAAACTAGCCAAAGCATAGCCTACAATAATTCCGGATATAGATAAAGGTAAGGTTCTTAACCTGGCTGCATTTACCCAAGCTTTTAATTTCATTTTAATTAGGATTCTCTATTTTTAATCTTTTGCCATTTTTATATGAAGCAACAAAGGCATCTTCAAAACCCATTTTTACAAGCTGTAACCTAAAAGTTCTAGCTTCTTCAATAGTCTCAAAATTTCCAATAGAATATGTATAAAAAGGGTTATTTTTTACAAATAACGTGTTTGCTAATGAGTTAGATACTAAGGTTACATTATTATCTACAAACGTTTTAACTTGTACAGAGTATATTACTTTTTTCTCTAAAATGTTACGTGCTAAGTAAAAGTCGTTTACAAAATTAAGTTCTTCGTTTTGCTCTTTTAAGTTATTAATACGTGATTTAATTACGTCTAAACTGTCTATAGATACTAGTATATTATTATTTTCTGCAGAGTTAAAAGCTCTTGCCCTTGTAGATAAGCCGGCAGAAAAAGAGGTAAAAACTAATGTTCCTAAGAAAAAAACAGCTGCTATTACACCCAGCACATTACGCTGCCTTTTTTTTCGTTTTAACTCTTTGTTTTTATATTTTATTTGATCTAATAAACGCTCGTTCATTAATTGAGCCTTATCTATATCCTTGTGTAGTTCTAATAAATCTACTTCTTCTATAAATGGCATATTCTTAATTTACAGGTTGGTTAATGTTTGCTTATAGTTATGGTATATGCAATTTAACGTTTTTTACACTAAAATAAAATAATGAATAACTTAATTTATATAACAAAAATAGCGCTGTAGGTTTTATTTTACAAAATAACGCTAATTATTTAACTCAAATATATTCCGTCTGACTTAATTTCTATTTTTCGTTCTCTGTATAATGTTCCTATTCCTTTTTTAAATGCTTTTTTACTTAGCTCTAACTCTCTTTTAATATCTTCTGGGTCAGATTTATCATGTAAACCTAAAAAGCCTCCATTTTCTTTTAATTTTTCGTAAATAGCATTAGCTACTGGTTCTAAAATTAAATGACCTAATGGCTGTAATGAAACATCAATTTTATTATCTGGTCTAATATTTTTTATATACCCTATTTGTTTATCTCCAATGGCAATATCTTTAAAAACCTCATTAGCGTAAACTAATCCTTTATGTAAGTTGTTAATTATTACCTCCCAACCAAGGTCTGTTTTTCGAGTAAACAAAATATTAACCTCATCATTATTATCTACGGTTAACTCTTCATTAGATAAAAACTTATCTAATTTGTTAGATGCTACCAACCTATCTGTTTGTTCATCTAAATAACAATAAACAATATACCATTGGCCGTCTACCATTTTTGTACGTTGTTCTCTAAAAGGCACTAACAAATGTTTTTCTAAACCCCATTCCATAAACGCACCAAAATTATTAACCTCAGCTACACGTAACAAATGAAAATCGTTACGTATAATATAGGGTTTTAAGGTTGTAGCAATAGGTCTTTCATCATAATCTAAATAGCAAAATACAGTAAGCATATCACCTATTTCAAAATTCTCTGGTACATACTTATTTGGCAATAAAACATCATTACCATCTGTATCTCCTAAAAACAACCCAACACTGGTGTCTCTTAATATTTCTAAAGTGTTATATTTTCCTAATTCCATTTTAACTATTGTATGCTTGCAAAAGTACAGTAAAAAAAAGAGGCTACCTTGTTTAAGGTAGCCTCTTTTACATAATTCTTTAAAATTCTATTTATCGTAAACAGACTCCTTTTTAAAGTGCTGAGCTAATTTATAATAAACTACAGCTCTATGCTTATTTTTGTTAGATGATCCGTATTTGTCCATAACAGTTTTAATACCCTCCATTAATTTTGGGTCATCACTCATTCCTAATTTTTTCATTAAGAAGTTTTTCTTAACTGTTTCTAATTCTTTCTCATCAGAACCAGATACTTTAGAAGAGTCTTTATTATAAATAGAAGGACCTAATCCAATAGTAACCTTTGTTAATAAATCCATATCTGCCGTTTCTCCAAATTTATCTTTTAAATCGGCAGCGTACTTTGCAATTAAATCATCTCTTTGGCTCATAATTTTAATATTCTTTTGTATAGTTAATGTTAATAATGCTTCTAAGATATAAAATCAAAATAACTAAGCAAAATTTTATTGTTTATAATTCTAGGGGTTTTTACCTCCAATAAAATTGCCTTGTCAGATTCTTTATAAAAATCTTCTAAATGTTGGTTTAATGTATTTTCATCATTAGCCAACTTATAATCAACATTATACATATTACACAAGTTTTCTATTTCTAAATTGTGTGCCGTTTCAAAATAGGTTTTATAGTTTTCGGTTTCTTCTTGTCCTGGTAAAATTCTAAAAATACCACCTCCACTGTTATTTATTACTATTATCCTAAAATTTGGTTTTACATAGTTGTTCCAAAGTGCATTACTATCATATAAAAAACTTAAATCTCCTGTAACTAAAAGGGTTGGCTTTTTATTATATATTGATGCACCCACTGCTGTAGAAGTACTACCATCTATACCACTGGTTCCGCGATTACAATACACTTTTAAAGTATTTTTTAAGGGAAATAACTGTGCATACCTTACCGTAGAACTGTTAGACAAGTGTACTTGGTAACCATCTGGGATACTTGGTAGTATTTGAGAAAAAGCCAACATATCTGAAAACGGAATAGTTTTTAAATATGCTTCTCTTTTTTCTTCATAATTTAATTTAACCTTAGACCATTTAGCGTAGTATGTACTATCTACAAATTTTGTTTTATCTAAAAAAGCATTAAAAAAAGTATTTGTATCTACTTTAAAATGATGAGATAAGCTATAAAATGTATTGTATGCTTTTTTACCATCTATATGCCAGTGATGTTTTGGCTTGTACGTACGTAAAAAATGTTTTATTTTTTTTGATACTATTAAACCTCCAAAGGTTAGTAAAACATCTGGCTTTAAGGCTGTAAATAATTCTTCTTTGTTTTCAGATTTTTCAATAGGTGCTAAAATGCTATCTATACTATTAAAAAAAGTAGAGTGATGTATGTTAGATGTTGTCTCTGTAAAAACAATAACAGATTCATCTTCTGCAACCTCATCTAAAAATTGCTGTTCTACAACATTAGGCTTATTAACTCCTACTAAAATCATTTTTCTGGTAGACGTATTCCAAATTGAAGCAAAATCATCTAATTTAGAGCAACTTTCTGGTATAGTCTCCTCCTCTTCTTTAACCGTCGGGTATACACAACTATACTCTTCTGTATTGTACAACGGCTCTTCTAAAGGTACATTAATATGTACTGGCGCATACTCATTTACAGCATAGTCTATTGCATTTTGTAGCTCTGCGCTATTAAATGTATTAATGTCTTTTTGCTGCTCTTCTACTGTTTTTTTTGCAGATAAAAGTTGTTCTCCAAATTTTTGTATAGTAGTTGTTGCATGAGAGACATCTTGTTTTAAATTAGCTTGGTAGCCTATATGGTTTTTAAAAACGTTTTCTTGTCTAATAGTTTGTCCGTCTCCAATATCTATTCTGTAACTTGGCCTGTCTGCAGAAATAACCAATAAAGGAATATCACTATAAAAAGCCTCTGCAACTGCTGGGTAGTAGTTTAACATAGCACTACCAGATGTACATACAACGGCAACTATTTTACCTGTATTTTGTGCAATACCTAATGCAAAAAATGCAGCACAACGTTCATCAACTACGCTATAACATTTAAAATATGGGTCTTCTGTAAAACCAATGGTTAATGGTGCGTTTCTAGAACCTGGTGATATTACTATATCTTTTACCCCTTTTGCCTTACAGTGTAATATTACAGATTGGGCAGTAGGTATGCTAGAGTATCTCAAATTATAAGAATATTTATTAGTAAATAACTAGTGCAAAAGTACTGCGTAAACCGTTGTTTACCCAATTATTTTAAAATAATACGCAACATAGTACCACTTTTGGCTACAGTTTCTTCCCATTCTTTTTCTGGGTTAGACCCAATGGTTATACCGCCACCCACATATACTTTTACTACATCTTGGGTTAACTCTGCGCAGCGTAGATTAACATATAAGTTACTAACTTTTGTTATGGCTGTATAAGCTCTATTTTCTATATTTCTTTTAGTTTTAGCCCTAAACTGCTCTTTACTAAAATTTAGTTCTCCCAAAAAGCCTGTATAAAAACTTCTGTTGTAATTTTCATGTGCTAGTATAAACTCCTTTGCAGCAAGTTTTGGAAATCCACAAGTAGCTGGTGTTGGGTGTAGTGCTGTTAAAATCTCTTTTAAATTGTTATGCATTACTCCCGTTATTTTTGTGCGCAAGTGCCAAAGTTTACCTGCTCTTACAGATGCTACACTACCTGCCTTTAAATTAACAACCTTATCTGCTAGCTCATTTTTAATAAACTGCGTAACTACATCTTGCTCATTATACTCTTTTTCTCCCCAAACAGGCTCCTCGCCTTCTTTGTAAACTTGTGTACCTGCCAATGAAGAAGTCTCTATACGTTGGTTTGTAGTTTTTAGCAATACTTCTGGTGTAGCCCCCAACCACATCCCTACTTTAGGGTGGTACCACAAATAACAAAAAGCGGTTTTGTAAGTAGCCAACAACTCCTTAAACAATGCTAAAGGTTCCTTTTGGGTTATTTTTTCTATACTACGTGATAAAACAACCTTTGTTAACAGCCCTTTAGAAATAGCACTAACACCATTCTTTACAAGTGCTATATGTGCCTCTTTTTCTGCTTGGATTGATGTATTAACAGTACTAGCATCTGCAGTAGATTTTGTTTGTTCTTCTGCACTATAATTTGTTGTTATTATAGTTTTATTTGGAATTAAAATTGATGCAGAATTACTATCAAAAGGAGCAAATACAAAGCCAGACTCCTGATAATCTTTTACATAGTGTAAAACAGCATCTTCTTGCAACACAGCAGTAACTACATCTTCATTAGGTTTTCTGTACACTACAAAAGGTTTTTGTGCATTAAGTTGCTCTTGTAGTTGATCAAAAAATTGATTCATTAAATTACTTTTTTCTTGGTAAAGAAATAGTTGTTAGTTTACATAAAGACACCAACTCTCCAGCATCATTAGTAATTCTAATTTGCCAAAGCTGCGTAGTTCTTCCTTTATGCATAATGCTGGCTTTAGCATACACATTACCATCTTTAACACTCTTAACGTGGTTTGCGGTAATTTCTAATCCGCGTACAAAATATTCTTGTCCGTCTAAAAAAATATAAGACGCTGCACTACCAACACTCTCTGCTAATGCTGCTGTTGCTCCTCCGTGTAAAATTCCGTCTGGTTGGTATACCTTTGGTGTTACTGGCATTTTTGCAACTAAAAAATTCTCTCCTACTTCTACATACTCTATATCTAATGTTTCCATTAGCGTATTTTTAGAGTTTTCATTACAAATACGTAGTATTTTTTCTTGAAATTCGTTCATCTCATATTTTTTTGTAAAAATAATCAATCCAAATACAACAAAAGCTATAACTTTAAATTTTGATTTTTTTACACATTTGAAACTACTGTTTTATGCAGCCTACAGAAAAAGAAGTAACATACACAACTACCAACTCTTATGCTACACTTAACTCCCTAACCAAAGACACTAAAAATATTTGGCTTGTATGCCACGGCATAGGCTATTTAAGCAGATATTTTTTACGCTATTTTAACGAACTAAATAGTAAAGAAAATTATATAATTGCTCCACAAGCTCCTTCAAAATACTATTTAAATAATAAGTATACTCATATTGGAGCTAGTTGGCTTACTAGAGAAAATACAGTTACAGAAACTAAAAACGTTATTGCCTATTTAAACAAAGTATACCTTGCAGAAAATATTCCTGAACATTGCAATTTTATTGTTTTAGGATATTCTCAAGGGGTATCTGTGGTAACAAGATGGCTAGCTCAAGAAAAAATTGAATGCAGCCACATTGTTTTATATGCTGGCACTGTGCCTAATGAACTCTCTAAAACAGACTTTACATATTTAAACAACAATAAAACCAAAACAACTCATATAGTTGGTGATGAAGATGCCTTTTTTGATGAAGACCGAAAGAAAGCAGAAAAAATAAGAATTAAAAACATTATAGACCCAAACACCAATTTTATAACCTTTAAAGGTGCACATGAGGTTAAAAAGGAAATAATAAACTCTTTAGTAGAATGATACACAATGTAGACAATTTAAAGGACAACGTTGTACAACTAATTCCTTTAAAAGAAAAACATATAGATCTGTTATGGCCAATTGCACAACAAATTGATGTACACAAATATGGTTCTAATGACATATCTACACTAAAAAAACTAACTAATTATATACATACAGCAATAGAAGACAAAAACAGTATTCCTTTTGCTGTATTTGATATGAGAACATCTGCTTACGTAGGTTCTACCCGATTTGGTAATATAGATGATAAAAATAAAGTTTTACATATAGGTTGGACGTGGATTTCTCCTAAAACTCAAGGTACCGGATTAAACCACAAAATGAAATACCTTATGCTTACCTATGCTTTTGAAAATTTAAATTTTAACAAAGTTGAATTTCGCATAGATGAAAGAAACATTAAATCTAGAAAAGCCGTAGAAAAACTTGGAGCATCCTTAGAAGGTATATTAAGACAAAATGTTATTACTAAAAATAACATTAAAAGAAACTCCTGCTGCTACGGTATATTAAAAGAAGAATGGGCAATAATAAAGCAACAGTTTTTTAATACATAAAAATTATTGCTTAACAGTTTTCTCTTCAGCAGGTATTTCTTCTTCTGGGTAATATTCTATTTTACGTGTAGTATAGGTGTTATCTGGTGATATAACTTGTTTTATCCAATTTCCTTTATCCCCATCAAATTGATGCATATAGGTTATATCATAAGTAGTTTTTTCTTTTTTAACGGTTATTTTATCTACAACTTTGATATCATTTTTATAAGTATATATTTCCTTTTTATCTAACATAAACTTATTTCCTGTAGCGTCTGCAACAAAATAATCTTTATAAACTATTGTTCCATCTTCTTTAGTAACTACTTCTTCTGCCTTTAAAGGTTTGCCATCTAAAAACTGTTTCGTTAAAGTTATTTTTAATTTTTCTTTTTTTGCATTTGTTTTGTAAGACTCGCGTATGGACTTTTGTATTTTTCCGTTTAAGTAAAATGTTTGTTCTTTTTCTGTATCAGTAGTTGTATAAGTTATAGTTGTTTCATCTACCTCTTCATTATTAATACGTTTAATAACCTTTAATTTACCCTGCTCATCAAACTCATACTCATATTGGTCTAAAAACTTTTTACTGTATGTAAGTATTTTTTCTGTTATATGTTTATTACCTGTAGTATCAATAGAAAAAATATGCGCTATAGATGTACTTTTATCAAAGGCACCATCTCTATAGTTTTCTAATCGTTTTTCTAATATTTGATTGTTTTTGTATTTGTAGTAAGTTATACTATAATCTTTATCTGTATAGCGAGTTATAGATTTTGTTAATTTCCCATCTTTATTAAAGTAAAACTCTTCTTTACCGTAATTTGTAATTACAGTACTTTTTTTAACATTGCCAATTAAGTTAAAATCTGCTTTAGTAAAAATACGCAGTTCTTGTGCCATTGTTAAAAATGGCAGCATAAGAATGGTTAGTAAGTATAGGTTTCGCATGGTTAAAGTCATACTCCAAAATTAGGTTATTTATTACTCATAAAAAATAAAATGCAACGTAAAAATTGTAGTTATATGTACTAAAAAACCCACTAAAAATTAATTTAGTGGGTTTTAATATAGTTATAAAAAATGTTATTTTACTTCTTCAAAATCAACATCTTCTACGTCATCTCCTTCTTTTGCTTCTGCACCTGCAGCTGCATCTGGTCCTGGAGCTGCACCACCCTGAGCTTCTGCTTGAGCTTTGTACATTTCCTCAGAAGCACCTTTCCAAGCTTCATTAATTTTATCTAAAGCAGGAGCAATAACTGCTAAGTCTTTTGTTTCATAAGCTTTCTTTAACTCTTCTAAAGCTTCTTCTACTGGTTTTTTATTAGCATCAGATATTTTATCTCCAAACTCTTTTAATTGCTTTTCTGTTTGAAAAATCATTCCATCTGCTTCATTTAACTTATCTGCAGTTTCTTTAGCTTTTTTATCTGCTTCTGCATTAGCTTCAGCTTCAGCTTTCATTTTCTTGATTTCTTCTTCAGTTAAACCAGAAGAAGCTTCAATTCTAATGTCTTGAGATTTACCTGTAGCTTTATCTGTTGCAGATACTTTTATAATACCGTTTGCATCAATATCAAAAGTTACCTCAATTTGCGGAACACCTCTTTGTGCTGGTGGAATACCATCTAAATGAAAACGACCAATTGTTTTGTTGTCATTAGCCATTGGACGCTCTCCTTGTAAAACGTGTATTTCTACAGATGGCTGATTATCTGCTGCTGTAGAGAATACCTGCGATTTTTTAGTTGGTATTGTAGTGTTAGCCTCAATTAACTTAGTCATTACACTACCCATAGTTTCAATACCTAAAGATAATGGTGTAACATCTAATAATAATACATCTTTAACATCACCAGTTAAAACACCACCTTGTATAGCTGCACCTACTGCAACAACCTCATCTGGGTTAACACCTTTTGATGGTTTTTTACCAAAGAATTTTTCTACTGCTTCTTGTACTGCTGGGATACGTGTAGAACCACCAACTAAAATTATCTCATCAATATCACTCTTAGATAAACCTGCTGATTTTAAAGCAGACTCACAAGGTGCTATTGTTCTTTTTACTAAATCATCAATTAACTGATTAAATTTAGCTAAAGTTAATGTACGTACTAAGTGCTTTGGCCCAGAAGCTGTAGCAGTTACGTATGGTAAGTTAATTTCTGTTTGTGCAGAAGAAGACAATTCAATTTTAGCTTTTTCAGCAGCTTCACGTAAACGTTGTAAAGCCATTGCATCTTGACGTAAATCTATGCTTTCTTCACTCTTGAATTCATCAGCTAACCAATCTATAATTTTTTGATCAACATCATCACCACCTAAGTGTGTATCTCCGTCTGTAGATAATACTTCAAAAACACCATCTCCTAATTCTAATATAGATACATCATGTGTACCACCACCAAAATCAAAAACTACTATTTTTTGGTCAGTATCTTTTTTGTCCATACCGTATGCTAAAGAAGCAGCAGTTGGCTCGTTAATAATACGCTCTACTGTTAAACCAGCAATTTCACCAGCTTCTTTAGTAGCTTGTCTTTGCGCATCATTAAAATATGCAGGAACTGTAATTACAGCTCTAGAAACATCTTGTCCTAAATAATCTTCTGCAGTTTTCTTCATTTTTTGAAGAATCATTGCAGACAACTCTTGTGGAGAGTATAAACGTCCATCTATATCAACTCTAGGCGTATCGTTATCTCCTTTTACCACTTTATAAGGTACTCTATCTGCTTCTTTGCTAGACTCAGAGTATTTGTTCCCCATAAAACGTTTTATAGAATATATGGTTTTATTAGGATTTGTAACCGCTTGTCTTTTAGCAGGGTCACCAACCTTAATTTCTCCTCCTTCTACAAATGCAATTACAGATGGCGTTGTTCTTTTCCCTTCTGCATTTGGAATAACAACCGCTTCATTCCCTTCCATTACAGAAACACAAGAATTGGTTGTACCTAAATCTATACCAATAATTTTACTCATATTATATTACTTAAATAAATTAGCGTTTATATTTATATTTTGCTTTTAGATAGACAAACAATATGCCAAGCAAACAAAATATGACAAGGTGGCAGTGCCACTTCTATTTTTTTAAAATTCTAAGTATATTTAACCAAAGACCACATTATAACTGTAAACAAACAAAAACTATAAAAAGGTATAATATATGATTCCAAAATGTATATTTGTCCACAGTAATAAAACGTTTTCGTAAATGGAATGTATCAGTGTTTTTGATATGCTTAAAATTGGTGTGGGGCCATCTAGCTCACACACTCTAGGACCTTGGAGAGCTGCAGAGCGATTTTTGCAGGAATTACAAGAGAAGCACCCTATAAATAGTGTAAAAACTATACATACAGAATTGTATGGCTCATTATCTTTAACTGGTAAAGGGCACGCCACAGACCTTGCAGTTATGTTAGGACTCTCTGGTGAAGATCCTGTAACTATGCAAGTACAAAATATTGGTATTATTATAGACACCATAAAAAAAAATAACCAATTATTATTACTTGGTAAATATGCCATTACATATAATACTACAGAGCATATTGTGTTTTTAAAAACTTCTTTGCCATTTCATGCAAACGGTATTAAGTTTTCTGCCACTTTAGACAACGGTACCATTTACGAGGATACTTTTTATTCTATTGGTGGCGGTTTTGTTGTTAAAGAAGAAAGAGTACACGCCAAAGAAAATATACAAGTATTTAAAACTTTTCCGCATCCTATAAATTCTGGAGTTGCTCTTTTAGAACACTGTAATGAGGGTAATAAATCTATCTCTGACATAGTTTTAGAGAACGAACTATCTTTACGTACACCAGAACAAGTAGATACCGACTTAAAAGCTGTTTGGGATACTATGCTAGAGTGTATGCATATTGGCTGCCACACACAAGGTACTTTACCTGGTGGTTTAAATGTTCGTAGACGTGCTTTTGATATGCATGAAAAACTAAAAGGAGACCTTAGTTACAACTCTCCTGAAGAATGGCTGCAAACTATACGTAAAACTGAAGTTAAGTTTAGACAAATACTTAAATGGGTTAGCTGTTTTGCACTAAGTGTTAACGAGGTTAATGCCTCTTTAGGAAGAGTAGTTACCGCACCTACTAATGGTAGTGCTGGTGTAATACCTGCCGTTTTAATGTATTATATGGTTATTGAAAACCATAATGCAAATTTTAGTCACATAAAAAAGTTTTTATTGGTAGCCGGAGAAATTGGTAGTTTATTTAAAAAAGGAGCTACAATATCTGCCGCTATGGGTGGTTGCCAAGCAGAAATTGGCGTGTCATCTGCAATGGCAGCTGGTGCACTAACAGAATTACTAGGCGGTACACCAGAACAAGTTTTAATGGCTGCAGAAATAGCCATGGAACACCACTTAGGCTTAACTTGTGACCCTATAGGTGGTTTGGTACAGGTACCTTGTATAGAACGTAACTCTATGGGAGCCATAAAAGCAATTAACGCTGCAGAACTTGCCTTAGACACAGATCCTGCAAATGTAAAAGTACCTATAGATAAAGTAATTAATACAATGTGGGAAACTGCAAAAGATATGAACTCTAAATACAAAGAAACATCTACAGGTGGTTTAGCTGTTGGTGTATTTTTAAGTGATTGTTAAACACTTGTAATGCAAAATATTTATTATGAATAAAAGACAACCTAGCGTACGCAATATTTTTAATTTTTTATTTTTTTTAATATCGATTGTTGGTATTGCACAAACCCAAAAAACTACTCCTGTTTTTAAAGATGGTGAAGCACAAATTGTAGAAGGTTTTAATAATCCTGATAAATGGATACGTCATGATCTATTTGTAGAAACTACTTTTGATACTGATGGCGACGGCAAATTAGACCGTATGCATGTTAGTGTTACAAGACCAGAGCAAACTGAAACGGAAGACCTAAAACTTCCTATTATCTTATGTTCTAGTCCGTATTACGCAGGCACAGCTACTGGCGCTGAAGAAGGTTTATTTTGGAATGTAAAGCATGAACTTGGTAAAAAAGCTCCAGAACGTTCTCACCCAGAGGTAGTACGTAAAGGCAAACGCCCAATAATATCTAACTCACATATAAAAAAATGGGTTCCTAGAGGATACATTGTAGTACATACATCTGCTCCAGGAACAGGATTCTCTCAAGGTGCGCCTACAGTTGGTGGTCCAAACGAAGCTCTTGCTCCAAAAGCTGTTATAGATTGGCTTTGCGGACGCGCTAAAGGATACACCTCTCCTGATAACAATGAAGAAGTAAAAGCATTTTGGTCTACCGGAAAAGTAGGTATGACGGGAACATCATACAACGGTACAATTCCACTTGCTGCTGCCACTACTGGTGTAGATGGTTTAGAAGCTATCATACCTATTGCTCCAAATACATCATCATACCACTACTACCGCTCTAACGGTTTGGTTAGGAGTCCTGGAGGTTATTTAGGTGAAGATATAGATGTATTATATGATTTTATACACAGTGGAGACCCTGCCAAACGTGCTTATAACAATAAAACTATTAGAGATACCGAGCTAAAAAACGGTTTAGACAGGGAGACCGGAGATTACAATGAATTTTGGGCAGGACGTGATTACCTTAACAAAATGGGACCTATGAAAGCAGCTTTATTAATGTCTCACGGCTTTAACGACTGGAATGTTATGCCTGAACATAGCTACCGTATTTACAAAGCTGCTAAAGAAAAAGGATTACCAACACAAATATATTACCACCAAAACGGACACGGAGGTCCGCCACCTATTAAAATTATGAACCGTTGGTTTACTCGTTATTTACACGGAGTAAAAAATGGTGTTGAGAACGATAAAAAAGCGTGGATTGTTCGTGAAAATGATAGTCCAAATAACCCAACTCCTTATGATGCATACCCAAACCCTAATGCATTTAACGTTACTTTATATTTAAAAAACGGAGCACCTAAACAAGGAAAATTAGTATTAAATCCTCTAAAAAAGCAAGCTCCAGAAACCTTAGTTGATGACCACAACATATCTATGGAAGAATTGGCGCAAGCTACATCATCAAAAAACAGATTGGTGTTTACTACCCCTACGTTAACAAAGGACATTCACATATCTGGTATAGCATCTATTACTGTAAAAATTGCTAGTAGTAAACCAGCTGCAAATTTATCTGTTGCTTTGGTTTCTTTACCTTGGAACACAACTGAAGGCACTGTTATTACAGACAATATTATTACTCGCGGTTGGGCAGATCCTCAAAACCACAAATCTATATCTAAAAGCAAGCCATTAAAGCCTGGTAAATTTTATACTATGACGTTTAATTTACAACCAGATGACCAAATTATAAAAGCTGGTCAGCAAATAGGCTTAGTTATTTTTTCTAGTGATAACCAATTTACTATTTTACCAAAACCTGGAACAGAACTAACTGTAGACACTAATGCTACAAAAATAACTTTACCAATTGTTGGCGGACAAGAAGCATATAAAAAGGCAGTAAAATAAACTATGGAGGACAGAAACTCACTAACATTTAAAGGATTTTTAAAGGTAATGTCTGTAATGCACATTGCCTTTTCTGTTGGTTTAATATTTTTTACAGCTGTTATGTATTATCAACAACAAAAATGGGAATTTAACATACCAACCAACAGTATTTATATTGTACTAGTACCGCTTGTAGCTATTACAGGTATTTTTTTAGGCAACTATGTTTTTAAAAAGAAGATAGAACCTGTTTTAAATAAAAAATCATTAAAACAAAAACTAGACGTTTACCAATCTGCTCTATTGTTTAAATACGCTTTTATAGAAGGTGCAGCTTTTATTTGTTTACTATTTTCTTTATTTAAAAGCAACTTACTTTACCTAGCCATTACCGTAGCTATTATTGTTTACTTTTTATTTTTAAGACCAACAAAAAATAAAATAGAACAACAGTTACAACTTAAGGGAGAACAAAGAGAACAGTTTAAAAGAGAAAATGATGTAATAACTTAACATTAATTACACCCTTTTTTACGTCTTGTATCTATTAAATAAATAATTTTCCACTCACCATTATCCTTAAATAACTGAAAAGAATTTACACCACAGTGACTAAATTTTCCATTTAGCCAAAATTCATACTCTGTCCAAGCATTGGCCATATCTCCATCTATCTTAATGGTATATGAAGTTAACTTTTCTTTAAAATTTACTTCTTCAGGTATACTTACAATGTTTTTTATAAAATCTGAATAACTCTCTGTTTTTACAACTGTATTACCATCTTTATCTGCTCCTATAGTTTGTAATATAACAGTGTTAGTAGCTACCGCTTTTAATTGCACCGAATCTTGCTTATGAAAAGCGTCAAAAAACAAGTTTATTGTATTTTTAACATCAACTTCGTTAGCTTGTGCAGATACAAAAGCACTAAATAAGATTGCAAATGTGAGTAAAATATTTTTCATCATATTAATTTTTATTAATTTATAAAAAATATATCACATTCTTAAGTTTGATAAACACAGTAATTCTTAATCTTTTTTCATAATTTTAACCCATCTAAACTAAATAAAACTTACAATGTCAGTTGCCAAAAAAGAATACAAACGAGTAACCGTTAAGTCGCTCGTAGATATGAAGAAAAACGGAGAACGCATTTCTATGCTTACTGCCTATGATTACTCTATGGCTAAAATTATAGATGACGCTAATGTAGATGTAATTTTAGTTGGTGATTCTGCCAGTAATGTTATGGCTGGTCATGAAACTACTTTACCTATTACATTAGACCAAATGATATACCACGCTTCTTCTGTAATAAGAGCTATTAACAGATGTTTAGTTGTTGTTGATATTCCTTTTGGTAGTTACCAGAGTGACCCAAAAGAAGCTCTGCGTTCTGCAATACGTATTATGAAAGAAAGTGGTGCACACGCTATAAAAGTAGAAGGAGGTATAGAAATTAAAGATTCTGTAAAACGTATACTTAACGCTGGCATACCTGTTATGGGACATTTAGGGTTAACACCACAATCTATATACAAATTTGGCACATATACAGTAAGAGCTAAAGAAGAAGCAGAAGCTAAAAAGCTTAAAGAAGATGCTTTATTACTTCAAAAATTAGGGTGTTTTGCTATTGTTTTAGAAAAAATACCAGCTACACTTGCTAAAGAAGTTGCAGAAAGTTTAACTATACCTGTAATTGGTATTGGTGCTGGTGGTGATGTAGATGGGCAAGTATTAGTTATACATGATCTTTTGGGTATGACAAAGGAATTTAACCCTCGTTTTTTAAGGCGTTATATGAATTTGTATGAAGAAATGGGTTCTGCAATTTCGCAATACGTAGATGATGTAAAAACTAAAGACTTCCCTAATGAAGAGGAGCAATACTAAAAAGTTTTTGCTCTTACATTTTTTTAAATAACAATCTATTTTGCAAAAAAAAGAAGTTTCTACTCCTCAAAATCTTCAGGTATTGTATGAAGACAACCACATTATTGCTATTAATAAGCGTGTTGGAGACATTGTACAAGGAGACAAAACGGGTGATGCCCCACTAAGTGATATTGTAAAAGCGTATATAAAAGAAAAATACAATAAACCGGGCAATGTATACCTTGGCGTTGCACATAGGTTAGATAGGCCCACTACAGGTATTGTAGTTTTTGCAAAAACATCTAAAGCATTACCACGTTTAAATAAACTATTTGCAGAAAAAGATGCTAAAAAAACATATTGGGCTGTAGTAAAACAGCAGCCCAAAAAAAATAATGAAACTCTTGTACATTACCTAAAACGTAACACCAAACAAAACAAGTCTTACGCTAACATAAAAGAAGTACCAGACAGTAAAAAAGCTATTTTAGACTATACAATACTTAAAAAGTTAGATAATTATTACTTGCTAGAAATAAATTTACAAACAGGAAGACATCATCAAATTAGATCACAATTATCTGGTATAGGATGCCCAATTAAAGGCGATTTAAAATACGGATTTAATCGTAGTAATACTGATGGTGGTATACATTTACACGCTCGTAAACTTTCTTTTATTCACCCTGTAAAAAAGGAGCCATTAGAAATCACAGCTCCTTTACCTAAAGATCCTATTTGGGATGCTTGCTCTTAATTTATCGTGTTAATTTTTTAGCTTTTTCTCGTACAATTTCTCCAACTGGTTTGTTATATAAATGACTCTCTAACCAAGAAATAATATCTAAATACAAAAAGGCTCTTTTTTCGTATGGATGATTTTCATACTTCTTTAGCTCGGTATGCAATTTTTTAAATTCGTTGCGCAAATCTGTAGGATAAATATCTCGTAAGTTTCTAAGAAATTTTATCATCTCCTTTTGCACAGCGTGCATATCATTCATTTTAATTAAAAACTTATAGGTGCTTTTAAGTTGTACTTCTAAATGGTAATCCATACCTGCTTCATAATGCGCAACTAAACTTAATACTCGAGAAAAGCACATTAAATCTTCTCTCATTTTTAAATTTTTGTTATTAATTATCTTTTTCAAGTATTGTATACACATTTTATTATCTCCTATACCAAAATACAAACAAGCGCATTTGTAGTATAAAAGCATAATATGATGCTGGTCTATACGGTCTTTATGCTTATTTATACCGTACTCCACAATACGCACCAAATACAAGCCTTTTTCAAAAGTACCCTCTAAAAAGTGCTGATTTAATTTATTTGAATTCAAATACAAAAATGCTAACGAAGAAATATTATCGTTTTTTGGAAAGCTCTTACTCTCTATCATAGCTTCCATTTTTGTTAATGTAGCTTTAAATTGAGTGCTGTATTTTACATAAAATAATGACTCTAATAAGTAATGATTTCCCTTTAGAAAGAAAACAGGATTTAGGTAAATCATTTCTTTATTGTCATAAAAAAGATCTACCCATTTGTTAGCATATTTGTAACAAGATAAAAAATCTTGTGTTAAAAAACTGTACCACAAATAAGCCTTGTATAACCACAGTTTTTCTCTAAAACCTAAATCTTCAATATTGTAAATAGGTAAATGATCATTAAAGTATGTTTTCACTTTCTTTAAATCTTCATCACTACGTACATAACCCACTTTTAACATCATACCGTACAACTGCAGAGACAAGTTACTAAGTTTACTTGTCATTACATTATGTGCAGATAATTCTTTAGCTTGTATAGCAAGCTCATTAGCCCTGTCTGGTATACTACGCGTTATGTATTGAGTTTCTATAATTTTTTCTAACTCAACAATTTCATAAGCAATATTTTTTTCTTCGTTTTCTATTGCTATGCCTTTTACTTTATCTAAAAGCTTTAAGCTTTGCTTATACAGCCCTTTTTGATATAAAATAGTTGCAAAATCTAGTTGCTCTCTAATTTGTACACGTATATTTTGGTTTACAGGGTTTAACCTTAAACTAACTAAAATTTGTTTGTAAAGGTGTGCTTTAAGGTTAGATAGTTGTGCTTTTTTAACTATACCACTATCTAAAATTACTTTTTCATTATATGTTTTAGCCTTATCTAAAAGATTAAAAAGAGACAAAAATTTTGCATCTGTGTTAACTCCTAAGCGACCTACATACAACTTAAACTGTCGCTTTTCTGACTTAGAAAGCGACTTTACCAATACAAACAAGGCATCTTTATGAGGAGTTGTCATCGTAAAAAATTCAATTTAAATAACTGATTATCAAATAATTAATATTTACAAAAACCACTTAAACGTTGTAAATGTTTTTTTGTTGATTCAATATTAATAATAAAGGACTATATATTCGTATAGCAGCCCAAAATTAAATAAATAAAATGAGTAAAGATAAAGTTCAAATATTTGACACCACGTTAAGAGACGGAGAGCAAGTCCCAGGATGTAAGTTAGACGCTAAGCAAAAGCTAATAATAGCAGAGCGTTTAGACTTATTGGGAGTAGATGTTATTGAAGCTGGTTTCCCTATATCTAGTCCAGGAGATTTTAATTCTGTAATGGAAATATCTAAATTAGTTAAAAATGCAACAGTTTGTGGATTAACAAGGGCAGTGAAAAAAGATATAGAAGTTGCTGCTGAAGCTGTAAAATATGCTAAAAGACCAAGAATACATACAGGGATTGGCACATCTGAATCTCATATTAAACACAAATTTAACTCTAATAAAGAGCAAATTATAGAACGAGCTGTAGCAGCTGTAAAATATGCAAAAACATTTGTAGAAGATGTAGAGTTTTATGCAGAAGATGCTGGTAGAACAGACAATGAGTTTTTAGCAAAAGTATGCTCTGCTGTTGTAAAAGCTGGTGCAACTGTATTAAATATACCAGACACCACAGGATATTGTTTACCTGAAGAATATGGTGCAAAAATGAAATACTTATACGAAAATGTAGAAGGTATACACAAGGCTATTTTATCTTGCCATTGCCATAACGATTTAGGCTTAGCCACTGCCAACTCTATTGCCGGTGTTATGAATGGTGCAAGGCAAATAGAATGTACAATAAACGGCATTGGAGAACGTGCCGGTAACACTTCTTTAGAAGAAGTTGTTATGATTTTAAGACAACACCCTAACCTTAACTTAGATACAGACATTAACAGCAAGTTATTGTATGACACCAGTTTAATGGTTTCTAACAAAATGGGAATGCCTGTACAACCTAACAAAGCTATTGTTGGTGCAAATGCTTTTGCTCATAGTTCTGGTATACACCAAGACGGAGTAATTAAAAATAGAGAAACGTACGAAATTATAGATCCCGCAGATGTTGGTGTTAATGAATCTTCTATAGTACTTACTGCACGTAGCGGTAGAGCTGCTTTAGCATATAGAGCAAAAAATATAGGTTATGAACTTACTAAAACACAATTAGATGTTGTTTATACTGAGTTTTTAAACTATGCTGATAGAAAGAAAGAAGTAGTTGATGAAGACATACACGAAATAATAAGTGTCTGTAAAATAGAAATAGAAACAACGGTATAATTATGAACTTAAAAATAGCTCTTCTTAGCGGTGATGGTATAGGACCAGAGGTTCTTGCACAAGCAGTTAAATGTCTACAATCTGTAGAGACTACTTTTAATCACCATTTCACCTTTTCCCCTGCTTTAGTTGGTGCTACTGCCATAGACCAAACTGGTACCCCATTACCAGATGAAACCTTGGAACTTTGTAAAAATTCTGATGCTGTTTTATTTGGCGCTATTGGCGACCCAAAATACGACAATGATCCTAATGCTAAAGTACGTCCAGAGCAAGGCTTACTTAAACTTAGAAAAGAATTAGGTTTATTTAGCAACATTAGACCTGTACGTGTATACCAAAGCTTAATAGATAGGTCTCCACTAAAAAAAGAAATTGTTTCTGGAGTAGATTTTACTATTTACAGAGAGTTAACTGGCGGCATTTATTTTGGAGAGAAAAAAATAAATGAAAAAGGAACAGTAGCTTCTGACCTATGTGAGTATTCTGAAAAGGAAATAAGCAGAATTGCACATTTAGCATTTAAAGCTGCTAAAAGCAGAAGAAAAAAAGTAACACTTGTAGACAAAGCAAATGTTTTGGAGTCATCTAGATTATGGCGCAAAGTAGTTACAAGAATAGGTGAAAGTTACCCAGAAATAGAGTTAGACTTTCTATTTGTTGATAATGCTGCTATGCAAATGATTTTAAACCCATCACAGTTTGATGTTATTTTAACCAATAATATGTTTGGTGACATTATTTCTGATGAGGCTAGTGTTATTACAGGTTCTATTGGTTTACTTGCTTCTGCATCTGTAGGCGCAGACAACGCAATGTTTGAACCTATACACGGGTCTTTTCCGCAAGCAACCGGTTTAGATATTGCTAACCCTATAGCAGCAATTTTGTCTGCTGCAATGTTGCTAGAACATCACGGTTTAATTGAAGAGGCACAAGCTATACATATGGCTGTAGAAAACGCAATACTAAACAACGTAGTTACACCAGATTTAAATGCAGACAGCACTTTAGGAACAGATTATGTGGGTGACTATATTGCTAATAGCATTGTAGATACAGATGAGTATTTACATTTAAACAATGAAAACATAGGCTTAGGAAAATCTACTATTATTTAGTAGATTTTTCTTTTAATAGTCTATTTATTGTATTTGTAAAATCGGTTTTAAATTCTTTATACTTTTCTCCTGTAGCAGGACCGTTAAAACCTGTATGTATTTTACGCACATCTCCATTTCTATCTATTAATATGGTTGTTGGGTACGATAAAATATGGTTTAACATAGGTAATTTTTGCTGCGCTTGCTGCTTGCTAGAGTTCCCATATTGAGCAAGTAAAATTGGGTAAGGCACATTTACTTTTTCTTTTAACCTTCTTATTTTGTTAAAAGCACTTTCCTTAGTTTTAGCATACTCAAAAGCTAAAGAAATTATCTCTAAATCTTTATTCTTGTGCTCAGTTAAAAACTCGGTTAAAAATTTTGTTTCATCTAAACAATTAGGACACCAAGTACCCATAATTTGTACAATTACCACTTTGTTTTTATACGCTGCATCTGTTAAAGAAATTAAATTATTATTTTCATCAGGAAATGAAAAATCTAATTTTTTATATCCCTCATTTAAATATGTAAGTGAAGTATCCGCAGGCAATTCATAACTTTTATTTCTTTTTGCAATAAAAGGCTCTTTAAAATGATTACCAGAATAAAAAGTCCCTTCTAAAACAGAATCTGTAGCTTTAGCTGTAAATAAAAATGCGTGTGCACCATCAAAAGTAGAAAGCTTTAAAGAATCGCCATCTACTACACCTTCTAAATACCTATAATCTCCTGTTGTAGTTCTAAAAGTACCTGTTACCTTAGCATCAACCTGCTTAAAAATACCTTTAGCTATGTAACTCTCATTTGTATTAGGACTAAAAACAGTTTCCCATATACCTGTTACATTTACTTTTGGAGAATTGGTGGTTGCAAATCGTTCTAAAATATTATTAGTATATATAGCTGTAAAGGGCACTACCCTATCTAAACTTTCTTTTACAAAATTGCCTGTAATTTTATGAGGTGTAAATTTCCCCTTTAAATATCCTTCAAAAACAGGCATTTTAATAGTTATAGAGTCATTTTTTACTACAATTTCATCTACAGTAATTACTTCTTCAGCATTAAAAACCTGTATTTCAATTTCGTTCTGGTCATTATAATCTATAAAAAAAGAAAAAGGTAGGTCTTTATTATCTTGTACTTGCAATTTTGCTAACCAATTGCCCTTTTGCAGTGTTATTTTTTTGGGTTCTGAACAAGAAATAACAAAAATTGAAATAATAAATAAAATTCCTAATTTCTTCATAATAAAGCGGTTTTTGTAAAAATCGTAATATAATTGAAAAGCTTACAATAAAAAAAGGCAATTGATGTAAATATGTGTTGAATGTCTATATTCATTGTCCTATCTTTGGGGTTTTAAATTTTTAAAATGAAAATATCTTACAACTGGTTAAAACAGTTTTTACATATTGATTGGGAAGCTGATAAAACAGCAGAATTATTAACAGATTTAGGTTTAGAAGTAGAAGGCATTTCTGAATTTGAAAGTGTTAAAGGCGGACTAAAAGGTATTGTGGTTGGGCACGTATTAACTTGTGTAAAACACCCTAACGCAGATAAACTTAAATTAACAACTGTAGATATTGGAGCAGATGCTCCTGTACAAATAGTTTGTGGTGCTCCTAACGTAGACAAAGGGCAAAAAGTACCAGTAGCAACTATTGGCACTACTTTATATACTGCTGAGGGTGAAGCCTGGAAAATAAAAAAAGGAAAAATACGTGGTGAAGAAAGTCACGGAATGATTTGCGCCGAGGATGAACTTGGTTTAGGACAAAGCCATGAAGGCATTATGGTTTTAGCAGATGACTTAACACCTGGCACACCTTGTGCAGATATATTTGAGGTTGAGTTAGATACTGTTTTTGAAATAGGCTTAACTCCTAACCGTGCAGATGCAATGAGCCATTTTGGTGTTGCAAGAGATTTAAGAGCCGGTTTAATTCAACAAGAAATTAAAAAAGAATTAATTACACCTCCTGTAACAAACTTTAATGTAGAAAATAGATCATTAAAAGTTACTGTAGATGTAGATAATAACGAACTAGCACCAAGGTATTGCGGTGTTACAATTAGTAATTTAGAGATTAAAGATTCTCCAGATTGGTTAAAAAATAGATTACGCTCTATAGGATTAACACCTAAAAACAATGTTGTAGATGCTACAAATTATGTTTTACATGAATTAGGGCAACCACTACATGCTTTTGATGCTAATAAAATTAAAGGTCACAAAATAGAAGTTAAAACAGTTGCTGCTGGCACTAAGTTTACAACTTTAGATGATGTAGAAAGAGAACTACACGAAGAAGACTTAATGATTTGTGACGAAGAAAAACCACTATGTATAGCTGGTATTTTAGGAGGAAAAGATTCTGGTGTTACAGAAAATACTACAGCAATATTTTTAGAAAGTGCTTACTTTAATCCGGTGTCTGTACGTAAAACTGCAAAAAGACACGGTTTAAATACTGATGCTTCTTTTAGGTTTGAAAGAGGTATAGATATACAAAATGTTGAGTATGCGCTACGCAGAGCTGCATCATTAATTAAAGAAATTGCAGGGGGTGACATAACATCTGACATTGTAGAGCTTTATCCAAAAAGAGTTGAAGACCACGAAGTGTTTTTAACCTATGAAAAAATAAACAAATTAATAGGACAAAACATACCCGGAGAAACCATAAAATCTATTTTAACATCTTTAGATATTAAAGTTAAGAATGTTTCTGAATCTGGAATGGGACTTGCTATTCCTTTTTACCGTGTAGATGTACAAAGGCAAGTAGATGTTATTGAAGAAATACTTAGAGTTTATGGTTACAACAACATAAACTTTACAACAAAACTTAATGCATCTATAGCTACAACATCTAGGTTTGAAGATTACAAATTGCAAAATGTAATAGGGAACCAATTAGCTAGCCAAGGTTTTTACGAGATTATGGCTAATAGTTTAACCACTATAGATTACAATAAACACTCAGAAAACTTAAAAGATAGTAATTCTGTAGCAATGCTTAATCCACTTAGCTCAGACTTATCTGTACTAAGACAGTCTATGTTATTTAGTGGTTTAGAGGCAATATCACACAACATTAATAGAAAAAAGTTAAACCTTAAGTTTTTTGAATTTGGTAAAACTTACCACAACTACTTAGACAAAAGAATAGAGAACAAACACTTGTCTCTGTTTTTAACAGGTAAACAAGAAGATGAAAACTGGTACGCAACTCAAAACAAATCAGATTTCTTTTATTTAAAGTCTTGTATAGAAACTGTGTTTAGCAAACTTGGTATTCGTAAAACAAGTTCTTCTCCTGTAGAGAACGATGTTTTTCAAGAAGGTTTATCTCTAAAAGCAAATAAATTAGCTGTGGTAGAGTTTGGTGTTATTAAACCATCTATAACAGCAGATTTTGACATTAAGCAAGAGGTTTTATTTGCCGATTTTAACTGGGATAATATTATAAAATTAGCCAAGCAAAACACAATTGTTTTTAAAGAAATTAGCAAGTACCCAAGTGTTAAAAGAGATTTTGCGTTACTATTAGATACAAAAGTAAACTTTAAAGATCTTTATGACATTGCTTTTGAAACTGAAAAGAAATTTTTAAAAGAAGTAAACTTGTTTGATGTTTACACTGGTGACAAGTTACCAAAAGGTAAAAAATCTTACGCTGTAAGCTTTACATTATCTGATGATAAAGACACGCTAAAAGACAAACAAATAGACAAAATTATGTCTAAACTTAGAAATAACTACGAGAAAAAATTAGGAGCAGAATTACGTTAATGTATTAACGTAATTAAATCTGCTTTGGTAAAATTACGCTGTCTATAAGATGCATAACACCATTACATTGTTCTGCATCTGCAGCTGTAATTTTAGCAGAGTGCCCTAATGCATCTGTAAGTATTATATCTGTACCCTTCATAGTTGCAACAATTTTTTTACCCTGTATGGTAGTGTAAGTTGCTACTCCATTTCCTTGGCACATTGCTTTTAAAATTTTAGAAGCAGATATTTTTCCGGCAATAATATGGTATGTAAGCAAAGAGGTTAAGTCCTTTTTATTTTCACTTTTTAACAACTCAGTTAATTTCTCAGAAGACATTTTACTAAATGCCTTATCACTAGGTGCAAATACAGTAAAAGGGCCATCGTTACGTAACAAATCTTCTAAATCTGATCCTTGCATAGCCGCTAATAAAGTTTTGTGTGTTTGTGACTGCTGTGTATTTTCTACAATAGAAAAATTAGGGTTCATCCCTTGGTTATTAATAGTTGCAGAAGTGTTTTGAGCTGATAAATAGCCTGCAGATAGCATAGCTATTACTAGATGAATTAGGGGGAATTTCATACGAATGTAAAAGTAAATATCATTTTAATTGTCGGTGAACGGCTTAAGTTCACCGACAATATACAACTTTTACATTACTATACAACTATAAAATGTGCATTTTATCGGTAAAGTAACAATTTATTAAGATTGGTATAACTTTGCTCTTTGTTCTTTTATAGACTTATCAGACATATACTCATCAAACGTTAAGTACCTATCTATAGCTCCATTAGGCGTTAACTCTATAATTCTGTTAGCAACAGTGTTAGCAAACTCATGATCGTGTGTTGTAAACAAAACTGTTCCTTTAAAGTTTTTTAAAGAGTTATTAAAAGCTGTAATACTTTCTAAATCTAAGTGGTTTGTAGGCTCATCTAACATTACTACATTAGCTCTTAGCATCATCATTCTACTTAACATACAACGTACTTTTTCTCCTCCAGATAATACAGTACATTTTTTAAGTCCTTCTTCTCCACTAAAAAGCATTTTCCCTAAAAACCCTCTAATATGTACTTCTTCTCTTTCTTCCTCTGTTTTTGCCCATTGGCGCAACCAATCTACTAGGTTTATTGGTTTATTAAAAAATTCTGAGTTGTCTGCCGGTAAATATGACTGCGATGTTGTAACACCCCATTTAAACTCACCAGAAGCAGCTTGTTTATTATTATTTATAATTTCATAAAAAGCAGTACTAGCCCTAGAATCTTTAGATATTATAGCAACCTTATCTCCTTTTGCCAAATTAATATTTACATTTTTAAATAGTAAATCTCCATCTTCAGATGTTGCCGAAAGGTTTTCTACATTTAAAATTTGATCTCCCGCCTCTCTTTCTCTTTCAAAAATTATTGCAGGATATCTTCTACTAGATGGCTTAATGTCATCAATCTTTAATTTAGAAAGCATTTTTTTTCTAGAAGTAGCCTGTTTACTTTTAGCAACATTGGCACTAAAACGCATAATAAACTCTTGTAGTTCTTTTGCTTTTTCTTCTGCCTTTTTATTTTGCTGAGCTCTTTGTCTTGCTGCAAGTTGACTACTCTCATACCAAAAAGTATAGTTACCAGAGTACAAGTTTATTTTACCAAAATCTATATCACCTATAGAAGTACAAACTGCATCTAAAAAGTGTCTATCATGCGATACTACAATAACTGTATTATCATAACCTGCTAAAAAGCGCTCTAGCCAGTTAATAGTTTCATAATCCAAGTCGTTGGTAGGCTCATCCATAATTAAAACATCTGGACTACCAAATAATGCCTGAGCCAATAAAACACGTACTTTTAGTTTAGAATCTAAATCTGCCATTGAAGAGAAATGAAACTCCTCTGATATACCTAAGTTAGATAACATTGTAGCTGCAGCACTATCTGCATTCCAACCATCCATTTCTTCAAAAAGCACCTGTAACTCTCCTATTCTGTCTGCATTTTCATCATTATAATCTGCATAAAGTGCATCAATTTCCTTTTTAATTTTATACAATGGTTTGTTACCCATAACCACTGTTTCTTGTACCGTATACTCATCATAAGCATTGTGGTTTTGTTCTAAAATAGACATTCTTTTACCCGCTTCTAAATGCACGTGTCCAGAAGTAGGGTCTATTTGTCCAGATAACACTTTTAAAAAGGTAGATTTACCAGCACCATTGGCACCAATTATACCATAACAATTTCCTTGAGTAAAAGTTACGTTTACATCATCAAAAAGGACTCTTTTTCCAAATTGAACAGATAAATTAGATACTGATAGCATATTTTTATTTTAAAATTTGTGCAAAAATAGTGAATTTAAACCCCTAATGCCAATACATTTTAACCAATAAACCGTGTATTTCATCTTTCTAATATTTTTTTTAACGACACATTAACAATAGTACACCTTAAGGTTCATTAAATTTGTGTGTAACGTTAGCTATTACTATATGAATAAATTTTTACTCTTTCTTTCCATTTCTTTACTAATAAGTTGCGGCGAGAAACAAAAAAACTCCCCCTACATATACTTTGCTGGTGAAATTGTAAACCCTAAAAACGATAGTGTTGTTCTTTACAAAGATGATCGTAAGGTTTGCTCTAGTAAATTAGACAACAATAACAGGTTTGCTTTTGAATTAGATTCTTCGGCTGAAGAGGGTCTATACCATTTTGGTCACAAAGAAGTACAATACATTTATCTAGAAAAAGGAGATAGTTTATTAATTAGAGTTAATACTGTAGATTTTGATGAATCTCTAGTTTTTGATGGTATTGGACAAGAAATAAACAACTTTTTACTTGAAATGTTTTTAACTCATGAAAATGAAGAATTGAACATTTTAGACAAAATGTACATTTTAGAACCTAATGAGTTTAGTAAAAAAGTAGATTCTTTACACGACATAAAAATAAATGCATTAAATAATTTAAAGGTTGATGCAAATTTGTCTGATGATGCCGTTACAATAGCAAAAACAGGTATAGATTACACTACATATTTATACAAAGAAAAGTACCCTTTTAAACATAGAAGAGCTTTAAAAGAAAAATCATTAAAACAGCCACCTGAAGATTTTTATGCTTACCGTAAAGACTTAACATATAATAACTCTAACTACACTTATATTACTCCATATTATAATTTTATGAAGCAACACTTTGGTGGTATGTCTTATATAAATTGTAAAGAAGGTTGTGAAATAAACGGAAGTTATTATGTAAATCAGCTACATTTTAGTGAGCACCAACTAAAACTAATAGATAGTATGGTTGGTGAAAAGAACTTAAAAGACAACTTAATAAGAAACGTTGCTTTAAATTACCTTTTACGTTCTGATGACACATACGAGAATAATAAATTGTTTATGACCGGCTTACATAAAATTGCAGGTAAAAATAAACATATAGCAGAAATAGACTCATTATTTGTAAATATAGAGCGTTTACAGCCAAACAATAGCTTACCAGCTATTAGCTTAGAAGGTTTTAACGGAAAAGAAAAAACATTAAAAGCTATTAGTGAAGACCAAAAAAATGTTGTTTTTTACTTTTGGATGGGAGAAAATAGTAAGCATTTTAAAAACATTATTAATCGTGTAAATACATTAAAAAGTAATCCTAATAATAAAAATACATTTATTGGTATAAGTTTAAGAACAGACAAACAAAGTTGGGAAAACATTATTAAGTCTAACAATTTAGACCAAGATACACAGTACAGAGCAAAAAATCTTAAAACTATAAATAATGCCTTAATAATTAACGGTAAACTAAACAGGGCAATTGTTACTAAAGAAGGCAAAATTAAAAATGCTTTTGCTAATATGTATGGTGAGTTTTAACCGTTAATATAGCTCTTGTATGAAAAATAAAAATCCCCTAAGATAATTTTAGGGGATTTTTTTATACTTAAAAATTTTAGAAACTAGTTTCCTTTTTTGTAATCTTCTAAAAATTTAGCTAAGCCACTATCAGTTAAAGGGTGCTTTAATAAACCTTCAATAGAAGATAAAGGACCAGTCATTACATCTGCTCCAATTTTAGCACAATCTATAACGTGCATTGTATGTCTAACAGATGCTGCTAAAATCTCTGTAGAAAATGCATAGTTATCATATATATGTCTAATCTCAGCAATTAAGTTTAAACCGTCTGTAGAAATATCATCTAACCTTCCAATAAAAGGAGATACATAAGTTGCACCTGCCTTAGCTGCTAATAAAGCTTGACCTGCAGAAAAAACTAGTGTTACATTAGTTCTTATTCCTTTATCAGAGAAATACTTACACGCTTTTACACCGTCTTTAATCATTGGTAATTTTACAACAATTTGCTCGTGCAATTCAGCCAGCTCCGTACCTTCTTTAATCATTGCTTCATACTCTGTAGCAATAACTTCTGCAGAAACATCACCATCTACAATGTTACAGATATCAACATAATGTTTTAAAATATTGTCTTTACCAGTAATGCCCTCTTTGGCCATTAAAGAAGGGTTAGTTGTTACACCGTCCAAAACACCTAATTCTTGTGCTTCTTTTATTTGTGCCAAATTTGCTGTGTCAATAAAAAATTTCATCTTTTGTTATTTTAAAAATTATGTTTTAAGTAAATATGGTTTTACAGTTAATCTGCTATTTTACAATTGTTACAAAACTACAATTTGTAATGATTCAATAATAATTTTTCATATGTTTTATCTGGTAAAATTTTCTTTAAAAACAATGAAAATTTCTGCATAAAAGCCCCTACTCTGTAATGCACTTTAGGTTTTTTAGTATTCATAATTTTAAAAACCATTTCTGCAACCTGTATTGGATCATTACCAGAGTCTACGTGCTCGTTCATTACATTTAATGTATTACCATATGGTTTTTTATAAGGAGAAGAATCTAAAAGAGGGGCATGATACCTACCTGAAGCAATATTTGTTGCAAAATCTCCTGGAGCCACTGTTGTTATATGCACACCAAAATCTTTTACCTCCATACGCATTGCCTCTACAACAAGCTCCAGAGCTCCTTTACTTGCAGAGTAAATTCCTCTGTAAGGCAAGCCCATATAACCCGCAATAGAGGTAATATTTATAATTAGTCCGTTTTTTTGTTTTCTCATCTGCGGTAACACAGCCTTCATGACATGAATAGGGCCATTTAAATTAACGTCAAAAGCATTAATAATTTCTTGATTAGGAGTTTCTTCTATTGGGCCAGTAATACCAACACCAGCATTATTAACCAAAACATCTAAACGACCTTCTTGCTCTATAACATAAGATACAGCTTCATTAATAGTTTCTGTATTTCTTACGTCTAGGTTAACTAAGTTAAAATGATTAAAGTTTGGATATTTAGCTTTGTCACGTGTAGTACCATACACAGTATAGCCTTTAGCAGTTAAAAAAATACCTATAGATTTACCTATACCTGAAGAACCGCCTGTTATTAAGACTACTTTATTACTCATATTATTAAAATAATTACGAGTGCAAATTAACAAATAAATAAAGGATAGTGGAAATTATGCTTTGCTAAATTTAGCGCATAAAAAAAGGCAAGCTACCTACATCGCACCGCTCAACCGCGTACCCTTGCTGCGTTCCCACCCTGGGGGATTAAGCAGGAGCTGGTCGTGTAGGACTTGCCGGGTGCAAATATACAATCTTTTAAATTTTTCGCAATCATTTTTCATTCTAATTTTAATTAAATACCTTGCTAATACTAATACCATTATTATGAAAACACTTAAGTTTTTAACTTACAGCGCAATAACAATATTATTAATTTCTTGTGGAGGAGCAAATACACCTGCTTCTAAGTTATTTGAAATACAAATAACCGGTAAAAAAGCAAAATTTCATCAAAATGAAACTGTAGATATTACTGTAAAAAACAAAAAAAACAAAACTATTAATGCCGTTTCGTATACTTTAGATGGTGAAAAAGTTGATGTTAAAGACAATAAATTAGTCTTAAAAACAGAAAAAGTTGGAAAAAAAACTGTTACAGCAGAAATTACCTATGATGATGATACCGTTGTAGAAGTTTCAAAAAAAATAACCGTGTTTGCAAGTACCGCTCCTAGTATATACACTTATGAAATTTTAAATGAATATCCGCATAACCCAAACTACTTTACACAGGGTCTGGAGTTTTATAAAGACACCTTGTATGAAAGTACTGGTAAAAGAGGAAAATCTGTTTTAGTAAAGTTAGATTATAAAACTGGTACTATTTTTAAAGAGCACAAATTAAAGGATACTCAGTTTGGAGAAGGCATTACTATTTTAGACAACAAAATATACCATTTAACATGGCAAAGTAATATTGGTTTTGTTTACAACGCAGATACTTTTAAAGAAATAGATCAATTTACATACGGAAAAAGTAAAGAAGGCTGGGGATTTTGTAATGATGGTGAAAAACTATATAAGAGTGATGGTTCTGAAAAAATTTGGACACTAAATGCAGAAACTTTAATAGAGGAAAGTGCTATTGAAGTGTACACAAATAGTAAAAAACTAATTAAAATTAATGAGCTAGAATATGTAGATGGAAAAATTTATGCTAATACTTGGCAATCTGGGCAAGATGTAGCAGTTATAATAAATCCAAACAGTGGTATAGTAGAAGGCATAATTAACTTTAACGGTTTAAAGGATAAAGTTACCAAAACTGATAATGTAGATGTTTTAAATGGTATTGCTTACAACCCTACAACAAAAACGTTTTTTGTTACTGGTAAAAACTGGGATAAAATGTTTGAAGTTGCCCTTATAAAAAAATAACGTTTGAAAGTATATCACAAAACTATTACCGTAACTAAGGATGATTTAGATGATTTAAATCACGTTAATAATGTCAGGTATTTGCAATGGGTACAAGATATATCTAAAGAACATTGGCAAGCCTCTGCAAGTAAAGAGGTCCAAGACAACCATATGTGGGTAGTTAGCACTCACTATTTAGAATACAAATCTGCTGCGGTATTAAATGATGTTATTGAATTAAAAACCTATATAAAAAAATCAGAGGGAGCCATATCTATACGTATTGTAGAAATGAAAAATGCAAAAACCAATAAACTTATACTAAAATCTAAAACAGAATGGTGCCTCTTAAACTCTAAAAGCTTACGCCCTATTCGTGTATCTGAAAAAATAAAGAATATTTTTATTGACTAATATGCTATTATTTTAGCAACTTTTATACCTTATTATATATGGCCTTATTTATTAACTTAAATAAGTAACAAAATAATATGATACCTTTTTTTTTATTCATAAGTATACACATCAGCTTTATATACAAAAGCTCTCATAACTTACTAAGTAATTACACGTATAAGGATAATATAAAAAAGTACCCTCTAAACTACTTACATGTAAATTTAGTTTCTAATTTACTTCTACAGCTATCCTTAAAAACACATCAAAACTAATCTTATATATAAACTACAAATAATAGAGGTTAGAAATACAGATAAAACAATAAGCTAATTCATTTTCTTTTCTGTTTGTAAGATAATACATCTAATTAGCAAGAAAACGAACATTTTAACACTTAAAACCACAAAAAATTAGAGGTTTACCTATAATCAATATTGCTTATGTATATGTAATTTTATACAAGAGAACATTTGCAATGAATTATTCATATACAATTATAGGAAACTCTGCTTCTTCTAATTTACAGCTTCAGTATTATTTAGAAGAGTACAAGGATTTTATGTGCGTAAATATTTCAGAAAATTCTAATACTGCATTAAACAGTATACTTAAGTATGGTCCCGACATCATTTTTATAGATCTTCAAAAAAATGCTTTAGAGTATTTTCAAATGGTTTCAGATTTACATCAATACATAAATCAAATTCCTTTAATTATAGGTGTAAGCAAAAATAAAGAATATGCGTATGAGGCAATCAAAAATGGTTTTTTTGATTATTGGTTGCTACCATATAATGAGTTTGATATTAGAAAAGCTGTTTTTAAAATTAGAAAGCAAACTCCCAAAAAAGAAACTTCACCAACATTATGCCTTCAATCATATAAAGATTACCAATACATAGAAACATCAGATATATTATACCTTAAAGCAGACAATAATGCTACAGATATATACCTTAATAGTGGTAAAAAAGTAAGCGCCTTTAAAACTCTTAAGACTTTTGAAAACAAACTACCTGAAAACTTTATAAGAATTCATCAAAGTTACATTATAAATAGCACATATGTATCTGGCATTAATTATGGTAAAAATGTCTGCGTTATTAAAAAGAGCGATGTTAAACTACCATTCTCAAAATCATACAAACAAAAAATAGATATTATTAAAAATAAGATAAGCAAAAATACAATTTCTACTCAGAATTGAACAAAAACTAACAAAACCACCCCAAACACTAACAGATATATGACTTACACTAATAGATATAATTTCTTACTTATACAGACAGTAAATAATTATACTTTAGCAAAGCAATAAAAATATATTTAACCAAAAAAAATGATTATGAAAAATTTAATTAACCTACTTGTATTATTTATCTTTAGCCTATTATTATTCTCTTGTGATGTAGACAGTGCATCTGATGACGCTTTATATGAAAATATTAATGCTACTGATGATGATGAAGTTGAATTTCCAAAAGGTAGTGGCGGTGAAGTTGGTACTGATGACGATGAAGTTGAATTGCCAAAAGGTAGCGGCGGTGAAGTTAGTACTGATGATGATGAAGTTGAATTTCCAAAAGGTAGCGGCGGTGAAGTTGGTACTGATGATGATGAAGTTGAATTGCCAAAAGGTAGTGGTGGTGAAGTTAGTACTGATGACGATGAAGTTGAATTGCCAAAAGGTAGTGGTGGTGCAGTAGACTAAAAACTTTAAAAAAAATAAAAATATTTTAAAGCCTTAAATTTAACATTTAAGGCTTTTTTTATACCTTGGGGTATTTAAAAACCCAATCTACGTGCAAAAATTATATACGCTACTTATTATTACGGTATTACTATTTTCTTGTAATCAAAAAAAGGAGAAGCAACAGCTTGTAGAAGTTACAAAGCATCAACAAAAAACAAAAGATACTACAAACCTTTTGCAACATAAAAAGGATTCTGTTTACAGAAGACAACTACACTCACTTGCATACACTTATTTAACACAAGACGACTCCTTAAATTTTAGAGAAACCAATAAAAAAGTAATGGAGTTATCTCTAAAACAAAAAGACTCTACATTATTAGCTTATGCTTATTGGGATCTGGGATATTTTTTCCACGAAAAATTAAAAGTAGACAGTAGTTACGTTTACTACTTAAAAGCACAAAACATTTTTGCTCTTCAAAAAAAGAAGAAAAAAGAAGGTACAGTTCTTCAATCACTCTCTATTTTACAATCACATGTAAAAGATTATAGAGGTAGTGAAATATCTACCATAAAAGCTATTGAATTATTTGATGATGTTGAAGACTCAGATTTAGAACTATATAGTTCATACAACAATTTAGGATCAGTTACTAATGCACTAAAAGAACATGATAGAGCTTTAGAGTACTATAATAAAGCACTAGAATATTACAAAAAGATTAAACCTAAAAGTAAAATAAATACAACCTTAGTAAACAATATTGCTAATGTATATAGAGATAAAGAAGATTATGATAATGCAATAGAAAACTATGAAAAAGTGTTAGCCGTAGACAGTTTGTATGAAAAAAAAGCATTATTCTACGCTAAAGTTTTAGACAACCTAGCCTATACTAAGTTAAAAATTAAAGATACAATTAATGTAGAAAAACAATTAATACGCGCCTTACAAATTAGAGATAGCTTAGGAGACAACACAGGATTAGCTATTAGTCATTATAATTTAGCGGAGTTTTACATTTTAAAAAAGGATACTTCTAAAGCGTTAGAAAACGCTAAAAAATCTGAAGAGTATTCCTTAGCAAACAAAAACAATAAACGATTATTACAAGCATATGACATTTTAACATCTATAGACCCCATAAATGCAAGTAACTATGCTCATAAATATATTGTTTTAAATGATAGCTTAATTGCAGAGGAGCGTATGATACAAGATAAATTTACTCGTATTAAATATGAAACTGACGAGGTAATTGAAGAAAAAGAAGAATTAGAAGAACAAAAACAAATTCTAATATCTTTTGTAATTGGTGCCCTCCTATTGGCTTTTGCTATTTTTATAATTGGTAGTCAGTATATAAAAAATCAGAAATTAAAATTTGAACAAGAACAGCAAGAAACCAACTTAGAAACATTTAACTTAATGTTAGATCAAAAAGGAAAACTTGCACAAGCCAAACAAGAAGAGCAACTACGCATATCTCAGGAGTTACATGATGGTGTACTTGGCAGCTTAACTGGTATAGGTTTAATTTTAAAAGCCACAAATAAAAGAGCAGATGAAGAAGCAATTGCAGAGCGTTTAGATCTTATAAAGCAATTACAAGAAACAGCAGAAGAAATTAGAACAATATCACATACATTAAGTGCTGCATCATCCAAAAAAATGCAAAACTTTACAAATTCTATTATAGAACTTTTACACAATACCAGTAAAGCATCAAATATAAAAACAAGCTTTACGTTTGATAAAAAAATAGATTGGGATTACTTAAATGCAGAAATTAAAATTAACCTATATAGAATAATACAAGAAGGTGTACAAAACTGTGTAAAATATTCTAAAGCAGAAAACATTTTATTAGATTTAAGTATGAAGAATTCAAATTTATCAGTAATTTTATCTGATGATGGTGTAGGTTTTAACCTCCAAAAGAAAAAAAGAGGTATTGGACTTAAAAATATTTACTCTAGAGCTAATAAAATTAATGCAAACGTTAATATAGAGAGTAAAATTGGTGAAGGAACAAAAATCTACATTACCATACCTGTAGAAGATAAAAAAGTATTTAATTCATAAACCAGATCAAAGTTTAACAAAATATGCGAACCCTAAAAATATTAGCTGTTGATGATCATCAACTTATACTAAAAGGATACCAGTATACATTTGCAGATATAAACCCAGCTAAATATAATATTAACTTAACCACCGCAAATAGCTACCAAGAGGCTAAAAAAATAATTGAAAGTAATATTTTTGATGTTGCATTTTTAGACATACAAATTGAAAAACCAGACAAAGAAAATATTGATGGAAACAAAACTGGAGAACATTTAGGAATGCTTTTAAGAGAGATATCTCCTAAAACAAAAATAATATTTCAATCTTCATTTAGCGACAGTTTGCGAATTAGTAATATATTTTCTTCTGTAAACCCAGATGGCTACATTGTTAAAACAGAAGTTAATGAAGAAGTGATTGAAAAAGCGTTAGATAATGTTTTAAATGATAGTACATACTATTCTAAATCTGCCATTGATGTTTTTAGAAAAACAATGACTAACAATATAATGATTAATGAAGATGATAAAGAAATACTATATCGTTTATCATTAGGAATTAAAACAAAAGACTTAGTAGATTACGTTAATTTATCTGTAACAGGTATAGAAACCAGAAAGCGTAAACTTAAATTTATTTTTGATATTGAAAACGAAAATGACCTTGCCTTAATTAACGAGGCAAAAAGGAGGGGCTTTATTTAAAAGAATGTAAGTAGCAACTTACGCTGTTAAAAACTTTAACATTTTTTTGCCCATTTAAGATAATAACCTCAAAAAATCCAAGGTTTACGTATAATCCAAACTCAAAAAATCATCATAGCTTTGTAGTAAGTATAACCACCTACAATTGATACTATGATGTCTAACCCATCGCAATACAATGATATACGTTATTCTAATAATGTCCCAGAGTGTATATTAGAACAACTAGAAATTTTTAGAAACGAACTAGAAAAAGCATATTTTTCTAGAGTTCTTATTAGGATCTTAAACAATAAACCAGATGCTTTTGAAATAGGTATTGAGTTCCAATCTAACTTTTGGCTATCAGAAGGTGTGTGTTTTTACAACAACTCTAATTGGTTAAAAGATAAATTAGATGTAAACTCATCTAGATTAGAGCAATTTTACAAAAGTTTAGAAAAGTTAAGGTGTAATACAGAACAATTTGTAGATATAGCTGAATGTGCTATTTATTTAGCAGATACATCTGTAATTATAAGTAAAGTATGCAACAATAGTATAGTTAATAGCTTAGATGCCATTTTAGATACGTTAGTTACTAATGTAGAATGTTTAATGACTGAAAATTTAGAATTACCTACAGAAATACATTTGCCAATTTTATCTGAAGATAATATAAGCTTAACCAATATAACTGAAAAATCTTACTTTGGATTCTGGGGACTTTATTATGAGTCTGAAGAAGATGCCGTTATTTATGATGTGCGCAACAACAGCACTAATAGAGGTGATCTGTTTATGATAGATCATATATAAAAAATGGAAAACCTGTATAGGTTTTCCATTTTTTTAACGGTTATTATAAGTTTACTATTAATTAAACAATGCTCTACCTTCCATTAGAGCATTTACTTTTTCTCTAACATTTAAAATAACCTCTTCATCTTCTGGGCTATTAATTACAGCATCTACAAAATCTACAATAGTTTGCATATCATCTTCTTTTAAACCACGTGTTGTAATAGCCGCAGTTCCAAAACGGATTCCTGAAGTTACAAAAGGAGATTTATCATCAAAAGGAACCATATTTTTATTTGCTGTAATATCTGCTTTAACTAAAGCATTTTCTGCGTCCTTACCTGTTATATTTTTATTTCTTAGGTCAATAAGCATCATATGGTTATCTGTACCTCCAGAAATTATTTTATAATCTTTTTTAACAAAAGCTGCTGCCATAGCTGCTGCGTTTTTCTTAACCTGAATCATATAATGCAAATACTCATCTGTTAAAGCTTCTCCAAAAGCTACAGCTTTGGCTGCAATAATATGCTCTAATGGTCCGCCTTGGTTACCAGGAAAAACTGCTAAATCTAATAAAGCAGACATCTTACGTAAATTTCCATTTTTAAGTTTTATCCCAAAAGGATTTTCAAAATCTTTCCCCATCATAATCATTCCTCCTCTAGGACCACGTAATGTTTTGTGCGTAGTAGTAGTAACAATGTGGCAATGTGGCATTGGGTCATTTAATATACCCTTTGCAATTAAACCTGCCGGATGCGAAATATCTGCTAACAATAAAGCACCAACACTATCTGCAATAACTCTAAAACGCTCAAAATCTATATCTCTAGAGTAAGCAGAAGCACCTGCAATAATCATTTTAGGCTTTTCTTTAGTTGCTATTTCTTGTATTTTATCATAGTTTAAAACTCCTGTTTCTTCTTCTACTCCATAAAAAACCGGATTATACAAACGCCCAGAAAAGTTTACAGGAGATCCGTGAGTTAAATGCCCTCCATGAGATAAATCAAAACCTAAAATAGTATCTCCAGGCTTTAAGCACGCATGATATACAGATGCATTTGCCTGTGACCCCGAGTGTGGCTGCACGTTTACATATTCTGCTCCAAAAAGCTCTTTTGCTCTATCTATTGCTAATTGCTCAATTTCATCAACAACCTCACAACCACCATAATAACGCTTTCCAGGATAACCTTCTGCATATTTATTGGTAAGCACAGAACCTGCTGCCTCCATAACTTGTGGACTTGTAAAATTCTCTGAAGCTATTAATTCTATTCCTTCTAATTGACGTTGTTTTTCGTCATTAATTAAATCAAAAATTTGGTTATCGCGTTGCATAGATATTTTATTGCGTTAATAAAGTGTAAAAATACAAATTGAGATTCTTTAATCAGAAGAAAATAATATATTTGAAAAGAAATTTATCAAAAAAAAATTAACACGTACAATATGCCTATAAAAACTAACGATCCTTCAAAAAAATCTTGGATTTCTGTTGATTCTACTTCAGACTTTCCAATTCAGAATATTCCTTTTGGTGTATTTTTAACCAGGGACGATATTATTACCATAGGTACTCGTATAGGAGACTATGCAATAGATTTAGGTGCTCTGCACCAATTAGGGTATTTTGATGGTATACCGTTAACAGATGATATTTTTTTACAAGATTCTTTAAATGATTTTATATCAGACGGTAAAAAAACATGGCGCTTGGTTCGTAACAGAATTAGCGAAATTTTTGATATTAACAATCCTGCATTACAAAATAATGAAGAGCACAAAAAAATTGTACTTTTTACTATGAATGAGGTAGAAATGCAATTACCTGTACAAATTGGTGATTACACAGATTTTTACTCTAGTAAGGAACATGCTACTAATGTTGGTACAATGTTTAGAGACCCTAACAATGCTTTATTACCAAATTGGTTGCATATACCTGTTGGTTACCACGGCAGAAGCTCTACAATTATACCAAGTGGCACTCCTGTACATAGACCAAACGGACAAACATTACCTAAGGGTGAAGAAACTCCTGTATTTGGCCCATCAAAATTAGTAGATTTTGAACTAGAGACTGCTTTTATTACTACAGACGCTAACCTATTAGGTGAACCTATACCTGTTGATGAAGCCGAAGATTATATTTTTGGCATGGTAGTATTTAATGATTGGAGTGCCAGAGATATTCAAAAATGGGAATATGTACCTCTAGGCCCGTTTTTAGCTAAAAACTTTGCTTCTTCAATTTCTCCGTGGATAGTTACATTAGATGCTTTAGAACCTTTTAGAACAGCGAGCCCTGCACAAGAACCTAAACCACTACCCTATTTACAACAAACAGGAGATAAATCTTTTGATATTAATTTAGAAGTAGATATTACACCAGAAAATGGAGAACCTACTACTGTTTCTAAATCTAATTTTAAATACATGTACTGGACAATGGCTCAACAACTTGCACACCACACCATAAATGGTTGCAAGGTTAATAGTGGTGATATGATGGGAAGCGGAACCATATCTGGTCCAACTCCAGACTCTTACGGATCTATGCTAGAGTTGTCTTGGCAAGGAACTAAACCAGTAGAATTATCTAACGGAGAAACCAGAAAATTTATACAAGATAATGACACTGTTACCTTAAGAGGTTATTGTAAAAAAGACGGTGTGCGTATTGGTTTTGGAGAAGTTTCTACTAAATTACTACCTGCAATATCCATTAAATAATTTACATATACATTTAAAAAATTCCCTTTTAAAGGGAATTTTTTTTGCTCAATAATTATACTATTAATCAAAATATTAGACCATAATTATATTCTAACAAAAAAAATATTACGCTATTACCCCTTGTAAAATATACTATTTAACCACTGTAAGCGTTTTCTCTTTTGTATGTTGGCACGACTATTGAAAACATACCTACAATATTAAATTTAGATGTTATGAAAAAAATTTTACTATTAACCGCAGTATCAATTTTTTTAGCCTCCTGTAGTGGAGTTAAAAAGACTCAAGAAGCAATAAATACAGGTAACTATTTATCTGTAATACAAACTTCTATTAAAAATTTAGCTTCTAATAAAACTAAAAAAAGCAACCAACCATATATCTCATTATTAGAAGATGCATTTAAAAAAAATACAGAAAGAGAATTAAGTAATATTGCCTTTTTAAAGAAAGACGGCAACGCTGCTAACTACGAAAATATTTTTAATGCCTACACACGACTTAAAAATATACAAGAACAAATTAAGCCATTACTACCATTAAGGATAGTAGATGAAAACAGAAATGCAGATTTTAATATTGTTAATTATAATGATAAAATATTGTCTTCTAAAAAACAGTTAGCAGACTATTTATATAGTAACGCTAGTAATTTACTTGCTAACGCAGTGAGCAAAGATGATTACAGAAGAGCATATGATGATTTTAATTATCTAAACGAGTTGAGTCCTAATTATGAAGACAGCAGAATAAAAATTGAAGAAGCACACAACAAAGGAATAGATTATGTTAGAGTAAAGCTTATAAATAGTACAGATAAAATTATTCCGGTACGTTTAGAAGATGATTTACTAAACTTTAATACCTATGGCTTAAATGATTTATGGACAGAGTACCACGCACAACCAATGAGTACTGTTAAGTATGATTATGAAATGGAAGTAGACTTTAGAGAAATAAATATTTCACCAGAACAGATTAGAGAAAAAGAACTTGTAAAAGAGTCTCAAATTAAAGATGGTTACAAATATGTACTAGATAAAGATGGTGAAGTTGTTGTAGATGAAGATGGCAACAAAGTAAAAACAGATAAATTTAAAACTGTAAGGTGTAATTTTTACCAATTTACACAATCTAAGTCTGCGCAAGTAACTGGTGTTGTAAGCTTTATAGATTTAAATACAAGGCAACAAGTAAATACATACCCTTTAGCTAGTCAGTTTGTTTTTGAACACAACTACGCAAATTATAGAGGTGATAAAAGAGCTTTAACAAGTGATTTAATTTCTATGTTAAGCTTAAAATCTGTGGAGTTCCCTACCAACGAGCAAATGGTTTATGATGCTGGTGAAAGTTTAAAGGCCAATTTAAAAAACATTATTATAAGACATAAGTTCTAATAATAAGTAATTATAAAAACGCCCTTGCAAATGCAAGGGCGTTTTTATTTATGAATATTTTTCTAAATCTAAGTCTGTTATAGAACCGTGAGAAGCATCAGCAACCGCAACTCCATTTTTTACAACCAACAATTGTGGTGATTGATGAATTACCTGAAACTTATACCCTGTTTCATTAGAAACTTCTCTGTATTGCAACAAATCTAAGTAGTATAAATCTGCTTGGTCTTCTGTAAAATTGTATGTATCTCTAAACATTTTTATAACCATACGGCTAATACCACAAGTGGTAGAATGCTTAAAAATAAACTGCGTTTTTGTTTTAGATTTTTCTTCAATATCCTGCAATTGCGCAACAGTAGTTAAGGGTATCCAAGGTAAATCTTTTTCCTCTTTTTTATTTTCTTCCTTACCACCAAATAAACCTGTAAATATTCCCATTATAAATATTAATTTTATAGTTAAGTCGATCTAAAAACACAACCTTACAACTGACTAAATGTCCTGCAAAACCCCGTAAAAACAGTCATTTTGTCTGCATTACTGTTTTGGTAAGGTAATTGTTTTTAACTCCGTAAAAATACTAATACTATAAAATATACAACATATATGAACATTAATAATTTCACAATAAAATCTCAAGAGTCCTTGCAGCAAGCCCAACTGCTAGCTCAGGAGCTTGGCAATCAACAAATAGAAAACGAACATTTATTTAAAGCATTAATTAAAGTAGATGAAAATGTAATGCCTTTTATATTAAAAAAGCTAAATGTAAATGTTGCGTTATTAACACAAATTGTAGACAAAGAATTGCAAAGTTTACCAAAAGTAACAGGCGCAGATATAATGATGTCTCGTGAAGCAGGTAAAACAGTTAACGAAGCTATAATAGTAGCTAAAAAAATGAATGATGAATACGTGTCTACAGAACATTTGTTATTGGCTATTTTTAAATCTAAAAGTAAAATTTCTCAGATCTTAAAAGATCAAGGGGTAACAGAAAAAGATTTAAACGCAGCTATAGCAGAGTTAAGAAACGGTAACAATGTTACATCACAAAGTGCAGAAGAAAATTACAATTCACTTGAAAAATATGCTAAAAATTTAAACAGATTAGCAGATGAAGGCAAACTAGACCCTGTAATTGGGAGAGATGAAGAAATACGAAGAGTTTTGCAAATTTTATCTCGTAGAACAAAAAACAATCCAATGTTAGTTGGTGAGCCTGGTGTAGGTAAAACAGCAATTGCAGAAGGTATTGCACACCGTATTATTCAAGGAGATATTCCTGAAAACTTAAAAGGTAAAATTATATACTCATTAGATATGGGTGCCTTAATTGCTGGTGCAAAATATAAAGGTGAATTTGAAGAACGTTTAAAGTCGGTTATTAAAGAAGTAACCTCTGCAGATGGCGAAATTGTATTATTTATTGACGAAATACATACACTAGTTGGTGCTGGTGGCGGAGATGGTGCTATGGATGCAGCAAACATACTTAAACCTGCATTAGCACGTGGAGAATTACGTGCTATAGGTGCTACAACTTTAGACGAATACCAAAAGTATTTTGAGAAAGACAAGGCCTTAGAGCGTAGATTTCAAAAAGTAATAGTAGATGAACCAAGTACAGAAAGTTCTATTTCTATATTAAGAGGAATAAAAGAAAAATACGAAGCACACCACAAAGTACGCATTAAGGATGAAGCTGTTATTGGTGCCGTAGAATTATCGCAACGCTATATAACAAACAGATTTTTACCGGATAAGGCTATTGACTTAATGGATGAAGCTGCTGCAAAATTACGTATGGAAATTAATTCTAAGCCAGAAGAATTAGACGTTCTTGACCGTAAAATAATGCAATTAGAAATTGAAATTGAAGCTATTAAAAGAGAAAATGATAAGGATAAGCTAAAAATTTTAAACGTAGATCTTGCTAATATTAAAGAAGAACGTAATGAAATTTTTGCAAAATGGGATAGTGAAAAAACAGTTGTAGATAATATACAACAAGTAAAACAAGATATAGAAAATTATAAGTTAGAGGCAGAACGCGCAGAACGTAACGGTGATTATGGTAAAGTTGCTGAAATTAGATACGGTAAAATTAAAGAAGCCCAAGAAGCATTAGAAAAACTACAAAACACACTTGCAGAGCAACAAAGTAATGGTACTTTAATACAAGAAGAAGTTACCTATGAAGACATTGCAGATGTTGTTGCTAAATGGACCGGTATACCGGTAACAAAAATGCTACAAAGTGAAAGAGAAAAACTATTAGACTTAGAGTCTGTATTACACAAGCGTGTAGTAGGGCAAGAAGAAGCTATAGAGGCTGTAGCTAATGCTATTAGAAGAAGTAGATCTGGTTTACAAGATGCTAAGCGTCCAATAGGCTCATTCTTATTTTTAGGAACAACAGGTGTAGGTAAAACAGAACTTGCTAAAACACTTGCTTCCTACTTGTTTGATGATGAAAATGCTTTAACCAGAATTGATATGAGTGAGTACCAAGAACGCCACTCTGTAAGCAGATTGGTTGGTGCACCTCCTGGGTATGTTGGTTATGATGAAGGCGGACAATTAACAGAAGCTGTAAGACGTAGACCTTACTCTGTTATTTTATTAGATGAAATTGAAAAGGCACATCCAGATACTTTTAATATTTTACTACAGGTTTTAGATGAAGGTAGATTAACAGACAACAAGGGTCGTGTTGCAGATTTTAAAAACACCATTATTATTATGACAAGTAATATGGGAAGCAGTATAATACAAGAAAGTTTTAACACACATAAAGATGCTACAATAGCTACTGAAGCAGCTAAAACAGATGTATTAGGCTTGCTAAAAGCAAGTATTAGACCAGAGTTTTTAAACAGAATTGATGACATTGTTATGTTTACACCGTTATCTAAGGATAACATTAAAAAAATTGTACGTTTACAATTAAACGCGCTTAAAAAACTTGTTGCCGAGCAAAATATTACAATAGATGCTACAGATGAGGCTGTTGGCTTTTTAGCATTAAAAGGCTATGATCCGCAATATGGTGCAAGACCTGTAAAACGTATAATACAAAAAGAAGTACTTAATAATTTATCTAAAGAAATATTATCTGGCAATATTACCACAGATAGCATTGTTTTAATAGATAGTTTTGATGATAAATTGGTATTTAGAAACAATAATTAATATAATTTAATAATAAAAGCAAAAAAGCTTCCTTTATGGAAGCTTTTTTTATGGTTCTATTTTATAGATTTTATATATTCGTAGAAACAACAAATAGCATATGTCCACCAAGGCAGAAAAAACCAAAGAATTTATCATTAAAACTTCTGCGCCAATATTTAGCAAACAAGGCTATGTTGGTACAAGTATGAGTGATATTACAAATGCAACAGGCCTAACAAAAGGCGCTTTATATGGTAATTTTAAAAATAAAGAAGAAATTGCTTTAGCCGCTTTTAACTATAACACTACTAAACTTTTAAATAAAATTGATGAACGCCTAAATATAGAAGGAACATCTTTAGACAAAATATACAACCTTACTAGTTTTTATAGACAATATGCTGTTTTTACATTAGATATGGGAGGTTGCCCAATAATAAATGTTGGTGTAGACGCAGAATACAACAACAAAACACTTTCTAGTGCCGCTAAAGAAATTGTACGCACTATAGAAGGTAAAATTGCTGCTGTTTTAGAAACGGGTGTTAATAATAACGAATTAAAGCTACCTGTAACTCCATTACAATTTGCTAAGCAACTGTATACAATGCTACAAGGTTCTGTTGCAATGGCAACAATAACACAAGACCGAAAGTATCTTTTAAACACTGTAAACTACATTAATCATCTTATAGAAAAAGAGGTTAAACTATAATACTTATAAACTACTATTTTTAGTAAAATAAAAGGCATTACAAATACCATTATTGTATACTTTTTTTACAAAAAGTAAGTTATATTATATACAACAACATCAAAATAAATTAGTACACAGATGAAATTTTTAAAACCTATTCTTTTAGTCTTACTTTTTACTGTAACACTAGCGTGTAAAAACGATAAAAATAATGCCACAGATGAAGAAATAAACAATACTGTCTCTACTTTTTATTTTATTAGGCACGCAGAAAAGGATAGATCAAATTCTGAAAATCAAGATCCAGAATTATCTCAAGAAGGCTTAGGTAGATCTATATTTTGGGCAAAGGTTTTTGAGCCTGTTGCATTAGAAGCTATTTACTCTACAGATTACCAAAGAACACAAATGACAGCTGCCCCTACATCTGTACAAAAAGGAATTTCTGTTACCAGTTATGACCCAACTACTATAGAACCACAGCAATTTGTAACAGATAATTATGGTAAAAAAGTTTTAGTTGTAGGCCACAGTAATACTATTCCTAAATTTGTAAATGCTATAATTGGCGAAGAAAAATTTGAACAAATTGATGACTATGATAACAGTGGCTTATTTGTAGTAACAATAATTGGCACACAAGCCACTGCTATTAAACTTAATTTAGATATTAGTAGACAATAATATTATCTAACTCTATTTTAGATAACAATTCCAACTCATTATTCTGGAACATTTTATCTATCTGTAAAATATTCATAGATTCAGATTTAGGTTTGTAGTTTTCATAATCTACAAACCTAATTCCGTTTACATAACGCTCATTATAAGCTACTCTAAAACGCATACCACCATCATTTACAAAAAACTTATACGCTAAATAATCTGGTTTTGCTGTTTCCTTATTAAACCAATACAAATAAGTATCCTCAAAATCATCACCACCATTTGCCTCACTAAAAGTAACTTTAACTTTATAGTACTGCTTACTTTTAATTGTAACTTCTCCTAAATATTCTTTTTTAACAGCGGCATCATTTAAACCATAAGGTAAAAGAGCAAAGTAAAAAACTGAATTAATAGCATTATCATATTTACGAGCAGTAGAATCTGCAACTGCAACAACACTATCGTTTACTAAACGTGTAAACTTAGCAGCCTTTACATCTGTAACAATTGTAGAATCTTGTTTAAAAATACGTTTCATTATACGCTTGCCATTTTCTTGCAATAAAACATACTTTTTATTTCTAAAATCAAAAGACATCTTTTTAGTTTTATACAAGCTATCTCCAGAAACGGCTATGGCGTTATCTACAATACTTTGTGCGCTAATTGCTACTTTTTTTTCATTCTTACACGCTGCAAAAGCAATCAGTAATAAGAAAAACATACTTTTTTTAATCATAAAATAAAATCTTTTGTGCATTAGTTGTAATGCTTTTAAAATCTTTACAAAGTTGGTTTAAAATATTCTATTTTTGCACTCTATGATGCAGAAAAAAATCAATATTAAAAATAAAAGAGCTAGGTTTGAGTATGAACTAATTGATACTTATACAGCTGGCTTAGTTTTGTCTGGTACAGAAATAAAATCTATAAGAGAAGGTAAAGCCTCTATAACAGAAAGTTTTTGTGAATTTAATGACAGAAACGAACTTTTTATAATTAATATGCAAGTAGATGAATACTCTCACGGATCTCATTACAACCACCAACCAAAAGCATCTCGTAAATTACTACTTAACAGAGGAGAGCTTAAAAAACTAGAGAAAGAAGTTAAAAATACTGGTTTAACAATTGTACCGTTAAATATGTTTTTAAATGATAAAGGTTTAGCAAAAATAAACATTGCTTTAGCTAAAGGTAAAAAACTACATGATAAAAGAGACTCTATTAAAGATAGAGACAACAAGAGAAATTTAGATAGAATAAAAAAGAGTTTTAATAACTAGTTTTTATTTTCTAAAAGCGGTACAAATTTAAAAGATCCAAATTCTTGTTTCTCAAACTCTAGCTCAGATTTACGTACAAACAACGTCATTATTTGATCTTCTACACCAACTGGTATAACTAACCTACCTCCTATTTTAAGTTGTGCAAGTAACGGTTTTGGCACTATAGGCGCGCCAGCTGTAACTATTATACCATCAAAAGGAGCTTCCTCTGGATATCCTTTGTAGCCATCTCCTAAAATTGCTTTTTTGGGTCTAATCCCCATTTTAGGAAAAAATAATTTATTCTTTTTAAACAACTGAGATTGTCTTTCAATAGTATAAACTCTAGCTCCTAATTGCAATAATACTGCAGTTTGGTATCCGCTCCCTGTACCTATTTCTAGTATTACATCATTTTGCTTAACTTCTAACAATTGAGACTGAAAAGCAACAGTATAAGGCTGAGAAATGGTTTGCTCTGCACCAATAGGAAAAGCTTTATCTTGGTATGCATGATCTTCAAAACTACTATCCAAAAACAAGTGTCTTGGAACCTTTTTAATAGCTTCAATAACTTTGGTATCTTCAATACCTTTTTCTATTAAAATGTTAGCCAAAAGATTACGTTTACCACGATGTTTTAAGGTGTCTTTCAAGAGTAAAAATGGGTTTGGTTTAGGTTACAAATTTAAGAATAAAAACAAGATCTAAAGGCAAAAATAGGCAGTAGATATAAAATAAAAATAAGTCTAAATTAAACTTATAAACTTAGTAAGCTTAGAACAAACATTATACGTATTTTTGGCGCTAATTAATAATAAAATACCTTATGAGCATCGAAAGAGAATTAAAAAAAAGAAGCCAAAACAAATGTGAACTTTGCTCCAATGAAGAAAACTTAAGTCCTTACCAAGTTTTACCTGCAAAAAATAGTGATTTACAAGACAATATACTAGCCTGCAGTACCTGTATTACTCAAATAGAAGACCCAGAACAAACAGAACCAAATCACTGGAGATGTTTAAATGATAGTATGTGGAGTGAGCATATACCTGTACAAATTATTGCTTGGCGTATGCTAAGTAGGTTACGTAGTGAAGGATGGCCACAAGACCTGCTAGATATGATGTATTTAGACGAAGATAATTTAGAATGGGCTAAAGCTACTGGAGAAGGAGAAGATCCTGAAGATAAAATTGTACACAGAGATAGTAATGGTGTTATAATTAACGCCGGCGATAGTGTTGTATTAATTAAAGATTTACCCGTAAAAGGCTCTAGTATGGTGGCAAAAAGAGGAACTGCTGTACGTAGAGTATCTTTAGATCATGAAAATGCAGAATATATAGAGGGCAAAGTAGACGGACAACAAATTGTAATTATTACCAAGTACGTTAAAAAAATATAATTTTAGCAATACAAAAAAAAGTAAAATTACTATGTTTCATTTTTTTAGTAAAAAATATTTTTTAGTTGATTATCTAGAAGGGTATACAGATATACACAATCATATATTACCTGGCATAGATGATGGTGCAAAAACACCAGAAGAATCATTAGAAATTTTAAGTGGTTTTAAAGATTTTGGTGTAACTAAATTTATATGTACACCGCATATTATGAGTGGTTACTACCCAAATACTTCAAAAAGTATAACAACCTCTTTAGCTACATTACAAAAAGAACTAAAAACTAAAAACATAAACGACTTTACAATAGATATTGCTGCGGAGCATATGGTAGACCCCTATTTTGAAGAGCTTATAGACTCTAAAGAGTATATGTCTTTAAATAATGACTATATTTTAATTGAAATGTCTTTTCTACAAGAGTCAATTAATTTAAAACAAGCTGTTCAGAAGTTAAATAAACTACCTTTATCCCCTATTTTAGCTCACCCAGAACGCTATGCGTTTGCACATAATAAATTTAAAGATTATAACTATTATAAAGAGCTTGGTACTTTTTTTCAATTAAACCTATTGTCTTTATGTAATTATTACGGTCCAGATGTGCACAAAGCAGCTTTAAAACTACTAGACAATAAAATGTATAACTTTATAGGGTCTGATGTACATAACATAAGACAATTAAAAGTCTTAAAAGAAATCAAGCTCCCGCATAAAACAATAGAGTTACTAAAACCTATTATAGAAAATACCAATTACAATTTTGGTTAAAAAAAAGTCCCAGTTTTTCACTAGGACTTTTTAATTTAATATTCTTGGTAACATTATTTTTTAAATAAATGCCACCAACGTTTTTTATTTACTCCATAACCATAGCCATACTTACCTCCATAGCCTAAATCTGCTTCTGGCACATCATTAACTATAAAGCTTAGATTACTAATTTTACCTTCTTCTTTTAAGTGTATAGGGTGCTGAATAACCTTATTTTCTGTAGAACCAGCTCTGGTAACATATAGCAACTGATCTGCATACTTACTTATCAATAATGTATCTGTAACTACAACCATAGGAGCAGTATCTACAATTACGTAATCATAAGTTTCAGATACTTCTTTTAATAATGATTCCATTTTACTGCTCATCAATAATTCTGCTGGGTTAGGTGGAATTTTACCAGAGTAAATAATATCTAATTCAGTTTCACCATAAACTGTTGACTTTACAATATCCTTTATTTTAATATCAGAAGTAAGGTACTCTGTTAAACCTGTATTTTTAGTACGTTTATTTCCTTTTTCTTCTGAAGCATCAAAAAATGTATATAATTTGGGGTTTCTAATATCTGCACCTACCAACAATACTTTTTTACCCGTATTAGCAAATATTAGTGCTAAGTTAGATGCTAAAAAAGTTTTACCTTCTCCAGATACACTAGATGTAACATAAATTACATTATTTTTCTTCCCATTAGTTTTTGACTGAATAAGATAGTCTATATTGGTTCTTAGAATTCTAAAAGATTCTGCTAAAACTGATCTATCATTTTTCTTTACTAATGATGCATTTTTACCCATACTTGGTATTTCTGCCAAAACAGGGGTAGAACCTACTAACTTTTCTAAATCTAATTTATTATGAATTTTGTTATCTAATAAATCTTTAGCATAAATAACTGAAAATGGCACTAGCATCCCTATTATTAAAAAAGCTAATAAAATTACAGGTTTTTTAGGCGAAACAGGAAATTTTGTAGGATTATAAGCCGCATCAATAATCTCACATTTAGGGCTTGTAGATGCCGCTTTAATTTGCGCTTCTTCTCTTTTTCTAATCAAGTACTGATACAAAGCAGCCATATTATCTTGATCTCTAGAAATTTCATTTAATGCTCTAGAATTTCCTGCTGTAGAATACAATCTTGAATTAGATTTTGCCAATTGCTTACTCAAGTTATTTGCTCTAACACTATAATTACTTACAACACTTTTTAAATTAGATACAATGTTGCTTTTCATACTATTCATTTGTTGTGTAAGCTGAATAACATCTGGGTGAGATTCTCCTGTACTCTCCAACAACCTTTTACGTTGCATAGCCAATTGATTATAACTACCAACAGTACCTTGTACAGCATTATTATCTAAATTTGAAACAATTAAACCATATCCAGATTCATTAGATATAGAATTCACCATAGATTCAGCAATATTTAACTGAACAGTGGTTGCTTGTAATTCTTGTTCGCTTTGTGCACTGATATTCATATTTAGATTAGACTGAGAAGCAATATCTGTAATTCCTCTTCCTTCCATAAAGTTTTCTGCAGTAGAATCTATCTCTGTTAAACTAGAATATATTTTAGAGATTCTATTATTTATAAATTCGGAAGTTTTATCTGCTAAATATTTTTGATTTGCAATTGCATTATCATTATACGTCATAATCAACGTATTTAATATATCTCTTCCCTTCTCAGGATTAGTACTATTAATACTTAAGTTAAGTATGCTAGATTTTTTACCTATTTGATTAATATTTACTTTCTTTTTATAAATACCAGCCACATCCTCAATAGGTAGTACAGTAACTCTATACTTTGTACCTATATAATTGTTAATAATATCTTTTTTAGGTGAAATAACTATATCTCCAATTTCTGTATGAATGGTAGTATCAAGTTCTATTGTCTTTGATGGTTCATCTTCAGATTCTGTAAATCCAATTTTAGTATCAGATACTATTTTTATTAAAAAACTACCCTTTTGTTTATAAAGAACCGAATCTAAACTTTTAAACTCTAATGAAAAAGGGTAAGGCGATTGATAAACTTCTGTATCAATAACATTTCCAATGGTTTCTATTTTTATATTTAAACCAAGTCTTTTTACAACCTGCATAAAATTTGATCTGGATACAATAGACTCAATTTCATCTTCAACGTTATTCTTTCCGCCAGATAAAATATCTAAATCCTGAAAAGCACTTAACTCAGAAGATTTCGTGTTATCTTCTACAATTTTAATTTTAGCTGTGGCATTATACTCAGGGATGGAGTATCTAATCTTAAAAAAAGCTAATACTGTAGCTATTATAATTGCTACAGCAAACCATTTCCAATGTTTGAGATACGAATTAATAATTAATTTAAGGTCCATTTTATTATCCGTATTCATTTTAAAGTTGTTCTCCATTAAGCTACAATAATTTTAATTACGTGTTATTAATAAAACAGTAGATGTTATTAAAACAGACGCTATAGATACAATAATTCCTGCTCTACTATCCTGATTAGAAGAATTTATTGCTGATTTATTTGGCTCTACATAAACTACATCATTCTGAGTTAAATAATACGCAGGTGAATTAACCGCATTTTTAGACGTTAAGTCAATTCTCATATAATTACGTACACCATTAAAATCACGCATTACTAAAATATTATCTCTACGTCCTTTAATTTTTAAATCTCCTGCTAAACCAAGAGCCTCCATTATATTAATACGTTCTCCATTAACTTTATATGTACCTGGTCTATTAACCTCTCCGTTAATTGTTACTTCAAAGTTTTTTAAGCGTATGTTGATTATAGGATCCTTAATGTATACCGTTAACTTTTCTCTTAATTCATTTCTTAATTCATTAGGAGATAAACCTGCAACTTTTATTCTTCCTAAGATTGGAAAATCAATCATTCCATCTAAATCTACCAAATAATCTACCTGTTCTGCTGCTATTCCCCCTTCTTGAGCTCCTCTGTATAAATTGAATGGTCTTCCTGCCTCTGGTGTTTTTCCTGAGACAAAAATACCAATTAAATCATCTACCTTAAATTTAGTAACAAAAACATCTTCGTTTACAATAGTTTCGTAATTTAATGCATCCTGAAAATAAACAATGTCTTTTTTTGATGCACATGATATTGTCATCATCACAATAAAAATTGCAACTATTTTTGTTGGTATAAGCCTAGTGATTTTCATAATTGTACTTAGTTAATGTTTGTTAGTATATTTTTTTCTTCCTCTTTTTGTTTTTCAATATCTATTTTGCATAAATCTGAATTACTAGAAATAAATTCAGGAACAATATCCTTCATTAAGCTTATGGTATTAGATTTAAAAAACATATTATTTACACACAACTCATCTATCAATGAGCGAGTTTTAACATAATCTAACTCTCTTACTTTGCTAATCATAATTTTTTTATGATATGTAGGCATTGTATTTTCTCCATTAGCTAAAAGCTCCTCATATAACTTTTCTCCTGGTCTTAAACCTGTGATTTTAATATCCATTTCTTCAGGATATTTTAAACCACAAAGTTTAATCATATTTTTAGCAAGATCAAATATCTTAACAGATTTCCCCATATCAAATATAAAAATCTCTCCTCCTTCTCCCATTGCTCCAGCCTCTAAAACTAATTGAGACGCTTCTGGAATTGTCATAAAAAAACGAGTCACATCTTTATGAGTTACTGTTAAAGGCCCTCCTTTATCAATTTGTTTTTTAAATAGTGGAATTACAGAACCGTTAGACCCCAAAACATTTCCAAACCTTGTAGTAATAAACTTTGTTTTGTTTTCTTGCTGCATACAACTAATATACATCTCTGCTATACGTTTAGTACCACCCATAACATTTGTAGGGTTAACAGCCTTATCTGTAGAAACAAACACAAACTTATCAACATTGTGCTGTATAGATAAATCTGCAAGAACTTTGGTTCCTGCAACATTAATTTTTATAGCTTCATAAGAATTATACTCCATTAAAGGAACATGTTTATAAGCAGCAGCATGAAACACAATATTAGGCTTATACTCATTAAAAAGATAATTCAACCTGTTTTTATCCCTAATATCACCTACTATTGGAAAAAAATTATGATATCCATTTTGTTTTAATTCTTGCTGTAAATCATAAAGTGCAGACTCTGCCTGGTCTATAACTATTAATGATTTGTAATTGTATTTACATATTTGCCTTACTAACTCACTCCCTATAGATCCAGCCCCTCCGGTTACAACTACCACTTTGTCTTTTAATTCACCAGATATTTTAGAGTTTTCAATGTTAATTGGTGCTCTATCTAGTAAATCTTCAATTTGAACTTGCTTTATTTGTGAGAATTTAAGTTCACCGTTTATCCAATCTTCTACAGGTGGTACAATTTTAACTTTTACAGGAAAGTCAACCATACTTTCTACAAGCTCCCTAAGTGCAGTTGGATTAATATTCTGAATTGAAAAAATAACTTCAGAAATACCATTATTTACTAAAAATTCTTCGTTTAAATCATCTTTAGCATAAACATTAACTCCGTTTATACTTTTACCAACCTTTTTACTATTATTATCTACATAACCTACAACCTTAACATTAGATTTAGAGTGGTTTGTAATAGCACTGTGCGTAATAATACCAGATTCACCAGCTCCATATATTAAAACTCTTTTTGTGTTGTGCAAGCTCTTATTTACAATACTATTGTATAAAGACTTAAAAAGGTATCTAGATGCAGATAATGCTAAAAAAGCAATTAAACTGTGTACTATAATAATTTGTAATGGTATGGTTGTCCAGCTAAACAAATCTAGTTTTTTGTTTGCCAAAACCATTAAAATCATTAGTATACTAGATAAACATATTGCATTAAAAATATTATAGACATCCTTAACACCTGTATGTCTAACAACCCCCTTATAAGATCCTGTAATTAAAAAAGCTAATGCTGCAACCACTGCTACAATCGGAATTTGATATGGCAACTGAGCCACATCAAATTCTAATGTTAAGTTATATCTTATTAAATATGATAGAATAAAAGCAACTACCATAATTACAATATCAATTGCTAGAACTAGCCATTTTGAGGCATATCTAGTAACATTATTATTTAAGTAATTCTTAATCATAAAAACTGAGACTTAATTTTATCTACTACTCGATGTAAATCCTTTTTCTCTAAATTAGACCCGCTAGGTAAACAAAGTCCTCTTTGAAAAAGGTTTTCTGAAGTCCCATCCATAAAACTTTCACAATCTGAAAAAACAGGTTGTAAATGCATAGGTTTCCATAATGGACGAGATTCTATATTTTCTTCCAATAAAGCTAATCTAATTTTCTCTCTAACTTCAAACGAAGGTGTTAAAATACAACTTAACCACCTGTTTGAGTAAAAACCATTTGGTTCATTTAAAAATTCGATTTCTTCTATTGAATTTAAATTATCATAATAAAATTGATAATTAGCTCTTCTAGCTGCTACTCTATCGTCCAAAACTAACATTTGTCCACGACCAATTCCAGCTAATACATTACTCATTCTATAATTGTATCCCACTACATTATGCTGGTAATGCGGCGCATCTTCTCTAGCCTGAGTTGCCAAAAAAATTACCTTACTTTTAATTTCCTCTGAATGTGCTACTAATGCTCCACCTCCTGAGGTTGTTATAATTTTATTCCCATTAAAAGAAAAAATTCCAATTGTACCAAAACCTCCACATTTAATATCATTTACAGAACTTCCAAGAGCCTCTGCACTATCTTCTATTACAGGTACCATATACTTATCTGCTACTTCTTTGATTTCTTTTACCTTGTAAGGCATTCCATATAAATGAACAGCAATTATAGCTTTTGGTTTCTTTCCCTTCTCAATACCATCTTTAATGGCCTTTTCAAGTAAAGCAGGAGAAATATTCCACGTATCCTTTTCACTATCTACAAAAACAGGGTTAGCTCCCAAATACTTAATAGGATTTGCAGAACCAGAAAAAGTAAAAGTTTGACAAATTACATTATCACCAGTAGTAACACCTAATATTTCTAATGCCAAATGAATGGCTCCAGTACCAGAGCTTAAAGCAGCTACATAAACATCTTGATTAACATAACTAGAAATAGCATTTTCAAAAAATGTTACGTTAGGTCCAAGTGGAGCTATCCAATTGGTATCAAAAGCTTCTTTTACAAATTCTTGCTCTTTTCCTCCCATATGAGGAGAAGACAACCATATTTTACTTTGTTCTGGCATAGTGTTTATTAGCTAGTATTAATGTAATTTAAAAACTAAACATCAAAATCAAATTTATTGCAATTTTACTCAACATTGCATAACTATAGTATTAATTCGGTAAACATGTATTTAAATCGATTAAATACTTATTTGAGGCATTAGAAAAAGTATCATAATCTTCAATAAAATAAATTAATAAAAAAACCAATATTTTTCAATTTTAAAATTAGTAGTTTCTGTTACGAAGACAACAGTATAATTTAACAATTCATCGGAAAATATCATTTTTTAAACAAAAAAATAGTTTCTTCGTATTCTTTAACCATTTATTCATTCTTCAAAAAATCAAATGAACATAAAATCATTAAATTTAGATTCTAACTTACATATATTAGTCACTGGAGGCGCTGGTTTTATTGGCTCAAACATCTGTGAGTCATTATTAGCTAACGGTAACAGAGTAACCTGTCTAGATAATTTTGCTACAGGAAAAAAAGAAAACATATCTCACCTACTAAAGCATAAAAATTTTAGTTTAATAACCGGTGATATTCGTAATATAAATGATTGTAAAGTAGCTTGTAAAAGTGTAGATTTTATATTACATCAAGCAGCCCTTGGTTCTGTTCCAAGATCCATAAATGATCCTATAACTAGTAATGATGTAAACGTATCTGGCTTTTTAAATATGTTAGTTGCAGCCCGTGATGCAAAAGTAAAAAGATTTGTTTTTGCTGCCAGCTCATCTACTTATGGAGATTCTACAGATTTACCTAAAATAGAAAATGTAATAGGTAAACCTTTATCTCCCTATGCAATTACTAAATATGTTAATGAATTATATGCAGATGTATTTTCAAAAACTTATGGTATGGAAACTATAGGCTTGCGTTACTTCAATGTTTTTGGAAGAAAACAAGATCCAAACGGGGCTTATGCGGCAGTAATTCCAAAATTTGTAATGCAATTTATGTCTCATAAATCTCCAACCATAAATGGAGATGGATCTTTTTCTAGAGATTTTACGTATATAGATAATGTAATTGAAATGAACGTTAGAGCACTAACAACAAATAATAAAAAAGCCCTTAATACAATATACAATGTAGCTTATGGAGAACGAACAAATTTAAATGAGTTAGTTAACTTATTAAGAGATAACTTAAGTGAGTTTGATCCAAAAATTAAGGACATAAAAATTGAATATGGCGCAACAAGACAAGGAGATGTACCACACTCTTTAGCGTCAATAGAAAAAGCAAAAAATCTATTAGGTTACAATCCACAATTTGACATAAAAAAAGGATTAAAAGAAGCTGTAACTTGGTATTGGAATAATTTAAAATAGTAAAATGAATTTAACAATTATAGGAACTGGGTACGTTGGTTTAGTTAGCGGAACATGTTTCGCAGAAATGGGTAACAATGTTACCTGTATTGATATTGACTCAAAAAAAATTGAAGGTTTAAAAAATGGTATTATACCAATATATGAACCAGGGTTGGAATCCATTGTAAAACAAAATATTAAAAACAAAACACTACACTTTAGCACCGACCTAAAAGATAGTTTAAAAAAATGTGATATAGCATTTATTGCCGTAGGCACACCAATGGGGCAAGATGGTTCTGCAGATTTAAAATATGTTTTACAAGTAGCCAAAGAAATTGGTGAATATATGACAAGTTCTTTAATTGTAGTAGACAAATCTACCGTTCCTGTAGGCACTGCAGACAAGGTAAAAGCTACAATACAAAAAGAATTAGATAACAGAAATATTGACTTAAGTTTTGATGTAGTTTCTAACCCAGAGTTTTTAAAAGAAGGAGACGCTATAAGTGATTTTATGAAACCCGATAGAGTTGTTATAGGATCAAATTCAGAAGAAGCAACAAAAATAATGCGTCAGTTATATAAGCCTTTTTTCCGAGTAACTACAGATAGAGTTATTGCTATGGATGTAAGGTCTGCTGAAATGACCAAGTATGTTGCTAACGCTATGCTTGCTACAAAAATATCTTTTATGAATGAGATAGCTAATATTTGCGAAATAATAGGTGCAGATGTTAATAAAGTAAGAATAGGAATTGGGTCTGATAGTAGAATAGGTTATAGCTTTATTTATCCTGGAAGCGGTTATGGAGGATCTTGCTTCCCTAAAGATGTAAAAGCTTTACAGAGAACAGCTCAAGAACATGGATATTCACCAAAGTTAATTGAAGCTGTTGAAGAAGTAAATGACAAACAAAAACTTGTTATTGCTAACAAAATAATTGAAAAATACGGTACAGATTTAAAGGGAAAAACATTTGCTATATGGGGTTTATCTTTTAAACCTGGAACCGATGATATGCGAGAAGCACCAGCTATTTATATTATAAAAAAACTTACGGAAATGGGAGCAAAAATTCATGCATATGATCCAAAAGCAATGGATGAAGCTAAACACTTTTACCTTAAAGATGTGAAAAACATAGAATATTTTAGCTCTAAATATGAGACTCTAAAAAACTCTGATGCTATGATTCTTTTGACAGAGTGGAAAGAGTTTAGATCTCCAGATTTTGAAGAATTAAAACTACAACTAAAAGAGCCTATAATTTTTGATGGTAGAAATCAATACAATGATGAACTAATGAAGGGTAGAGGGTTTGAATATTACCAAATAGGAAAAAAGACAATTTAATTACGAAAAATAATTATGCAAAAAATTGCAATCATAGGTCTAGGTTATGTAGGTTTACCTCTAGCCCGTTTATTTGCTGTAAAGTATCCAGTAATTGGTTTTGATATTAATAAAACTAGAGTTGCAGAGTTAAAATCTGGAGTTGATAGCACTTTAGAAGTTGATAATTCTACTTTAAAAAAAGTGCTCTCAGAGAATATTAATATGAAAACAGGTTTATTTTGTAGTGATAATAAAAAAGATATTGAAGACTGTAATTACTATATAGTAACAGTTCCTACTCCTGTAGACAAAAACAATAGACCTATATTAACACCCTTATATAAATCCAGTGAAACAGTAGGTAAAGTTTTAAAAAAGGGAGACACGGTAATTTATGAGTCTACGGTATACCCTGGGGTAACAGAAGATGAATGTGTACCTATTTTAGAAAAGTTTAGTGGTTTAAAATTTAATGTAGACTTCTTTGTAGGCTATTCTCCAGAGCGAATAAATCCTGGAGATAAAGAACATACTGTAGATAAAATATTAAAAGTTACATCTGGTTCTACTCCTGATGCTGGAAAAAAAATAGATAACCTATACAAATCTGTTATTACAGCTGGTACACATTTAGCACCAACCATTAAAGTTGCTGAAGCAGCTAAGGTAATAGAGAACTCTCAACGTGATATTAATATTGCCTTTGTTAATGAGTTAGCTAAAATCTTCAATTTAATGAATATTGACACAAATGATGTACTGAAAGCTGCTGGAACTAAATGGAATTTTCTACCCTTTAAACCTGGTTTAGTTGGTGGTCATTGTATTGGTGTAGATCCATACTACTTAGCTCAAAAGGCTCAAGAATATGGCTATCATCCAGAAATAATATTAGCCGGACGACGCCTAAATGATGGTATGGGTAATTACATTGCTTCTGAAATTGTAAAACTTATGATTCAGAATGACATTAAAATAAAAGGAGCCAACATATTAATTCTTGGAGTTACTTTTAAAGAAAACTGTCCAGATGTACGTAATACAAAAGTTGTTGATGTCATAAGAAATTTAACATCTTATAATGCTAATTTAGACATTTACGACCCTTGGGCATCACCTGAAGAAGTTCTAAAAGAATACAATCTTAACACAACACAAGAAATACCTAACAAAACTTATGATGCTATAGTGCTAACTGTAGCTCACAAGGAATTTTTAACTTTAGACATAGAAAAACTTAAAAATAAGGATGGTATAATTTACGATGTAAAAGGTCAATTAAAAAAGAATGTAAATAAAAGACTATAAGTTTTTAACTTATAGTCTTTTCTAATATTGTATTGTAAGCATTATCAGGCAACAAATTATTTTTCATATAATCATAACCATGTTGCCCCATAGTCCTTCTTAAATCAGGATTGTTATATAGCAACAATAATTTATCTTTAAGCTCTCCCGTTTTTCCTGCCTCAGCCCATAATCCAGAATTTATTTCTTCTAAGATAGTTCCAAAATCAGTTTGTAGATCAACTGAAGCCAAAACTGGAATTTTATTACCATAATAAGATAATACTTTAGATGGAAAATTCGGAATTGTAAAATCCTCACTTAAGGATATTAATCCAACATCTGCTATTCGTAATAAATTATTATAATCTGCTTTAGGTAATTTATTTTCTAAAATTACATTTGGTAACTTTAGTTCTTTAGCCATATTAAATATTCGCTCTTTTTCAGTTCCTGTCCCTATAATAAAAAAGACTATTTCTGGGTAATCTAAACAGTTCTTTGCTAAGTTTACTATATTCTCTAATTTTTGTGGTTTTCCTATGTTACCTCCAAAAATTAAAATAAACTTATCTTTTAAACCATATTTATTTACCAATGAATCCAATTGAATTTCTTCCTTATATACTGGTAAATTTTCCCAATTAGGTAATAAATGAAGTTTTGAGAAATCCATATTTGGATTATGTTCCTTTACATAATTTACATTTGCAGGAGACATACACCCAATAGCGTCAGAAACAGTATAAAGTGCTTCTTCTTTTTTTCTAAAATAATTATGTAAAAGACCTTTATCCTTCATCATTCTTAAATCAACAGCATTTTGAGGAAAAATATCTCTTAATATTAAATACAGTTTGCCGCCAGTCTTACTCTTTAACCATGCTGCTACTGAAGTTAAAGTTATGGGTGGGGTTGGCATCAAAATAAGATCAAAATCTAATTCTATATTATTATTTAAAAGTGCTTTTTTATATTGCCTGGCTAACAACAAGTTAGCAATACCTTTCTTTATTGCTCCAACATTAAAAAGGGGTAAAGTTTTTACTCTTAAAACACTTACTCCTGCCTCTTTTCTTAAACCTATATCTTCTTTATTAACTGCTGGGGCCAACACTAACACCTCATGACCGTTTTTATGAAATTCATAAATAAGATCTGTGTAAATATTTGTAGATTTTGATGCATCTGGAAAACCAAGTGCTAGAAAAATAATTTTCTTCATTTTTGCTTATTTACGCCAAACTACTCTGTTAATATAATCTACGTAAGATATAATTATACGCACTACCTTTTCACTAACGTTTGGCATAGAATAATCTGCCACTTGTCTAAAATTACGTTCAGGATTTCTTTTCTGAACCTCTAGTGCTTCCAACCCTTGTAAAATACGCTCTGGGTTTAAGCCTACCATCATTACTGAAGCTTCTTCCATAGCTTCTGGTCTTTCATGAGCTTCTCTTATATTTAAAGCATTAAAATTTAATATAGAAGACTCTTCAGATATCGTTCCACTATCAGATAAAACAGCAAATGAGTTGTATTGTAATGCGTTATAGTCTGAAAAACCCAACGGTTTTAAGAACTGAATATTTTTATGAGTTTCCATTTTTTTTGCATCTAACATATTTCTTGTCCTAGGGTGTGTAGATACAATAATAGGATAGTCATATTTTTCTGCTATTAGGTTCAAAGAAGTAATTAAACCTTCAAAATTTTTAGGGTTACTAATGTTTTCTTCTCTATGAGAAGAAACTACAAAATATTTTTGTTTCTCTAAACTTAACTTTTCTAATACATTTGAAGCTTCAATTTTTGATCTAAATTGATCTAAAACCTCAAACATTGGACTACCTGTTTTTATTATTCTGTCTGCAGGTAAACCTTCTTTTAATAAGTACTCTCTAGCAATATCACTATATGTTAAATTAACATCTGCTACGTGGTCTACTATTTTACGGTTGGTTTCTTCTGGCACGCGCTGATCAAAACACCTATTACCAGCTTCCATATGAAATACTGGTATTTTTCTTTTTTTAGCAGGTATTGCACATAAACAAGAATTGGTATCTCCTAAAACTAAAAATGCATCTGGATTAACCTCTTCTAAAACTGGGTCTATTTTTATTAAAATATTCCCTACTGTTTCTGTTGCATTTTTACCTGCAGCGTTTAAAAAATGATCTGGTTTTCTAATTCCTAAATCATCAAAAAATATTTCATTTAATTCATAGTCATAGTTTTGTCCTGTATGCACAAGTACATGATCTATGGCTTGGTTAGCATCTAATGCATTTAAAACACATGCTAATCTTATTATTTCTGGTCTGGTTCCTACTACAGTAAGTACTTTTAGCTTTTTCAATTTTTTAAATTTTAATTAGATACTATTATACGTTTACAAAATATGTGTCTGCATCTTCAGGGTTGTAAGGTTCATTAATCCAAAATAATGTAATTAATTCATCCTCTCCTATATTTTTTATATTGTGCGTATACCATATAGGCATATCTACGTAAGCAGGCTCTTTACCATCTAGGTAATAATCTATCACTTCATCTGTGCCAATTTTACGTAATTGTATAAGTGCTTTTCCACTAATTACAGCAAAACGCTCTGCTTTTCTGGTATGAAAGTGGTTTCCTCTGGTTATACCAGGAACAGTAGTAGAAAATGAAAATTGTCCACTGGTTTGAGTTCTAGCAATCTCTACAAAACTACCTCTTGGGTCAGTATGTTTTGTATATTTTACAGGGTAATGATCTACAGGAACGTAACAGCGAAATGTATTAAACAATGCTTTTTCAAAGGTATCTTCTAAACTAGGAAAAATACCATTTTCCATATAGTCTCTTTTATACTGTTTAAGTAAATTAAGTATTTCCGAAACCTTTTTGGTATGCGGTGCAACAATATTAACTTCAGAAGCATTTTCACTAATATTTATAGTGTTTTCTGCTTTACCAGTTATAGCCTTAATTATAACAGCAACTAATTCATTGATATAAATTAAGTTTACATCACTATCATTAATAATTGTAGGTTCTTCCCCATGTGCAACTTTATAACAAAATGTAGCTACAAAAGAATTGTAATTTGGTTTTCCAAAAGGACCAAAAACATTTGGTATGGTTAAAGAAGTAAATTTACTTTTAGTACTATTGGCCCACGCTATAAACTTACCCTTCCCTTCTTTCTTAGATTTACCATAAAGGTTGTCTTTTGTTTCTTGCGAAGAAGAAGAAAATAAAATATGAGGAGTTACATTTTTATTTTTACAAGCTGTAAGTAAGCTATCTACTAAAGCAGTATTTGTATTGTATATAACATTGGCATCTTCATGCCTGTTCATTGCTGCTAAATGAACAATTACATCACATGATGCTACAAAATCCTCTAATTTGTCTTGTTTAGAAAAAAAAGCTCTTTCAAAAGGTATTAGCGTTACACCTTCATCAAGAGATAAAGTATTGTACAGGTGGTTTCCAACAAAGCCAGCCTGACCAGTAATTCCTATTTTTATCATGGTAGTGTTTTTAAATTATTATTTATAGGCCATTCATTTAAAGAAAATCTAAAATCATCAGCAACAGATTCTTCTACAGAAAAATTAGAAAATACTAACAATCTAGAATTCTCTTCTTTTGCTTTAAAAGCAGTTGCATAACCACCAGTTATATGTAATACAGATGGAGAATTAGAACTTAAATTAAATTCTTTTACGTGATGTTCTTTTTCAGAGTCATTATAAAAATATGGTAATGGCGCTAAATAAACTGTAAAAGAACCTGCAGAGCAATAGAACCACTTGTGTTCTTTACCATGCCCCTGCCAACCTCTTACATTTTTTATAGATGAAGGAGAAATTTCATACATTCTAACAACTTCTTTAAGATTAAAATCATTAAAGAAATTTAGTTTTCCTCTCTCATCTATATGAGAATTACCTTTTATAATATTATGTGCAATCATTTACAGATTATCCTTAATATAGTCTAAATTTAATAAGGTATTTTTAAGTTCTTCGTTAGTTAACCTTGTAGTATTATGAGAGTGGTAATCCTCTATAGTACTAATATCTGTTTCTCCTTCAGAGAAATAACGGCTATAGTTTAAATCTCTATTATCAGCAGGGATTCTGTAAAATTCTCCCATATCCTCTGCTTTTTGCATTTCTTCACGAGTACATAAGGTTTCATATAATTTTTCACCATGTCTGGTTCCAATAACCTTAACCTCATTATCTACATTGTAAATCTCTTTCATTGCATTAGCCAAATCACCAATTGTACTAGCAGGAGCTTTATTTACAAACAAATCTCCTTGATTACCATTTGTAAATGCAAAAATTACCAAGTCTACAGCATCCTCTAGAGACATTAAAAAACGAGTCATATTAGGGTCTGTAACTGTAAGTGGTTGCTTTTCCTTTATTTGATTCACAAATAATGGTATTACAGAACCTCTAGAGGCCATTACATTACCATACCTTGTTAAACAAACAATTGTGTTATTATCTGGTATATTTCTAGAAGCTGCAACAGCTACTTTCTCCATTAAAGCTTTACTAATACCCATAGCATTAATTGGGTAAGCAGCTTTGTCTGTACTTAAACAAATAATACGTTTTACATTATTAGCAACAGCAGCATCTATGGCGTTTTGTGTACCAAAAACGTTAGTTTTAGTAGCTTCCAATGGAAAAAACTCGCATGAAGGTACTTGTTTTAAAGCTGCAGCATGAAAAACATAATCTACACCTTTCATAGCTCTATTAATACTATCAAAATCTCTTACATCACCAATGTAAAATTTAACTTTTTCGTTCTTTAATGTATTACGCATATCATCCTGCTTTTTTTCATCTCTAGAAAAAATGCGAATTTCTTTAATATCTGTTTCTAAAAAACGATTTAATACTGCGTTTCCAAAAGAACCAGTACCTCCTGTTATTAATAATGTTTTTCCTTTAAACATATTACTATTTTTTATTTTTAGTATAATTTATATCTACGCTTTGTTTTTTCAACATTTTCTTGTGCAAAGAAATTTCTTGCTCATTAAAACGCATTTTTAAAAACTTAGCAGGATTACCTGCGTATATTGAATAGGGCTCAGTGTCTTTCGTTAATATTGATCCAGCAGCAATAATACAACCATTTCCAATTTTGACCCCTGCCATAATACATACGTTAGCTCCTATCCATACGTCTTCTCCAATAATTGTACTTGGCATTTGTGGTCTTCCTGAAAAAATAATAGGTCTTTCAGGGTTATTAAAAATATGATCACCCCCCAATATACTTACGTTAGGTGCTAACATAGAGTATTTGCCTATTTTAACTTTAGGAGGTAATACACTATTTTTACCAACATATGAGAATTTATCAGCAATTAAATCACTTGATATTGATCCTTTTCCTCCCAAATAAAAAGTCGAATCTACATTTTTAAGATCATAAAGACCTCTAAACCATATCATCTTTAATTTCCTGTATAAAAATCGTACTGAGAATTTATTCATTATTTAAAACCCATTTAATAGAATTAGAAATACCTTTAGCCATATCTTCTGGCTTACGATGTTGATCATAAAAAGATTTAGCTTTTTTTCCCATTTCAATATATTTATCTGGGTTTTCAGATATATCTAAAATGATAGACTGAAGCTCATCATCATTTTCATATAAAAGACCAGAAACACCATTCTCTATATTAAATATCTCTCCTCCAGTAATCGCGTTTTTCTTTGATATATAAGGAACTCCATAACCCATACTTTTCAAAACAGACAACCCTGCTTGACCTGGAGAGATACAAGCTATTGCTGAACTAAAGTATTTTTTTAAGATTCCCTCATCAAATATTTTTCCTCTTAAAAAAACCTTATGAGATAAATTCTCTTTTTTTATCCAATTAGTTATGTTATCAAACTCATCTCCTCCTCCAATAATTTCAAGGTTAGGAAGCGCTTTATTTTTTTTATATGCAATGTGATAACTATCAAGAAGTTCATAAATTTTCTTCTGCTTATATAAAGTGCCAATAAAAAGTAAGTTTTCTCTTTTTATTGACTCATCTATTTCATCAACATAAACTGTATTGTTTGCTACGTGTAACTTATCTTTTTTAAAACCCTCCTTGACATATAAAGGAATAGGGTCTTTTGAATAAAATAATACTGCATCCGTTTTTTTCATCAAAAAGAACCTTACTTTATCCCAAATACTCTTTTCTCCATAACTAGATTTGTACGATGCCCTTACTCCTATTCCCCAAAGTATTAATTTATAGGATTTATTTTTAATAAATAACAATTTAACAAGACTTAGCCATCCAATATCACCATAACCAATTACTACATCATAGTTTTCGCAAATTTTATGTAGAGAATCATTATGAATATAAAACCTAGATAAAAATTTTTTCCCAGGAAATTTGACTACTTTAAAATCTACATCTTCATCAAAAGAGTTGTCTATTGAATAAGAAACCGTTAAGTCATATTCCTTACTCAAAAGATTGAAAATAGGTATTCTATATGGCCAAATTCTGTTATATATTATTAATACTTTTTGCATATGACTTTATTACTTATTAACACCAGCAAAATCAAGAATAATTTTCTCATTACTTTGAGGTAAGGTTGAAAATTCTTTGTGATTTACCAAGTAAACTATAATATCTGCCTTTTGATAAGCCTCTGTATAATTTGTTAATTTAAACACATTATGTTCTTGTATATTTGGCTCTACAATATAGTACTCCTCATTATTAGCATTTTGTAGTACACGTTGTGCAATATACTTGGCAGGAGATTCTCTTAAATCATCAATATTTGGTTTAAAAGCTAGTCCCATTAAGGCTATTTTAGGCTTTCTTCCAAAGTCTAATTCAAATTTAAGCTTTGTATTTTGTACTTTTTCTGCACACCAAAATGACTTGTAATTGTTTACCTCCCTAGCAGTACCAATAATTTTAGATTCCATTGGATAATCTGACACTATAAAATATGGGTCTACTGCAATACAGTGACCACCAACACCACAACCAGGCTGCAAAATATTTACTCTTGGATGTTTGTTTGCTAAATTAATAAGCTCCCAAACGTTAATATCTGCCTTATCACAAATTAATGAGAGTTCATTTGCGAAAGCAATTTGTACGTCTCTTGATGAGTTTTCTACTAACTTACACATTTCTGCAGTACGTGCATTTGTTTTATGTAACTCACCTTTTACATATTTAGAATAAAAATCTAGCGCCCTTTGTGTAGACTTTTCATCTATACCACCAATAACTCGGTCATTAAAAACCAATTCATGCATAACATTGCCTGGCAATACTCTTTCTGGACAATATGCTATATTTAACTTCCCTTTTAATTCTGGTCTTTTTTCATATATAAAATTCATCATTTTTTCTGTAGTTCCTACAGGTGATGTGGATTCTATTATATATAAATCATCTTCTTTTAATAAATTTAAAATAGCTGATGTTGCCGCTTGTACAAATGAAATGTCTGGCTCATTTTTATCTTTAAAAGGTGTTGGAACCACTACAATATATGTATTAGCACCAACTGGTTTAATATCTGCCTTTAAAAAACCTTTAGAAACGGCTTCTTTTACTGCTTGCCCTAAATCTGGTTCAACAATGTGTATTTCACCTCTATTAATTGTATCTACTACAGACTGGTTAATGTCTACTCCATAAACATATGCTCCACCTTGGGCAATTAATGCTGCTGTTGGAAGGCCAATATAACCTAAACCAATCATTACTACTTCTGGATTCTGCATTATTTTAAATTTCCTATAAATTCTACAATTCTTTTACAAGCTTCTCCATCACCATAAGGATTGTGAAGCTTACTCATTTCATTATATTTTGAGGTATTCTCTAACAAGTTTTGCGCCTCAAAAACAATTTTATCTTTATTAGTACCTACTAATATTACAGTTCCTGCATCTACAGCTTCTGGTCTTTCAGTAGTATCTCTCATAACCAAAACTGGCTTACCTAAACTTGGAGCTTCTTCCTGCACTCCTCCACTATCTGTAATAATTAATTTAGATTTATTCATTAACCAAACAAATGCTGGGTAAGCAAGCGGATCAATTAAATGTACATTTGATAAACCACTTAAAATTCTTTTAACAGGCTCCTGTACTTTAGGATTTAAATGAACCGGATATATTATCTGTACATCTTCATTTTTTGAAGCTATCTCTTTTAATGCTTCACAAATATTAATAAACCCTTGTCCATGATTTTCTCTTCTATGGCCCGTTACCAATATTATTTCTTTAGAAAAATCTATAGTCTTTTTTAGGCTCTCAATTTCTTCATCTACAATAGTATCTACCTTAGATACACTCTCTAATAAAGCATCAATTACAGTATTACCTGTAACCAAAATACTATCTTTATGAGTATTTTCCTTAACTAAATTATTGAAAGAATTTTGAGTTGGAGCAAAATGATAATCTGCAATTCTACCTGTAACAGTTCTATTAATTTCTTCTGGAAAGGGTGCATATTTGTTAAAAGTACGTAATCCAGCCTCTACATGACATACTTTAGCACCAGCATAAAAAGCAGCTATACTAGAGCCCATAGTAGTTGTGGTATCTCCGTGCACGTAAACAAAATCTGGATTATAAGATTCTAAAACTGGCTGTAAACCAGTAATAATTGAAGCTGTTAAACCATATAAATTCTGCCCTGGTTTCATTAAGTTTAAATCATAATCAGGTGTAATTTCAAAAAAATCTAACACTTGGTCTAGCATTTCTCTGTGTTGGGCTGTAACACAAACTTTTGTTTCAAATAATTCTGATTTTTGAAACTCTTTAACCAGTGGAGCCATTTTTATTGCTTCTGGTCTGGTACCAAAAATTATAAGGTTTTTTTTCTTCATCTATCTAAATGGTCTATGTGTTTTACTAATATCTATAAGTAGAATAAATTAACTATTTTCTTAATATTTTATTTTTGTAAATTTTCGGGAAAACTACCTTAAAATACCCCATAATAAACACAAGTGGTAAACGGTATAAAAAATGATTTTTCATATACACCAAATGCGATTTAAAATCAAAGCCTATAGGGTTATATAGCATTTTTAACCGCTCACTTAAAGGTAAGGTTACAAACTTGGCGTATTTATCTATATGGTCATTTGTGCAAGTACCTAAGTAATTGGCTGCTAACAATACAGGAATATTATTTTTTTTAGCCTTTAAAGTGTAATCAAAATCTGCAAGCCCGTGTACATAACCATCAGAAAGACCTCCTATTTTCTCTACAGCATCCTTACTTGCAAGCAATATATTAGCATTACCAAGTTCGCAGGCTTGGGGAAATTCTCCATTAGGGATTAATTTTTTATAGTTCCCTTTAAATTTATTAGTAAATACACTGCCTCCATAAGTCATCTCATTAGTATCTTCATCTAATGTTGCACCAATATACACCCCTCCTTTACCATATTCTTGAATACAATAATTATGAGTTTCAAACAAATCAACTAAAAAATTAGAATACGGTTTAGTATCATCATTCAGTAATAAATAGGCGTCATAATTATTTTTTAATGCTGCTGACCATGAATTTCTCATACCACCAGCCCAATATAAATCACCACTTCCTTTAAGTAATTTAACTGCAGGAAATTGTTTTTTTACTGCTTCTGAAGTACCATCTGTTGACCCATCATCTGTTAAATACACAGACATAACCACGTCTTTATTTAATACTTCTTTGGCTTTATAAAGAGACTCTAAAGCTGCTAAAGACTTTTCTTTTCTGTTAAAGCATGTTAATAAAACAGCAAAATTTTGCATAGCTATTTTTAAATAAAATTATATTTAAAATTTAATAAGATAAAACTACAATATTACTTTTTGTATGAACACAATATTGGATAAGGATACCCAATTATGCGTTTATCTGTACTTACAGATTTTACTTACCTAATATTCGCTTAAAAAGAACACTAAATTTCCTAAAAGTTTCTAATTTAATATAATGCAAAGCATCGTTATAATTTACACGCTTTATGTTATACAAAAAATCACTTTTAAAATTTAAATTATTCTTATTTTTTTGCTCTATACTTAAATCATAAAGAAAAAAATCACTCCCATTGATATTATGCAAAATATTAGAATCTATAGGCTTTAATGACTTTCCAAAAGATTTTTCAATTTTATAATTTAATATCTTTCTTGAAAGCAAATATTTTGTTGGATAAACTTCTTTATAACCATACAAATCAACTGTAATATCTTCTTTATCTTTATTTAAAAAAGACATTATATACTTATTCTCAAAAAAAGAATCGTAAACCGACTTTGAGTCATTTAATTCTGAGAAAAAATACTTTTTCTTAACCCCTTCTTGCAAGGGAACCTGATATAATGTACTGCCAACACCAACATGGGTACCCGCATCACTAAAATTAGTTGACAAAGAAATTTTAGGATATAAAAAATATAAGTTTTTAGTAATCAGGTATGCTATATTGTATTTCAACCAAGATTTTTCTGACCAAGATCTAACATACTTAGGCACTTTATCATTACTATTAATATCCTGACCTTTATTATACCAATCTTTAAAACCCATCCAATGTGTTGCACTCCAAGCTTGCCCCCAAGATGATGCAAATTGAAAGTACCAATTATCATAACCATCATCTATTGCGCTAAAATGTTCTCCTTTATGTACATTAAATTGATGATTATATAACGAGACACCGGCTATGTATGATTTATTTTCACTAAAATCTAGCGCACTAACCGTATAATTATAAAAATTAGGTGAAACTAATAAATCATCTTCCAAAACAATAACTGCCCCATAAGTTAAACTTAGATCACCACATTTAATTATATGTTTTCTTAATCCTAAATTTTCTTGTTGATAAGCAATTTTTTTTTCTCCAAAATTCCAACTAAAGTTTTCTGCTATTTTCAAAACGTCTTCATTATTTGGACCTTTATCTATGCTTATTATTAAATCTATGTTGGTACTAGGGTAATTTGCCTTACTTAATGATTGTAATAATCTTTGTAAGGATTTAGGTCTGTTATAAGCTACTACTACAATTGGTACATTTTTACTAATCATCTTTAATGTTTTTTATAAAACCTTGTATATCTGTAAAAAAAGCTGCGTTATTTGCAATCCAATCTTTAGGTTTATCCCACCATCTAATTTCTTTTAAAAAAGCTATTTCTGTATCTAAAAATCTTTTTTTTATCATTTTAGATGGAACGCCACCAACAACCGTATAGGGTGCTACATTTTTATTTACAAGAGAATTTGCAGCAATAATTGCACCATCACCAATTTCAACACCATCCAAAATAGAAACATTGGCTCCAATCCAAACGTCATTACCTATTTTAATTGTATACATTCCCTTTTCATCTATAGCATCAGGAAACTCTTTAAACAATTGCTCTTTTGCATATGTAAAAGGTACAGGTGTTTTTAATGCAAAAAATGAAGGATGTGTAGACACAAAGGTGTTCGCTGGATGCCTACCAAATATACACTGCACGTTTGGGCCAATAGAACAATACCGACCTATTTTTGTTTTTGAGATTTTTGTACTTTGTGCTATATAAGAACCATATCCTATGTATGAAGAAGTAATGGAGCTGTAAGCCCCAAAACCATTAGCCCCTTCACAAATTGTAGAAAAACCAATAAATGCATTTTTCCCATACTTAATACCTAATGTTTTTTTAAGACGCAGACGTCTAAAATACATCACACATTTAGTTAAAAAACCACTACTCAATATTAGTTTTTTTATCCTACTTTTCATTTATTATTTATTAGGAAATGATTTTCCGCTTAAAACTGACTTCTCCCAAATATACGGTGATAGTTCTGACCAACATTTTTGAGCATCAGAAAACTCATTATTTTCTCCCTTAACAATTTTTGTGATTTTGGTTTGTAAATCTTTTGGATTACTAACCAAATTAGATTGTAAAAAGTCAGTGTCATTTATTGTACTTAAAAACCAATCACTCAAATCGTTTTGCATCCAATTTACAATTGGAGAACTAAAACCAATTTTAGACTTTCTCCAAGTAACTTCCTTAGGCATATAAGGGTCTAAAGCATCACGTACTATTCTTTTGGTATATCCACCTCCTATTTTGCTTGAATAAGGTAATGAGTTTACAAAATTTACAATTCTATGATCCATAAATGGCATACGTATTTCCACGCTATTAATCATAGCATACCTATCATAATTACGCAATAAAGTAGGTAGTATATTTTCATGAAACATTGCGTATAAATATTGAGCATGGTTGTCTAATTTTTTAAAATTAGGGTGTCCGTTATCAATAGATGGCATTGTTTTACCTAATATTTTTTTTACTGTTTTTTTAGACATAAAGTCTGTATACAATTTGCTACTATTTGTGCGTTTGTATTGCTCTTTGTCTTCATTAATAGAATCTTGGTAAATATTTAATATATCTTTTGTTTTAGACGGACTTAACTTAGCATCCCATAAAGCTTCTAAATTACCTTGTTGGTAACCACTTAATAGTTCATCTGCTCCATGACCATCTAGTGTAACTGTTACACCATTTTTTTTCACGGACTCATACAACATAATCATTGGTATTGGAGACGTGATGTATAAATCTTCAAACTTATAAAAATATTCTTCTAACTTGTCCCAATGTTGTAGAGGGTTTATATCTACAAAAGTTGCACCTATACCTAAATTATCTGTTACCTTTTTAGCGTAGTAAGATTCATCTAAAGGAGTACCCGGAAAAGAAGCTACAAAAGCGTGCTGCCAATCTTTAGAATAACTGCCATTATCTTTTGCCAAATTAGCCATAGCGGAAATTGTTGCGCTACTGTCTAACCCTCCACTTAAAGCTGTTCCTATAGTAACATCAGAACGCATACGTAATTTGCAGGCATCCATAAACAATTCTCTAAATTTTTCTACCTGCTCATCATAAGACTTAGGCACTTCTACTAAATTATCTAACGTATTATGGTATCTATATGTATTTAGTTTCCCCGCTTTATACACAGCACTATGCCCCGCAGGAAAACGCTGTATGCCTTTAATTAAACATTTATCTGTAGATTCATAGAAAAAAATATTTTTTTTCATCCAATGAAAATCTTCCGAAATCTCTAATTGTTTAAAGAAAGGGAAAATGGCTTTCATTTCAGACGCAAAAACAAACTGACCATTTATTTGTGCGTAAAACAACGGTTTTTTACCATATCTGTCTCTAGATATAAATAACTTTTTAGTTTCTTTATCCCATATTGCAAATGCCCACATACCATTAAACTTATGCACACACTCTTCACCCCATTCTAAAAAAGCTTTAAGCAACACCTCTGTGTCTGAAGTTGACTTAAATGAATGTCCTTTTAACGCTAGCTCTTTTTTTATTTCTATAAAATTATATATTTCACCATTAAAAGTTATCAAATACCTATCGTTTTCACTCTTCATAGGTTGGTGCCCTGTTTCAGACACATCTAAAATAGATAATCTTCTATGACCTAATGTAACGTCATGATCTACAGACTCTACTCCAAAACTATCTGGACCTCTGTGGTACAGTGTATCTAATGCTGGTTTAAATTTATCGTATGGTGTGTAAGGCACAGTGCCTAAAATTCCGCACATATTTTTATGGTGTTAGTGAATATTATATATAGTTATTGTTTTAAAAAAAACTAATTTATTGATTGATGATTGTTTGCATTTAATACATTACCGTTATTTGTCGTTATATAATGGTGACGTACTAACCCCACAAACAAACAAAATAATATAAACAACGTAAATGTACCATCTATACCAGGTTCTACCATAAACAATGAGAAAAAGCCCAAGGTATAGGTTAAGCATAAAATTTGAAATGACATATCTATTTTTTTACTAAAAAAAATATTATAAATTAAATTAATAAAGCGTAATGAGTACAGTATAAGAATTACAAAAGGAATGAAACCTCCCACTCGCAATGCATCTAACCACAGATTATGAGAATACCCAAATTCCTGTAAATCCCAGCCTAAAGGTTTTTCAAACATATAATCTATAGATTTCACCCAAAGTTTTGTACGGCCACCACCGCTTGCTATATCTGCTGCCCCATCATCTTCCATTCTACTAGCAAAAGTTGCTAAAATATCAGAGTCTAAATCTAGAGAAACCTGTGTTGCAACTACACCTAATAAAATAGCAAATACTGTAAATGTTACAGAGTTCTCTTTAAACGACCTTTTAGGTATAGCTACAACCAAACTAATAATTAATGACAGTATAAAAATTGCCAATTGTGTTCTACTACCAATTCGTAAAACACACAATAAACTTATCACGAAAATAGCACCTAGTACAATTATCAAATATTTTGGAATTACTTTATATGCAGAAAACAACAAAGCAGGAATACACATATTAAAAACAAAAAAAGCTCCCATTGCAGTAGCATTTATTGGTTCTCCACCCCAAAACATTGGCAAATTTCTATCTAGCTGCCCAAAACCACCTTCTAGTATGTTTAAGACAACCGATACCATAGCTGGGAATGAATATATAAGTGTTAAAATTACAGCAGTAAAAAATACAAACATTGATTCTTTAAATACAGTAGAGATATATTTGCCCCAAAGATACAATACCGGTGGAGCTGATGCGTAAATAATTACAAATTGAAATCCTTTCCAGGGATTCAATGCATAAAACATTCCATAGGTTACAGAAAAAAAAGTTAACAATAAAAAGTTGCGATCTATGGCTTTTTTTAAGAATTGCTTCTTAAATAAAATTAAGCCTATACAACCATAAGCAAATAGATGTCCGTAATTAAAAATATTGGTAAATAAACCAATTAAAAATAATAACGGTATAAAACCTATTGTTTGTATTTTATCAATAAGTTCCCTCTTCATTTCATTTTTTTTGCTAAAGCTTTTGTAAATAATATAGACCCTTCTTTAGATAAGTGATGTAAATCCACCCAATAAACTCCTGAATTCAGAAAAGAATAATCCTTGATCTCATAAATATTACTAGCATCTGACTCTAATGGCATAAAATTTGATCTTTTATATTTTTTATTTATATTTAAGTCTGACATTACTGGTATGTATAACTGAGAAAATTTGAACTTGTTTAACCTACTAATCTCTTTAGCCTTATACACAAATGCTTCTTGAGAACTTGAATTGGTTAGCCAACTATTATTAGAAAACCTAAACTTAATTTCTCTTAAAAGACTTTTAGCTTTTCTTATAATTAAAGACTCCAGATTTTCGCTAATGTAATTAAATCCATTTTGATATAGATTAAATCCTTCATCTATTCTATTAAGTTTATTTATATTTTCTGATTTTTTTAAATAATCTTTACTTAATTCGTTTTTTGCATAACGAACTCCGTAAAAGAACTTTATCTCTTCTTTGTACACCGTTTTTGTTGGAGTATAAAACAGATATTCAAGAGTTAACTTAACTCTCTTGAATAAGTATTTAACAAAATATAAATTTACTGTTTGTCCATTAGCAATATACTCGCTAGGTCGATATAATAGAGGACTTAGTTTATGAAATCCAACTGTATAAAACTTATGCTTTAGACTAATAACTTCCTTTGGCTGTAATTTTTTAATTCTATTTAAAAAGTACAATCCCAAATCGTTACCATTATGTTTCACTGCCATATTGATTACTTTTTTATCATTAAATGAAAGTACTGAATCATTAACTCCATTTAAGACATAAGAAGAACCTAGAAAAATAGTGCTATTTTTTATTCGCTCAGGATAATTATTTATTATGTCTAAATTCCATCCAACTTTTTCATAAGCCGTGCCCTTAGTTTTGCTGGCAATAAATTCATCAGAATACTTAACTTCTCCTAAAACTATCGCTAAAAAAAACACCAAAGCATTAAAAATCAATAACTTAATTAAAAAACTCTTCATTTCATCTAAAATTGAAAATAAATAAAATCTTGTTGATTACTAACATTACCTATAATAACAAAAACAATAAGCATGTAAAAAGCCCACCTAATAACTCTACTTCTTTTAACAAATAATTTTTCTATTGCATAGTCACTATTTTTTCCAAACCACTCAATAATTAAAAAACTTAAAATGTAAATATTTAAAAAAAATGGAGCCACTTCAGGTGTACTGAATATTGTAGAATCAAAAATTCCTACAATATAACTTAATGCATGTTCTAAATTTAAAGCTCTAAAAAATATCCACGCAAAAACTGTCAAACTAAATGTTAATAACATCTTCACAAAATCTTTAAAAGTAGGAATATAAGATTTTCCTCCTATAACATCCATATTACTTCTATTCTTATTAAATAACAATAAGGGCAAAAAATATATAGCATTTAGAGCACCCCAAATAACAAATGTCCAGTTTGCACCATGCCAAAATCCACTAACTAAAAATATAATGAATGTATTTCTAATCTTCATTTTTAGCCCACCTCTACTTCCTCCTAAAGGTATATACAAGTAATCTCTAAACCACGTAGATAAAGATATGTGCCATCTCCTCCAAAATTCAGCAATATCTCTTGAAAAATAAGGAAAAGCAAAGTTTTTCATAAGGTTAAATCCAAACAACCTAGAAACTCCAATTGCAATATCTGAATAACCACTAAAATCACCATATATTTGAAAAGCAAATAGTATCGCTCCTACTAAAAGAGTACTTCCTGAATAACCATCTGAATTATCAAAAATAATATTTACATATTTAGCACATTGATCAGCAATGACAATTTTCTTGAATAATCCCCATAAAATTTGGCGCAATCCTGATTTTGCCTTCTCTAAAGAAAAAACCCTACGTTTATAAAACTGAGGTAATAAATTAGTGGCTCGCTCTATTGGGCCTGCAACTAGTTGAGGAAAAAAACTAACAAACGCTGCAAAAGATATAAAATCTTCTGCCGGCTCTAAATTTCTACGATAAATATCTATTGTATAACTAAGTGTTTGAAAAGTATAAAAACTAATCCCCACAGGCAATATAACTTTTAACGTAGAAACATTAAAATTTAATCCAAAAAAGGAAAAAGCATTAATAAAATTATCAAGAAAAAAATTACAATATTTAAAGTAAAATAACAATCCTAAATTCACGAATAAACTAGTATAAAGAAATATTTTCTGTCTAGATACTTTCTCCGTCCTATACATAAGATTTCCCAAACAATAATCTACAATTGTACTAAATAAAATTAATGACAGAAACCTCCAATCCCACCAACCATAAAAAACATAACTAGCTACAAGTAAAACTATATTTTGTTTTTTTATACTCTTATTTACTAAAAACCAATAAATAAAGAACACTATAGGTAAAAAAATTGCAAAATCTAATGAATTAAAAAGCATTTTATGTTAATTATTATTTTTATATTTTTTTTTAAATAAACTTAAAAAAAACAGAGCCCTAATCATCATGAAAAAAGTTTTTCTTGTTTTTTTAAACAAAACTGGCGCAAACAATGAAGCTATAGCCTGTGCTATAAGCGTTGCATAAGCAGCACCTAATATACCATATTTAGGTATAAATAGTATATTTAAGAGTACGTTTACCAACATTCCTAAAGCCAAACATAAAATATTATATTTCTGCAAGTTTTCACTAATAAACCATTTTTGATTGGCTACACCTAAAAACACAAAAACTCCCGCCCAAATATGTATTTTTAAAACAGTTGCTGATAGATTATAAGCTTCCCCATACAATAATTCTATTCCCCAATCACTTAATAACAATACAGGTACAACTACACTTAACCCTAAAACAACCATTAAATTAAACAAACGTTGTAATCTAGAAAAATATAACCTTTCATCTACTTTTTTAGCATTAAGAATTGCCGGAAACAAAGAACTACATATTATCATAGGTATAAAATACCACGCTTCACTTAAACGTACTGCTGCGGAATACTGACCAACTGCTTCTGTGTTTAAAAACTCTTTTATCATTACTTGATCTATTTTCATATAAATAGATATTACAATAGCACTCAGTATTAATGGCCAGGCATCTAACAGCAATTGCTTCGCTTTTTTTGATGAAAAAGACCATTTTTTTATAAAGTTTCCTTGCCTTTGATATAAGTAAATTTGGCCAAACATTAAAAATGCAATATCAAAAACCAGCACATACACAAAGTAAATTAAACTGTAGTTGTTTAGGATAAAAAAAACTTTCAGCGCTGCAGAAATCAACAATCCTATAAAGCTAGGTATAACAATATTTTTACTTGTAACATTACTGTAAAAATAAGAGGTAATTACGCCAAAACTATTAATAAAAGTGATACCTCCTAATATTAAAATAATTTTATTAGTTAATTGGTCATTATCGTTTACAAATACAGCAATAAGCAAACAAAACATGATAAAACAGGAGCCTAAAATTTGCATCCAAAAAGACGTCCCTAAAATTAAATTTTTATCATCTTTATCTTTTACTAGTTCCCTTACAATTATATCATTAAGCCCTAAGGTAGAAAATGCAGTAAATAACCCAACAAAACTTTGTGCATAACTCAGGACACCAAATTGATTAGGCCCCAAATAACGTGCTACCCAAACCCCTATGGTTAGCGCCACAACCATACGAGCAACTTTTTCTGCCATTAGCCATGACGTATTCTTTAAATATCTTAAAAAACCACCTTGAAATATTACATTTTTAATCTTTTGAATCATACAATTAGTTAAACTTCATTTGTTTATTTACTCTTTCAATCGATTTTTAACTAATTTATGTTTTTGCAATATACCAATTGTATAATGATGCTATACCTTCTTCTAAATTAACTTTATGCTTCCATCCTAAATTGTTAAGTTTGGTTACATCTGTTAGTTTTTTCATTGTCCCGTCAGGCTTATTTGTATTAAAAACAAATGCTCCTTTATACCCCACTGTTGTAGCTATTAAATCTGCCAGTTGTGCTATACTTATATCTTCTCCGGTTCCTATATTTATATGAGTGTTCCTAACTTCTTTAATGTCTTTTACTACATCTACAAAATCTCTTTCTCTCATAATATACACACAGGCATCTGCCATATCCTCCGACCATAAAAATTCTCGTTTAGGCTTTCCGGTTCCCCAAATCTCTACACTAGCTTTAGATTGATTTAATACCACTCCAAAGTCTGATAAAACCTGTTTTATTTCTTCCTCAGAGGCAGAACCGTTTACACCTTTTATTGGTAACTTGTTTAAGTCTGAACTGATATAATCCCAGTTTTTATCTTCTAATGCTTTACCTAAGGCTACTTTTCTAATTAATGCAGGAAGTACGTGTGACTTTTCTAAATCAAAATTATCATTAGGGCCGTACAAATTTGTTGGCATTACAGAAATAAAGTTAGTGCCGTACTGTAGGTTGTAACTTTCACACATTTTTATACCTGCTATCTTTGCTATTGCGTATGGCTCATTGGTATATTCTAATGTATCTGTTAATAGGTAGTCCTCTTTCATTGGTTGAGGACAATTTTTGGGATAGATACACGTGCTTCCTAAAAACAATAATTTCTCTACCTTATGTACATAAGATTGATGAATTACATTGTTTTGGATCATTAAATTTTCATAAATAAAATCGGCTCTATAGGTATTATTTGCTACAATACCTCCTACTTTGGCTGCTGCTAAAAACACATATTTGGGTTGTTCTGCCTTAAAAAAATTAGAAACTGCTTCTGTATTGGTTAAATCTAATTCCTTATGGGTTTTTACTACTAAATTGTGATACCCTCTACTCTTTAAATTTTTAACAATTGCACTGCCTACAAGCCCCCTGTGACCTGCAACATATATTTTTGAACTCTTATCCATATTACTCAAAGTAGTTTAAAATTCGGTATCCCCCGTCTTTTAAATACTGCTCTTTTTGCATTAGCTTTAAATCGCTCTGAACCATATCTTTTACCAAGTCAGCCAACTCATACTCTACTGTCCACCCTAATTTTGTTTTTGCCTTAGTTGGGTCTCCAATTAATAGCTCTACCTCGGTTGGTCTAAAGTATTTTGGATCTACAGACAGTACCTCTTTTCCAATCTCTAATTGATAATCTGGATTGCTACATTTTACAACATAAGCTTTTTCTTCTACCCCACTTCCTTTAAACTCTAACTCTATACCAGCTTCTGCAAAACTCATTTTCACAAACTCTCGCACCTTTGTTGTTTTGCCTGTTGCTATAACCCAATCTTCTGGCTCATCTGCTTGTAGTATCATCCACATCATACGAACGTAGTCTTTTGCATGACCCCAATCGCGTTCGGCATCTAAATTTCCTAAGTAAAATTTATCTTGTAAACCCAATGCTATTTTTGCTGTGGCTCTTGTAATTTTTCGTGTTACAAATGTTTCTCCTCGTATAGGTGATTCATGATTAAATAATATACCATTACATGCATACATATTATACGCCTCTCTGTAATTTACTGTTATCCAATATGCGTACATTTTTGCTACTGCATACGGACTTCTAGGGTAAAATGGAGTTGTTTCTGATTGAGGAACCTCTTGTACTTTTCCGTATAACTCTGAGGTTGAAGCTTGGTAGATTCTTGTTTTATTAGACAAACCTAACATACGTACTGCGTCTAATATACGTAAGGTTCCTATACCATCTGCATTAGCGGTGTACTCTGGAACTTCAAAAGACACGTGTACATGACTCATTGCTGCCAAGTTGTATATCTCATCAGGTTGTATTTCTTGTATAAGTCTAATTAAATTTGTACTATCAGTCATATCACCATAGTGCAAAATAAAATTTCTGTTCTCTATATGTGGATCTTGGTACAAGTGGTCTATCCTATCTGTATTAAATAATGAGGAACGCCTCTTTAAACCGTGTACCTCATACCCTTTTTTTAGTAAAAATTCACTTAAATAAGCGCCATCTTGGCCTGTTACCCCTGTTATTAAAGCTACTTTCTTATCTGACATAGTTGTAGTATATTCTTTTATAGTTGTGTTTATTTTTTATACTTTATGCGCAAATCTATTACTAAGCACAACACAAATATAGTATTTGTACACCTAAACTTACACACCTACAAATGTCAGTTATTTTAATGTATTAACTTGTATTAATCTACAAACGGTAACATTAATTAGATAAGTTAAACACAAATAAGAATAAAAAAGGTGATACACTTATATTCTCAATAAAGAAGGATGGTAAATTAGAAAGAAATACTCACAGTACCCTTATCAGGAGTTGCATTAAAAATCACAAACTTAGAAGCTCCTAATTTTGCAATTCCATAATCCAATTGAACATTTGATTGTTTAACTACTAAAGAAGAATCAATAGTTTCAAAAGGAATCTTTTTTTTAACCGTAATTGGATGATTATAGATACTATCATCTAAATTATCAGTAATAGAAATTTCAATAAGGTTTGAAGTTTGATTTTCGACTTTTAAAGTTGCTGCTTCTCTTTCTTTGATATATTTAACAACATCAACAAAAGTTGCAACCCAATAAATATTTATATTTTGATTAAGATAAGTAAGGTGTTTTTTTAATTCTTGAGAATTTACAGAAAAACCTCCTTCAGTGTCAATGTTATGAAATAAATAAATTGCCCATCCATTAGTGTCAATCGATTTTTGTGCCAAATCATTTAATTGTTCTCCTAAAAAATACTGTGTTGTTTCTCCACATAAAACGCCGCCTAAATCGTAATAATCTGATGGCTTATTACTCTGAATACTATTTTTACATGATCGTGCAGCTATATAATATTTCTCAGTTAAACCATATGATTCGGAAGTACAATATGGATATGCAAATGTTAAACAATTAACAGTTTGCATTTTTTTATTAATTTCATTTTTTGATTCTTTCAGCTCATTTTCAATTTGACTACTTGTTATTTTTTCAAAATTTAAATGATTTAATGAATGACTAGCTACTTCATGTCCGTTATCATATGCTTTTTTATAAGGTTCCCAGTCCTTAATTTTATTAGGAAGACTAAATAACGTAGTTTTTAAGTTAAAGCTATCATACAAGGGTATAGCTATATTAATTTGGTTATAATTACTATCATCCCATGTATGAGTAACTGAAGAACGTTTAAACCCAAACCAAGTAGCAATCTCTACGTCTAAGTCTTCTACTCCAAATCCGTTTGTACCTTCAGGTGGCAGCTCAATATAACTTATGATTCCTAAACTGTCTTTTGCGTTTTTTGGAACAACATCAGGTACACTATCATTTTCCTGCACAACTACAGTATCTATTATCTCATCAATATCCTTACTACAAGAACTATTAATCATTAAAAAAAAAGCAAAATTAACAATAAAAAAGAATCTAATTTTGAACATAAACATATAATACTTTTTTAAAAGACAGTAATTGGTAATCCAGCACTATCTTTACTATTGCTAATTTTAACTGTTTTATTAGAGCCGGTTACCTTTATTGCGCCTGTTGCCAACGCTCCATTTATGGTACAATTTGTAATGGCATTGGTATTTCCAAAATTAGAACTATTTTTTGATCCTATATACCCAAATGCTTGCCCAACACCAGATAAACCTTTATAATTTACGGTAACATTGTCTATTGTTAAATTTTCCACACTAGATACTATGCTAACCACTACCCCGCTAAATAAATTAAAAACTTTACCTGCACTATAGTTTACTGCACTATTCTTTAAAGTAACAGCACCAGTAACAGTAGCATTAGAGCTAGACGAGTAACGTAAAACTCCTACATAATTGCCTGGATTGTTACCGCCCCAATTGTAATTAAATGTACTTTCATCTATAACTACAGGTCCATTTTGTGGGTCAAAAATACGTGCTATTTCTACACCACAATTTGTAAACTCATTTTCTTTTATTGTGTTATTTATTAATACACCATAATACCCTGTAGTGCCAGAACCTAAAGTTAACCCAGGATAATTAGAAATATCACTAAAAGTAATTCTGTTTCCTATAATTTTTGCATCCTCAAGTTCAGTAACAGCTATAGCACCCATAGTTGGTATGTTGTTAGAAACCAAATCTGAATTTATCAATTCAAAATTTTTATTGGTTTGTCCTTTTTTTGTGCTAAAAACACCTAAAATTACCGCCGCTTGTCCGTTAAAATCTTGTGCTACACCAGGTGCCTCAAAATAAGAATCTCTAATATGCACATTAGAAACAGTTATTTTAGCTTGTCTACGTTTTGCGTATTTGTAAGTTTCATTAGTTAAATAAAAATTAACGTTATTATCCATAGTAGCAGAACCATGAGGAGCTATATACAAGCACTCAGCATCATCACCAATAATATTTGTAATTATATTATCTTCCAAAAAAACATCAGCAGCTCCATCTTCATACAATCCTAGCAAAATTCCTTTGCTTAATCCATTAACATTATTAGCTATACCATCAGAAGCAGAACTTATGTTATTAATGGTATTACGATAAAACTCACCTTTGTTAAACCCATAAGACTGTGGATACATATTGACTCTAAAAGCTATTCCTCTAGCATTAGATGTTGAATGGTAATTGTGTACATTTAAATCTGCAAAATAGAAACTTTGTTGCCCTCTTAACCAAATTAACCTCCCATAAGTGTCTGTACCATCAAACTCACCATTATAAATTCTAGGACTTAAATTATAAAACGTAAAAATATAATCAACATCAAAAGTATTTATTCTAAAATCAGAATTACTGGTGGTCTCTATTTTTGCTCCGTTTAAATTCCAATCAAAATTACCTTCTCTTTTGTATGTAGATGGCTTGTTTTTAACATACAAACCATTTGGACTAGCGGTAGCAACCTCTATATTATTTATAGCAGCATCAATTGCCGCAGAATCATCTACACCATCTCCAGAAATTGCGCCAAAAACCTCTATACTTAACCTTGATTTATCATAGATACCCGTAAACGTTGTAGAACTTGAAAAAGCTTGCTTGTATGTATTTTCTATAAAAGCATTGTTTAAGTTAATATTTTCTCCTGTAATTACACCACCTGCAGGCTCTATAGTTTGGTTTGCGGCAAATGTACAGTTGTTACAAGTAAAAGAATTTGTTATAATTGCCTTTTTATTAGCGTTATCTGCATTTGTAATATCTTCTTGAGAAGTTGGATAATAACTCCCAACTATTTTGTTTGGATTACTAAAATCTTTATCTTTATAAGGGTCCTCATCTGAACCAGTTACAGGGTCACTTGGTTCTATAATTTCTTCCTTTTCTTCTAATATTAGGTCTGCCAATAAGTCTGAGTCTTGAGAACAAGACATTAAGCAAATGAAAATTAAAAAAAGCATAAACTTGCTTGTAAATTTAGTTAACTGCATAATAGTAAGTTTTTTGGGGAAACGTTTGTATTATTTTTTAAGGTGCAAAAGTAGGTGTTCATTTTTAAATAAACAGATGAAAAGCATAAATAATCGATAAAATACATTTAAAATAACTTTTTTATAACATTACACTTTTATAATCTATTAAACTACTAACGTTTAAAAACTAAATTATTGTAATTAATTAACTAATATTCGATTAAAGTACGTAGTTAAACCGACATTTGGATTATTTCATCTATACTTTTTCTTATATTTTTTTAATTAACATTATTTTTCTTATAAAAATTTACAAACACCTAAATAGCGCACTAAAAAGAAATACAATTTTATTAATAAAAAAATGTTTTACTTGCAGTAATAATATTGTAGCCACAAATTACCATTGTATTTTTTTTTAATATATTACCAGCTACACCATAACTGTTTTTGTTTTGTATTATGAATGTATTAGAACAGATTAGAAATTATACTTTTTGGAGTTTAGATTTTTTTAAAGGGAGTCCTATAAAAAAAGACTTTAAAGATATTCATCGTCTACATCAAATTAAATCCTACACTACTCTTTTAAAAGAGCAAAAAATACAACTGAACAAACTTTTAAGTACAGCCGTAAATAGCACTAAATATTATAATAAACTTAAAGGCCATACATCTTTACTAGATTTTCCTGTAGTAACAAAGAAAGATATTAAAGATAATTTTTTAGACATTACTATTTGTGACACCAACTCTAGCAAAGTTAATATTGTAAAAACCAGTGGATCTACTGGCTCACCATTTAAGATATACCAAACTAAAAGAAAAAAAATAAGAAATACAGCAGACACCCTGTATTACGCAAAACTATCTGGCTTTACATTAGGTCAAAAGTTACTTTATTTAAGGTTATGGGCAGCATATTATAGAAAACCCAAGTTAATTGCTTGGTTACAAAACTCAGTACAGTTAGATGTTAGTGACCTTAATGATACATATTTAAAAAATCTAATTTTGAAATTAGAGAAAGATAGTAGCAACAAAGGTTGGTTAGGATATGCTTCTGGATTTGAAACTATTTGCAGATACTTAGAAAAAAATAATTACGCCCCTATAGATTGCAATATTACATCTATAATAGCCATTTCTGAAAGGCTTGGTAGTGATGTAAAGGAAAAAATGGAATATTATTTTAAGACTCCTACAGTTTCAAGATATTCTAACGTAGAAAACGGTATTATTGCTCAACAAACAAAAGATGACAACTTTTTTACAATTAACTGGGCAAGTTATATTGTAGAAGTTTTAGATTTAGAAAAAGATGAACCTGCTAAAAAAGATGAAGTAGGTAGAATTGTAGTTACAGACCTATATAATTTAGCAACTCCTATGATTAGGTACGATACTGGTGACCTAGGCATACTTACCTACAGCAGTAAAGATGAAATACCTAAACTAAAAAGTATTCAAGGCAGAAGAATGGATGCATTATACAAAACAAACGGTGAAATTTTAAACCCGTTTACAATGCATGCTTATGTATATGATTTTCCTGAAATAGAACAATTGCAATTTATACAACTTGATAAAATAAAATTTAAAATTAAAATTAATACTAATGTTAAGTTTACAAGAGAATCACTACTAATAAGTAAATTTAAAAACGATATTGGCTTAGATGCAAGTATAGATGTGGAGTATGTAAAAGAAATACCATCCTTAAAATCTGGCAAGAGAAAAATATCTGTTAATTTATACAAACCTTAATTAAATATATAGCAAAGCTTATTTATATGGATAAAATTAATATTTTATTTACTTGCGCCGGGAGAAGAAATTACTTAATTAATTATTTTAAAGAAGCTCTAAATAAAAATGGAGCCATAATTGCTACCGATATGCAAAGTAATGCTCCTGCATTAGTAGATGCTGATATTTCTATTACAGTCCCTAGTATTTATGATGACACCTATGTTGATACTTTATTAAAAATTTGTAGGGATTATAAGGTAGACGCAGTTATCTCTTTAAATGATTTAGAATTACCATTACTAGCTAAACATACTAATATTTTTAAACAACAAGGTACCAGAGTTATACTATCTTCCGAGAAAGTAATAGATATAGCTTTTGACAAATGGGAAACATTTAAGTTTATTAAATCTTCTAACTTGCGTACACCCAATACTTATATTAATATAGATTTAGTTGTAAAAGACCTTAAAACTAATAAATTAAATTTCCCTTTAATTATTAAACCAAGGTGGGGAAGTGCATCTATAGGTATTGAAACTGTCTCTAATTTTGATGAGCTAGAATTGGTATATAAACTTCAGAAAATAAAATTAAAAAACACAATTTTAAATACTGTTAGTAAAAACTATATTGATGAGGCCATTTTAATTCAAGAAAAAATTGAAGGTATAGAATACGGGTTAGATATTTTAAACAATTTTAGTGGTAACTACTACGGAACATTTGCAAGAGAAAAAATTGCTATGAGGTCTGGAGAAACAGACAAAGCTATGTCTGTTGTTAATAAAGAAATAAGTACTGTAGGGGAAATAATTTCTAATAAACTAGGCCATATTGGAAATTTAGATTGTGATGTTTTTATAAAAAACAACATTGTATATGTTTTAGAATTAAATCCAAGATTTGGTGGCGGTTATCCTTTTTCTCATGAAGCAGGTATTAATACAGCTGCTATATATTTAGACTGGCTTAGAAACAACAATGATGTAGACAAACATAATAACTATAAGGAAAATATTACTTTTGCTAAATGTGACAAGCTTTTAAAAATTTAAAAGTACTTTTATCTATATAATAGCACCATACATCTATATGGTATAAGCATATTAAAATCAGCAATATTTTTTAACTATTTTTGGTGTAAAACTAGAGTACTTAATGAATAATAAAGCTGGCATTGGTTCATTTTTTCATCACGTAGAACCTGATGATATTAAGGATTTTAATCTTGATAAATATATTACCAATTACAAACTGTTTTACACAGGAAGACATGCTATTAAATTTATTATTGATGAAATAAGTTTATCTAAAGACATCTCTAAAATTTGGTTACCTAAATACTACTGTCAACATGTTACCAGTTGGCTAAAAGAATGTTATCCCAACATTCATTTATATGAAATAGATCCATTTTCTTCCGCTAAAGATTTAGATTTACATAGTTTTTCTAACCCTAATGATATTGTAATTTTAAACAATTTTTGGGGTATTTACACCTATAATATTCCAAAACTAATTACCAAATCAATTTTTATAGAAGATCATTCTCACGGATGGCAAAGTTCTAGTTGCTTAAACAGTACGGCAGACTATTGTGTTGCTTCATTAAGAAAAACACTCCCTATACCATTAGGTGGTATACTATGGCAGCCAAAAAGTAATATCCGCTATAAAAGTAATTTAATTGAAGATAATGATTTTTATGAAAACTGGGATAAGGTAAAATTGGCAATGAGTTTAAAAAGTGATTTTATTAAAAATAAAATTGAAACTAAAGATTTTTTACAACTTATTAACCAATCTGAACAATATTTACACAAACAGTATGCTCCAATAAAATTAACTAAAGAAAATGAAGATTTAATAGCTCTTTTTATAAATAAAGATTACAAAACTTATAAAAAAAATAACTTAGAAATACTCTTAAACAGTTTAAATACTAATAAAAATTTTAAAATATTAAGCTCTGAAACTGATTGTACATTTGGTTTACAACTACTGTTTAAAAACAGAGAAGAATTTGACAAGGTAAAAAAAACACTTATTTCTAATTACATTTACCCATCTGAACTTTGGCCACATAATAAAGAGAGAGAGGAATGGTCATATCTTTTAAATATTCATATAGATTTTAGATACAATAAAGGACATATGAGACATATTATAGATACAATTAACAATATACACTAAAAAGACTATGTATAATTTTATTACAAGAATTTTTGATATCATTTTTGCTATAACAGGTTTAGTTTTACTATCCCCATTTTTCATATTTGTTTACATATACTTATTTATAACCAATGATCGTAAAGTATTTTTTTACCATCCAAGGCCCGGTAAAGATGAAAAAATATTTAAGGTTATTAAATTTAAATCTATGAATGACAAAAAAGATGAAAATGGAGAGTTTTTACCTTTTGAACAAAGAGTTACTAAATTTGGAAATACAATAAGAAAATTTTCTTTAGATGAAATACCACAGCTATTAAATGTGATTAAAGGAGATATGAGTTTAGTTGGACCTAGACCATTGCTTGTACAATATTTACCGCTATATAATGATTTTCAAAAACAACGCCATAATGTTAAACCTGGTATTACCGGGTGGGCACAAGTTAATGGCAGAAATGCCATATCATGGGAAAAGAAATTTGAGTTAGACGTTTGGTTTGTAAAAAACAAATCTATATTGCTCTATATTAAAATTTTAGCCTTAACTGTTAAAAAAGTTCTTTTTAAAGAAGGTGTTAATAATAGCGAAAACTTAAACATGACTACTTTCACAGGTACTAAAAATTAATTTGCTAAAAACATCCCCTAATGCAAAATAAAAACGCTGTAATACTTGGTGCCGGATCTTATGGAGAGGTATTTTTAAACTATCTAAAAGAACAAGGCTTTAATATTGTTGGTTTTTATGACGATAATAAAGACAATAAAGGAAAATTAGTACATAATACTCCTATTTTAGGCACCTTTAAAGATTTACTTACTAATGAGGTGAAAAATAAAATTGACTGTATTTTTTGCCCTATTGGCGATAATAAAATAAGAACAAAATATTTAAAAAAACTGTATGACTTTGGGTATGAAATACCTAACTTTATACATGAGTCTGTAATTTACGATAAAGATTGCATACAAGGCAAAGGCATTTATTTGCTACCAGGTGTTATTATAATGCCACATGCCAAAATTAAAGATTATGTAATAGTAAGCATGGGGAGTAAAATAGCTCATCACACACTATTAGAAAAAGGTGTATTTATATCTACTGGCGTTAATGTTGGTGCTAATATAACTATAAATGAAAAAGCCTTTTTAGGCATAAGCTCAACCATTATGACCGGTGTTTCTGACATTGGCAAAAACACAATTGTTGGTTGTGGTGCAGTTGTTATAAAAAATGTTCCCCCACATCATATTGTTGCTGGTTTACCAGCTAAAACACTTAGGGTAATGGAAACAAAAGAACAAAGCGCAAACAAAATTATAGAAGAAAAACCTTTTAAAATAAGTGTTTGTAATTTTAACAATTTAAAAAAGGTAAAGAGCTACAAAAAACTATTAAAAACTCACTTTCAAAATAACATTTACTATTCCTACGAGTATCTTATTTATTTTGAAACAAAGTCAGATAAATTAAGATATTTTGTTTTTGAAGAAAATGAAAAGCCTATAGTTATTATGCCTTTTTATATAAGGTCTATTAAAAACAGTTCTTATTTTGACGTTATTACTCCTTATGGCTATGGAGGTCCACTTTATAATTGCGATATAGATGTAAATAAATTAACTAAATTTTGGGATTTAGTTGATAAATGGTACCTAGACAATAGCGTTGTATCAGAATTTGTTAGATTTAGTTTAACTAAAAACCACATTAATTATTCAGGCACCTTAATAAAAAGTCTATTAAATGTAAAAGGAAAAGTAAAATCTAATGAAGAAGACCATTGGACTTCTTTTTCTAAAAAAGTTAGAAATAATTACAGAAGAGCTTTAAAAAGCAATATTAAATTTAATATCTATAGAGGAGAAGAAATAACAGATAACATTATTTCTGATTTTCATAATATATATATTGAAACTATGAAAAGAAATAATGCTAAAGAAATATACTATTTTCCCAAACAATTTTTTGAAAGCATTATACACTCTAACCCTAACAGCTTTTCAATTGCTTTAGATTACATAAACAACACTGCTGTTTCTGCAGAATTGATAATAATAAATAATAAAACCTTATATGCCTTTTTAGGAGGAACTAGAGCTGAATATTTTTCAGATAGACCAAATGACTTTCTAAGAGTAGAAATACTTAAGTGGGCTGTAAAAAATAAGAAAAATTATTACGTTTTAGGAGGAGGACAATTAGATGGTGACTCTTTATATAAAAGTAAAAAAATGTTTTTCCCAAAAGATGAAGATACACAATTTTACACCGGAAGAAAAATCATAAATAAAAATGTATACAGAGACCTATGTTTAAGAAACAACGTAGATTTTACAGATCAAAATTTTAACGATGATAACTGTAATGATTTCTTTCCTGCTTACAGAAAATAAAAAAGCCCTTACAGGGGCTTTTTTATTTTAAATTTTCTTTTTTAAGATATTCTACAATTTCATTAGCAATAATTTCTCTTCCCAAATTGTTCCAATGCTGGTCATAAATTAAAGTTTTTGGCCTGGAATCTTTTTTAAAATCAGAATTAAAATTTATACTTTTAAAATCATTACTTCGTAAATATTCTAAAAAGTCCTTGGAACAAAGGCTATAATCTAGCAATAAAACATTTTTTTCTTTATTGTAGTTATATGTTTTAACTAATTTTTTAAAGTTAGCTAAATAAATTGAATCGTTATTAACTTCAACTTTTGGATTAGGCTTTACTCTTTTTACAAAATTAATAGTAGAGGTTATTTTATTTTTCACAGGATCAAACAAGCCAATATCTTTTGCATATACTATTAATTTACTCTTTTTTAATAACCTGTTTAAAGGGGTATTTAAAGATAGTCTACTAGATACTTTGTACTCACCTACCGTCAAATCATCTGTATACCTCATATAAATAAACACCTTATCTATATCTTTAAATAAGTGTTCATAAGATTGTATAAGATTAAATTCTTCAGATAAGTTATAACCTGCGTAACCAAACTCTAAAACTTTAATATCTGTTATTTTTTTTTCTACTTTTCTACTTATAGAGTTCGTGTAGTTTTGATGAAACCCTTCTATAAATGAATCGCCAATAATAGCCACCTCTATACTATCTTTAGATACTATATAGTCATCATAAACAGAATTGAATCCAAAATTATTAATTCTATATTCTCCTACATTTTGTTTTCTGTTGCCTGTAACCGAATATCCATTTTGGTTTGGCACCCATTTTTCTACTCCATATTCATCTAAGTACCTTTCTGGTCGCTCATTATGCAAATGAAATATTCTTACTAGTAACTCTAATGAAAGTAATATAATGATTACGTACAGAATGACCTTTAATATAACTTTTTTCATACCCTTAAAATTGAAAATAAATAAATGATCTATCTACTCCATCATCATAAAATAACAGCATTAAAAATACAAGCAAAATATATACAAGTAACCTAACATATTTATTTTTAAAACTTATAGGATTACGCTCTTTATTTCTAATAATATATTCATACGCAACAAAAAACAGTAACAATAATAGGTAATCTATTAATCTATAACCATTAGGATGACTGTAATCGCCCACTGAAAAAACTGTCACAATACGCTTTAAATAAGTGAAAGCATCACTTATAGTTTCTGCTCTAAAAAAAACCCAACCAACGGTTACAAGAGCAAAAGTCAATACTGTACGGTAAACATTTTTTATAGCTGTGACAATGTTAAAACCTGACTTGGCAATTTCTACATACTTTCTGTTAGTTCCCAAAATAAAACTTGGTAAAAACAACAATGCATGAAAAAGACCCCAAAAAATAAACGTCCAATTGGCTCCATGCCAAAACCCGCTCACTATAAAAATAGCGAAGACATTACGAATACCTTTTAATTTTGACCCTCTAGAGCCTCCTAAAGGAATATATAAATAATCTCTAAACCAAGTAGACAAAGAAATGTGCCAACGTCTCCAGAACTCTCCAATATTTTTAGAAAAATATGGAAATTTAAAGTTTGACATTAGCTCTATACCAAATAATTTAGCCGTACCTATAGCTATGTCTGAATACCCACTAAAGTCTCCGTAAATCTGAAAAGCAAAGAAAATAGCCCCCATAATTAATACCGGAGAAGATAAGGTACTATAATTAGAAAAAATATCATTTACTATGGGCGATAAAGAATCTGCTATTACCACTTTCTTAAACAAACCCCATAACATTAAGCGTAACCCATCTTTAGCTTCGCAATAATTAAAGCTTCTTTTTTTGAGTATTTGAGGTAGTAAATTAGAAGCTCTTTCTATTGGACCAGCAACTAATTGCGGAAAAAAGCTAACAAAAGCAGCAAAAGCTATAAACTTTTTGGTTGGTTCTAAATTACGTTTGTATACATCTATTGTATAACTCAACGTCTGGAAAGTATAAAAACTAATACCAACTGGTAATATTATATTTAAAGTACCTATCTCTATTTCTTGTCCAAAAAAAGTAAATGCATCTACAAAACTTTCTACAAAAAAATTATAATATTTGAAAAAACCTAAAAAACCTAAATTAACAATAATACTAGTCCATAAATAAACTTTACGTTTAGTTTCCTTTTCTTCTTTACCTAATAAAACACCTAGAGAATAATCTACCAAGGTGCTAAATGCTATTAAGGATAAAAATCGCCAATCCCACCAACCATAAAACACATAACTTGCTACTAATAGCAAAAAGTTTTGTAATTGTAAGTTTTTATTTACTACAACCCAATACAGGCAAAACACTATTGGCAAAAAAATAGCAAAATCAATGGAATTAAAAAGCATTTAAATGTTGGTTTAGGTTACTATATTTTATCTACTGTAATTTCTATTCTACGGTTTATTTTATGTTCTTGTTCTGTGCAATAAACACCATCTTCACAATTATTTAAAAGTTCTTCTTCGCCAAATGCAGTAGCGTTTACTTTTTCTGATGACACGCCTTTAGACACCAAGAAATCTAAAGATCTTTGCATTCTACGTTGAGATAACCAAAGATTGTATTTGTCTGTACCTCTAGAATCTGTATAAGCGCCAAGTTTAACCGTTACAGTTGGGTTTTCTTGTAATAACTCTGCAATAGAATTTAATGTTTTTTTTGTTCTACTGTCTAAGTAAGAACTATTTAAGGCAAAGTTTATACTACCAAAACTATTAATTTTTGCTTGTAAATCTTCTCTTCTTTGTTTTTCTGCTGCAGCTTTCTCTTTTTCTACTTCTGCTAAACGTAATGCTTCTTGCTCCTTTTTAAGTCGCTCTGCAAGCAACCTAGCCTCTTCTTCTTGCTTTTTAGCTGCTGCTATAGAATCTGCAACACGTTGCTGCTCTTTTAAAATTTCTTCTATCTGAGCTTGTTTTTCTAACCCTTTTTTAGAAAGACCTTTTTCTGCTTTAAATTGATATACAACACCAACTGCATGTTGCAAATGATTTGTTGCCCCATCACCTTTATCCATTGCCCACTTACCAGAAGAGTTAAAGTCTAAACCAATACGTTCTGTAATCCAAGTTCTAAAACCTACAACTCCATTATAAGTACCTCTTCCTTTGTTGTTTGCATCTGTGTAGCCTAAACCTAGACCAATGTAAGGATCAAACCAAGCGGTTTCTCCTATAATTTTATTTAAATCGTAACTTACTCTACTATCAATAGCAAAATAATCAGTCTCCTCTAGGTTTACTGCCCCGTCTACTGTTTTACCTACTTTATATTTATTATAACTTCCTATAGCTTCAACACCAATTCCACTATTAAAATATTTTCCAATACTAACCCTAGAAGGAAAAGCTACTGCATTCCATTGCTTATCTAAATCTAATAATTCATCAAAAACATCTCCTGAATCATCTACAAAGTTATATCCTAGGCCAAACATCCAAGAATTTTTAACTATGCTATCTTTTGCTGTAAGTTGTAAATCTTGAGCCCAAATAGCGCCTACAGTGTGTAATAAAATAACAAATAAACTAACCTTAATCTTTTTCATAATCTAATTTTCCCAAAATAAGATTACGAAGTTATCTTGTTACCAAACTACGCACAATAAAATCGTGTAAACAGTAGCTTTCATCGATGTAAAACAGCTTTTAACAAAACTTATTGATGTGTATTTTTGTAGTACTTTTTAAAGGCTTCTTGGTAGATGTTTTCATAAAGCGGAAGAATATTAACTATATCAAACTTATGAGCTTCTTTTTCTGCATTGTCTTTAAAGGTATTTAAAGTTTCATCATCCTTTAAAATTTTAAGTGCATTAAAAGCCATACTATCTACGTCTCCAACATTGCTCATATACCCAGTAACACCATCTACATTAACTTCTGGTATACCTCCAGTATTACTAGATATTACAGGCACTCTATGCATCATTGCTTCTAAAGCTGCTAATCCAAAACTTTCTGTTTCTGAGGGCAATAAAAACAAATCTGTAAAACATAAAATACGATCTACTTCATTACTATTACCTAAAAATACCACCTTATCTTTTATTCCTAAATCTTCTGCCAATTGTTCTGCCTTAGCCTTTTCTGGCCCCTCACCTACCATAATTAATTTGGCAGCTGTTACATCTACAATTTTTTTAAATATTTGAACTACGTCTGGTATTCTCTTAACTTTTCTAAAATTACTAATATGTGTTATAATGCGCTCATCATCATTAGCCATTAAAGAACGTTGACAATCTGTATAATCTGCATTATAATTGCTCTTATCTATAAAATTAGGTACTACATTTATTTCTTTTTTAATGTGAAAAAGATCTAATGTACTCTGTTTTAAATTTTCTGAAACTGAAGTAACAACTTCTGACTTATTTATACTAAATGTTACTGCTGGTTTGTAAAACGGATGCTTACCTACCAAGGTAATGTCTGTACCGTGTAATGTAGTTACCATTGGTATATAAATACCTTCCTCCTCTAACATTTTTTTAGCCATATAGCCTGCATATGCGTGCGGAATAGCATAATGTACATGCAACATTTCTATTCCAAAGAACTTAACCGTATCTACCAACTTACTAGACAAAGCAAGCTCGTAAGGTTGGTATTTAAATAATGGATATTCTGGTACATTTACTTCATGAAAATGTATACGTTCGTTTAACAACTCTAGCCTAACTGGCTGTCTATAAGTTACAAAATGTATTTCATGACCTCTATTTGCAAGGGCAATTCCTAACTCAGTGGCAACTACACCACTTCCCCCAAAGGTTGGGTAACAAACTATAGCTATTTTCATTCTAGCAAAATTAATATTTTAATTTAGTATAGCGTCGTAAATTATCTGCTGAATTCTGGTTCTTAACCCAGATTTAACTAAAAGATTGTTGTTTTGGGTAGGATAAGTTCTGTTTGATAAAAATACATACACTATTTCTTCTTCTGGATCTGCCCATGTATAAGTACCTGTAAAACCACTATGTCCAAAACTTTTTCTGGAAACACAGCCACAAGTAGAACCAGATCCTTTTAACTGTGGCTTATCAAAGCCTACACCTCTACGGACATCCTCATCACAAAAGTAACATGTATTAAACTTCTTTATTGTTCGTTCGTTAAAGTACCGTTTACCACCATAATAACCACCTTGCAAGTACATTTGCATAATTTTAGCCACATCATTAGCGTTACTAAACAAACCTGCATGACCTCCTACTCCACCTTGCATAGCTGCTCCCATATCATGTACATATCCTTGTACGGTTGCGTAACGGTAATAATTATCTTTTTCTGATGGCACTATCATATCTTTAGAAAACTTCTCTAAAGGGTTGTATGCTGTACGGTTTGCTCCTATTGGTTGGTACAAAAAATTATCTACCAACTTGTCTAAATCATCATTATAAGTATCTTCTATATATTTTTTAAAAACATAGTAGCCTACGTCACTATATCTATACCTATTAGATTTTAGGTCTTGCCTACCAATTCTATTGTAAATTGAATCTTTATAAGCTTTTGTTAAATATAAATGATCAAAAACTTTGTACGGATAGTCATCTGACTTTTTACTGCTATAAAATTCTCTAGAGGGTTTTCTATGATCGTCTAAAGTACTTACATAAAAAGCAATCCAAGCTGGTAGCCTACCGTAGTGAGACAAAGCTTTTAGTACCGTAACATCTTTTAACTCTGTATCTGCATATTCCGGAATTAGATCTTTAAACGTATTATTTAACGCTATTTTATTCTCTTCTTCCATTTTCATAATCATAGGTAGTGTTCCTAAAATTTTGGTAACAGAGGCAAGGTCATATATATAATTATTTGTTATTTTTTCATTAGACTCGTATGTGGGTTTTCCAAAACTTTTATGGTAAACTACTTTTCCTTTACGAGCTACTAAAACCTGTGCTCCTGGAAACATTAAAGAGTCTATACCTGCAGATACCAATGTATCTATTCTTTGTAAACCATATGTACTTAAGCCTACACGCTCAGGATAATCATACCCTAACCTTTTTAATGATTCAAATTTTACTCCTGTCCCTACCGGATAAGTATTACTTATAGAAACTGGTAAACTACCTTTTGCTCCTATAGCTCCAAAAAGCATTTGTGCTGTTTTTTGCTGTGCTATAGCACTGTTTTGATACCCCAAAACAACAGCGTCAATTGTAGACAAATCTTTGTTTAAAAGTGTATAGGGTTTAGCAAAATTTACTAAAATAGAATTTGATGTTCTTAATGCTGAAACTGCTTTTACAATTTCGGCATCTTTAGTTGAAAATTGATACGATTTCCAAGGACTACCATTACTTTTATGATGCCCAATAATTATAAGGTTGTACTGCTGCAACTTTTGAAGTAAAATTTGAAGATTATCTTCCTTTACTTCTGTTACTGTAGTGTATTTTTTAAGCTCCTGTAAAAAATCTTCGCCAGAAGCATCTCCTAAACTTAAATAAGCTATTTTTTTGTTTTCTAATTTAACAACTGGTAAAAGATCTAACTTATTTTTAACAACTGTAATAGCCTCTTCTATTGCCTCTTCATACACTAAGTCATTACTTAATGTATTTAAATCTTCATACAAATTCTTAAGACTTAACAACTTGTGGTTATGTAAATCTGCTTTATACTTTGCTTTTAATATTTTTTTTACTGAATGTGCTAAACGCTTTTCAGTTATAACCCCATAATTATAGGCTTCAATTATTTTTTCTTTTCCTTTTGCTACATCTAAGGGCATTAATAAAATGTCATTACCAGCCATAAAAGCTGTTAAATCTGCGTCTCCAGGATCTGTATGGTCAGCAACACCTTTCATATTTAAGGCATCTGTAAAAACTAACCCTTTATACTGTAGTGTTTTTTGCAATAAATTAGTTACTATGTTTTCTGATAATGAAGAAGGGTAATTTGGTCTAGTTTCTAAACTTGGAATATTTAGGTGCGCTACCATTACACTACTTAATTTTCCGTGGTTAATTAGTTCTTTAAACGGATAAAGCTCTATACTATCTAACCTTTCTTTACTAAAATTGATTACAGGTAATGTTTTATGAGAATCTGTTGCTGTATCTCCGTGTCCAGGAAAGTGCTTACCGCTAGACAATATACCTGCTTTTTCAAACCCGTTTACAAAGGCTATTCCCTTTTTTGCAACATTTCTCTTATCTTCTCCAAAAGATCTATTTCCTATAATTGGATTTAATGGGTTTGTATTTATATCAATATCAGGAGCAAAATTAATGTGCACACCCATACGTTTAGAGTGCTTACCAATTTGCGCTGCTACTTTTTCTACTACTGCATTGTTTTTAATGGCACCAAGAGTCATATTCCAAGGAAATGCATAAGTAGAGTCTAAACGCATTGCCAAACCCCACTCTGCATCCATACCTATTAATAAAGGTATTTTTGCTGCTTTTTGATAACTATTAGTCAATTTAGCCTGCCGTACCGGTCCGCCTTTAGAAAAAATGACACCGCCAATATTTTCTTTAACTATAAGCTCTTTTATTTTATCTGTTTGCTGTTTATTTTGGTTTGATGCAACACTAACCATAAACAACTGCCCTACTTTTTCATCTAAAGTCATTGCATTGTACTGCGCATCTACCCATTTTTTTTGTAAAATAGAATCCTTTGTTAATAAGGGATCTAATGTAGTAACCAAAGAATCTAACTCTTGAGCATTAACTACTAAAAAACTAAAAAAAAATAAAGAAAATGAAACTAATAACCGCATAAACGAATGTAAAACAGGTTTGTTTTTAAGTAAATCTGTAGGTTAAGAACTTTACTTAGTAAGTATAAAAGATTTGGGGAACTTTATATTACATAAACCTACTGTGCCAACTTTCTTCTGCTGGAACTTCCCAGTGGTTTAAATACTCGTGCTTATTAGCTACAAGGTTATTAAATACAATAGTTTTTTTAGAGACCGATTTATTTTTAGCCATCTTTTTAAAGTCTACCAAAGTTTTGTAAGCTACAAATTCTCCTTGTTTGTAAGACACGTTCATCTTATCTAACAAATCTATATTATATTTTTGCTCTAAACTTTGAATAAAACGTACTGAAGCATCTATAGAACAACCTGTTGCCGAAGCATTGGTTTGATCTAAACCTAATACTATAAAACGTTTGTATTTTATTTCATAACCTGCAGTTAGGTTACTACCGTGAGCAGTCCAATCTACTATAAAAGCATCTAAACCCTCTTTTATCTCAGCTAACTCTTCTGGAGTTAAAGACCTATTGGCCTGGTATATCCAAATACGAGATGTATCTGGCAAATCTTTAAAATCTACTAGCATAATTATTTTATTAAAAGTAAATAGACGTTTATTTTTTATAAAACTTCCAATCTACCTAAAAGATTATTTTACAAATCTTCTGCATTAGCAATAAGTTCTGCAATATCCAAAACTTCTACTTCTCCTTCTTTTTCTTTACTCTTAACACCGTCTGTCATCATTGTATTGCAAAAAGGGCAACCTGCGGCTATAATTTCTGGTTTTGTACCTAAAGCTTGTTCTGTACGTTCTACATTAACATCTTTGTTACCATTTTCTGGTTCCTTAAACATTTGCGCTCCACCAGCACCACAACACAATCCTTTTTTCTTGCAGTTTTTCATTTCTACAAGTTCAGCATCAAGCTTACGTATTAGGTCTCTTGGTGCTTCATAAACACCATTTGCTCTACCTAAATAACAAGGGTCATGAAAAGTAATACGTTTTCCTTTATACTGTCCGCCTTCCATAGTAATTCTACCTTCAGACAATAAATCTTTTAAAAACTGAGTATGGTGTACCACCTCATAATTACCACCTAAACCAGGGTATTCATTTTTTATAGTATTAAAACAGTGCGGACAAGCTGTAACTACTTTTTTAACTTCATAAGCATTCATTACCTCTATATTGGTAACTGCTTGCATTTGAAATAAAAATTCATTTCCTGCTCTTTTTGCTGGATCACCTGTACAGCTTTCTTCTGTTCCTAAAACAGCAAAACTAACGTTTGCTTTATTTAAAATTTTTACAAATGCTTTGGTAATTTTTTTTGCTCTATCGTCAAAACTTCCTGCACATCCAACCCAAAATAAAACTTCTGGTTGTTTACCCTCGGCAAATAACTCTGCCATTGTTGGCACTTTTAATTCGTTACTCATAAATATTTTGGATTTCTATTTAAGATTCGTTTTTCCAGTTTAACCTATCCATTTGATTAAATGGCCAAGGCGCTCCGTTGTTTTCTATATTCCCCATCATATTATTTAAGTCTGATGGTGCTGCAGACTGCTCCATTACCAAGTAACGACGCATATCCATAATTATAGATAATGGGTCTATACTAACAGGACAAGCCTCTGTACAAGCATTACATGATGTACACGCCCATAGCTCTTCTTCTGTAATATAATCTCCCAACAATTGTTTGCCATCTGCTACAAACTCGCCTTTATTTTTGTCTATATTATTACCTACTTCCTGAAGCCTATCTCTGGTATCCATCATTATCTTTCTTGGTGATAATAATTTACCTGTTTGGTTTGCAGGACACTCACTAGTACATCTACCACATTCTGTACAGGTATATGAATTTAACAACTGTACCCAGTTTAAATCTGTAACATCTGATGCACCAAATTTATCTGGTTCAGCAGCCTCATCTGCTCCTTCAGCAGGTGCTGCAAATGGGTCTACATCTGGATCCATCATCATTTTAACCTCTGCTGTTACTGCTTCAAGGTTATCTAATTGTCCTTTTGGCTTTACTTTTCCGTAGTATGTATTAGGGAAAGCTAATAAAATATGTAAGTGCTTAGAATAATAAAGGTAATTTAAGAAAAGTAATATACCAATAATATGCAACCACCATGCAGAACGTTCTACAACTATTAGACTAGCCTCTGACATACCGCTAAAAATTGGAGCTATAAACTGACTAACAGGAAATGACCCTGCTTTAACATAGTGTAGTGCATCTATAGTTTGTAATTGAAAATCTGCTGCATTCATTGTTAAAAAAAGCGTCATTAAAACAAACTCTATATACAATATAAGGTTACCATCTTTTTTAGGCCAACCTTTCATTTCTGGCTTTAAAAAACGTTGAATTTTTATAACATTTCTTCTTACCCAAAAGATAACAACCGAAACAATTACTAAAAACGCTAAAATTTCAAAAGAACCAATTAACACATCATAAACAACACCTAATGGCGCAAAAATACGGTGTGTACCAAGCAATCCGTCTAAAATAATTTCTAGCACTTCTATATTAATAATTATAAAACCAACGTATACAACAATGTGTAAAATACCTGCAACAGGACGCACAACCATTTTGGTTTGTCCTAATGCAATACGCGCCATATTTTTCCAGCGTTGTGGTTTGTTATCACTTACATCTACATCTTTCCCTAATTTAATATTACGAGAAAGTGCTTTTACGTTTTTAGCAAAAAATCCTATACCAGCAACTAATACTAGTAAGAAAATAATGTTGGGAAGGTAATCCATATATAATAGTTAGTTATTTAGTTTTTTAAAGTATCTGCAGGGTCATTTTCTGGTAATGTATATTCTTTTTGTTTTTTACCAAAAACAGAAACATTTACATAACGTTTAGGGTTTAATCTAAAATCTTGTAATAGTAAATCTAACTCTTTAGATGCGCCTGCCAGATTGTTGTAAAGTTCTTCATTGTTCATTAATTTTCCTAATGAACCCTCACCTTTATCTATTTTAGTTAGCAAATTATCTAAGTTGGCAACCGTTTTTTGCAATCCTGCAATGCTTTTATCTAGCTCTGCTTCAGACAATGAGGTAGATATTTTAGCAAAATCATCTGTTATTTTTTTTATATTAGCCAAAGAGCTTTCTAAATCTTCTTTGTTATTGGCCATTAAACTATTTAAAGAGTTTGTAGTTACTTTAAAACTCTTTATTAAATCATTTAAACCAGCTATACTACTTTGTAAATCCTTTTTTGTTTTAGCATCTAAAACATCATTTACATTTATTAAAAGTGAATCTGCATTAGAAATAGCTCCTTCTACCTTTGTTTGCAATGGTGCTAGGTTTTGTTGTACAAGATCTGTTAACCCTGGTTTTGTTTTAGTCACCAAAGTATCACCAGACTCTGCCATTTTTGCGTTATCAAAAACAGGTATTATCTGAATTCCTTTTCCTCCAATAATACCAGTATCATACAATTCTGCTATACTATTTTTAGAAAACTGAAAATCACTATCTACAGTAAAAGTTACCATTAACTTTCCTGTTTTATCTTTAAACCTAATGTCATTTACCTTACCTACAGAAAATCCGTTTATAGAAACCTGCGTACCTGGTTGCAGACCTCCAACATCATCATAAACTGCATAAAATGTTTTACTATTATCAAACAACGGCGTTGCTTTTAGGTAGCTAAAACCTAATATAAATAGCAATATTCCGCCAATAACAATTATTCCTGTTTTTAATTCTCTAGATAGTTTCAATAGAAATATGTTTTACTCTAAATTTAATTAGAATTATTCTTTTAATTGTTTAATAGCATCCTCTACATTAATACGCTTGCCATCTTTATAGGCAACTATGTAAGAAGATGTGTATCCTTTTATATCTGCATTACTCTTTATTAATTTAGCATCATAATACGTTTTAGCGTTACCTGTCATATAACGAAATAAACTATTAACTGGTTCTTTTGTTAACGCATTAAGTCCTTTAAAATTATCTGGTTTTAAAGGTATAGATTTTCCGCTTGCAAAAAGCTGCACTCTAAATTCTATAGTACTTTTTTTTGTTGTTGCTAAGGTTGTTTTAGCTTCTTCTTGTGCTTTTTTTACTATTACAGGTTCCTTAATAGCTGGCTTTTTAGTAACTACTACATCTTTTTCTATAACTTCTTCTACTTCTTTTTTAACAGTAGTTGGTACAACCTCTTTGGTTACTTTTGGCTCTGGCGTATTACCAGTAGCTGCCAAAGCATTAGCCACCAACTGATCCATATAACCAACAACAGCCTCTGCTATTGCAGTTCCCATTTCTAATTGCCCAGATCTAGAATTTAAATAAGCACCTTCATTTTTATTGGTTAAAAAACCTGTTTCAATTAAAACGCTAGGCATAAAGGTTTGGTGTAACACTATAAACCCAGCTTGTTTAACCTTACGGTCTGTTCTTTTTAATTTGTTAGAAAACTTATCTTGCAACAATTTTGCCAAAGCAATACTTTGGTCTAAAAACTCTTCTTGCATTATAGTTAAACCAATTACAGACTCTGGAGAATCTATATTATACTCAGAGTATTTAGCCTGGTAATTGTCTTCTAAATAAATAACAGAGTTCTCTTTTTTAGCAATTTCAAAATTTTGCTTATTAGCGTGTAACCCTAAAACAAAAGTACCCGCACCGTGAGCATCTGATGTGTGAGAATCACAATGTACAGAAACAAACAAGTCTGCATTTGCTTTATTGGCTATTTCTCCGCGCTCAAACAAATCTACAAAAGTATCGTCCTTTCTGGTGTATATTACTTTAATGTTTGGGTTTTGAGATAATAACTCCCCTGCCTTTAAAACAATATTTAATGCTATATTTTTTTCTAAGTAACCATTTCCCAAGTTTCCTGGGTCATGACCACCGTGACCAGCGTCTAAAACAACTACAAATTTATCTTGTGCTGTAGTAGAATTGTAATTAATGCTAAAAGATGAAAGTAAAAAAGTAAGCAGCAATAGTCTAATTGATGAAAAGCTGTTAAATTTTAATATATAATTATTAAATGTTTTATTCATTTAGGTTAAATTTATTCTAATGCGTATTTTAAAATAAAAAATATGCGTAAGTTTGAAGCCCAAAACGACGAGCCAAATCAATACAAAAATAGGATTTATAGCCTTGCAATCAAATAAACATCGTTTACTTTTTTCTTTACTCCTGTTTTTAGGGGTTTTAAGCCTATCTGCACAGGAAGATAAGGTAATACCACTAACTATAAAGAAACAAAAAGACACTATAGTAGCACCATTAATTCCTGCAGATATCTTAGGTGCCCCTGTTAAAAAAGATAGTATTATACAAGATTCTACCTCTAAAAAAGAGCCTTTACTTGCAGATATTGTAAAAAGAAAAGCAGAAGGTTATATGCGTTATGACCGCAAAGAGGGTAAAATTTACCTATATGATAAAGCTGAACTTTACTACCAAGATACAGAGTTAAAAGCGGGTATTATAATTATGGATCTTGCTAAAAACGAAGTTTATGCAGGCCGTATTAAAGACTCTACTGGAGTTTACTCTCAGCTACCAGATTTTAAACAAGGAAACCAAATTGTTAAACCAGACTCTATAAGGTTTAATTTTGATACACAAAAGGCACTTATATGGAATTCTAGAACAGAGCAACAAGCTGGTTTAGGAAGCATAGGTAGTGATGCTATGAAAGTGTATGCAGAGAAAACAAAAAAGGAAAACGACTCTGTTTATTTTATGAGTAGAGCTAAAATTACTACATCTAACGATACTATAAATCCAGACTATTATATACTTGTACGTAAAGGTAAATTTGTACCCGGAAAAAAAATGATTGCAGGTTATAGTAATATGTTTATTGCAGATGTACCTACACCAATTGCATTACCGTTTGCTTATTTTCCTATGACAACTGGTAATACTGCAGGCTTAATTTTTCCAACTTTTGGTAGTGATCCAGACAGAGGGTATTTTTTACAAAATGGTGGTTATTATTTTCCTATTAATGATTATGTAGATTTAACACTACAAGGAGACTTTTACACCAATGGTAGTTACGGTTTTAGAGGGCAGTCCGTCTACACTAAACGTTACAAATACAAGGGAAATGTTAATATTAGATTTGAGAACCAGATAAATAGTCAAAAAGGATTTGAAGACTACAGCAGGTCTACAAATTACAACATACAAATATCACACACGCAAGATCCTAAAAATAACCCTAACTCCAGGTTATCTGCAAATGTAAACCTTGGTAGTAGTGATTATTACAGAAGTTCATTAAACCAATACAACGTACCCAATACCCAAAATAACAACTTATCATCTTCTGTTTCCTATTCCAAAACGTTTCCGGCATACCCGTCTGTAAACCTTAGTTTAACAGCTACTCATAACCAAAACACCAATACAGACGTTATTAACTTAACGCTACCTACAATGCAAGCAAGTATGGAGCGTATTTTTCCGTTTGCAAAAAAAGATGGCTTAAAAAAAGGGATCATACAGAACATCAATTTTCAATATGATGTTAATGCGCAAAACCAAATAACAACAGTAGATTCACTTTTCTTTAAGTCTGAAATGTTTGATGATGCAAGAGTTGGAGCAAGACACAGAATACCTATTAGCACTAATTTTAAACTTTTTAAACAGTTAAGTGTTAGTCTTGGTGGATCTTATGAAGATATTTGGACGCTAGAAACCTATAACAAGTCTTATGATGAAACTACAGAAGAAGTAGTATCTGAAAAAATAAATGGCTTTGACCGCTACAACAAATACAGCTTTAGTGCTAGTTTAGGAACAACAGTGTACGGTACTTGGACTTTTGATGAAAGCAAAAACATACAAGCTATAAGGCATACAATGCGTCCATCTATTGGTTATAGCTACTCTCCTTCTTTTGAAGAAACTTATGATGAGTATATGAATGCTGATGGAGAATACATACAGTACAGTAGGTTTGAAGGAACTTTAAATGGTGCACCTGGCTTAACACAAAGTAGCGCTCTAAGTTTTTCTTTACAAAATACGCTAGAAGCAAAAGTAAAAGATAAAGACTCTACCGCTACAGAGCCTAAAAAAATATCATTATTAAGTAGTTTTAATATTTCTACTAATTATAATTTTCAAGCAGACTCTCTACGTTTAAGTCCGTTTAGGGTAAATGGTGGTACTACTATTTTAAACAAAAAAATGTCCATTAACTTTTCTGCAAATCTAGATCCTTACGCAATAGATAACAAAGGCACCAGAATTAATACTCTAAATATTAATAACGGTGGTAGCTTATTTAGACTTACCACAGCAAGAGCCAACATTGGATACTCTTTAAGTAGTAAAATGTTTGATAAGGATAAAGATGATGAGGATGACAATAAGGACAACGGAGACTCTTATGTTGCCGCCAGTGGTGGTAGAACAGACGACTTATTTGGAACCGCAGATAATTTTAATGGCAGGCCAGGAAACCTTAATGACGATGAAGACGAAGAGGTTAAAGAAAATCCGTTATACAAAAACACAATTCCTTGGGATATAAGGCTTGCCTATGCCGTAAGCTATAGCAACCCCAACAGACAGGATGAAATTAGCAACCACTCTTTAATGTTTTCTGGTAATGTAGATTTAACTCCTAGATGGAAAGTTGGAGTATCATCTGGTTACGATTTTAAAAACCAAGGTTTTTCTTTAACACAATTGCGTTTTGAAAGAGATTTAAAGAGTTTTAGACTTAACTTTAACTGGACTCCTTTTGGTACTTATGAAAGATGGTATTTCTTTATAGGAATTAAGAGCAGTATACTTAAAGACCTTAAATGGGAACAAAGAAGCCAGAGATAAAACAACATTTATTTCTAAAGTATTCTTCTTCTTTTTAAAATAATTAAAAACACTTAATTAAGATGAAAAAAATTATTACAACTACAAATGCACCTGCTCCAATTGGGCCATATAACCAAGCTGTATTAACAGGTAACACTTTATACATATCCGGACAAATACCTATTGACCCAAAAACAGGAAATTTAATAGAAGGTGATATTAAAGCTGAAACTAAACAAAGTATGGAAAACTTAAAAGCTATACTTACAGAAGCTGAAATGACATTTGAAAACGTAGTAAAATCTTGCATATTTGTTAATGATATGCATCAGTTCTCAGAAATTAATGAAGTATACGGTTCTTATTTTAATGCAGATACAGCACCGGCAAGAGAAACTGTAGAAGTAGCAAATTTACCTAAGTTTGTAAATGTAGAAATATCTATGATTGCCGTAAAATAAAATTTAATTAGTAAATATAAAAAAAGCGCAATCTGTAATGGATTGCGCTTTTTTACTTATGTGTTATTTTTACTCTCTTTTTTACAAGTTACTTTTATGAAAATCTACCAATCCTTCAATTGGTCTTCTTCTAATAACTCCTAAAATAAGGTCGTTTCTCTCTATAACTTTAGCCAACTCTTCTCTTAAAAAATAAGATATACTACCTACAAAATTTACAGGTACTTTAGTTGCCAAATCAAACTGCATAACATTATTATTAATAAACTGCTGTAAGCCTTTATTAATAACACCTTTACAATAAGGGTGCTCTTTGTTTTCTATTATAAACTTAGCAAAAGTTGCCAAGTATGTGTTAGGGTTTGGCTGCTTATATAAATTTTCTTTAATAAGATCTGCTTCTAAATCATATTCAGATGCAAATTTGTCTGCCAAATCTTTAGGGATTTTATGAAAATAATAATCTCTCAACAATTTTCTTCCAAAGAAATTACCACTACCATCATCCATTAAAATATACCCTAGAGATGTTACTTTTTGGTGTACTTTTTCACCATCATAATAACTACAATTAGAACCAGTACCTAATATACATACAATACCAGGATCTCCTAACTTAGTAGTAGCGTGTATTGCTGCATAGGTATCTTCTTTTACTTGTGCCTCTGCATTAGGAAAAAAGGATTTAAAAATATCTTTTAAAAACAAACGCATACGCTCTGTACCACAACCTGCTCCGTAAAAAAACAGCTTAGTTACTTTTTCTTTGTTTTTAGATAATTCAAAATTATTTGCCAGTCTGTCTTCTATAACTTCTCTGGTTAAAACTTCTGGACTTAAACCTAATGTTTGCGTCACAAATAACTGGTCACCTTTATCATCTAAGGCTATCCAATCAGACTTTGTAGCACCGCTATCTACAATTAAAATCATACGTTATTACTTAAAATTAATGTATCCTGAAAATAAGTTACTACCTACCAATTCTCAGGATACTATATCACAATTATAAAATGGATTTATAAGCTAGCTACGTGCTGAGCTAAATCTACTAATTTATTAGAATAACCAGCTTCATTATCATACCAAGAAATAATTTTAAAGAAAGTTGAGCTTAACTCAATTCCTGCTCCAGCATCAAAAACACTAGTTTGTGCTTCTCCTACAAAATCTTGAGAAACCACATCTTCTTCAGTATATCCTAAAACACCTGCTAATTCTCCTTCAGAAGCAGCTTTAAATACCTTTTTAATTTCTTCATAAGAAGTCTCTTTTTTAACTCTTACAGTTAAATCAACTACAGAAACATCTGGTGTAGGAACTCTAAAAGCCATACCAGTTAATTTTCCATTTAATTCTGGAATAACCTTACCTACCGCTTTTGCTGCACCTGTAGAAGAAGGAATAATATTTGCCATTGCAGATCTACCTAATCTATAATTTTTTCTAGATGGAGAATCTACAACAAACTGAGTAGAAGTACTTGCGTGGATAGTAGTCATTAAAGCTTCTTCTATACCAAAATTATCATTTAAAACTTTGGCTACAGGAGCTAAACAGTTTGTAGTACAAGATGCATTAGATACAATTAAGTCTGATGCTTTTGCTTCTGTATGGTTTACACCCATTACAAACATTGGCGCGTCTGCAGAAGGTGCAGAAATAACCACTTTTTTAGCACCACCATCAATATGCAATTGTGCTTTTTCTAAAGTTGTAAAAATACCAGTACACTCAGCTACAACTTCTGCTCCAGCTGCATCCCATTTAATATCTTTAGGATCGCGTTCTGCAGTAATACGAACAACTTTTCCGTTTACTACTAAATTACCATCATTTACTTCAACAGTACCATCAAACTTTCCGTGAACAGAATCATACTTTAAAAGGTATGCTAAATGTTCTACATCTAATAAATCATTAATTGCAACAACATCTACGTCACCTCTTTTTATTGTTGTTCTGAAAACCAACCTACCTATTCTTCCAAATCCGTTGATTCCTATTTTTAAATTTGACATTTTCTTACTTTTTGTTATTAATTATGTTGACATTATGTCTGAAACTCTAATGAGTTCTTTATCTATTTTTGTGTGTCCCTTTATAGCTTGTTCTATTGGTGTAAGTATTAACTTGTTGTCTTGTATACCAACCATTAAGTTGCTTTTACCTTCTAACAAAGCTTCTACAGCCCTTACCCCCATTCTACTTGCCAATACACGATCAAAACAAGAAGGTGTTCCTCCACGTTGCATATGACCTAGTACAGATACACGCACATCATATATTGGTAAATTTTCTTCTACATATTCTTTAAGTTCAAAAACATTTTTACCCGTTTTATCTCCTTCTGCAACAATTACAATACTAGAAGATTTACCAGATTTTTTGCTTCGTTTTAAAGACTCTAACAAACGCTCTAAACCAAGGTTTTCTTCTGGTATTAATATTTCTTCTGCTCCTGCTCCAACACCTGCATTAAGTGCAATATGCCCAACATCCCTACCCATAACTTCTACAAAGAAAAGTCTGTTATGAGAACTAGCTGTATCTCTAATTTTATCTATAGCGTCTACAACTGTGTTTAAAGCTGTATCAAAACCTAAAGTATAGGTTGTGCCAAAAATATCGTTATCTATAGTACCAGGTATGCCTATTACAGGAAAATCATATTCCTTATTAAATATCATTGCTCCGGTAAAGCTACCATCACCACCAATTACAACAAAAGCATCTATATTGTTAGCTACAAGATTATCATAAGCTTGCTTACGACCTTCTGGTGTTCTAAAAGAATCTGAACGTGCAGACTTTAATATAGTACCACCTTTATTAATAATGTTATTTACACTACGGGCATCCATTGGTTTAAAGTCTCCTTCAACCATACCTTCATACCCTCTATAAATACCTACACACTCAACTTTTAAATAAGCACAAGTACGTACTACAGATCTAATTGCTGCGTTCATTCCTGGAGAATCTCCTCCAGAAGTAAATACTGCTATTTTTTTAATTTTTGATGCCATTTATTAATTTATTGTAGTAAAGCTAGGAAACTTATTTTAATAAATTAGTGCTAATAACCCTAAATTTTGACACAGCTAAAACTTCAAACGTTTTCGTTAATAAGTTTTACCAAAAGCTCTTAAAAATGTGTGATTTTAAACCGAAAAAAAGGATAAAAATGAAGAAAAAAAATATTTCCCTAGGTAGAATTTAAGTATCTGTAATTTTAGTTTTGAGGTTTTTTTGAGTTTTCTTCTACTTTTGGCTCCTCTTCTTTACGTGCTTTATTAGGAAAAATTTTAGTCATTAATTCCTTAAACGTATCAAAATCTACCTGATAACTTAAACCTACACCTTGAGTATACCCTTGACGTTCTGCTAAAAATTGTTGAATTTCGTTTTCTCTGTTAAATACTTTAGCACTAAGAGTACCTTTATCATTTAAAATAATTTGCACTTCCATATCACCAGCAACTACAGATTCTCCTACACCACCTACAGGAACACCAAATTTACCGTTAAATAATATTTTTTCTCCAAGTTTTGTAGATACCGTTACACCTACTCTATTTTCTGTTTGTATAGCGTTTGGATTTAGGTTTCCTTGCTCATAAACAATACCTAAATCTAAATTTTCTCCGTTACTTTTAAAAACCGAGTTTAGTAGTCCAGATGCTGTTTGTGTTAAGTTACCGCTTAATGCCGTAGCATTTAAACCACTTTCTTCATTTACAAACGTACCTTGCATTAATAAGTAAAATGCATTGTTTTGTTCAAAATTATGATCTAACAATCTATATTCTAATTCAGATTTCACAATAGAACTAGTACTTGGAAACTCTATATTAAAATCTACTTCTGGTTTTTCTAACTCTCCTTGTAAACTTACCACAACATCTACAGGTATACGGTTTGTGTAGTCAGAATTATCTAATAAAGGAGCTGGGTTTGCATCTAAAGAGTAAATAGCACGCATATTAACCTCTGCGTTTAAAGGAGAACCGTCCCAAATAATTGTTCCTCCTGGCTCTACAGTAAATTTTCTGTTTATAATACCTCCGTACTTATAGTTGTATTCACCTGTAGCAACTGCAAATTCGCCATACATATTAAACTTATCATTAGTATTAATTTCCATTAATATAGTGCCACCACCAGTACCTTTTAATGAGCTTTTTGTATTAGGGTCTATTACTATTTCTACTTCTGCTTCTGGCGTAACATCCAAATCAAACATTAACTCTAAGCCTTCATAATTTTGCAACTCTCTTCTTTTATCCTCTTCGGTTTGCTTGGTTACAAAATTTATAAAACTATAATCGCCAACCGTAGCAACATCACTTAATGGTATTTTAAGAGATGTTCCTTTTGCTGTTGCTCCAATAACATCAATATTAAGTGCTTTAGTAGAACCGTAAATTTTACCCGTACCATTTAAATAACCTGTACCATAATACAAACTCTCTTCTGAAAAATCTGTATTTAAAATTAAAAAACGGTTATTGTTTGTGTTTACATTTAAATCTAAATCCCAAGCAGCAAATTCTTTATGACTAATAGTACCATCTAATGTTGCAGTGGTATTTTTAGTTACATCTGTAAGTTGAATGTCTTCAAAATCAAAAGTTTGTTTGTACAAATTAACAACAGAGTTATTTGCAAAACTATAATCTACATTTAAATAATCTATTGCTAAACCTGCTTTATCTAATAATAATTTACCAGAAATATCTGGATTACTTAAACTCTCTGTTATTTTAGCTTTTCCGCTTATAGAGCCCCTAATATTAGACAGTATACCTTCTCCTAAATTAGAAAAAGGCTCCATTAAAAAATCACTAAACTCTACATCTAAATCTGCAGTAGGGCTACTATTTTTATTTATTATTTCACCTGCAACAACTAACCTATCTTGTCCTTTGTTACGTAAGTGTGTTTCTACATCAAATGAAGTTAAATTATCATTACCAACAATTTCTACCCCTAAATTACCTAATCTAATATCATTAACTGTAAAATCTGTCATTGTTAAACTACTAGAAGGCAAATATTTACCTTCTTCTTGGTAAATATTTAAAGAGCCATTAACTTCTCCTTTAAGCTCTAAATTTTTTAGCGCTGGTGTTATTTTATGTAATGACACATCACTAAACTCCAATAACAAATCTTTATAAGTAGAGTCTATTACCTTCCCACTTAGGCGTATTTGTTCATTAGCATTATTATTAAAAACAATTTCCTTAATATCTATACTATCTAGTGTTCTGTTAACTATAACTTTATTTTTTTTGTCTCTGTTTTTATTAACCACCCACTCATTACCCTTTAGTAATATAGAAGAACGCTTAAGTCCTATAACTGATCTGTTATTTTTATTAAATGTGTGGTAAAAGTTTAAATAATAAGTATCATCATAACCACGGCCACCTGCAAATTCCGTTCTAAAAAACAATGTATCTTTTAGCTTAGTATTAATTAGTTTAAAATCTTTTACATCATAAAAATTAGTGGTAGCATCATTTACAGAAATAAACGTATTAAAAAGCGGATTTTTATTATCTATTTTTACGTTAATACTATCAAGCTTATTGCCATAAGCCTCTATTTGTGGCGACTTAAAGGTGAGTTTAAAATCTCCTTTATCTGCAACAACTTTACCTCTAATAAATGTATTTGATCCAAATTTTACTTTTGGGAAAAATACATCTACAATTTTATTATAAATATTAAACTTAAAATTTACTTTTTGACCTTCAGATATTTTAAATGGCCTATAGTTGGTATATATACTGCCAATAGAGTTTTGTATTAACTTATCTAACTCATTTACTTTAAAATTACCTTCTAAATAACCCGTTATAATATCTGGCGAATTAATGGTTATTTTACGTAGAGAGTCTGTTTCAAAATTAGAGGTAACCTCAAAATCTTCAAAGTAATAGGTGTCATTTTTATTTTGATAACTAGTTTCTCTAAACTTTATAGCTCCAACAATGTTATCTAACGTATTACCTGTAATATCCATATTAATATTACCCTTAAAAACAGATACGCTATCATTAATAAAATTTAAAGCTTTAAAATTAGCATAGTCTACAGACGCTATAAAATCAAACGTGTTGTTATCTGATGAAAAATCTGCAAGACCTTTAAAATTAAGTTTTAAATTAGGATCATTACTTAGTAAAGCACCATCAAAAAACTGTTCTTTTAAAGTACCAGATACCACTTTAATATTTTTGTAGACGTAGTTATTAAATTTAATGCTATAAACTTCACCTGTTATTTCTGTATTCATAGTTTCTGCTACAAACCCATTACCGTCTACATTAATGTCTACAGTAGCTTTACCCAAAGTTTTATTGTCTAAAAACTTACCCAAATCAAAATCTATAAGAGATATAAACCCGTGGTAATTTGCATTATCTATATTGTTTATATTGGTAAGTTCTACATCAGAATAACTACTACCTATAGCTGTATTAATATTAACTTTAGCACTTACTAATGTCTGTGTAATAGATGTTGTTCCTCTAACAGTAAATTGTCCAAATTTAGAAAAAGATGATGGCAACACTTTACCCAATATGTTTGGTAATAAAGAGCGTAACTCATAATAACTTGTGGTTACACTTTTCATATCTGCATCTATAACATAGGGTTTACTTAATGTAAATAAATTTTTAAAATTAAAATCTCCTCTAACACCTGTATTATCAGAAAACAGCATTAATTTTTTTGTGCTTAAATCATTTAAAACACCAGTAACATTTGTAGATAAGCTTATTTTTTTACCACTACCAAACTGGTTGTATAGCATATTAATATCATCCAAGGCAATTTCAGAATCTGCAAAATTGGCATCTATTTGCACTTTATTAATAAAATCTTTAAAGTCTTTACGGTCATAATTAAAAACCAAGTTTCCTTTTAAGTCAGACTCTTTTGTCTTTATCTGCAACGCATCAAACCTCATTTGTGTTCTAGAGTATTTAAATGCTGTGGTTAAGTTTTCTACCTTTGGCCCTCTTCTGCTGGTAAAAGTTAATGTGTTTATTTGCGTAGATACGTCTGGCCCTAAAATTAAAAAATCTGTTGCGCCAATATTTAAATTTTTAAAATCTAATTGTTGTGGTTTTTCTAAGTTTTCATCAATTAACTGAAACCTACTATCACCAATATTTACATTACCAGAAACCATTTTAAAAGGCTTTGCTCCTTCTGCTCTAGGTTTTTTATCATCTAACTTATCTATAAACACCTCTAAATTAGAACTGCTTTCTCCTTTGTATGTTTTTAATTTTAAATGAAGGTTGTCTACATTTATATCTCCAAACTCTAACTGTCCTTTTACTAAATTTTTAATATCTAATATTGATGTAGTAAGGTCCCCTATATAAAAAAGAGTATCTTTTTGCTCATCTTCTGCATAAATACCCTTTGCAGATGTATTCCAAGTAATAAAATTAACTTTTAGCTTATCTATCTGTAAATTTGTCCCAAAATCTTTATTTATAGTATTTGTAGCGTAATTAGCCAGGCGTGTTTGTACAGATGATAATGAGAAAATAAAAGTCGCTAACAGACAAAGCAGTAATAAAACCAGCAATATTCTTAGTAGTATTTTAAATAGTTTTTTGATAGCTCTTTATGTTTTACCTTTGTTACTTCAATTTTTATTCCAAAAATACGTGGAAAAAAACAATATCTATATACTTGCAATAGAATCTTCATGTGACGACACATCTGCGGCAGTTTTACACAATAGTAAAATGCTTAGTAATGTTGTTGCTACACAAAAGATTCATGAAGAATACGGTGGTGTTGTTCCTGAGCTAGCCTCTAGAGCACACCAACAAAACATTGTACCTGTGGTGCACCAAGCGCTAGCTAAGGCAAATATCAACAAAAAAGACTTATCTGCAATAGCTTTTACAAGAGGTCCTGGATTAATGGGATCTTTACTTGTAGGTACCTCCTTTGCAAAATCTTTAGCTTTGGGTCTAAATATACCCTTAATAGAGGTTAACCATATGCAAGCTCATATTTTGGCGCATTTTATTGATAATGAAACAGGTAAAAAACCAGAGTTCCCTTTTATTGGAATGACAATTAGTGGCGGACACACGCAAATTGTACTGGTTAAAAGCTATTTTGATATGGAAATCTTGGGTCAAACCTTAGATGATGCTGTTGGTGAAGCCTTTGATAAAAGTGCAAAAATTTTAGGTTTACCATATCCCGGCGGACCTTTAATAGATAAGTATGCACAATTGGGTAACCCAAAAGCATTTCCGTTTCCTAAGTCTAAAGTTGGTGGTTTAGACTTTAGTTTTAGTGGCTTTAAAACAAGTGTACTTTATTTTATACAAAGAGAAACACAAAAAAACCCCAATTTTATTGCAGAAAATTTAAATGATATTTGTGCATCTATACAATACACCATAATAAATGTACTGCTAAGCAAGCTTAAAAAAGCGGTTGCACAAACAGGTGTTAAACAAATTGCTATAGGTGGTGGCGTATCTGCAAATTCTGGCATTAGAAAAATATTGCAAGAAGCAGAACAAAAACACGGTTGGAAAACATTTATTCCGCCTTTTCAATTTTGTACAGATAATGCTGCTATGATAGGTATAGTTGGCTACTTAAAATACAAAGAAGAATTATTTACAACACAAGAAATTACAGCAAAAGCACGTTACGTAATTAACGAATAACAAACAGTAACCAAATTAATATATTTTATGCAATTATTTTATAACAGCACTTTAGACAATAGTATTTCTCAATTTGTTTTTCCTCCAGAAGAAAGCAAGCATATTGTAAAGGTGTTACGTAAGGTAGAAGGAGATGAATTATACATAACCAATGGTAATGGATATTTATTTACGGCTAAAATTATGGTTGCTGATGTAAAAAAATGTAAAGCTCAAATTACATCTAAAGAAAAAAAACACAGACCTATGCATTGGTTGCACATAGCTGTTGCACCAACAAAAATGAACGATAGGTTTGAGTGGTTTTTAGAAAAAGCTACAGAAATTGGTGTAGACGAAATTACACCTATAATTTGCGACCACTCTGAACGTAAAGTACTAAAACTAGAGCGTATGGAAAAAGTATTGCAATCTGCTATGAAACAGTCTTTACAAACATACTTACCTAAATTAAACGCTCCAATACCTTACGCTGAGTTTGTACAAAAAGAGCATAAAGATTTATTATTTATTGCTCACTGCGAAGAAGAAGAAAAAGTAGAGCTTAAAAGAAGAGTTGCTGCAGACAAAGATGTTACTATTTTAATTGGTCCTGAAGGCGATTTTTCTTCCGCAGAAATTAAACAAGCTTATGTAAATGGTTTTATTCCTGTATCTTTAGGAAAAAACAGGTTACGTACAGAAACAGCTGCTATAGTAGCCTGTGCTACAGTTGCTATGATTAATAACGGATAGTATTTTAAACATTTTTAAATCACCATTTACTTGTATGAAAAAAATTGCGATTTTTTGTTTGTTAGTCTCATTTACTATTACAGCTAATTTACAAGCTCAAGAAATAGCAATTTTAAAATATAATGGTGGCGGAGATTGGTATGCAAACCCAACTGCGTTACCTAACTTAATACAGTTTTGCAATAAGGAAATAGACACAAAAATAAAACCAAAACCAGCAACTGTAGAAGTTAGCAACATAGGTATTTTTCAGTATCCTTTTTTACATATGACAGGACACGGAAACGTTGTTTTTTCTAATGAAGAAGCAGAAAACTTAAAAACCTACTTACTATCTGGTGGTTTTTTACATATTGATGATAATTACGGTATGGAACCGTATATTAGAAAAGAAATAGCTAAATTATTTCCTAATAAAAAACTAGAAGAGTTAGGTGCTAACCACCCTATTTTTAATCAGAAGTTTAAATTTAAAGACGGTTTACCTAAAATACACGAGCACAACGGAAAAAGACCACAAGCCTTTGGAATTACTCACAATAATAGACTTATATTGCTATTTACTTTAGAGAGCGATTTAGGAGATGGCTGGGAAGATCAAGAAGTACATAATGATGATGCAGACGTAAGGTTAAAAGCTTTGCAAATGGGCGCAAATATTATAAAATACGTTTTTAACAACTAAGTAATAAATGAAAGCAAAAACAATAGCAGATGGCATTTTACGTGCACTTGGCATTATAGTAGGCATTGTACTATTGTGCTTTTTTTTATACAAAATTAGTTCTGTTTTAGTATATATTTCTATTGCAGCCGTTGCCTCATTAATTGGCAGGCCTATTGTTTTATTTCTACGCGATAAATTAAAATTTAATAACACTTTAGCCGTTATTATTACTATGTTTTTTTTAATAGGCATTGTAGGCGGTATAATTGCGCTTTTTATTCCGCTTATTATACAACAAGGGCATAATTTAGCTCTGTTAGATATTAATCAGTTACAAGGTAATATAGAAAACTTATACACAGAAGTTATTAATTACTTTGGCGTAAGCACTACAGAATTAGAGGAGAATGTAAAATCATCAAACTTTTTAACTAATGTAGATTTTGCCTTTATACCTAACTTTTTAAATTCTCTTGTAGGTGTACTTGGCAGTTTAAGTATTGGGCTGTTTTCTGTATTATTTATTACTTTTTTCTTTTTAAAAGATCGCAAACTATTTAGTGACGGACTTTTAATGCTAACACCACAAAACAAAGAAGGACGATTTAAAAAATCTATGGACACTATTAGCAGTCTACTATCTAGATATTTTGTTGGACTTGTTTTTCAGATACTAATATTATTTGTTATTTACACCATTGTTTTACTAGTTGTAGGTATAGAAAATGCCATTGTAATTGCATTTTTGTGTGCTTTATTAAACTTAATACCATATGTTGGACCTATTATTGGCGGTGCTTTAATGGTAACATTAACAATGTCTAGCAATTTAGGTGAAAGTTTTAGTGAGGTTATTTTACCAAAAACAGGCTATGTAATGATTGGTTTTATTATTGGTCAATTGGTAGATAATTTCTTTTCACAACCGTTTATATTTTCAAATAGTGTAAAATCTCATCCTTTAGAAATTTTTCTTGTTATAATTATTGGCGGACTTCTTTTTGGTATTACAGGGATGATAATAGCTGTACCTGGTTACACTGCAATTAAAGTTATTTTAAAAGAATTTTTTGCAGACAATAAAATTGTAAAATCTATGACTAAAAATTTATAATTTTAAGGTTGAACACTGCTATTTTACATACCAACGTACAAAATTTTATTGCTGATAATTTAGAAACAGACATTATGTCTATTCTACTTAAAAAAGATATATTTAATAATGTATCCAATAAAGAAATAGCAGCACAAATTGAAGCTAAAAAAAAGTGTAAAGATAAATTACCTACCTGGTTTAACACCCCAAATATTTATTACCCTAACAAGTTAAATATAGAGCAAACCTCATCAGAAAAAACAGCAAATTACAAAGCAAGTTTAGTTAGCGGTAATACTTTAATAGACCTTACCGGAGGACTAGGTGTAGACTGTTTCTTTTTTGCCAAAAAAATTACAACAGTTTACCACTGTGAAATTTCTGAAAACGTATCTAAAATAGCTACACACAACTTTAATACATTAGGCGCTAATAACATAAAAACTTATGCCGTAAACGGACTAGATTACTTAAAAAAATCAACCTTATTTTTTGATTGGATTTACATAGATCCATCTAGAAGAAATGATGCCAAAGGAAAAGTGTTTTTTTTAGAAGATTGCTTACCAAATGTACCAGAACATTTAGATTTAATTTTTAGCAAAGCTGATAATATACTTATAAAAACATCTCCGCTGTTAGATTTTTCAGTTGGAATAAAATCATTACAAAATGTAAAAGAAATACACGTTGTAGCACTTAACAATGACGTAAAAGAATTATTATGGGTTTTAAAAAAAGAATATACTGGAGACATTACCATAAAAACCATTAACCTAACTAAAACTGAAGATGCTCTTTTTTCTTTTAACTATACAGATGAAAAAGAAGTTGCATTAACCTATAGTGAACCTCAACAGTACATTTACGAGCCTAATTCGGCTATTTTAAAAGCAGGAGCTTTTAAATCTGTTGCTGCACATTACAAACTACATAAATTGCATGAACATACACATTTATACACTTCTAACACCTTACTAAATTTTGCAGGCAGATGTTTTAAAGTTGAAAAAAAAATAGCTTTTAACAAAAAAGAAATTCAGCATTTAAAACTAATAAAAGCTAATATTACAACACGTAATTTTCCTGAAAGTGTAGCTAATATTCGTAAAAAGTTTAAAATTAAAGATGGTGGTAGCACCTACCTATTTTTTACAACAGACTGCAATAACACTAAAATTGTATTGCTCTGCAGTAAAATACAATAATATTACTCACCACAGTCCCACTTAAAATTAGCAACTTTTGCATTAGACATTGCAGACAAATTGTAATGCCACCACTCTGTACGTATAGACCAAAAGCCATATTTTTCCATTGTTTCTTTTAGTAACTTTCTGTTTGCTAAAATTTCTTTAGGTAAATTGGTATTGTCATGGTAAGCTCTTTTTCCAAAAAAATCAAAATCTGTTCCCATATCTACTTCCTCGCCATCTAGAGTTTCTAAAGTAATATCTACAGCACCACCTTTGTTGTGTATAGATCCCTTTTTAGGATTTGCCACATATTGCGGATTAGGAACTATTTTCCACATTTTATACTGTACAGAGTTTGGTCTGTAACAATCAAAAAATTTAATTCGGTATCCAAGTTTTACAAATTCTTTATTTGCCTTTAAAAGAGCCTTAGCAGTTTTAACGCGAGTATAACACTCTGGACAATCATACACCTTAGCTTTTAAAAAGTTATTTGTTGTTGCGTAACGTAAATCATAAGCAAAATCGCCACTATAATCTGCCAAACGCACAAAAGTGGTATCTGCCAAACCAGATAAAGATTTGTATTTAATCTCTTGCTTAACTGGTGGTACTACAACAGTATCTTTTTTAATTAGCGTAGTGTCTTTAGTTACTATATTAATTGCTGCCGTTGTTTTATTGTTTTTACAAGCAATAGTAATACAAATTAGTAATAATAGTAATAAGTGTTTTGGTTTCATTTTTATAAGAATTCAATAATACATCTTCTAAAAACAAAAATTGCCTTTAGATTATAACTCTAAAGGCAATTTAACATTCTTAATTTAAAACCAAATGATTTATGTAATTAAATTCATATCATCATCCCATTCTGCCATAATATTACGTTTGCTTTGGTCTACAAACTTAGGCATCCATTCTTTTGGGTAAGATTTTCCGTGCTTATCTAACACGTCTTGTGGTACACCGTCCCATACATTTGGCGTATTACCCTTGTAACCAAGATCTTCTATTCCTTCTTTAGATGTATAATAACCTGTAACAGTTAAATTACGCATTAAAGAAAAGAAGTTTTGCTCATAAGTTGGCTCTTCTTTATCTGGATAAGCAATAGCATCTAAAATAACTTTTTGCTGCTCTGGTGTAGCTTTTTTAAACTCTACTCCATAATCTTTATTACTTGTATGGTCTAACCACATTAAACCTCCCTTAAGCTGTGTTTGGTATGCAGGTATATCTTTAGCCATAAACTCTATAAAATCTGGAACACCAACATCTGTAGCACTACCATATTTTTCATTTGCTGGTAAAATTAAAGCACATAAAACACCTAGGGTTTCCATTTGGTGTTCATTAAAAAATTGTTCTGCATTTAATTTTGCTATTTGCTCTTTTTCTTCTGGTGTACGTCCAAAATACTTTTCATCTACAACTGCTTCTTCTGTACTAGTTGTATCACTATCTACACCTGGTTTACAACCGTTTAAAGCTAAACCACCGGCTACACCGCCAAGAATAATAGATTTTATACTTTTTCTTCTATCCATAACTTAGATATTTTGCTGTTTAAACTGTTCTACAATATAATCTGATGTTCTCCAAGCCAATGCTAAAATTGTCCAGGTTGGATTTTTATCTGCCTGAGAAACAAACGGACCAGCATCTACAATAAAAACGTTGTCTACATCATGCATTTGCTCATATTGGTTAACTACAGAAGTTTTTGGGTTATCTCCCATACGTGTAGTACCAACCTCATGTATAATTTCCCCTGGTTTATTAAGTCCATAATCTTGTTCTGCAGTAGGCGTATCTCCTAACACTTTACCACCCATATTATGAATTATTTCTTCAAACGTTTCTTGCATATGCTTTGCTTGTTTACGCTCATAATCTGTCCACTGGTAATTAAAACGCAATACAGGAATACCAAATTCATCTACCGTGTTTGGGTCTATTTCGCAATAATTAGTTTCTTGCGCTATAGATTCTCCTCTTCCACCAAAGCCTAATGTAGCTCCGTAATATTTTTTAACATCAGAACGCAAACTATTACCATAGCCACCTACTTTTTCTCCAAAATACTCATTAAAGCTATTTGGGTTAAAACCAAAACCGTAGTTTGGCATTCCCATTCCGCCCCATACTTCTATATGATAACCTCTAGGGAAATCTAATTTTTTATTATCTAGCCACCAAGGCGAATATACGTGCATACCACCTACCCCGTCTTCGTTATACATTTTTCGGTCCATCATAGCAGGTATAAATCCACCTCTACTTGCCCCGGTAGAATCATGTAAATACTTACCAATTAAACCACTACTATTACCCAAACCTGCTGGATGTTGCTTGCTTTTAGAGTTTAATAGTATACGTGCAGAACTACAAGCAGATGCTGCCATAACAACCACCTTACCCTTTAGTCTGTACTCTTTACGGTCTTCCTTATTAATGTATAATACACCAGTTGCTTTACCCTCATCATTGGTAGTAACCTCCCTAACCATAGAGTTTACAAACAAATCTATTTGGCCTCCATTATTTTGTGCCGGAAAAATTAAACAACTACCAGATGAGAAATCTGCATAATATTGACAAGATCTGCCGCACTGCCCACAATAGACACATACTCCACGGTCTTTATTTACTTTTTTTGTAACCATAGACATACGAGCAGGTATAACAGGAACACCAGATTTTTTAGCTCCGTCCATATAATACAACTCGTGCAATCTTGGTTTTGGTGCTGGCAAGAAAAATCCGTCTGGCTCATTAACCAAACCTTCTTTAGAACCAAAAACACCAATTAGTTTATCTACTTTATCGTAATACGGTTTAACATCATCATAACCAATAGGCCAGTTTTCTCCTAAACCATCTACATCTTTATGCTTAAAATCTCTTTCGCTAAAACGTAAAGATATACGCCCCCAGTGGTTGGTTCTTCCTCCAAGCATTCTAGATCTAAACCACGCAAATTTAGATCCGTTTTTTTGCGTGTATGGTTCTCCTTCTATATTCCATCCTCCAAGAGCCATATCAAACTCTCCAAAATCTCTTACGGTATTAGCTCCTCTTCGTGGAGACTCATAAGGCCATTTAAATTGGGTTTGTTGCTTGGGATCTTTAGGATCAAAAAAAGGACCTGCTTCTACTACAGCAACTTTAAGTCCGGCTTCAGACAAAACTTTGGTTGCCATACCTCCACCAGCACCAGAACCAACTATGATAACGTCATACATAGTTGAAGATTCTATTATCTGCATATTATTTTTGTTTGAGTTAATTTGGTTAATTACAATGATTAGAGCTTCTTTTTTTGTGCCCTTGCTTTGTTTTTTGTTTGGTAATTACTAAAAAACAGAAGTCACTAATTTAGAATTTTTAATCAAAATACAATTTAAAAATATGTTAATACAACTAATTTATAATGTATTTATAGACGGATAACAAATTATCATCGACTAGCGTAAAAAAATAAAAAGCAATAGCAACTTACAATTTCTGTAGCGTAAACTTAAGGTTATAGTTGCAAAAAGCACTTGCTAATACAATATAACTTTTTAAAAAGAGTAAAGTAATTTGTAACAAATTACAAACAGACAGACTTACATTTTACCATTTATTTAACAGTATTACAATAAGGGTTGCCCTTTTTATACACGTCTATTATTATAAACTCACAAAAAACTAACAAATTTTTAAAAATGAAGAAAATTACAATGCTACTTTGTTTATTTCTATGCTTAGGCCTTTCTGCCCAAGGGTTAGATTTAAACCAACCATTGCCAGTAAACACCAAATTTAAAAAAGGTGTTTTACCTAATGGAATGACTTATTACATTTACAACACAGACGTTACCAAAGGCGTCGCCAGTTACTACATTATACAAAATGTGGGCTCTATACTAGAAAACGATAACCAACAAGGTTTAGCTCACTTTTTAGAACATATGGCCTTTAACGGTACAAAAAACTTTGAAGGAAAAGGTATTTTAAACACATTACAAAAACACGGAGCTGTTTTTGGCAGAGATATTAATGCATACACAAGCTTTGATGAAACTGTATACAATATGGACAATATACCTACTAAAGATGGCTTAATTGATACGTGTTTATTGGTATTACATGATTGGTCTAACTACCTATTACTTACAGACGAGGAGATTGATGCAGAACGTGGTGTTATTAAAGAAGAATGGAGAACACGCCAAAATGGTAGAATGAGGATTTTACAACAATCTTTACCCATTATGTTTAACAACTCTAAATACAGCAAAAGGTTACCTATTGGCTTAATGAATATTGTAGAGAATTTTGACTACAAAGCCTTAAGAGATTTTTACCATGATTGGTACCGTACAGATTTACAAGCTATTGCTATTGTTGGTGATATTAACGTAGATGAAATTGAACAAAAAATAAAAGATAAATTTTCTAAAATTCCAGCTGTTAAAAACCCTAAAGAACGTTTTTATGTAGAAATACCTGGAAATAAAGAAATGCTTTATAACATTGCTATGGATGAAGAAGTATCTACAGCAAATATTAGTTTTAGCATTAATCATCCTAAAAAAATTAAAGAGCAAACTATTGGCGACCTTAAAACATCTCTTTTAAGAAATATAGCAACATCTATGGTATCTACTAGACTTGGTGAGATACAACAACAACCAGATGCTCCTTTTTTAGCCGCAAGAGTTAGGTTTGCAGAAAAAGCAAAACTTAATAATGATTTATCTATTGATATTACCCCAAAACCAGGTAAACAACAAGAAGCTTTTAAAACAGTAATGAATGAGGTTAACAGAGCTTTAAAATTTGGATTTACAGATGGTGAAATAGATCGTATAAAAAAACAATACGCAAACTATTATGAAAATGCAATTAGTAAGGTTGATGATACACCTCACGGACAATTAATAAATGCTATAAAGGCAGATTACTTATCTAAACAAACTATTACTCCTATTGCAGAAGAATATAAAATTGTACAAGCAATATTTTCATCTGTCACTAAAGAAGATTTTAATAATACCCTTAAAGCTCTTTACTCTAAAGAAAACAGAACATTAAGTGTTACTGGTGTTAAAGGAAAAAACAACCTTACAAAAGAAGAAGGACTTGTTATTATCAATGCATCAGAAAATAACAGTGAGTTAACTGCTTATACAGATAAATTTAGTGGCAAAACATTAATATCTGATGTAAATATTACAGTAGGCAGTGTTGTATCTGAAGAAGAAAACAAAGAAACAGGAGCTACAATTTTTACACTAAGTAATGGTGTTAAAGTGTATTACAAATTTGTAGACAAAAATAAAAACGATGTTAAACTAGTAGCTACAAGCTATGGTGGTACTTCTTTATTAGCTACAGAAGATTTACCTTCTGCTAATATTATGGGTAACATAGTACAAATGTCTGGCTTGGGAGATTTTTCTGCTACAGAGTTACCAAAAGTATTGGCTGGTAAAACTGCAAACACAAGTATTAACTTATCAGATTTAACAGAAAGTATTAGTGGCTCATCTACAACTAAAGATGTAGAAACTATGCTACAAATGGTTTATTTACGTTTTGAAAAACCAAGGTTTGATGAAGATGCTTATAAGGTATTACAAGGTAACATTACCAACTATTTGGCTCGTAAAAGCAAAGACATAAATTCTAAAATGCAAGACAGTGTTACTGTTACGTTGTACGGTAACAACAATCCTAAAGTTCGTCTTATGGATAAAGCATATATGGAAGATGTTACTTTTAATAAAATGAAAGCTGTTTACCTAGACAGGTTTAAGAATGCTGCTGATTTTACATTTTTTGTTGTTGGTGATGTTAAAAAAGATGCATTAAAACCATTGCTAGCAAAATATATTGCAAGTATTTCTGCCAATACTACTAAAGAAAATTACAAAGTAGACCCTAAAGTTTGGACAAGCAATGCTATAGACAAAGATATCTTCTTAAAAATGGAAGATGAAAAAGGATCTGTTAGAGTTGGCTACAAAAACGAGATGAAATACAGCTTAAAGAATGCTATTTTAGCAAGTGCTTTAGGAGATATTTTACAATTAAGGGTTACAGAAACTGTTAGAGAAGCAGAAGGTGGCGCTTACTCTCCAAGAGCTGGTGCAAGCTTTTCTAAAAGACCAATATCTGAAGGAAGTATTTCTGTTGGTTTTGATTGTAACCCAGATAAAGTAGACGATTTATTAAAAATTGTTCACGTAGAAATTAAAAAAATAGCTAACGGAGAAATAAATCAGACAGATTTAGACAAAACTTTAACCAACTTTATTAAAGAACGTAAAGAGTCTAAAGACTACAATAGTTATGATATGAGCTTGCTTCAAAATTATGTTTTAGAAGGATATAATATGAACAATCCTAAGAATTTTGAAAACATTATAAGCGCTATTACTACTAAAGACATTCAAAAATTTACAAAAACATTATTAAAAGGCGCAAAAACTTACGAAATTGCGTTCAAACCTAAACAACAATAACTTATGAAAAAATCAATTTATGCGCTTGGTTTAGCTGTAATTAGCTTAGCCTCTTGTAAAACAGAATCTACTCCTGTAGACTATGCTGTAGTTACAGGAAAAATTAAAAATGCAAGCAGTACAGAACTAATTATTGCTAGTTTTAGCAATAGAAAAGCTATAGATACAGTTACTATTGCTGCAGATGGTACTTTTACAGATACTATTGCAAATCCAAAAGGGCATTATGCAGTTATTAATGATAAAAACAGAACCGATATTTACTTAGAGGAAGGTTTTAATATTGCACTTAATACAGATGCTACAGATTTTAACAAAAGTATTGTTATAACTGGCAATGGTTCTACAGAAAACAGCTTTTTTAAAGCAAAAAAAGAAAAAGAAGCTACTTTTAAAAGTGGCACCAATCCATATACTTTAGATGAGGCAGCTTTTAAGGAAGAAATGACTTCTCAAAAAAAGGCATTAAACTCTTTAGTAGATAATACAGAAGGTTTAACAGAAGCATTTAAAACAACTCAAAAGAACGATAATAATTACAGTTACCTAGTAAATTTATCTAACTATGAAAGATACCACCAACACTATGCTAAAAAACCAGAGTTTAAAGTTTCTGACAACTTTTTAGCAGAGCTAGACGCTATAGACATTACTAATGACAAAGATTTTAGCAACTCTAGTGCTTATAAATCTTTGGTAACTGCCCACTACAGTAAAATTGCAACTAAAAAGGCAGAAAAAGACAGTATTTCTTTTGACTTAGCTATGCTTAAAACTGTTGCTCCAATAGAATCTGATGCTATTAGAAATGGCTTATTAAAAGATGCTATTTTTGGTATTACTATTACAGATAAGTTAGACGAGTACTATAACACCTTTATCTCTGCATCTACAGATGAAGAGATAAACAAGACAGTTAAAGATTATTATACTAAATTAAAAGCAGTAGAAAAAGGCAATCCTTCTCCTAAGTTTGTTGGTTATGAAAATCACGCTGGTGGTAAAACTTCTTTAGAAGATTTAAAAGGTAAATATGTGTATATAGATGTTTGGGCTACTTGGTGCGGACCTTGTTTGGCAGAAATACCTGCTTTAAAAGAAACAGAAGAAGCATATCATAACAAAAATATAGAGTTTGTTAGTATCTCTGTAGATAGACCAGATGCCTATAATAAATGGAAACAAATGGTTATTGATAAAGAATTAGGCGGCATACAATTAATTGCTGATAATAATTTTGAATCTGATTTTATACAAGACTATGTTATACAAGGTATTCCTAAATTTATATTATTAGATACAGAAGGTAATATTGTAAATGCAAATGCTCCTAGACCATCTGACCCTAAGTTAAAAGAAGTTTTAAATAGCCTGTTATAATACAGTAAACTATATACTTTAAAGAATAAAAATCATCTTGGTAATTTATCAAGATGATTTTTTTACTCAATATTTTTATTTTTTTGTCACCCAAACCACTTATAATCTACTCATATATTAAGAAAGCGTAAACTTAACTTTAAAATATTAACCAATTTTAACAACATTAAAGTAAGGGTTCTTTGTTATTTTTACGTCTTATATTATATATCCATAAATATTATATTTTGAATAAACGTACTTTTTATTTCCTACTAGTTATTTTTACTACTGCTTTTAGCAGTACAGTAAAAGCACAGATCTTAGACCCAGTAAGTTGGTCTACATCTGTAGAAAAAATTTCTGATACAGAATACGATTTAGTCATGAAAGCAACTATAGATGCTTCATGGCATTTATATTCTCAGCATTTAGAAGAAGGCGGACCAGTTGCTACTGAATTTACTTTTGTTGAAAGTGAGGACTATACATTAGTAGACTCACCATCTGAAGAAGAAGGACATTCTGCTCCAGAACCTGCTTTTGATAATATGATAGTTAAATATTTTGAAAACTCTGCTACATTTAAACAACGTATAAAACTTGTAAACAAAGAGTTATCTGTAGTTAAAGGAGAAGTAAACTATATGGTTTGTAATGACTCGCAATGCTTACCTCCTACTTACAAAGACATCGTATTTAATATAAAAGCAGAAAAAGCCCCTGCAACAACAGAAGCTAAAAAAGACGAAGCTAATACTAGCAAAGAATCTAAAGAAAAAGAAGGTTCTGAAAAAGGGTTATTCTCTATATTCTTTATTGCATTTTTATCTGGTTTTGCTGCCTTACTAACGCCTTGTGTGTTTCCTATGATACCTATGACGGTTAGTTTCTTTACAAAACAAAGTAAAACCAAAGCTAAAGGTATACGTAATTCCATTATATACGGTATTTCTATTATTGTAATATACCTATTATTAGGTATTATAGTTAGTGCTGTTTTTGGTGCCGATGCATTAAATGCACTATCTACAAATGTATGGTTTAACATTATTTTCTTTGTACTACTATTAGTATTTGCCGCGTCGTTTCTTGGAGCTTTTGAAATTATGCTACCAAATTCTTGGGCTAATAAAGTAGACAAACAAGCAGACCGTGGAGGTTTAGTGGGTATATTCTTTATGGCACTAGCATTAGCTATAGTATCTTTCTCTTGTACAGGCCCAATTGTTGGCACCTTATTAGTGCAAGCAGCTTCTGGCGGTAGTCAAATAGGACCAATTGTAGGTATGTTTGGTTTCTCTTTAGCAATTGCATTGCCATTTGCTTTGTTTGCCGCTTTCCCTGGTTGGTTAAACTCTTTACCAAAATCTGGCGGATGGTTAAACTCTGTAAAAGTTGTTTTAGGATTCTTAGAACTTGCTTTAGCATTTAAATTTTTATCTAACGCAGATATGGTTTTACAAATGCACTTACTAGAACGCGAAGTATTTATAGCAATATGGATAGCAGTTTTTGGAGCCTTAACACTATACTTATTTGGTAAATTACAACTACCACATGATTCGCCTTTAAAACATATTTCTGTAGGTAGGTTAAGTTTAGGTTTGGTAACATTAGCATTTACAATATATATGATTCCTGGTTTATGGGGAGCACCATTAAACTTAATTAGTGCTTTTCCTCCGCCACAACATTACAGTGAATCTCCTTATGGTGTTGGTAATATGCAAACTGGTGGTGGTACAGCTACACATACTCAAGAAGTACCAGAAGGTGCACATTTAATGGCACCACATAACATACTTGCTTTTAATGATTATGAAAAAGGGTTAGCTTATGCCAAAAAAGTTAATAAACCTGTAATGATAGATTTTACAGGTCATGCTTGTGTTAACTGTAGAAAAATGGAACAAAACGTTTGGGTAAAGGAAAACGTACTAAACGTATTAAAAAACGATGTTGTTTTAATTTCTTTATATGTTGATGAAAAAATTAAGTTTGAAGGAGAAGCTCCAGATTCTAAACTAAGACCGGGCAAAAAATTACGTTATACTGGGCAACAATGGAGTGAGTTACAACAAATACGTTATGGTACTAATGCACAGCCATACTATGTGCTTATGGGCCATGATGAAGAAAGCTTAAACGAACCCGTTGCTTACACACCAGATGTAACCGAGTATCACAACTGGTTAAAAGAAGGTGTATCTAACTTTAAAAATAAATAATATGGTATGCAATTTGCATACTAACTAACAACTTAAAAAATTTACAATGAAAAAATATTTTTTAGCAATTGTTGTATTAGCAATAAGTATTAGCTCATACGGACAAATATTAGAACCAGTTACTTGGAAAACATCAGTAAAAAAAATATCTGCCACAGAGTATGATTTAGTTGCTACAGCTACTATAGATGATGGTTGGCACCTATACTCACAAGTAGTACCAGAAGGCGGACCAATAGCTACGGCTTTCATTTTTGAAACAGGAGATAACTATACAATAGCTGGCAAAACTAAAGAAGGTAAAGGACATACTGTAGATGACCCAGTTTTTAATATGAAAATTACCTATTTTGAAAAAAAAGCTAGTTTTACACAACGTATTAAATTAACTAAACCAGGTAAAACTACTGTTGTAGCTGAAGTAGAGTTTATGGTTTGTGACGACTCTAGATGCTTGCCTCCTACTTACGTAGATTTGAATTTTAAAATAGAATAAGAATACCGCATTATTAAAAAAGAGAGTTACCTAAAAGTAACTCTCTTTTTTTTTACTAAAACTAAAATAGTTAGCTAAAACACTAACCATCATTTGCTACGGTCTTAATTTTTATTAAATTTGCTTTTATACTAATTTTTATAGCATTTTAATTTATGGGAAGAGCGTTTGAGTTTAGAAAGGCACGTAAAATGAAGCGTTGGTCTGCAATGTCTAAAGCATTTACTCGTATAGGTAAAGACATAGTAATGGCTGTTAAAGAAGGCGGACCAGATCCTGACTCTAATGCACGTTTAAGAGCTGTTATTCAGAACGCAAAGTCTGTAAATATGCCTAAAGATAATGTAGAACGTGCAATTAAAAGAGCGTCAGACAAAAGTTTAGGCGACTTTAAAGAAGTTCTTTTTGAAGGGTATGCTCCACACGGTATTGCAATTTTAGTAGAAACTGCTACAGATAACAATACAAGAACAGTAGCCAATGTACGTAGTTATTTTAACAAATGTAACGGTAGCTTAGGAACTTCTGGTTCTGTAGAATTTATGTTTGACCATACTTGCAATTTTAGAATTCCGGCAGAGGGTATAGACCCAGAAGAGCTAGAATTAGAATTGATAGACTTTGGAGCCGAAGAAGTATTTGTAGATGATGATGGTATTTTAATTTATGCTCCTTTTGAAAGCTTTGGTGCTTTACAAAAAGAATTAGAATCTAGAGGTATTGAAATATTATCATCTGGTTTTGAACGTATACCACAGGTTACTAAAGAACTAGAAAATGAAGAACACGTTGCCGAAGTAGAAAAATTATTAGAAAAATTAGAAGAGGATGATGACGTGCAAAACGTTTACCACTCTATGAAGGAATAATTTTTCACATAAAAATAGAAACAAACAAAGCCCTTAAATTTTCTTTAAGGGCTTTGTTATTTATACATCTATATAATTACATATTTCTTTTAACTCTTCCTTCAACTCCTTTAAAAAAAGCTTCGTAAGTTTTAAAGTCTAATTCTGTATTACTGGTAGTACTCAAAGCTTCAGAAATTTTTACTTCTTTTTTACCATAATCAAAAGCCACCATAACCACGGGTACATGTGCTTGTTTTGCAATGTAATAAAAACCAGTTTTCCATTTAGATACTTTACTACGTGTACCTTCTGGAGCTAGCGTTAAATGTATTTTAGTAGTATTTTTTATTAAATCTGTACAAGCATCTACAAAGTTATTGCTTTTTGTACGATCTATTGGCATACCACCTTGCCACCTAAAATACCAGCCAAAAGGCCACTTAAATAAGCTTTTTTTTCCAACAAAATTAAACTCTTCATTAAGAACTCTTCTAATGAGTAAGCCTAGAAAAAAATCTAAGTTACTTGTGTGCGGTACAACTATTACAACACATTTATCTATCTTAGGAAAGGCCCCATTTAAAGTCCATCCCATTATTTTAAAATATATAAATTTAGCTATCGCATGCATCATCTCTCTATTTCATTTAAAATTTATAACTTTTGTACAGCAAAAATACGTTACTCGTTATCTAATCTGTAAACAAAATGCATTTTTTTATCAATTAAAGATTTAGGAAGGTTTTTAAATACCATATTCCTAATTTTAGAACCAAAACCTAAATGTGCAACTTTACCCGTAATCCAAGACTGGTTTACAATAGAGTTTACTTTTTTATACCTTACCTTCTGAAATTCTTTAAAAGGACTATCTGTAGTATTTGTTGCAATAATTTTAGATAAAAAATAAGCATCTTCTATAGCTTGGGCTCCTCCTTGTCCCATATTTGGTGTTGTAGCATGGCCTGCATCACCCAACAAACAAACTCTATTTGTATGCCATTTTTTTATTGGTTTAAGGTCTATAATATCATTTCTAAGTATAGCATCTATATTGGTATTTGCAATTAAATCTGTAACCACATTTGCATATTTTTTATACTCCTTAAGCAAGTCTTCCTTTAAAGTTTCTTTATTATCTGTTAAAAAAGGTTTGCTCTTAGCTACTGCAAACCATGATGTTTTATCCGCAGATAGTTTAGATATTCCAAATCTGGTTTGCTTACCCCACATTTCTATACCACGATGATTATAATCTTCTGGCAATTTAAAATTTGTTACTCCACGCCAACACGTTTGTCCGCTATACCTAATTTTACTTTTAGGAAAAAGTTGTTTACGTACTACAGAGTTTATACCATCTGCACCAATTAGGTAATTTGCAATAGTTGTTGTGGCATCTAAAAACTGAAGTTCTACACCTTCTTTAGTTTCTGTGTAACTCTTTAAACCTTTTCCCCAGCTAATATTAGAACTAGCTACATTGTTAGCCAATACTTTTTGCAATTCTGCCCTATGTATGGCAACGGTAGAATACCCGTACTCTTCCTTTGCTTCATCTTGTTTACTATCTGTAAGTGTTTGTAAATCTGCCGTTGCAATTGTTATACGGTCTATAGAATTACCTGCGTTTTTTACCTGGTCTAAGATACCCAACCACTCATAAACTTTTAACGCGTTTGGAGCCAACCATATTCCTGCTCCAATAGCATTAATATCTTCAGCTTTTTCATACAAATGATATGGTATATTTAACTTTTCAAAAGCCAAAGCCGTTGTTAAACCTCCTATACCAGCACCTATTATAGCGTACATTTTATTTTATTTATAGTTATTTATAAAATTACTACAAAAAAAGCCGAAAGCGTATGTACACTTTCGGCTTTTTTAAGATTATATAAAGTCTATTATATTTTTGCGTAGATAGATCTTAATTTTTCTGGAGTTGCAGTTTTTTTCCAATCTTTACCTAAGGCATTTTCCCAAAGTGGTTCTAAGCTTAAAGCAACATTTATCATTGTTGTAAACTCTTCTTCAGTTAAATCTTTACAAATACCTGTAGGCAAAGTAATATTGTGTTTATCCATCATTTTATAAAACAATTTTACACCTTCTGGGTAAAACTCTTCTAAATGGTTAAACACTAAACAGTTTCCTATACCGTGTTTTACGCCCAATAAATAAGATAAACCGTAACTTAATGCATGCGCAACACCTACTTGTGAGTATGCAATACTCATACCTCCGTGCCAAGATGCCATCATTAATTTATCTCTAGACTCGTCTTCTGGAATATCTTTTAAATACACATCATTACAAAGTTCCATAGCTTTTTCGCCATAACTTTGACTAAATGCATTTAAAAAAGTACCTTCTAAAGACTCTACACAGTGTATGTAACAATCCATACCTGTATAAAACCACTGATCTTTTGGTACACCCTGTGTTAAATCTGGGTCTAAAACTACCTGATCAAAAGGAGTATAATCTGAGTTTATACCTAATTTACGTTCTGGACCTAATAACACTGTAGTTCTAGACACTTCTGCACCTGTACCACTAATTGTAGGTACACCTACGTGATAAATTGCTGGATTTTTAACCAAATCCCAGCCTTGGTATTCTGCAGAACTACCTGGGTTAGTTAACATTATTGCTACAGCTTTAGCCATATCTAATAATGTACCACCACCAATACCAATAATACCAGAAGGCAACTCATTATACTCTGCCTTAATTTGTTCTACTAAATCATCTACTTGGTATGTTTTTGGTTCAAATTCTGATGAAACAAATATAGTTTTATCATTCTCTACCAAAGGTATTCTGGCAGCTAATTCTTTTCCTTTAAAAACATCATCAATTAAAAAAATAAAAGGTGCGTTTGCACTTTTACGTTTTAACTTTAAAATGTCTCCTATTTGGCTAAAACTACCGTTCCCAAAAATTACTCTAGGTACCATTGGGAAGTTTCTATATGTTGTCATAGTATTATATCTGTTATGTATGATAGGGCAAATTTAAGCAAACCTATCTTGTTTTATGAATTTCTTTTTCTAAAATAATGTTATTTTAAGTAGTCTAAAATATCTTCAATTTTATTTAAGGTTAAAAACGAATTAGATTCCTCTTCTTCTTTAGATACGGTTTCATGCACCCAAGTTGTATGAAAAGGAATATGTACCGCCTGTGCACCCAACTTTACAATTGGTAATACATCAGATTTTAATGAGTTGCCTAGCATTACAAACTCTGATGTTTTAATTTGAAGATGATCTAACAGGTTTTTGTAATTTTCTTCCTTTTTATCACTTAAAACTTCTACGTGATGAAAGTATTTTTTTAATCCAGATTTTTCTAGTTTTTGTTCTTGATCTAGTAAATCTCCTTTAGTTAAAACTATTAATCTGTACTTAGACTGAAGCTTTTGTAAAACAGACTCTACACCTGGTAATAACTCAACAGGTTGGTCTATCATTTGTTTGCCAATGTTTAAAATTTTAGCAATAACTGTATTGCTTACTTTGTTGTTAGATAGTTCTAAGGCCGACTCTACCATAGATAATACAAATGCTTTAATACCGTACCCGTAACGGCCTAAATTTTGCATTTCCATTTTAAATAATTCCTGGTCAATTCTATTTTTTGTCTCGTACCCTTCTAACAATTTAGCAAAGGTTTCTTCTGCTTCTCTAAAATAGGTTTCATTAACCCAAAGTGTATCGTCTGCATCAAAACCAATAACTTTTATATTTTTAAAATCTACTTCCATTCTGCCTGTGCTCTTTCTAAATCTTCTGGTGTATCTATCTCTATACCAGATGTATTATCTACAATCATTTTAATTTTTTTGCCGTACTCCAAATAGCGAATACACTCTATTTTTTCTGATGCCTCTAAAGGTAACATTGGCAGATTGTAAAAATCCATAAGAGCATCTTTTCTAAAGGCATAAACACCTTTATGTTCGTAATATTTTAGTCCAACATTTTTTTCTCTAGGGTAAGGAATTGGCGAACGAGAAAAGTACAATGCAAAATTTCTGTTATCTACTATAACTTTTACATAGTTTGGATCTTTAATTTCATTTTCATCTGTCATTTCAGACATAATTGTAGCAAGATCTATTTCTTTTTTATCATCGTTTTTAAATACAGATAATAATTCCTCTAACCCTTCTTTAGGTGTAAAAGGCTCATCACCCTGAATATTAAAAACTATATCTACGTCCATATTTTCTACAGCCTCTGCTATACGGTCACTACCACACTCGTGTTCTTTAATACTCATAATAGCCTTACCACCAGCCTCTGTTATTGTCTTGTAAATAGTGTCACTATCTGTAACCACAAAAACATCATCAAATAAATTTGTTTTTACAGCGGTTTCATATGTTCTAACAATTACGGGCTTACCTGCTAAATTTTGCATTAGTTTACCAGGAAATCTAGATGCTGCATAACGTGCAGGAATCATTGCAATAATCTTCATGTATCTCTTTTTCTATTTTTTTCGTTTAGGCATTAATTTTCTGTACATCCTAAAAATTAATGTTAATATTATAACCACCAAAACAGCACCAATTACAGGGGCTATAATGGTTGCTGTAGACACTACTACAGCAGTACCAGTTTCTACGGTTGCAACAACAGGATTTGCCAAACCACCAGTTGTAGCGGTAGAGGTTAACCTAGTTGCTGCAGAAGTACCTTTTATGGCGCTGGCTGTACCACCACCAGCAATAATTGCTAAAGACCAAGTAATTACCGGATCTAAATTAGCTACTGTAGATACCATAACTGCGGTACCTGCAATTGCAGCCAAGGGTATGGCTGCAGAATCTAGCAAATTATCTACCCAAGGAATAAAATAAGCAAAAATTTCTACCAATGTTGCTACTCCTAAAACTATTAGTGCTGGTAAACTACCTATCCAGACCCAACTTTCATTTAACTCCCAAGCGCCAAAATATGATGCTAAACTTAATGCAAATAAAGGCAAAAAGACTCTAAAGCCAACAGATGTTGCTAAGCCTATACCTAATAAAATACTAATAATGGTTTCTGTTGTCATTTGTAATGGTTTTATGTGTTTAAATTACTTTAATAAAGTAACTATTTGGTTAGTTATACACATATATTGTACCAAAAATAGACTATTCCCAATCAAGAAAAAAATCGTTCTTAAATCCTATTAAATACAGTTGTTTTTTAGCTCTTGTAACTGCAGTGTACAACCAACGTAGGTAATCTTTATCTATACCATTAGGCAAATAGGGCTGCTCTACAAAAACGGTATCCCATTGTCCACCCTGACTTTTATGGCACGTTATAGCATAAGAAAACTTTACTTGTAATGCGTTAAAGTATTTGTTGTTTTTAACCTTTAAAAACTTTTTGTATTTAGAAGTTTCATCTGCATAATCTAACATTACCTCTTGGTACAACCTGTTACTTTCCTCATAAGGTAAAGACGGCGTTTCTGCATCTATAGTATCTAAAAGTAAAACAGTTTCAAAAGCAGGCATATTTGGATAATCTACCATTTTAACGTTTACTTCTGCAAACTTAAAACCGTATAGTTCTTTAATAGCAAAAATTTCTAAAATCTCTAAAATGTCACCGTTTGCTATAAAACCCGCCTCTGTAGTTGGCTTAATCCAAAAATAATTATTTTTTACCACCATCATATAATCTCCTGTAGAAATTACATTTTCTAAATACAAAATACGATTTCTAATATTGGCATTATACAAATTGGCACGTTTGTTAGAGCGTACAATAAAAGCTGTTTCTTCTTTTCCGTTTTGTGCATAAGAATCTTCAATAGCTTCTAAAATATCATTACCTTCTATTAAACGCACAATGTCTTTGTACGGATTAACATCAAACTTAAAATCTTCAAAAAAACTACCGTGCAACTGCTCTCTTAAATTAGTTGCATTCATTAAAATACCCGAGTCTTCTGCCTGTCTCATTACTTCATCCAACTCTACCTTAGTAACATCTTTATTATAATTTAAGGATAGTCTGTCTTCATCTAAAGCCGGGCTAATATCTAGTTTAACCGGTGGTAACTGAGCTGTATCTCCAATTAAAACCAGTTTGCAATTTTTACCAGAATATACATAAGACATTAAATCATCTAGTAAAGACCCATTTTCAAACAGCTTAGAATCAGATGGTGCATCTGGTATCATAGAAGCCTCATCTACCACAAAAACAGTATTTGTATGTTTATTAGGTGCCAAGGTAAATTGTATACCTCCACCGCTTTGTTTTTTAGGAAAATATATTTTTTTATGAATAGTTAATGCCTTTGTATTTGAGTAGTTAGACATAACCTTTGCGGCTCTACCAGTAGGAGCCAAAAGCACAGCTTTCATTTTAATATTCCACAAATTTGTAACTATAGTTCCAACAATTGTTGTTTTTCCTGTACCGGCATAACCTTTTAAAAGAAAAAGATCATCTTTATTTTTAGACACTAAAAACTGAGAAAGCTTCTCTAAAGTAATGAGTTGCTTTAAAGTAGGCTCAAAAGGAAATTTCTCTTTTAATATTTTAAAGAATGATGTAGAGGTAGGTAGATTCATAAGTCTTCAAAGATAATGATGAAATTTAAGCTGAAATACTTTTGTGATTAAAAAAAAATTGTAGATTTGTGTCAAACCACTAAATAAAAACAACAGTATACTAATGAAAACCGTAATTAAAATTGTTCTTTGGTTAGCAGCTATCTTTTTTGGATACATGATATACCAATCTGTAAATGGTCCTATAGAATTTAAAAAAGTAAAACAAGAGCGCTTCCAAGCTGTAATTAACTCTTTAAAAGATATTAGAGACATACAAGAAGCTCATAAATCTGCCACTGGTAAATTTGCTCCTAACTTTAATGCTTTAGTGAAGTTTGTAGAAAATGGAAATTACTACATTATACAGCAAAGAGACTCTTCTTATATGGAGTATGACAAAGACTTTGGTATTGATTTACAAAGAGACGTAAAAATTGTAGATACTTTAAATATTATACCTGTTAAGGATTCTTTATTTAAGAATGATGACAGATACAAAACATTAAAATATGTACCTTTTTCTAAAGATGGTAAAGCAGAATTTGATATGAAAACTGCTACTATTGAAAAAGGAGGTAAAAAAGTTTCTGTATTTAAAGCTTCTGTAAAAAAAGATGTTGTTTTATATGATCAACCTAAAGATTTAAGAGACAGAGAAAATGCTTTAAATAGTGTTGAAGAAATAAATTATGATGAAATTATAGTTGGTGACTTAAATGATGTAAGTACTAGCGGTAACTGGCCTCCAATTTATGACAGAAAAACAAAAAAATAATACTTTAGATACTACATCTAATTATAAAAAATTGTCCATTCAAATTAGTTTGAATGGACTTTCTTTTTGTGTTGTTGATACTCTAGACAATACAGTGTTACTATCTAAAAGAAAAGTTTTTGATACAGAACTAGATCCTTTAGAGCTTGAGAAAGAACTTGTTGGTATGTTTAAAGAACATAACATTACAAGTGAATCTTATACAGAAGTGATTGCTACGCACAGAAATACTTTGTTTTGTTTTGTGCCAAAACCTTTGTTTGTAGAAGAAGAAGCACACAATTATTTAAAATATAATACCAAAGTTTTAGCAACAGATTTAATTGCTAATGATGAAATAACAAACTTTGATATTGTAAATGTTTTTGTTCCCCTAGTTAACATTAACAATTACATTTATGACCTGTTTGGAGACTTTACATACAAACACAGTTCTTCTATAATAACATCATCATTACTTAATGCAAATACCAATAACGAAATTACTTGTTATGTATATGCATCAGAAAAACAAATGGATATTGTTATAATAGACAAGAAAAAATTACTCCTTTTTAATAGTTTTGAATACCTAACAACAGAAGACTTTTTATATTATTTACTTTTTACTTGCGAACAATTAAAGTTAAATAATGAAACTGTTTTAATTAGACTATTTGGAGACATAGAAGAAGATGGTACTATTTACAAAAACTGCTATAATCATTTTAAAAATATTTGTGTATATGCACCAGATAATAGCACTTTTCAACTAGGAGATTACACAAAAAAAAATATAGACTTTACCGTTCTAAACGCCCTATAATGCGCATAATATCAGGAAAATTTAAAAGTAAAAGACTAACAGCACCTAAAAAATTACCTGTTAGACCCACTACAGATATGGCTAAAGAAGCCTTATTTAATATTTTAAATAACCATTATTATTTTGAGGATATAAGCGTTTTAGATCTTTTTGCTGGAACAGGTAATATTAGTTATGAATTTGCTTCACGCGGAACCGAGAATATTATTTGTGTTGATGCAGACTATGGTTGCGTAAAATTCATAAATCAAACCGCTAAAGATTTAGAGGTAAACATATCTACAATTAAAAGTGATGTTTTTAAGTATTTAGAGCGTACAGCTATAAAATCTACAATTGTTTTTGCAGACCCTCCTTATGATTTTTCTACAGAAGATTTTGCAAAAATACCAGAGTTAGTTTTTAAAAACGACTTGCTTACTGATAATGGCTTGTTAATTGTAGAACATTCTAAACACACTAAATTAGATGATTTACCTAACTTTTCTTACCAAAAAAGGTACGGAGGAAGTGTTTTTAGCTTTTTTGAAAAAGAAATCAAAGAAGAATAAAAAAGAGCAGGTCATAAGCCGGATTCTGTAAAGCCAACAAGTAGCTCCTCTATCATTTATCTAGGCTTTTAGTTACCTAAAAGCTCAAACCGCCTACCCTTTAGCTTGGGCGTGTACCCTTATAACGCTAATTTACATGACGTTGCACCGCATAGAGTTTACCTGGTTTCACTACAGCATTACCTGTACATACTTTCTGCTGCACTTGTCCTCGTTTTACAACGGACGGGAATTACCCGCTATGCTACACTATGGTGTCCGGACTTTCCTCTTTACAAAACAAGTTTGCAAAGCGATAGAGTAACCTGCTCGCGGCAAAGGTAATTTAATTGTTGATAAGTAAGTACTATATCTTTGCAAAAAATAAGGTAAAATGAACCCGTATTTTTATATTTGTAATATAACTTTAGTTCACTAAAAAAAGCATAGTAATTGGAACCATTTGTAGTATCAGCTAGAAAATACAGACCACAAACATTTAAAGATGTTGTAGGGCAACAAGCTATTACAAATACACTTTTAAACGCCATACAAAACAACCATTTAGCACAAGCTTTGTTGTTTACTGGCCCTAGAGGTGTTGGTAAAACTACTTGTGCACGTATTTTAGCAAAAATGATAAATTCTGACGGAGAAGAAAACCCTGAAGAAGATTTTGCTTTTAATATTTTTGAACTAGATGCTGCCTCTAATAACTCTGTAGATGGTATTAGAAGTTTAATAGATCAAGTACGTATACCACCACAAGTAGGTAAATACAAGGTTTATATTATAGATGAGGTACATATGTTATCTCAGGCTGCTTTTAATGCATTTTTAAAAACATTAGAAGAGCCGCCAAAACACGCTATTTTTATTTTAGCTACTACAGAAAAGCACAAAATTATACCTACTATTTTGTCTCGTTGCCAGATATTTGATTTTAAACGAATTACGGTAAAAGACGCTGCAGAATATTTAAAATATATAGCAGAAAACCAAGGCATAGAGGCAGATGATGATGCATTGCATATTATTGCCCAAAAGGCAGATGGCGCAATGAGAGACGCCTTGTCTATTTTTGATAGAGTTGTTAGTTTTTCTGGAAAACAATTAACTAGAAAAGCCGTAACAGAAAACTTAAATGTATTAGATTACGATACTTATTTTGAAGCAACAGACCATATTTTACAAAATGACATACCGTCTTTACTAATACTATTTAACACAACACTTAGTAAAGGTTTTGATGGCCACCATTTTATAATTGGTCTAGCGTCTCATTTTAGAGATTTAATGGTATGCAAACATCCAAACACCGTAAATTTATTAGAGGTTGGTGATGAAGCAAAAAAACGCTATCAAGAACAAGCACAACAAACAAATAATGCTTTTTTACTTAAAGCCATAGATATTGCCAATACCGCAGATTTAAACTACAAAACAAGTAAAAATCAGCGCTTGTTAATAGAACTTGCCTTAATGAAATTAGCCTCTATCACTTATGATGGAGAAAAAAAAAATCCTGAATCTCTAGCATTAAGTAACCAAATAATTACACTAGTACCTGCATCTCATTTTAGAGAAAGCAAACCTAAAACTAGTAATACTGCTGCAAACACTAAACCCAGCGCTAGTAAAACTAATAACGAAGAAGCAAAAGAAACTGTTCCTGTCTACACAGACAACTCTACTATTGCTACTCCTACTAAACCTATAGTTGCTGCAAAAACAGTTACTAAAGAAGTAACTGCTACACCTGCTATAAAAAAGTTAAACATTAATACTCCTAAAAGAGTTTCTGGTTTATCATTATCTAGCTTAAAAGCAAAAGAACAACATAAATTAAACAAAGTAGATGTAGTTGTAGACGAAAGTACATTACCTAATGATGATTTTGAAGTTGAAAGGCTACAGGAATTATGGAGCAAATTTGTTGATAAAATAGAAGCTCAAGGTCAGCGTATTTTAGCGTCTAACTTAAATAGTGACACACCTGTTTTAAAAGACAGAACTACAATTAGCATACAATTAGCTAATGACACTATGAAAAAAGAGGTTGAACGTGAAAAGTACGACCTTATGGAATACTTAAAAAAAGAGCTTAACAACTACTTTATAACGCTAGAAATTACAGTTAATGAAGAAGCTGTAAAAAAGTTTGCATTTACACCTGAAGAAAAATACCAAAAACTAAGAGAAAAAAATCCTGTCATAGACTTACTAAGACAAGAATTTGATTTGAGTATTTAATAGTAATTGACTTATTTTTGCTATGAAACGATTATTATAATCAAACTAAGGACAACGCAATAACTCCTCTAAAACAAACAGTTACACTTAATAATTAATAGTTTTTTACTTACAAACACATCTAATAAACTAATAGAAACAAATTGCTATTAGTACTGTTTTTAATTTGCGAAAAATTAAAAATACACAAATGAAGAAAAACAATTTTAAGTCAATTATTTTTATATTATTAGCAATTAATATAATAACATCATGCTCTAATAAGGATGATGACACCAATGAAAAAGAAGACCCAATATCAAATAACGATCCTCTTGTTTACGTAGGTCAAACTACAAATGATAGATTAACAGATAACGAAGAACGTTTTTATAAAGATAAAATTCCAAATAAAGAACTTGTAGCAACCTTAAATGGTAATTGCAATCCATTAGATAGCGGTATATTAAATAATGAAATAGAATCATTATCTAATGATGGTGGCGGTGTTATTAGAATTCCAAAAGGGAATTACTGCTTAAGAGATATTATACTTAGATCTAATATACACTTAAAAATAGATCCTGAAGCAATTATAGAACCAGATTTAAGCGGAAACATTAAAAACAAAAACATAACCATTTTTGTTGTTGGTGAAGACTTCTATTTAGAAAATGTTTCAATTACAAACTTAGACGAAGATAACACTGACAGAAGCACCTGGTTTCAGTCTAATATTCCTAATGGAGAATATGGTGGTGTTAAATTAGTGGAATTTGGTAATGTGAAAAATTTCAAATTATCTGGCATAACGCTAACAGACAGCTTCTCTAAGTTTTCAAATATTGTTTTAAACCTACCTGCTAGTTCAAAAACAAATGAAGTATCTACAAAAGGTGTTATAAAAAATGTTTTTATGACTAATATGCATGTTGGTTATGGAGTTATACAAATGCAAACCGGCAGAAGTATTTTATGTAAAAATATAAGTGGTGAAGGCGGTATTACAATGAGAGTAGAAACTGGTGCTGCAAAAACAAATATGTTAAACGAAAAAACTGTAGACGATATTGTTGTTAGAGATATTACTGTAAAAAATGGCGATGCCGCTATGAACTTTTCTCCACATAGAGTAGATCAAGGACGAGTAGATGTAGAAAGAGTTATTGCTACAAACTCTACGCATGCAGTACAAATAGCTGCCGGCTTTTTAGATAACAATACTAATGGTGTAAATAATTTAGGTACGTTTGACAGTAAATCTTATATTGGAGACGTAATAGTTACTGGTGGCTACGGAGCACAAGTTAAAGGTAAAGATTATAAATATTTTAGCTGTGATAAACGAAAAGAACTAATAGAAAAATGCTATAATCCAGATGATGAAAGTGTTACAGGTACATCTATAAGTGCTGTTAGAAATAATGCTAGCTCTAATGCTGATTGCGCTAATGGTAGTGATGGAGGTTGCTATGAAATAATTATAGGAAGAATTACTAAAACCAATGAAGATTTTGAGCTAAATGACTTTTTTACTTATCCAAGTAGTGAAATAAAAGGCTGTCCTAAAGTTAAAAAACCTGAAGAAGGTAATTGCAACTAAAAAAGTTTTAAAAAAAAGAAGCGTCTAGTTAACAAACTAGACGCTTTTACAATTAAATATTCTACTTACTCCTCTCCCATTGCATATTTTAGACCACCATATAAATGTTCTAAAAAAACAGGATTTTTAAATGTTACGTTAGTATGTCCTAGTCCTGTATAAAAAGCTCTACCACCATCATAATCATGATACCAAGCCATAGGATGGTAATCTCCATTTTTACCTCCGTTATAACTCTTTTCATCTAAGTTTAATAACACATTTACATCTCTATTTAAATCTTTGTAATTGTACCATTCATCAACTTTTTCCCAAGTACCTTTTAGCATTTTAGTAGCCAAATGTGTACTATCTATAACTTGTAGTGTAGCTTTCTGCACCTTAGGGTGCCCATTAAAATAACCTCCAACTAGTTTGTTATACCACGGCCAATTATACTCTGCGTCTGCAGCTGCATGTATACCCACGTAACCACCTCCAGATTTAATATATTTTTCAAAGGCTTTTTGCTCTTCATCATTTAAAATATCACCTGTAGTATTTAAAAACACAACTGCCTTGTATTGTTTTAAATTAGCCTCTGTAAACATTGCAGAATTTGCTGTAGTATCTATTAAAAAATGCTTTTCCTTAGCCATTTTTTCCAAAGCCATAACGCCACTTTCTATAGAACCATGCCTAAAACCAGCGGTCTTTGTAAAAACAAGAACTTTAGGGCTTTGTAAACCACAAGAAAAAAAAGAAATACTTAAAAATAAGAATATAAAAGCTTTAAAAAATATAGATTTCATAAAATAGTTAGTTATAAATTGGTTACTATTAATTTACCGTAAGTTAGTAAATTTATGAAAAGGGAAGTATGTTATTTTTAATCTGTTACCTCACAAGCTAATTACTACAAGTACATAAACAAAAATAAAACACACTTAAATACCTAAAAACAAGAGTTTTAACTAAAAAAAAGCACGTTAAGTGATTTAACAAATAGTACAAATATGTTACTTTTTTCTATATTTTATTTCATTATTGAATGATTTATGTTACATTTAAGCTTTAGTATAATTTTAACAAATACACCAACTCTTGTAACCTGTTACAATAACAAGTGTTTTTTAAAGTAAATATTATATTTAAAATAACTAATCAACCAAAACCTTTAAAAGGCATATTTTCTACCTTAGAAAATATGTCTTTTTTATTTACATACAAATCAATATTATTATTTTTGCAAACTAAACAAATGCTATGCTAGGCTTAAAACTTCCTACAGACCCAAGATGGGTGAATATTGTAGAAAAAAACATTGATGACATTTTAACGGACCATGCTTTTTGCGAACAAAAAGCTGCAGCAACAGCAATTTCATTAATTGTTAGTTTTCCAGAGTACACAGAGTTGGTACAAGAGATGGTTGCTTTAACTAGAGAAGAAATGGGGCATTTTAAAATGGTTCATGATAGAATTATTGCTCGTGGTAAAACATTAGGCAGAGACCGTAAAGACAAATATGTAGTAGATTTATTAAAGTTTTTTCCTAAAGGAGGTAGTAGAACCACACAATTAGTACACAGACTTTTATATGCTGCATTAATTGAAGCTCGTAGCTGTGAGCGTTTTAGGCTACTCTCTGAAGAATTAGCCGATAAAGAGCTTGCTGAGTTTTACCGAAAATTAATGGTAAGCGAAGCCGGACATTATACTATGTTTTTAAATTTTGCTAGACAATATGGAGACCGTGATGAAGTAGACCAAAAATGGCAAGATTTGCTTGAGTATGAAGCTACCCTAATGAAAAACTTAGGAGCAACTGGTAACGTACACGGATAAACATTAGATAGAGTCTTTGTTTTTCTGATACAAAGTTTTAATCATACCATCTGAAAGGCCTATTTTAGGCACATGTATTTTTTTAGCTCCAGACCACTTTGCTGATGATAAAAATACACGTGTGGCTGGTATAATTACATCTGCCCTATCTTGATTTAAACCCAATTCAGAAACCCTATCTTCATAAGACATACTCTCTAAAAAATGATACTGAGCATTAAGCCAAATATAAGATAAAGGTTCTCCTATTTTTCGGCCAGACATTTTATGTAGCTTATTTATATTACCACCAGAACCTATTATAGACACCTTAGACAAATCCTTAGTATACAATTTTATCCATTCTTCAAGTTGACTCCATACTTTTGCTCCAACCATATCATTAAGTAACCTAACAGTACCTATTTTAAAAGATTTTGATGCTATTAATTTTCCTTCAGAAAAAACAGTAAACTCCGTACTACCACCACCAACATCTATATATAAATATGCTTGGTCATTATTAATAAGTTCTTTTAAATCTGTAGAAGCTATAATAGCAGCTTCTTTTTTGCCATCTATAACCTCTATATTAACACCAGCTTCTTCTCGTATTTTTTCAATAACCTCATACCCATTATTAGCTTCTCTAATTGCAGAAGTTGCACAAGCCATATAACTTTCTACTCCATTAACATTCATTAATAATTTAAAAGCCTTCATAGCATCTATCATACGCTCAACATTACGGTCAGATATTTCACCAACAGTAAATGAATCTTCACCTAAACGTATAGGAACCCTAACCAAAGAACTTTTCCTAAATTCGGTTTTCTTGTCTTTAGCTTCTATAATATTATGTATAAGCAGCCTTATGGCATTAGAGCCAATATCTATTGCTGCAAGCTTAAAAATCTTCAAAATAAAAAATCTATTTACTTAATTTATTCTTGTAATAATTATATAATTCAAACTGAGATCGTAACTCAGGCGCATCATTTTTACGGTATGCATTATCTTGCTTTTCTGAAAAAATACGAGCTTTTAAATTATCATTCCAAGAAATATCAAACGTATCTAGTAATTCTTTTTTTATGTCTTCATCATAAATAGGGCAACCAACCTCTACTCTAAAGTCAAGGTTACGTGTCATCCAATCTGCAGACGAAATATAAACTTTAGGATTACCATTATTACCAAATACAAATAACCTAGTATGCTCTAAAAACTTATCTACAACACTTATGGCTTCAATATTCTCACTCATTCCTTTTACTCCAGGAATTAAACAACAAACACCTCTAATAATTAGCTGTATTTTTACACCTGCATTACTAGCCTCATACAATTTGTCTACCATTTTATAAGACGTTAGGCTGTTCATCTTAAGTTTTATGTAGGCTTCTTTACCTGCTTTAGCGTTTTCAATCTCTTGATCTATTAACGCTTTAAAAGCATTTTTTGTATAATGAGGAGAAACTATTAAGTGTTTGTACTTATTAATTTTATAGGTAGTTTCAAAAAAATCAAAAACTTTGTTTAATTCTTTTAATATTGACGAATGCGCCGTAAAAAGTGTATAATCTGTATAAATTTTAGCCGTAGACTCATTAAAATTACCGGTACTTATAAAGCCATAGCGTTTTAACTTTTCATTCTCTTCTCTTTCTATTAAACATATTTTACTGTGTACTTTTAAGCCCGGTACACCAAAAATAAGTTTAACTCCTTCTGCCTGTAAAAGTTCTGCATATTGTATGTTTGCTTGCTCATCAAACCTGGCTTGCAACTCTATCTGGACCGTTACCTGCTTACCATTTTTAACAGCGTTAATTAATGAAGATACTACCTGAGAGTTACTAGCAAGCCTATAAACTGTTAATTTTATAGTTCTCACTTGCGGATCTAAAGCTGCTTCTCTTAAAAATTTAGTAATGTAAGAGAAAGTATGATAAGGAGTATACTGCAAATGATCTTTCTCTGCAATTTGCTCTAATATGCTGCCTTCAAAATTAAAATCCTTAACTAATAAAGGTGTTATTTTATCATACATAAGATCTTTACGTCCTAAACTAGGAAACTTCATATAATCCCTACGATTATGGTAAATACCACCAGGAATAATACTATCAGTTTCTTCAATCCCCATTTTCTCCATTAAAAAAGACAACGTATCTTTTGCTATCCTTTTATCGTAAACAAAACGCACAGGATCACTAATTTTACGATGCTCTACACTTGAAGATATTTTTTCAATAAAACTTTTACTTAAATCGTTATCTATATCTAGCTCTGCATCTCTAGTTATTTTAATCATATGTGCAGATATAGACTCATAAGTAAACATATTAAAAATATGACGTAAAGAATATCTAATTAAATCATCTAAAATAATGATGTAGTTTTTATCACCTTCTTTAGGTAGCACCACAAAGCGGTCTATATCTTTTGGTATTTCTATTAAAGCGTATTTATTTTCTGGCACCTCTTCTGCACCATCCAAACTGGTTAATACCATTTTAACGGCCAAATAAGCCGCAGTATCTTTTAATAAAGGAAATTCTCTTAAATCATTTAAAACAATAGTCATTAAACGCGGACTAACTTTTTCCATAAAGTAAGTCTTAATAAAAGCGGCCTGACTTTTACTAACTTCTTTTTCGTTAATGATAAATATGTTTTCTGATTCTAATTCTTTTTCAATATCACCAAGAATTTTTAAACTTTTAGTTTGCTGCTTAATTACGATTTTGGTAATTTCTTCTAATAAATCTTTTGCTTTTTCTCCTCCCAAAACACTTTTACCTGTTTTACCAGCATCTACAATACGCTTTACAGTTGCATAACGTACTTTAAAAAATTCATCTAAATTATTAGAGAATATACCTAAAAAACGTAATCTTTCTATTAAAGGCACTTTAGTATCTGCGCTTTCTTGCAGTACACGTGCATTAAAGCTTAACCAACTAATTTCTCTATTTATGTATTGATTTTTTGACTTAATCATTCTTTAACTGTTTAGGAAATATTACATTCTGCGTACTACCTTTGGCAATAGCATTCCAATCTAAAATATTAAAACTTAACTCGACCAATCCAGACGTAGGCACATTATCTATTACTTTATCACCATACATATTTACAATGTGTGTTAAAGCGTGGTTGTGACCAAAAATTACAACGTTTTGCAATTTATTATCTAATGATTTTATAAACTTGATAACGTGCTCTCCAGAAAAATCATAAAGCTCGTCATAAATGCGTAGCTCGTTAGAAGGTATATTTAAAACTCTTAAAAAGATATTACATGTATGCAAAGCTCTATTAGCCGGACTAGAAAAGACAGCATCTATAACCGGCTCTTTTAGTGCGCTAGCAACCAAATAAGCATCATTAATACCACGTTCTAACAGAGGCCTATCTCTGTCTGAAACATCGTAATTCCAAGAGGATTTTCCGTGACGAATTAGGGTAAGTTTTTTCATTTAATTTTAATGCTACTATAGATTAAAAAATTAAATGGAAAAATACAAAAACTTATTAGATTTAACTTAAAGTATTAATGGTTCTTAATTATTTTTTAATCTTTTCTCCATTTTTTTGTTTCTTCAAAAACGTGAGTCAAGATAGCTTCATCTTCTGCAGTAAACTCAACATTACGCCTTGCCATCATAATTTTAGCAGTTTCAAAAGCTTTTTTAGTACCGTATGTTGTAAAACCAGATGCACCACCCCAACTAAAACTAGGAACAAAATTTCTAGGGAAACCAGGCACATAAATATTTACATTTACACCAACTACTGTACCTGTATTAAACATTGTATTTATAGCACTTTTACTGTGGTCACCCATCATTAAGCCACAAAACTGTAAGCCAGTTTGCTCAAAGCTTTCGCTATCATAATTCCAAAGTCTAACCTTAGCATAATTATTTTTTAAGTTAGAGTTGTTAGAATCTGCACCAATATTACACCATTCTCCCAAAACAGAGTTTCCTAAATACCCCTCATGACCTTTACTAGAGTAGCCAAAAATAACAGAGTTACTAACCTCACCACAAACTTTACCGTAAGGCCCAATAGTTGTTGCTCCGTATATTTTAGCTCCCATTTTTATTACTGCATTGTTGCACAATGCCAACGGACCACGTACCATAGCGCCTTCCCAAATTTCAGCATCTTTACCTACGTAAATAGGTCCTTTTGTTGCATTTAGCATACAATACTCCACTTTTGCACCTTCTTCAATAAAAATATTATCGGGGTTTATAAGTGTATTAGTTTTAGATATTGCAGCACTTTTTCTGCCAGCAGTTACCAAATCAAAATCTGCTTGTAAAGCAGCTTCATTTTTAGAAAAGATATCCCAAGTTTTTTCAACAGTTAGTACGTCTTCCTCAAAAAAGATTTCTTCATAAGAATTAAAATCTACTTCTTCCTGCGCTTCTTTTGCAAAAAAAGCAACAATATTATCTTTATGATATATGACTTGGTTTTCTTTTAAGTTTTCTATTAAAGCAACCAAACTAGAGTTTGGCAAGTATGAAGAATTAATCATTACATTTTCCTCTAACTCTACCATTGGAAACTTATCACTTAAATAGTCTTCTGTTATTGTACTTGTAGTGCTCCCTAAAAACTTTTCCCATTTTTCTCTAATAGTAAGTATTCCTATTCTAATTTCTGCAACAGGTCTAGTATAAGTAAAAGGCAACAAAGCTGTTCTTGCAGCACCATCAAATAAAATATAATTCATAAGACTAAAGTATTTTGTATTAAACTAAAAAAGTCACGTTTCAAAACTAATTGAAAAGTGACTTTTTAAATATTATTGTAAAGAAATTATTACTTTGAAAATTTCTTGTATTTGTTCTTAAATTTATCAATACGCCCAGCAGTATCTACTAATTTAGCTTTACCTGTGTAAAATGGGTGTGATGTTCTAGAGATTTCTAATTTTACTAATGGGTATTCAACACCATCAACCTCTAATGTTTCTTTTGTATTTGCTGTAGATTTAGTTAAAAATACTTCATCGTTAGACATATCTTTAAACGCTACTAATCTATAATTCTCTGGGTGTATACCTTTTCTCATTTTTTAAAACTTTAATTCTTCTAAATAAATTTAGCGGTGCAAAAATACGCTTTTTTATGAAAACCACAATATTAAAGTAAAAAAAATAATAAAAAAATAACTCGTTTTTTTCTGTAACAAAATTAATAAAATGAATACTTATAATATAACAACCAAAAAACAAAAATTAAAATGGAAGAGAATACACCAAAAACAGGGAAATATGCTTTAAAATATGGTTTAATGCTAGGCGGTATTAGTATTGCCTTTGTACTAATGTTATTTTCACTAGATATGCATTACCAAGGAGGCGCAATGGTATTTTTAATTAGTGTTCTATTGTCTTTAGCTTTTATCATAATAGGTATGGTACAATTTAAAAAAGATAACGGAGGATTCATATCTGTAGGTCAAGCTTTAAAAGTAGGTGTAGGTATTAGCTTAATAGGTGGCATAATAGGCGTAATATTTAACCAAATACTTGCAGGTGTAATAGACCCTGATTTTATGGCTAAAGCAACTGAATATCAAAAAGGAATGCTTTTAGAATCTGGTTTATCTATGGAACAAATAGAAGCTAATATAGAAATGTCTAAACCTTTTCAAACCCCTGTAATGCAGATCTTATTTGGTCTTCTTTATAGTATAGTTGCAGGGTTTCTACTTTCATTAATTCCTGCATTCTTAATAAAAAAGCAAGAAACAATTTAGGAATTTGTACTTTTGAATATATTTTCAAGAGTACCTTATGAATTTATCTATTGTTATTCCTCTTTTAAACGAGGAAGAATCTTTAAAAGAACTACATGATTGGATTGTATCCGTAATGCAATCCAATCATTTTTTATATGAAATACTTTTTATAGACGATGGTAGTACAGACAATTCTTGGAAGATTATTTCAGAACTTTCTGCTGCAAATACTAATGTAAAAGGCATACGTTTTTTAAAAAACTTTGGTAAATCACAAGCATTACATGCAGGTTTTAAAGCTGTAAAAGGTGATGTTATAATTACTATGGATGCTGATTTGCAAGACAATCCAGAAGAAATTCCTGAACTTTACAACCTTATTGTTAAAGATGGTTTTGATCTTATCTCTGGTTGGAAAAAAAAGCGTTACGACTCTGTAATTGCTAAAAACTTACCCTCTAAATTATTTAACTGGGCAGCACAAAAAACATCTGGTGTTAAACTGCACGATTTTAATTGTGGATTAAAAGCCTATAAAAAAGAGGTAGTTAAAAACATAGAAGTTTCTGGAGAAATGCATCGTTATATTCCTGTACTTGCTAAAAATGCAGGTTTTACTAAAATTGATGAAAAAGTTGTGCAACACCAAGCACGTAAATACGGAAGTACTAAATTTGGTATGGAACGTTTTATAAATGGTTTTTTAGATTTAATTACTATTTGGTTTTTATCTAAATTTGGAAAAAGACCAATGCACTTGTTTGGTGCTTTAGGCGCTCTAATGTTTATTATTGGGTTTGGATTTGCACTTTATTTAGGTATAGATAAACTTTTTCTTAATAGATTTGGCAGATTAATTACAGAACGACCACAATTTTACATTGCCTTAACCGCTATGGTTATGGGTAGTCAGTTATTTTTAGCCGGCTTTATAGGAGAAATAATTGTACGATCTAAAAAAAATGAAACAAGATATTCTATTTCTGAAAAATTAAATATCAACTAAAATATATTTTACCACTTAAAACCATTAAAAATGAGTTCTATTTTAGACACAGCAAAAACTTGGCTAACGGCTACTTTTGATTCAGATACTAAAACAAAAGTAGAGCATTTAATAAATAACAACACAGAAGAATTAAACGATAGTTTTTATAAAAACCTAGAGTTTGGTACTGGTGGTATGCGAGGCGTAATGGGAGTTGGTACTAACCGTATTAACAAATACACATTAGGGAAAAACACACAAGGTATAAGCAACTATTTAAAAAAAGTATACCCTAATGAAGATTTAAAAGTTGTTATAGCTTACGATTGTAGACACAATAGTGATACACTTGCCAAAACCGTTGCAGAGGTATTTTCTGCAAATGATATACAAGTCTATTTATTTTCTGAATTAAGAACCACTCCTGCTTTATCTTTTGCTGTTAAACATTTAAACTGCCACGTTGGTATTGTGCTAACAGCTTCTCATAATCCGCCAGAATATAACGGTTACAAAGTATACTGGACAGATGGCGGACAAATTGTACCTCCACAAGATAAAGAAATTATTGCAGAAATAAATAAGTTAGATTTTAGTGAAATTAACTTTAATGCTAATGAAACTAAAATTGAGTTAATTGACACAGAAGTAGATGAAGCTTTTTTAAGTGCATCTGTAAAAAATGGTAGTTTTAATGCAAAAGATAAGGACAACTTTAAAATTGTTTTCACTTCTTTACACGGTACGTCTATAACTGCTGTGCCAGAAGTTTTAAAGCGTGCTGGTTATAAAAATGTAACCATTATTGAAGAGCAAGCTAAACCAGATGGTGATTTTCCTACGGTTGTTTCTCCTAACCCAGAAGAACCAGAAGCATTGTCTATGGCCATAAAAAAAGCTGAGGAAATTGGTGCTGATATGGTTATTGGTACAGATCCAGATTGTGACAGACTAGGTATTGCTGTTCGTAATTTAGAAGGTAAACTAGAACTGCTAAACGGAAACCAAACTATGGTTTTAATGACTAAATTTCTTTTAGAACAACGCAAACAAAAAGGGTTTACTGGAGATGAGTTTATTGGTTCTACTATTGTTTCTACACCAATGATGAACAAGTTGGCAGATTTATATAAAGTAGAATGCAAAACTGCTTTAACAGGCTTTAAATGGATAGCTAAAATGATAAAAGACGCACCTAACCAATATTTTGTTGGTGGTGGAGAAGAAAGTTTTGGTTTTATGGTTGGTGACTTTGTTAGAGATAAAGACGCGGTTACCTCTACCCTATTGGCTTGTGAAATTGGCGCAAACGCAAAAGCAAACGGTAGCTCTTTTTATCAAGATTTAATAGCTACTTATGTTGATTGTGGTTTCTACAAAGAAAAGTTAGTCTCTTTAACCAAAAAAGGCGCTTCTGGTGCTGAAGAGATTAAACAAATGATGGTAGATTTTAAAGACAATCCTGTTACTACTATAGATGGTTCTAAAGTAGAATGGATAGAAGACTACAACACATCTACAGCAAAAAATGTAATTACAGGAGAAGAAAAAGAAATTAACATTCCTAAATCTAATGTACTAATATACATTGCAGAAGATGGAACAAAAATGGCTGCAAGACCAAGTGGTACAGAGCCTAAAATAAAATTCTATTTTAGTGTAAATACCAATTTAGAAAAAGCGGAAGACTTTTCTGTTGCAAACAAACAGTTAGAAGAAAAAATAAACAGAATTCTAAAAGAACTGAATTTAAATTAATGAAATATTTTCAAAAAATACTAGTATATGCAAAGCCTTATAAAACGTACGCAATACTAAACATAATTTCTAATATCTTTTACGCTTTATTTAGCACGCTAGCAATGGTATCTTTATTTCCTATGCTATCTGTATTATTTGGGCAAACAGAATCTATTACTGTTGCTCCAGAGTGGACGAGTATCACAGAAATTAAAGATTACACAATAAATTATTTAAACTATTACATTACGCAAAATGTTGGCAGCGGTAACCAAGGAGACGCTTTAATGTTAATGGTTGGTTTGGTTATAGGTATGTTTTTCTTAAAAAACTTATTTGGCTATTTAGCTATGTATTTTATCGCTTTTTTAAGAAACGGTGTTTTAAAAGATTTAAGAAATGCTTTATATAACAAAACTGTAGAACTACCAATATCTTATTATTCTGAAAAAAGAAAAGGAGATACTATTGCACGTATAACTTCTGATGTTTTAGAAATTCAACACTCTTTTTTATCTGTTTTAGAATTAGCAGTTAGAGAGCCACTTACTATTATTTTTACCATTGCAATGATGGTTGCCTTTAGCGCCCAACTAACAATTTTTGTATTTATTTTTCTTCCTATTTCTGGTTTTATTATTTCATTAATTGGTAAATCGTTAAAAAAGAAATCTGATAAAGTACAGAAAGAACAAGGTACATTTTTATCAATTTTAGAAGAAACCTTAGGGGGCTTACGCGTAATAAAAGCATTTAATGCAGAACAAACTTTTGCAGGTACGTTTCAAAAATCAACCAACAGATTTTTTAAATTCTCTAATAGCCTATTAAACAGACAAAACTTAGCTTCACCCGCTAGTGAGTTTTTAGGCATTGGTGTAATTGGCATTTTACTTTGGTATGGCGGACAAATGGTTTTGGTTGAAAAAAGTATAGAACCAGAACTTTTTATTACCTATATGGGACTTGCGTACCAAATACTTACTCCTGCAAAAGCTATAAGTAAAGCATCATACGGTGTTAAAAAAGGTAATGCTGCGGCAGAGCGTGTATTAGAGATTTTAGAGACTAAAAATCCTATTGCTGAAAAAGAAAACGCAATTGCTAAGGAAGCGTTTAATAAAAACATAACCCTAAAAAATATATCTTTTAAGTACGAGGATGATTACGTGCTTAAAAACTTTAACTTATCAGTTAACAAAGGAAAAACCGTAGCACTTGTTGGTCAGTCTGGTAGCGGTAAAAGTACCATTGCAAACCTAGTTACACGTTTTTATGATGTTAACGAAGGCGAAATTGCTATAGATGATGACAACATAAAAGACCTTACTAAAAAGTCACTTAGAGATTTAATGGGCTTAGTTACACAAGATTCTATTTTGTTTAATGACACCATTAAAAATAATATTGCATTAGGTAAAACAAATGCAACTGAAGAAGAAATTATTGAAGCTGCAAAAATTGCAAACGCACACGACTTTATAATGGAACAGCCAAATGGTTATGACACTAACATTGGTGATAGCGGAAATAAACTAAGTGGCGGACAAAAACAACGTTTATCTATTGCACGTGCAGTACTTAAAAATCCTCCAATAATGATTTTAGATGAGGCTACCTCTGCTTTAGACACAGAGAGCGAGCGTTTGGTACAAGACGCATTAGAAAAAATGATGCAAAACAGAACCTCTATTGTAATTGCTCACAGGTTGTCTACCATACAAAGTGCAGACACAATTGTAGTGTTACAAAAAGGAGAAATTGTAGAGCAAGGCACACATACACAGCTAATAAACAACAACAACGTCTATAAAAAATTAGTAGATATGCAATCATTTGACGTTTAGTATTAAACCTTTTTGTATAAATTAAGTCAAATACACAAATAGTACACTATTGATGACCGAAGAAACTTTAGTACATCAACTAAAAGAAAAAAACTCTCAAGCAAAAGCTTTTGAGGTTCTTGTTGATACCTATAAAGAAAGGTTATATTGGCACATACGTAAAATTGTACTTAACCATGATGATGCAGATGATGTGCTACAAAATACATTTATAAAAGTGTATAGAAATATTGATAAGTTCAAAGGCGAAAGCAAACTGTTTTCTTGGATATACCGTATTGCTACTAATGAATCCTTATCTTTTTTAAAAACAAAATCTAAAATGCTTGGTGTTACAAGCCACGAATTACAAGATTTACTATTAGAGAACTTGCAATCTGATGTTTATTTTGAAGGTGACGAAATACAATTAAAACTACAAAAAGCAATTAGCACATTACCAGAAAAGCAAAAATTAGTATTTAATATGAAATATTTTGACGAATTAAAATACGAAGAAATATCAGAGATACTAGGCACTTCTGTTGGTGGTTTAAAGGCATCTTACCATCAAGCAGCAAAAAAAATTGAAAATTATTTAAAAAGTAATTAAACCATTTAGAGTATTGACAGTCAAAGAATAAGTATGAAAAGCCTACCAAAAAATAGCGGATTTAAAATGCCAGAGTCTTATTTAGATAATTTCTCTGAAAAACTGAACAATACTATTGCTCAGGAACAAAGCGCTATTCCTAAAAAAGAAGGCTTTACAGTACCAGATAATTATTTTGACAGTATACACCAAAATATACAAACCAAACTAAACCAAAAAACAGAACCTAAGGTTATAAAACTAAGTTCTTTTAAAAAGAGATTATACGCAACATCTAGCATTGCTGCGGTAGTAGCTATTTTAATTGCTGCAGTAGTTTTTAACAACAGTTCTACCCCTATATCTTTTCAAGACATAGCTGCCTCAGATATTGAAAGCTATTTTGATGAAAATGATATTGATTTCCCTACCTACGACCTAGCACAAATAATATCAATAGATGATATTAATGTGTCTGACGTTACAGAAAGTGAAATTAACGAAGATGAAATTATGAACTATTTGGAGTCTAACAATGGTATAGACATACAAGGTATTTATTTAGATGAAGATGAAAAATAAAATCCAAACATTAATAACTATTCTAGTTTTCTTTATAGGAACTACGTTTTTCTATGGACAAAGAAACGACTGGGAAAAAATTAAATCTTTAAAGGTTGCTTTTTTTACAGAGCAATTAGAACTATCTAGCAATGAAGCTAAAAGTTTTTGGCCTATTTATGATGAGTTTGAAAAAGAACTTCATAAACTATATGATGACAGGCGAAACTTAAAAAGAAAATATGACTACAACAATTTATCTGAAGAAGACTCTAAACATTTACTAGAAACTTACATAGAGTTTGAAAAAGAAAAAGTAGACATTACCAAAACATATTATGCTAAAATAAGCAAAGTATTAAACTACAGAAAAACATACAAACTTGCTCGTTTAGAAGAAGACTTTAAACGCAGACTAATACGTGAATACAGGGACAAACATAAAAAAGGAAAGCAATAAGTTTTCCTTTTTTTATTATTTAAAAATTAATTTAGATATGCGGTCTTTACCTGCTGCATAAGCAAGGGTATCATTTACAAACCTAATGGTGTAAAAACCTTCTTTAGACAACTCTTTCCACGTCTGTCCTTTATCACTAGAATATGCAATACCTGTAAAACCTACAGCTACTAGTTCATTACCATTGCGCTCTGGCACAAATTGCACACAACTTTTATAATCTGGTTCTTTGCCATCTGCAACTAAACTCCAGGTTACACCACCATCTGTGGTTATTGCTTTATTTTTAATGTTTTGTTCTGGCTTTGTAAAATCTCCTCCAATAGCAAAACCTAAATTTTCGTTATAAAAATCTAAAGAAAAAATTCCGTGTGTTTCTCCCAAACCTGTCATTGGTACACTAAATACATCCCAAGTAGTTCCTTTATCTGCAGAGTAAAAAACACGACCTTTAGTGGTAGCTATCCAAGTTTTATCTCCTACAATTTTAATGTTGGTATTACTTGCTGCAAAAGCACCTTCACCAGCAATACCTTCAGGTAAATTATTACACGCAATCTTATTCCAACTATTACCACCATCTCTAGTAACAATAACAGATAAGCAACCATCTACACTATCGCCAACCGCAATACCTTCTTTAGAGTTCCAAAAGTTAATTGCATCATAAAAAACGCCATCACCTTTTTCGGTATAAACCAATTCCATTTTTCCGTTTTCACCTGTTTTATATAATAAAGCTGGGTTAGTTACAGATAACATAAAAAAATCTGCTCCAGTTGTACCAACAGCTCTAAACTCAGGTAAAATAGTATCGTATTTTTGCACATTGGTTATTACCTTATTTGTTTTTAAATCTACAGAGCCAAAAACACCATTGTTACCCGCAAAACCTACACTACCATCTAAAACCTCAATAGCTCTAATACTTACATTTTTAGTGTAAACGTCTTTTACTACAACAGAGGTAAAAGGTTTAACCTCATTTTTTTGTTCACAAGCAAAAAGAGCTAAAGCACAAATTGCCACTACTAATTTCTTCATTTTCTTCTAATTTTGTGTATTCTACAAATACTTTACATTATAAGTATTTACTATTTAAATACGTAGATACAGCCTAAAATAGCTATTTACACATATATATTTCATCAAAAATAAGTGTATTCCTTTCTAAAACAATACCTTTGCAGCCATATTTTTTTTAAACTAATTGTTAGTGTTTTATCTTTTTAAAAATTACACAACATAAATTTAAAACTTATATAAATTCTAGTTTAAAGTTTTACATAAAAACTCCTAGAAAATAAAAACAATAAAAAGTAAAAATGAAGTTACACAGAAACTTAGTATTTGCGGTAATAGACGCACTTAACCTTATTTTTAATGAAGATGAATATGCAGATAAGGTTGTAGAAAAAGTTTTAAAATTTGATAAACGTTGGGGATCTAGAGATCGTGGTTTTATTGCAGAAACCACGTATGAAATTGTACGCTGGAAAAGATTATATACAGAAATTGCCGAAGTAAAAGCTCCATATAGCAGACCTAACCTGTTTAGAATTTGGGCTGTTTGGGCTGTTTTAAAAGGCATAGAATTGCCAGACTGGAAACAAATTGAACCAACACCTACAAGAAGAATTAAAGGAAGATTTGATGAATTGTCTAAAATTAGAAAATTTAAAGAATCTATACCAGATTGGATTGATGAAGTTGGAGAAAAAGCTTTAGGTGATAAAAAATGGACAAAAGAAATTAACGCTTTAAATAAACAAGCCGAAGTAGTTTTAAGAGTAAATACTTTAAAAACAACAAAGGCCAACTTACAAAAAGCTTTATTAGAAGAAAATATAGTTGCCAATCCTATAAAAGGATATCCAGATGCTTTAACACTTACAGAAAGAGCTAATGTTTTTAGAACAGAAGCGTTTAAAAAAGGAATGTTTGAGATGCAAGATGCGTCTTCACAATTAGTTGGTCACTTTTTAGATGTTAAACCTGGGCAGCGTGTAGTAGATACTTGTGCTGGTGCAGGAGGAAAAACATTGCACATTGCTGCTTTAATGGAAAACAAAGGGCAATTAATTGCTTTAGATATTTATGGCAATAAATTAAAAGAATTAAAAAGACGTGCAAAAAGAGATGGTGCACACAATATTGAAACTAGAGAAATAGACTCTACCAAAGTAATAAAAAAACTGTACAACAGTGCAGACCGAGTGTTAATTGATGCTCCTTGTACTGGTCTTGGTGTACTAAAACGTAATCCAGATGCTAAATGGAAATTACAACCAGAGTTTTTAGATAAGATTACAAAAACACAACAAGAAATTTTACAAAGCTATAGTAGAATAGTAAAATCTGGAGGTAAACTGGTATATGCCACTTGTTCTATTTTACCACAAGAAAACAACGACCAAATTATAGCATTTTTAGCCTCAGAAGCAGGTAAAGATTTTACCCTTGTTAAAGAAAATAAAGTTTATGCATCTGACTCTGGTTATGATGGTTTTTATATGACTTTATTAGAAAAAAAATAATACGCCTAACAATACAACATAAAAAAAGTCGGCTCTAACCAGCCGACTTTTTCGTTCCCAAATACAAATTATCAATTATAATCCAATCCTAACGCTAGGTACTCTAACGCCAACATTAGTCCTTACTACAGTTGAGCGTCTTGGAGCTCTTCTGTAATTATTATAGCTATAGTAAAACGTAGCATGACTGTGGTAATGGTCACTATGATGACAGTGAGAATCACAATGTGCAGCGTGTTCTGCATACGCATCTCTCTTACCCTTCATATACGCTCTATAAGCCTTTCTATCTCTTTTCTTTAAGTTTTTCTCATATGCCTTTTGGTCTTCCCAAAATTCTTCCTCATCTTCTACAGCTATTTCTGTAGACTGTTCATAAGCGGCATCTTCTTTAGCTCTTTGTTCATAGTAAGATAGTTTTTCTTTTTCTGTAACTTCTTTCTCTTGCCCTACCACAGTAAATGTTACTGTCATTAAAATTGCTGTAAATAAAAAATGTACTTTTTTCATAAAATTTGGTTTTTAAAATGTTATTACAACCATTAATAATGCTGCAATACACTCTTAAAACAATCAACACTAAAAAAACCCTACTTTATTTTTCAAAAAAAATTATCTACCACATAAGTTGCTTAACAAACAACAACTATACAATGGTTTACAACATATAATTTATAAAACTAGATATTGGTAATACATTAGCAGTATAATTAGTCAGAATAAATTTTTCATTTTCATATAGTGTTCTCGTAAAAAGAGTCTTGTTTTTGCCAACAAGACTCTTTTTTATTTATAAACAATTAAAAAACAGCGCTTTACTAAGATCCAAATACCAATAAAAAAACATCACAACATAAATTGCTTAACAAACAACAACTATACAATAGTTTACAACATATAATTTATAAAACTAGATATTGGTAATACATTAGCAGTATAATTAGTCAGAATAAATTTTTCATTTTCATATAGTGTTCTCGTAAAAAGAGTCTTGTTTTTGCCGACAAGACTCTTTTTCATTTTAGATTCTTTTAAACACAAACTAGTCATTTCTTTATTAAAGAATAAAACGCAAACTAGAGATAGAAGAAATTAACAATCACCACTAAAAACTGTTAACTATTCTTGTGAAAATTTACACTTAAAAAGTGTAAATTTGTGGCTTGTTAAACAAAACAACACAAGAGCTACAATGATTCACTTTTTCGGAGACCAAACCAGCAAAGTTTTTGCTGTAGAAACCAAAAATAATCTTACACAAGAAGATATTTCTAAATTAATATGGCTTTTTGGCAACAATCCTAAAATAAATGCGGCGTCTCTTGACGCCTTTTTTGTTGGCCCAAGAGCAGCAATGATTACTCCTTGGAGTACCAACGCTACTGAAATTACCCAGAATATGGGTATAAAGGGCATTATAAGAATTGAAGAATTTTTTGCATCTACAGCAGAGGCAAAAGATTTTGATCCAATGATATCTCAAAAATATACTGCTTTAACTCAAGATATTTTTACAATAGCTATTACACCAGAAGAAGTTTTACCTATTGATGATATTGCAGCCTATAACCAACAAGAAGGCTTAGCATTAAGCAACGAAGAAATTGAATATTTAGAAAGCGTAGCTACTAAAATTGGAAGAAAATTAACAGATTCTGAAGTTTTTGGTTTTAGTCAAGTAAACTCTGAACACTGTAGACATAAAATTTTTAACGGCACATTTGTAATAGACGGACAAGAAAAACCTTCTTCTCTATTTAAGTTAATAAAGAAAACATCTCAAGAAAACCCAGGTACAATTGTATCTGCTTATAAAGATAATGTTGCTTTTATTAAAGGCCCAACGGTAACACAATTTGCTCCTAAAACAGCAGATAAACCAGATTTTTATACTGAAGAAGAATTTAATTCTGTTATATCATTAAAAGCAGAAACTCACAATTTCCCTACTACCGTAGAGCCTTTTAATGGTGCTGCTACTGGTTCTGGAGGTGAAATTAGAGACAGGTTAGCTGGCGGAAAAGGTTCTTTACCTTTAGCTGGGACCGCGGTTTATATGACATCTTACTCTAGGCTAGAAGAAAACAGGCCTTGGGAAAAAGCAATGGAAGAACGTCCTTGGTTGTACCAAACACCAATGGATATTTTAATAAAAGCATCTAACGGAGCATCAGATTTTGGAAACAAATTTGGGCAACCATTAATTACTGGTTCTGTTTTAACTTTTGAGCATCAAGAAGATGCTCGTAAACTTGGGTTTGATAAAGTTATTATGCAAGCTGGTGGTATTGGTTATGGTAAACATACCCAAGCTTTAAAAGATGAACCTAAAGATGGTAACAAAATAGTAATTCTTGGTGGAGACAATTACCGTATTGGTATGGGTGGCGCTGCTGTATCTAGTGCAGACACAGGAGAATTTGCTTCTGGTATTGAACTAAATGCAGTGCAACGTTCTAACCCAGAAATGCAAAAAAGAGCAGCAAATGCCATACGTGGTTTGGTAGAAAGTAATGAAAACCCAATAGTTTCTATACATGACCATGGTGCTGGCGGACACTTAAACTGCTTGTCTGAACTTGTTGAAGATACAGGCGGACATATAGATTTAGATAAATTACCTGTTGGCGACCCAACACTTTCTGCTAAAGAAATTATAGGTAATGAGTCACAAGAACGTATGGGACTTGTTATTGGTAAAGATGATATGGGCTTGCTAGAACGTATTGCAGAACGTGAACGTTCTCCTATGTACGAGGTTGGTGAAGTTACAAACAACCATAGATTTACTTTTGAGTCTAAAACCACAGGAGAAAAACCTATGGACTTGGCTTTGGAAGATATGTTTGGTAGTTCTCCTAAAACTATAATGACAGATACTACTGTAACTCGCAACTACCAAGATCCTAATTACTCATTAGAGTTTTTTCATGATTATTTAGAGCAAGTTTTACAGTTAGAGGCTGTTGGTTCTAAAGATTGGTTAACAAATAAAGTAGACCGTTGTGTTGGTGGCCGTGTTGCCAAACAACAATGTGCAGGCCCACTACAATTGCCACTAAACAACTGTGGTGTAATGGCATTAGATTTTAAAGGTAAAGAAGGTATAGCAACCTCTATAGGGCACTCTCCTATTTCTGGTTTAATAAACCCTGCTGCAGGTAGTAAAAATAGTATTACAGAAGCATTAACTAATATTGTTTGGGCTCCTTTAAAAGATGGCTTAAAATCCGTTTCTTTATCTGCCAACTGGATGTGGCCTTGTAAAAACGAAGGTGAAGATGCCCGTTTGTATGAAGCTGTAGAAGCTGTATCTAATTTTAGTATTGCCCTAGGTATTAACGTACCAACAGGTAAAGATTCGCTTTCTATGAAGCAAAAATATAAAGATGAAGAAGTTATATCTCCTGGTACAGTAATTATTTCTGCTGCTGCAAATTGTAATAATATAAACCAAGTAGTAGAACCTGTTTTACAGAAAAATAGTAATGCTATTTACTATATAAATTTATCTAAAGACAGCTTTAAACTAGGTGGTTCTTCTTTTGCGCAAACACAAAATAAAATAGGAAATAGCACTCCAAATATTACCGATGCTGCTTATGTAAAAACAGTATTTAACACACTACAAGACGCTATTAAAGCTGATAAAATTAACGCAGGACATGATGTTGCCTCTGGCGGTTTAATTACAACTCTACTAGAAATGTGTTTTGCTGATGTTAATTTGGGTGCCAACTTAGACTTATCTGCTTTAGGTGAACAAGACACTATTAAATTATTATTTGCTGAAAATGCTGGTGTTGTTTTTCAGGCAGATGCAAGTGTAGAAACGTTATTTGCTAATGCTGGTGTAACTGCTATTAAAATTGGTACTGTGGTTGAAGAAGCTACGTTAACCATAAAAAATAATGGTATGGAAATGGGCTTAAACGTAACATCGTTAAGAGATACGTGGAGCAAAACGTCATACTTATTAGACAATAAACAAACGGCTAATAATTTAGCAAAAGACAGGTTTGATAATTATAAAAACCAGCCTTTACAATATACTTTCCCTGCTAATTTTACAGGTAAATTACCTGTAATAAACGGAGAAAGACCAAAAGCAGCTATTTTACGCGAAAAAGGAAGCAACTCTGAGCGTGAAATGGCAAATGCAATTTATTTAGCCGGTTTTGATGTAAAAGATGTGCATATGACCGATTTAATATCGGGACGTGAAACCTTAGAAGATATTCAGTTTTTAGGAGCCGTTGGTGGTTTCTCTAACTCAGATGTACTTGGTAGTGCAAAAGGTTGGGCTGGCGCAATCAAATACAATGAAAAAGCCAATAAAGTAATAAACGACTTCTTTAAAAGAGAAGACACTTTATCTGTTGGTATTTGTAACGGTTGCCAGTTATTTATGGAGTTAGAACTTATTAACCCTGAGCACGAGCAACACGGAAAAATGACATATAACGATTCTCATAAACACGAGAGCAACTTTACCTCTGTTAAAATTGAAGAAAACAATTCTGTAATGCTTTCTACTTTAGCGGGTACTACATTGGGCGTTTGGATTAGTCATGGCGAAGGTAAATTTAGCTTACCACAAAATAAAGAAGACTACAATATTGTTTCTACCTATGGTTATGAAGGTTACCCTGCAAATCCAAACGGTAGTGATTTTAATACTGCTATGTTGTGTGACAAAACAGGAAGACACCTAGTAACAATGCCACACATAGAGCGTTCTACCTTCCAATGGAACTGGGCAAATTACCCAACAGACCGTAAGGATGATGTTACGCCTTGGTTAGAAGCATTTACAAATGCCAGAGAGTGGATCTTAAAACAAAAAGGATAATATTTCTTTTTAAATCATAAAGTAAAATCCCGTTTCTTAGTTGAAACGGGATTTTTTATGCTTGATAAAACAACTTATCTTCACACTGCAAAACTCATTAATCCATATGAAAACTATTACCGACTTCACTTCTTCAACAGACTCAAAAGAATGGCATACCATTACAGATGCTGTCATGGGTGGTGTATCTAAAAGTAATTTTGAAATTACAACAGATAACATCGGTCTTTTTAGTGGTTACGTATCGCTAAAAAATAATGGTGGTTTTGCAATGGTTAAACATCACACTACTGCATATTGCAAAGATTTTACTACTATATGTATTACATTAAAAGGCGATGGTAAAGCATATCAAATTAGAATAAAAGAAAACACAGCAACAAAACATTGGTTTATTGCTCCTTTTACAACAAATGGAGATTGGCAAACCATAGAAATTAAACTAAGTAATATGTATGCAATGTTTAGAGGAAATAAGGTTGATATTCCTAATTTTAATGGTGATAACATTAATGAGATTGCCTTTTTAATAGGCAATAAAAAAGCTGAAGATTTTAAATTAGAACTTAAAAGTATTGCTTTAAAATAACAATCTTACTTTTTTAAGCTTCGTTTATTTATTAGTCTTTTTAGCTGTAAAAAACCGTTTGTTACATTCCCTTTATTTACTACAATTGGTATTGCCAAGGTTACCAAAAGAGCTATACAAGCGGCAGAGCCTAATCCGCCTCCAAAGCCTGTAAACAATTTACTCGTATTTAAAAAAAGTATTGTGAAAATTGTTCCAGATACGCCTATTGTCCAATAGCTCTTTACAAGGTTAGAAGATACCATACCTATAAAAGAAGCTCCAAAACATACCAATGGTAAATTCTGTGATAAATAACTTGTTAATACATTTGGAAACAACAAAACAAATAAAGCAGAAAAAACACCTACCAATGCAGATGCTCTAACAGCACTTTGCTTGTATTTAAATTGAAGTAAATAAGTTAGTATAGCAGATAAACTACCTGCAAATATTACTATAAAGTGTGCTATTTTCATTTTGACAATAAAAAAGTTATAAAAAAAGCCAATACTACACCACCAAAAGCCAATGTACCAAGCTTACCTCCTACTCCGTGAAAACTATCTTTAGAGCCTACTAAAAGTAAACCTGTAAATACACTTGCTAATGCTATAAAAACATAATCTGGCGCTACACTAACATTTGTCATACCCACAAACGCTCCGCAATAAACAGCGGTTGGTATGGTATTTACTACCGTATTATTTTTAATTAAATTAGGAACAAAACTAACAAGCAAACCTACTGTTGAAGCTGCCAAAACGGTAGAGAAATTAAAGGTTGTGTGCAATACATAAGTTATTATTGCTCCCAAAAAAACAAAGGCAACAGTTAAAAAATGCTCAAAAGTGTGACTTTTTGCACTTACTGGTGTCTTTTTATAAGTTACTAGCAACAAAACCAATGCTAAAATTAAAAAGCCAAAAACTAAATAATTGTTTTGCTTTTCAAAAAGAATTGCAGCCAAGAAACCTAAATGACAAAGGATAATTAAACTAAAAGTAAGCTGTTTTACACGCTTCTTAATCATACTATTAATTTTCAAGTTGCAAAAATAAATAATATAACAAGTATATAACCATTTAATACGGATAAAGAAGGATGATATTTATGTTGAAATGAATTTTGTAACTTACCTAAATAATCATCAATCTATAAATATGAAAAACGAAGAGCAAAACAGTAGCAGAAGAGCTTTTATTAAAAATGCTTCTTTATTAACAATGGGCACAAGTAGTTTATTAGCATTTCCTTTAGGTAAACCAACAACTATGGTAACGCAAGAGTCAGATATTAATATAATTGGTCCTAAAGAAGGGTATAGTCCACAAATTGGGACTTTAGTTTCTATGATGACTTGGATGCGTATGGTAATATTAGCACCTGTACGCAATATGAGTGTTTCAGATTTAGACTACTTAGTAGATGAAAATGCAAATTCTATTGGCGCAATGCTTATGCACTTAGCAGCAACAGAACGTTTTTATCAAATACATACCTTTAATGATAAAACCTGGGGAGACTGGCCTAAAGAAGATAAAAAAAGATGGAGTATTGCTTCTGGTTTAGGAGATAATGCACGAAAAAAAATTAAAGGAAACGAGCTGAGTTATTATTTAGATGCATTAGATGAAGTAAGACAAAATACATTAAAAGAGTTTGCTAACAGAGATGATAAGTGGTTGTTAAAAGTTGATGAAAATTTTCCTTGGAGCCCAACAAACAACTACTGCAAATGGTTTCACGTTTGTGAACACGAGTCTAACCATAACGGACAGTTTAAGTTTATAAAAAGCAGAATACAAGCCTAAAAAACAAAAAAGCAGGATTGTAAAAATCCTGCTTTTTTTTGCAATGGTTTGTGTAAATGGTAGTGTTATTTTTTTATCAATTTTCCGCTCCAAATAGCATTATTAGAACTAATTAACTTATATAAGTATACACCAGATGCCAAACTTGACACATTAACATCTATACTATTTTGTCCTTGTTTTGCATCACCTACAATAGTATAAGCAGGCATTAAAGTTCCGGTAATAGTATAAAATTCTAATGTATAAGTGCTTGCCATTTCTTCATAAAAATATAAAGTAGTAGCTTCCTCTACAGGGTTAGGCAGTAAAATAGATTTAGTTCTGTTTTTTTCTAAGTAAGCGTTTCTTTCTTCTGTATTGTTAAAGTCAATATCAGACAATTGCAATTCTTTTTCTTGCAAGCTACCGTCAGCAGACTTTAAGTTAAACAACAGCACTTTAAGTGAATTAAAATCTGTATTGCCTCCAAATTCATTTTTAAAATCGGCATCTTCTAACACATAGCGCTGAGATTCACTTGTTAACTCTACTGTTGTTATATATGGCTCTCCAGAACCTTTTAATAGTTTTACCTCTAATGTTCCTGTACCAGAAGCTGTAAACGATAGCTGTTTGTATTCTGACAAGTCTACGGCCAAAAACCTAGGATTAAATGCTCTGTATGTACCTATATATTCTTGTGTTGTTCCTTTTAAATGCACATTACGCTCTATTCTAAATCCGTCTCCTAAATAAGGTGCGCTATTCTGTGCTATTTCATATTTTGTAACCTCTGTAGAAGCAGTAGAATTATCTACACCCCAAGGAGCATCTGCTACAAATAAATCATCTGGTGTATCTCCTTTTTCATTTTTTAATCTAAAACCTAAATCAAATAAAGAACCAGTTTCTACAGTAACAGTATCTATATACCTATCTAATGAAGCTTGTAGTGTTACAAAGTCTGTTTCACTAGTTTCTGTACGTTTTAAACCACCTTCTAAAGTCATTTGTTTAGATACGTTTGTGTTTACAACCGTCATCTCTACAGTACCTTTGGTATATTTTGCAGATCTAACAAAAACTGGTGGTGGCGCAGATCCTTTATACCCTTCTATTGCTGCATTAGCTTCTAATAAAGATAAAATTTCTTCTGCCATAACAACCAAATCATCTACAGAATTAGACCATATTTGAAAATTGTAAAACATACTTTCTTTTTCATAGGCATCAATATTCCAATGAGACTCTATTGTAAAACTATTATTTGAGTTAACTTTTGCAGAGAAAGACAAAGCAAATTCCTTGCTGCCATCTGCCTGCTTAATTATAGATTTTATAAAGTTATTATCTCTAATATTTAAGTTTGATACAGAAAGTAACTCTGCTCCTAAAAAACGATCACAAATAAACTTACTATGCTCATAAACAGTATTGTCTGTTTTAATAACCATTAAAGCTCCAATAGTTTGGTCTCCTTTTAAATAATCTACAGAAAAAATATCACTAGCATTAGTTAGCTCTAATAAATCTGCCGGAGAAGATTCTATTGTACTAGTTTCTCCTAAAACATTTAATGGTACAAGAGCAGACAATGGTATATTATCACTAGTATATTTTCCGCTTAATTTATAACCTTTGTCTTTGGTAATTTGTTTTGCTGTTGTTTTATCAAAAATATAATTGTTTTTAGCTCTATTGTAATTTCTGTTGGTAATAAGGTTTGCTAGTCTATCATTACTCTCTAAACCTCCATCATTACCACCAGATGTAGTTGTAATTACCGGACATAAGCTAATACCAGAACAAGAAGGGTCATCACAATCTACAAGTCCGTCTCCGTCATCATCAATTCCATTAATACAATCTTCTTGTGGCACAGGAGCTGTAGGGCAACGCGCCCCATCATTAGAAGAACTTGCTGGACCAAAAGCAAAAATATTAGACACCATTACATTGGCTACAATTGTATGAACTGCGTTAATTTTATAAACAGAACCTGTTTGGTTTGCAGAAATATATAGGTTACCATCTACATCAAAATAAACAGCACCATATGTATAATTAAAACCTGCTAATACAGGCACTTCACCTAAATCTTCTACAACACCTGTTTCTGCTGTAATTCTATACAATCTATTTGTACCTTTACTAACTGCATATAATTTACCATCTACAGCATTAAAAGCCCAATCATGAATACTAATGCTTTTATCTAATGTATAAGACCCTATGTACTCTAAATAATTGTTAGATTCAGGATTTAAGTCTATTGCATAATAAGTAGAAGAACCGGCTCTTAAGTAATAAATACCATCTAAATTAATATCTCCTACATACTTATTACCATTATTTGGTAATTCTGCAATGGTATGTACTGTAGGCGTAAAATCTTTACCTATTTGTACTATAGATATTTGCGGTGTAGACAAATATCCCCAAATATAACCATCTGCAGAGTTGTATGCTGCTGCATTTATATTTCCTGGCACAACATCTGCCGCTACTAAATAAGAGCTTCCTGATGCTAAATCTAGCGCATAAATATCATTTGTTTGAAATAAGTATGCATTATAATCGCACTCAAAAGGTTCAGACTGTGCAGTTGTATTTAAAGCACAACAAACAACTATAAGTAGTAAAAAGTAGGTTCTTAATGGTAAAAATTTAGTCATAATTAATGATTTGGGGCGTTAATTAATTACAACAAAAATGCTGCTTTGGTTCTTATTTTATTAGTAAGATAAGATTAAAGGCTTTTATAGTGCGATAAAATGCAGTTAACTGTAGACAAACGGTAATCTGCCTTAAAAACCTTAAAAAATAGGCACTTAACTAAAAATTATAACATTTAATTAAAGATTTTCGATTCTTAATTTTTGTATTTTAGATATATGATTTGGTAAAATTTGTTGTAAAGTGGCTGTTAAAGAAAACAATTGTTCATTTAATTGCAATTTTAACAAAATGTTAACTTGTTATATTTTAGCATTTTACTAATTCAGACTAAGAAAATAATAGAATTTATAGTGTTTTTTTACGAATCTAATTTTAAAATAAGCATTCCTTTTCTTAATTTGCAACTCTGATACAATCAATTCTTATGCAAGAAGTAACTAGATTATTTGATTTTCCTTACTATCAATTAAAAAAATACAACCTACAACAATCATTAGCTACAAAATATGATGACAAGTGGGAATATATGTCTACCCAAGAGTATGTAGACAAAGCAAATACAATGAGTAGAGCACTGTTAAGGTTAGGTGTTTCTAAAAATGATAAAATTGCTGTAATATCCTCTACCAACAGAATGGAATGGAATGTTATGGACATTGGAATTCTTCAACTTGGTGCACAAAACGTACCTGTTTACCCAACAATTTCTGAAGAAGATTATGCATATGTACTGAATCATTCTGAAGCTAAATATTGCTTTATTTCATGTACAGACGTTTTTGAGAAAATAAAAAAAATAAAAGACCAAGTACCTTCACTTATAGAAATTTATTCTTTTGACAGTTTAGAAGGATGTAAAAATTGGTCTGAAGTATTAGATCTTGGTATAGACGAGTCTAACCAAGCAGAAGTAGAAAAATTAAAAGATGACGTTAAGCCAACAGACTTAGCTACATTGATATATACTTCTGGTACAACAGGAAGACCAAAAGGTGTTATGCTATCGCACAACAACCTTGTTAGTAATGCTCTAGAAAGCTTTAAGAGAATACCTATAGAACTGGGTAAATCTAGAGCTCTTAGTTTTTTACCATTATGCCACGTATATGAGCGTATGTTAATTTACCTATACCAATATTGTGGTGCAGCCATACATTATGCTCCTATAGATCAAATTAGTGAGTATGCACAAGAAGTACAACCACAAGTAATGACGGCTGTACCTAGATTATTAGAAAAAGTATACGATAAAATTATTGCCAAAGGAACAGCTTTAACTGGCATAAAAAAGAAACTATTCTTTTGGGCTGTAGAGGTAGGTTTAGAGTATAAACCTTACCAACAAAATGGCTGGTGGTATGAGAAAAAATTAGGTTTAGCACGTAAATTAATTTTTAGCAAATGGAAAGCTGCCTTAGGTGGCCAAGTTGCTGTTATGGCTTCTGGTAGTGCTGCACTACAACCAAGACTTGCACGTGTATTTAACGCAGCTGGGTTTGGCGTTATGGAAGGTTATGGACTAACAGAAACATCTCCTGTAATATCTGTAAACGATATGCGTAATGGCGGATTTAGAATTGGTACCGTAGGTAAACCATTGGAACGTACAGAAGTTAAAATAGCAGAAGACGGAGAAATTTGTATTAAAGGCCCACAAGTTATGATGGGGTATTACAAAGATGAAGCTAAAACTTCTGAAGTACTTATAGACGGCTATTTTCATACTGGCGATATAGGAGAAATAGATGCAGATGGATTCTTAAAAATTACAGATCGTAAAAAAGAAATGTTTAAAACATCTGGTGGTAAATATGTAGCCCCACAATTATTAGAAAACAGATGTAAACAATCAAGATTTATAGATCAAGTAATGGTAATTGGCGAAGGTGAAAAAATGCCTGCTGCTTTTATTCAGCCAGATTTTGATTTTGTAAAAGAATGGGCTAAACGTTACAACATTACAATAACTAGTAATGAAGACTTGGTTACAAATGAAAAAGTAATAGCACGTTTTCAAGAAGAAGTTGATGCTGCCAACGAAAACTTTGCCAAATGGGAAAAAATTAAACAATTTAGACTTACTCCAGATGTTTGGAGTATTGAAGGCGGCCACGTTACTCCTACCCTAAAATTGCGTAGAAAAATAATTAAAGAGAAATACAAAGCTCTTTACAACGATATTTACGGATACTAACTTTTATTTAGCTGCTAAGCCATAAAACCTTAGCAGCTAAACATCTACAAAACACATTACCATACATATACTTAATGTTAAGTATATATTAAGCTCGTATTTTTTTGTGAATTTATTATGCATGCATAATAAATTTTACTATATTTGGTAACCTATTCAAATTACAAATGAAAGAGATTACCATAGATTATGCTTTAAGGGAAACTTGGCTATCAGTAGCTAAGATGTATAATGAAGAAGCTAAAAACCATAATAATACAATGGCTATGGCTTTTACACTATTAAGCATAGACCCAAAAACAGGTACCGCATCTACTGCACTTGGTCCTAAAATGGGTATGGAAGCCACTAGTTTGTCTAGAATACTAAAAAGCTTAGAAGCAAAAGAATTTATAGTACGTAAGCCTAACCCTAATGATGGTAGAGGTGTTATTATACATTTAACAGAACTTGGTTTAGAAAAAAGAACTTTATCTAAAGAAACCGTTTTTCAATTTAACAGCGCAGTTAAAGCTAATATACCTGAAGAAAAATTAAAACATTTTTTTGAGGTAACAGAAACAATTAATGCGCTTATAGCTAAAAAAGAAATTTTTAAATAATATAACTAATTAATAGGTCTAAATAAAAATGAACAAACACATTAAAAAAATAGCCATTATTGGCTCTGGTATTATGGGTAGTGGCATTGCCTGTCACTTTGCAAATATTGGTGTAGAAGTGCTATTGTTAGACATTGTTCCTAGAGAACTAAACGACAAAGAAAAAGCAAAAGGCTTAACACTAGAAGATAAAGTGGTAAGGAACAGATTGGTAAACGATGCTTTAACTGCATCTTTAAAATCTAAACCTTCTCCTATCTACAGTCAAAAATTTGCAAGCAGAATTACAACTGGTAATTTAGAAGATGATATTGCCAAGGTTGCAGACGTAGACTGGATTATGGAAGTTGTTGTTGAAAGATTAGACATTAAACAACAAGTTTTTGAAAAACTTGAAAAATACAGAACACCAGGAACGTTAATTACATCTAACACATCTGGTATTCCTATTAAATTTATGAGTGAAGGACGCTCTGAAGATTTTCAGAAAAACTTCTGCGGTACTCACTTTTTTAACCCTGCACGTTACTTAAACTTATTTGAAATTATTCCTGGACCAAAAACTGATGCTGAGGTATTAGAATTTTTAAATGGTTATGGAGAAAAGTTTTTAGGTAAAACATCTGTAGTTGCTAAAGACACACCTGCTTTTATTGGTAACCGTATTGGTATTTTTAGCATACAAAGTTTATTTCATGCAGTTAAAGATTTAGATTTAACTATTGAAGAAGTAGATAAATTATCTGGACCAGTTATTGGTCGCCCTAAATCTGCAACTTTTAGGACCGTAGATGTTGTTGGTTTAGATACCTTAGTACACGTTGCAAATGGTATTAGAGAAAATTGTCCTAATGATGAGCGTTTAGAGCTTTTTAAATTGCCAGACTTCATTAATACAATGATGGAGAATAAATGGTTAGGAAGTAAAACCGGACAAGGATTTTATAAAAAAACTGTTTCTGCAGAGGGTAAAAAAGAAATTTTATCTCTGGATTTAAATACATTAGAATACAGATCTGCTAAAAAAGCAAAATTTGCAACTTTAGAACTTACTAAAACAGTAGATAAAGTTGTAGACAGATTTAAAATACTAGTAAAAGGAAAAGATAAAGCTGGTGAATTTTACAGAAAAAGCTTCACTGCTTTATTTGCATATGTATCTAACCGTATTCCAGAAATTACAGATGAATTGTATAAGATTGATGATGCAATGAAAGCTGGTTTTGGATGGGAACATGGTCCTTTTCAAATTTGGGATGCAATTGGTGTTGAAAAAGGAATTGAATTAATGAAAGCAGAAGGTTTAGAGCCAGCTGCTTGGGTTAATGAAATGATTGCTTCTGGTAGCACATCATTCTACTCTGTAAAAGATGGTGCTTCATATTTTTATGACATTCCATCTAAAACACAAACTAAAATTCCTGGTCAAGATGCGTTTATCATTCTAGACAACATCAGAAAAACATCTGAAGTATTTAAAAACTCTGGTGTAGTTGTTGAAGATTTAGGAGACGGTATACTTAATGTTGAGTTCCAATCTAAAATGAACACTATTGGTGGTGATGTTTTAGCAGGTTTAAATAAAGCTATTGATTTAGCCGAAAAAGATTTTGCTGGATTAGTAGTAGGAAACCAAGCTGCAAACTTCTCTGTAGGTGCTAACATAGGTATGATATTTATGATGGCTGCAGAACAGGAGTATGATGAGCTTAATATGGCTATTAAATATTTCCAAGATACTATGATGCGTATGCGCTATTCTGCAATACCAACTATTTCTGCTCCTCACGGTATGGCTTTAGGTGGTGGTTGTGAGTTATCATTACACGCAGATAAAGTAGTTGCTGCTGCAGAAACTTACATGGGACTTGTAGAGTTTGGTGTAGGTGTTATACCTGGTGGTGGTGGCTCTAAAGAAATGGCTTTAAGAGCATCTGACCTTTTTAGTAAAGGAGATGTACAGTTAAATGTATTGCAAGAGCATTTCTTAACTATTGGTATGGCAAAAGTATCTACTTCTGCTTATGAAGCTTTTGATACTAACCTATTGCAGAAAGGAAAAGATATAGTTGTAGTAAACAAAGCACGCCAAATAGCAGTTGCTAAACAACACGCTAAACTAATGGCAGATATGGGTTACACACAACCTGTAAAACGTAAAGATGTAAAAGTACTTGGTAAACAAGCATTAGGTATGTTCCTTGTTGGTACAGATTCTATGGAAGATAGTAATTACATTAGTGAACATGACCATAAAATTGCAAATAAACTAGCTTATGTAATGGCCGGTGGAGATTTATCTGAGCCTACCCTAGTAAGTGAGCAGTATTTATTGGATTTAGAACGTGAAGCATTCTTAAGTTTATGTACAGAACGTAAAACGTTAGAAAGAATTCAGCATATGTTAACTAAAGGTAAACCACTTAGAAATTAGAACCAAGAACGTAGATGCAAATTTTCAGGTAAATTAACCTAATTTTTGACTCTTATTTCTATTAATTTTAAAGAAAAAAATGAAAACAGCATATATAGTAAAAGCATACAGAACCGCAGTTGGTAAAGCTCCAAAAGGCGTGTTCCGTTTTAAAAGAACAGATGAATTAGCTGCAGAAACCATTAAACATATGATGAGTGAACTGCCTAGTTTAGATCCAAAGCGTATTGATGATGTAATTGTTGGTAACGCAATGCCAGAAGGTTCTCAAGGATTAAATATGGCACGTTTAATCTCTTTAATGGGGTTAGATATTGTAGATGTTCCTGGAGTTACAGTAAACCGTTTTTGCTCTTCTGGTATAGAAACAATTGGTATGGCTACTGCAAAAATACAAGCCGGTATGGCAGATTGTATTATTGCGGGTGGTGCAGAAAGTATGAGTAGTGTTCCAATGACAGGTTTTAAACCAGAATTAAATTATGACATAGTTAAGGCTGGCCATGAAGATTATTACTGGGGAATGGGAAATACTGCAGAGGCTGTTGCAAAGCAGTTTAAAGTTTCTCGTGAAGACCAAGATGAATTTGCTTACAACTCTCATATGAAAGCGTTAAAAGCACAAGCAGAAGATCGTTTTCAAGACCAAATAGTGCCAATAGACGTAGAACAAACTTATGTTGATGCTAATGGTAAAAAAGCAACAAAAAAGTATACCGTAACTAAAGATGAAGGTCCACGTAAAGGAACCAGCAAAGAGGCCCTAGCTAAATTACGTGCAGTATTTGCTGCTGGTGGTAGCGTTACTGCGGGTAACTCGTCTCAAATGAGTGATGGTGCTGCTTTTGTAATGGTAATGAGTGAGGATATGGTTAAGGAATTAAACTTAGAGCCAATTGCTCGTTTAGTAAACTATGCAGCTGCAGGTGTAGAGCCTCGTATTATGGGTATTGGTCCAGTTAAAGCCATTCCAAAAGCATTAAAGCAAGCTGGTTTAAAACAAGAAGATTTAGGTTTAATAGAGTTAAATGAGGCTTTTGCTTCTCAATCATTAGCTGTAATTAGAGAATTAGATCTTAATCCTGATATTATAAACGTAAATGGTGGAGCAATTGCATTGGGTCACCCATTAGGTTGTACAGGAGCAAAACTTTCTGTTCAACTTTTTGATGAAATGCGTAAACGTGATATGAAAGGTAAATATGGAGCTGTTACAATGTGCGTAGGTACAGGACAAGGAGCTTGCGGAATATTTGAGTTTCTTAATTAAGAAATTCAAATAAATTAAATATCAGAAGAAAATAAACAAATACAAAAATGATTTCAAGTTTCAAATCCAGACTTAAGCTGTCTTGATTCTTGGTTCTAGAAATCTTAAAATCTAATAAAAAACAAATGGCAGATACAGAAAAAGATATCCTACGTGGAGGTCAATTCTTAGTAAAAGAAACAAATTGCGAAGACGTTTTTACTCCTGAAGATTTTTCAGAAGAACAAACAATGATGAAAGAAGCGGTAGCTGAATTCAACGAACGTGAAATTATAGCACACAAAGCTAGATTTGAAGCTAAAGATTATGCATTAACAGAAGAAGTTATGCGTAAAGCTGGTGAATTAGGATTTTTAGGTGTTGCTGTACCAGAAGCTTATAATGGCTTAGGTATGGGCTTTGTTTCTACAGTATTAACGTGTGATTATATCTCTAGTGGTACAGGGTCTTTCAGTACTGCTTTTGGTGCACATACTGGTATTGGTACAATGCCAATTACTTTATATGGTACCGAAGAACAAAAACAAAAATACGTTCCTAAATTAGCTACTGGTGAGTGGTTTGGTGCTTATTGTTTAACAGAGCCAGGTGCAGGATCTGATGCTAATTCTGGTAAAACAACTGCTGTTTTATCTGAAGACGGAAAATCATACAAAATTAATGGTCAAAAAATGTGGATTTCAAATGCAGGTTTCTGTAGTTTGATGATTGTTTTTGCCCGTATAGAAGATGATAAAAACATTACTGGTTTTATTGTTGAATATGATCCAGAAAACGCTAACGGTATTACATTAGGTGAGGAAGAACACAAACTAGGTATTAGAGCTTCTTCTACAAGACAAGTTTTCTTTAATGATACTGTTGTTCCTGCAGAAAATATGCTTGCAGGACGTGGCGAAGGTTTTAAAATTGCTATGAATGCATTAAACGTTGGACGTATTAAATTAGCAGCTGCTTGTTTAGATTCTCAACGTAGAATTGTAACAACTGGTGTACAATATGCTAACGAGCGTAAACAATTTAAAACTCCTATTTCAGATTTTGGGGCTATTAAGGTTAAAATTGCTGAGATGGCTACAAATGCATATGCTGGTGAGTCTGCAACATACAGAGCTTCTAAAAACATAGAAGACCGTATTGCAATGCGTGAAGCTGCCGGTAACACACACCAAGAGGCAGAACTTAAAGGTGTAGAAGAATACGCTATAGAATGCTCTATCTTAAAAGTAGCAGTATCTGAAGACGTACAAAATTGTGCAGATGAAGGTATTCAAATATTTGGTGGTATGGGATTCTCTGAAGAAACACCTATGGAAGCTGCTTGGAGAGATGCACGTATAGCACGTATTTACGAAGGTACTAACGAAATTAACCGTATGCTTTCTGTAGGTATGTTGGTTAAAAAAGCTATGAAAGGTCATGTAGATTTATTAGGACCTGCTAGTGAAGTTCAAAAAGAACTAATGGGTATTCCTTCTTTTGAAACTCCAGATTACTCTGAGTTGTTCTCAGAAGAAAAGGAAATGATTAAGAAATTAAAGAAAACGTTCTTAATGGTTGCTGGTGGTGCAGTACAAAAATACGGGCCACAATTAGAAGATCACCAACAGTTGTTAATTGCAGCTGCAGATATTTTAATTGAAATTTATATGGCAGAATCTACTATTTTAAGAACTGAGAAAAATGCTAAACGTTTTGGTGAAGAATCTCAGAAAACACAAATAGCAATGTCTAAGTTATACTTATACAATGCTGTAGATATTATAGAGAAAAAGGGTAAAGAAAGTATTATTTCTTTTGCTGAAGGTGATGAACAACGCATGATGTTAATGGGACTTAAACGTTTTACGAAATATCAAAACTACCCAGACATAGTTGATTTACGTAATGAAATTGCTGAAAAAGTAAAGGCAGAAAACAAATATTGTTTTTAACATATAAAAACGTATATTTACAATAGTTATAACCTACAAAAATGGAAGTTATAACCAAAGATTGACTAATTCAAATTGAAGCTTACAAGGCAGAGATTTAACAAAACCATCAGTTTTACTGATGGTTTTTTATTTTTAAAAGAACTAATTTTACATCACATATTTTAACTGCAGAATATTGAAAAAATTAGTTGAAGCATATAGTCCAGAAGACTTTAGAAAAAGAGGTCATGATCTAATTAATGAATTAGCAGACCATTTTGAAAACACCCTACAAAATAAGAACAACAAAACCATACATTGGAACCAGCCAAAGGATGAACACCTTTTCTGGAAAGACTATTTAGAAAACGGTAATGAGGAAAACTTATTTAGCACCATTATTAGCCACTCTATACATGTACATAACCCTAAATATATTGGGCATCAAGTAACACCAACTTTACCAATTACGGCTTTAAGTGCCTTAGTAAGTGCCTCATTAAACAACGGTATGGCTGTTTATGAAATGGGTGTTGCTGCTTCTGCTATAGAACGTATAGTAACAGATTATATTTGCAAGAAAGCAGGTTATACACAAGCCGCAAATGGCATATTAACTTCTGGTGGTACGTTAGCTAATTTAACTGCACTCCTTACAGCACGCAAAGCAAAAGTACCTACAAATGTATGGACAGATGGCAGTACAAACTCATTAGGAATTATGGTTAGTGAAGAAGCGCATTATTGCGTAGACAGAGCCGCTAGAATAATGGGATTAGGTGATGCTGGAATTATAAAAATACCTTCTACCAAAAATTTTAATATGAATATTACTTTGCTTGAAGAATATTATCAAAAAGCAAAAGACAAAGGCATAGAAGTTTTTGCTATTATAGGTAGTGCGCCATCTACATCTACAGGAATTTATGATGATTTAGAGGCTATTGCAACATTTAGCAAACAAAAAAATATATGGTTTCATGTTGATGGTGCACACGGTGGTGCTGCAATATTTTCTAAAACCCACAAACATACTGTAAAAGGCATAGAAAAAGCAGATTCTATTGTTATAGATGGACACAAAATGATGATGATGCCAGCTTTAACTACTGCCCTACTCTTTAAAGATGGCAACACATCACACGCTACTTTTAGTCAAAAAGCAGATTATTTATTAGAAGAATCTAAAGAAGAAGATTGGTACAATATTGCCAAACGCACGTTTGAGTGTACCAAAACAATGGCTAGCATACATTGGTATACTATTTTAAAAACTTATGGAGAAGAAATTTTTGATGAATATGTAACTACGCTTTACAACTTAGGGCTTCAATTTGCAGAAATGATTATTGCAAATCCAAATTTTGAAATTGCAGTGCAACCAGCATCAAATATTGTTTGTTTTAGGTATGTTAATCCTAATTTATCAGAAAAAGAAACAAACTCTTTAAATGAAAAAATTCGTCAATCTATATTAGAAAAAGGAGAATTTTATATTGTACAAACAAAACTAAGAGGCATACACTACTTACGTGTTACTATTATGAATCCTTTTACAACAAAAACGCATTTGCAACAATTACTAGAACGTGTATTAGAAGAAATTAACTAAAACAAAACCCTTATCTTTTTGTAGGTAAGGGTTTTGTTTTTAATGTAAATATAAGAGTTATTCTCGCATAGATTCCAGCACTTTTTCATCGCTTTCTTTAGCAGAAAAATTAAGTGCACATTCTATTAATGCTAAATGAGAATATGCCTGAGGGAAATTACCTAATAGTCGTTTTGTTTTAAAATCTACATCTTCACTAAACAACCCTAAATGGTTGCTATAGCCTAGCAACCTATCAAAATACATACGTGCTTTTTCTTCTTCACCTATTTTAAATAAACTATTAATAAACCAAAAAGTACAAATAGTAAATGATGATGATGGCAACCCAAAATCATCTTCATTTTTATACCTATACAACAAGCCATCATTACATAAGTTGTTTTCTATAGCTTTAACCGTTGCAACAAACTTAGGATGCTTGGCGTGTATAAATCCGTAAGATTCCATTAATAAAACAGATGCATCTAAATACGTAGACCCATAAGATTGTGTAAAGGCATTAACTTCATCATTCCAAGCGTTTTCTAAAATATCTTTTTTAATTGCTTGCTCTAACCTTGTCCATTTTTCAATCTTGTGAGATTTGTTAAAAATACGAGCTACTTTAATGGCTCTATCAATTGCAACCCAACATAAAACTTTTGAAAAAGTAAAATGACGATCTTCTGCTCTAAACTCCCAAATACCCTTATCTGCCTCTTTCCAGTGTTTATCTACTATCCAAACAATACCCTTTGTTATTCCCCACAAATCTTCTCCGTTTTCCAAATCGGTAGAAAATTTTACAAGCTGCTCATAAATAACATCCATAAGAATGCCATAAATATCATTCTGCTTTTGCTTATATGCAGCATTACCAACACGTACAGGTTTAGATCCTTTATAACCATCTAGGTGTTCTAATGTTTCTTCAGTAAGTTCTTTTTCGCCATTAATACCATACATAATTTGCAATTTTTCATCCTTATCTGGTATAAGGTTTATTATAAATTGCAAATATCTTTTGGCTACGTTTTTATGTCCTAGTTCAGACATTACTTTTATAACCATAGAAGCATCTCTAATCCAACAAAAACGATAATCCCAATTTCTTACCTCGCCAATAGTTTCTGGTAAAGAGGTAGTTGCTGCTGCTAAAACAGCTCCAGTTTTATCGTAAGTTAATAGTTTTAAAGTAATTGAACTTCTATTTATTTCTGTATTATACAAATGATACTTTGGTATTTTTCCGCTCCAATTTAACCAGTAAACTTTAGTACGCTGTTGTTCTAAATATACTTTTTTAACACTTGGTGAAAATATTTTTTCGTTGTAGCCAAATAAAAAATAACCGTCTTCTGTAAGTTCAATTTCATTACCACTTACTACACGCTCTTTATTAAAAGATGTATATAAAAACACAGTATCAAATTTTTCTCCGTGTGTTAAACTGGTAATAAAATCTTTTTTTATGTATGTTTTTGTATCACTAGATGCATACTCTAACTTTGGGTTATACAACACTTTAAAAGTTGGCTTACCAGACACATACCTTAGGTAACGTATAATTTCTGGCGGAGAGTAATATGAGCCATCTTCTAGCTTATACCTTGGCATAAAATCTCTTACTTCAAAAATATCATTTCCGTTAGTATATGTAGTAACTAATATTGCTGTTTGTGATATATAATTTTGCGTAATTTTATAGTCGCTATTCGTTAGGATTTCAAAACTACCGCCTTTATTTTTATCTAAAATTTTAGCAAAAACTGAAGAAGAATCAAACGCAGGCAAACAGCTCCACTCTATTGCACCATTCTTAGATATTAAGGCTGCACTTCTACAATTTCCTATAATTCCGTAGTCTAAATTATCCATATAATAAATTAGGGTTAAACATTTCTAATTAGTAGGTTTTATTACCAATTTTATCGAAATTTATACAAAAAACAATTAAATTCTACCAAAAAAGAGCGATTTATGAGTAAAACTATCATTATCTCAAATAGACTACCAGTACAATTAGAAATTCATAATAATGAAATAAAAACAACACCTAGTGTTGGCGGATTGGCAACAGGTATGAAATCTGTACACTCTGGAAGCAATGATTTATGGATAGGATGGAGCGGTTTAACTGATGAAAACATACCTAAAAACTTAGAAGAAAAAATTGATACAACTTTAAAAGATCATGGCTGTGCTAAAGTAAAACTAAACGCTGAAGAGGTAGACGGCTTTTATTTTGGATTTAGTAACAGAACCATTTGGCCTTTATTTCATTATTTTTTAGAGTACTCTGAGTTTGAGCTTAACAATTGGGAAATATACAAAGCAGTAAACCAAAAGTTTGCTGACGCAATTATAGCTAAAGCTGATGACGATGATATTATTTGGGTACATGATTACCAATTAATGCTTGTACCACAAATGGTTAAGGATAAAAAGCCAGACATATCTATTGGTTTCTTTTTACACATTCCTTTTCCGTCTTATGAAATTTTTAGAACACTACCTTGGCGTGAAGAAATTTTACGCGGATTAATGGGATCAGATCTAATTGGTTTTCATACGTATGACTATGAGAGACATTTTTTAAGTTCTGTTAGACGTTTGCTTGGCTTAGACGTAAGTTTTAATGAAGTACATATAGAAAACCGTATTGTTAAGGTAGATTCTTTTCCTATGGGAATAGACTATAAAAAGTTTAGTGAAGCTGGTAAAGCAAACTCACTAAACATTACTGAAAATCAGTCCGATTTTCAACAACGATTAAACGCCCACAAAGAATCTACTAAAGACGCTAAGCTAATATTATCTATAGATAGGTTAGATTATACCAAAGGTATTGCAAAAAGACTAAACGCTTTTGAGTATTTTTTAAACAAACATCCTGAGTATAAAGAAAAGGTAAGACTTATAATTTTAGCTGTTCCATCTAGATCTAACGTACCACAATACCAACTTTTAAAAAAGGAGGTTGATGAATTGGTTGGGAGAATTAATGGAGAATTTTCTACAGTAAACTGGACACCAATTTGGTATTTCTACAGGTCTATGCCTTTTGAAAACTTAATAGACTTATATACTTCATGTGATATTGCTTGGTTAACTCCAATACGTGATGGAATGAACCTTGTTGCTAAAGAATATATTGCCACTAGAACAGATAAAACAGGAGTGCTAATTTTAAGCGAAATGGCTGGTTCTGCTAATGAAATGAATGAATCTTTACTAATTAACCCTAATAATTTTGAACAAACAGTTGCTGCATTACAACAAGCAATTAATATGCCTGTAGAAGAACAGCAAGAGCGTAATGATATTTTACAAAAAAGATTAGAACGTTATAATGTTGAAAAATGGGCAAATGATTTTATAAATTCATTAAAGGAACAAAAGGAAAATAGCATCTCATACGTGTCTAAAAAATTAGGCACGGAACTTTCTGTAGTTGTTGAAGAAAAATATAAAAAAGCGCAAAAAAGACTTCTTTTTATAGATTATGATGGCACCTTGGCCGCTTTTAAAAACGATCCCCAAAAGGCTAGTCCGGATGAAGAGTTATATGCATTATTAGACAATATAGCATCACAACCAAATACAGATATGTATTTAATTAGTGGTAGAGACAAAGAAACTTTTACCAAATGGTTTTTACATAAAAAATATAATATGATTGTAGAGCATGGTGTTTGGATTTCTCAAGAAGGAGAAGAATTTAGGATGCTAGAGAATGTAAAAAAAGAATGGATGCAGAAAATTCATCCTGTTTTAGAATCTTTTGTAGACCGTACACCTGGTAGTTTTATTGAAGAAAAAAACTATTCTTTAGCTTGGCACTACAGAAAAACAGATCCAGACTTTGGAAACAAAAGAGCAACAGAATTAAATACAGTGCTAACCAGTTTAATTGCAAATGATGATTTAAGTGTTTTAAACGGTAATAAAGTAATGGAAATTAAAAGTAGTAACGTAAACAAAGGTCGTGCTGCAATGCGTGTGTATAATGATGATACTTACGACTTTGTTTTTGCTATTGGTGATGATTGGACAGATGAGTTTATGTTTCAAGAACTACCAGAAAGTGCCATTACTATAAAAGTAGGACACCAAAAAACACAAGCAAAATACTATTTAGATGGTACTACAGATGTACGCAAACTATTAAAACGTTTTATAGATTAATATTTAGGGTTTAGGTTTAGTATTTTTGTACGACCAACCTAAAACTTAAAATTAATAGCTTGACAAGGAAAAAATTAATCCTGCCTTTACTTATAGCATCTCAATTTGCCTGTACATCATTATGGTTTGCTGGTAATGCTATTGTAGATGATTTAGCTTTAAAAACTGGTTTAGGAGCTAGTATAATTGGTTATGTACTGTCTTCTGTACAACTAGGGTTTATTTTAGGCACTTTAGTTTTTGCCTTGTTAATGATTGCAGATCGGTTTTCACCATCAAAAGTTTTTGCTATATGTGCACTTTTTGCTGCCCTTTGTAACTTTAGCTTGTTAGCAGAGGTTATAACAAAGTGGCATATATTAGCTGCACGTTTTGGCACTGGCTTTTTTTTAGCTGGCATATACCCTGTTGGTATGAAAATAGCTGCAGACTATTATAAAAACGGACTAGGTAAAGCTTTAGGCTTCTTAGTTGGTGCCTTAGTACTTGGTACTGCTTTTCCTTTTTTAATTAGCGGATTAAATTGGGGAGGCAATTACCAAACCATACTTTCAGCAACATCTATTTTAGCACTATTAGGAGGGACAATAGTTGTTTTGTTGGTACCTAATGGCCCTTATAGAAAACGTAGTGCCAAACTACAAATTAAAGCAGGCTTAGGTTTATTTAAAAACACTGCTTTTTATAAATCTGCAGTTGGTTACTTTGGTCATATGTGGGAATTGTATGCCTTTTGGGCTTTTACGCCTTTAGCATTAAAAACAATTAATAATATACAAAACACCACCTATTCCGTTCCTATATTTACTTTTGTGGTTATAACTTTAGGAGCTGTATCCTGTGCTATTGGCGGTACATTATCTAAAAAATATGGCAGTTCTAAAATTGCAATTACAGCATTATTAATCTCTGGTTTGTTTTGCTTTTTATCCCCTTTGTTATTCAACCTACCTATACTATTCTTTTTTGTTGGTTGGTGTGTTTGGGGAATGGCAGTTACAGCAGATTCTCCTCAGTTTTCTAGCCTGGTAGCACAATCTGCGCCAGCAGAACTAAAAGGTACAGCATTAACAGTTGTAAACTCTATAGGTTTTGCAATTAGTATTTTAAGTATTCAGCTTTTATCATACCTAAGCACTAAAATTAATGTATCACTAATTTTCTTATTTTTAGGAATTGGACCTGCAATTGGTTTGTATACTCTTTTATCAAAAAAAATAAAAACTAACACTCATAATAACTAACTAAAATGGCTTTAAAAAAATTACTACTACTCCTTTGTATATTTAGCGCAATGGCAATTAGCGCACAAACAAATTCTAAAATTTATGATATTATTAATGCAGTATCTAAAGAACGTATTAAAAATGATATTACTACACTAGCAAACTTTGGCACACGTAACACCTTTAGTGATACGGTTTCTAATACCAGAGGTATTGGAGCAGCAAGAAGGTGGATAAAATCTGAATTTGACAAAATGTCTACCGAATGCAACAATTGTTTAAATGTATTTTATCAGAAAGATTTTGTGACAAAAAAAGGAAACAGTAGAGTACCACATGATGCGTGGGTTGTTAATGTTGTTGCCATACAAAAAGGCACAAAATACCCCAACAGGTATATAATTATGAGTGGTGATATAGACTCACGTGCTAGCGATACTATGGATTTTACTACAGATGCCCCTGGTGCAAATGACAATGCTAGCGGTATGGCTGGCACAATGGAAGCTGCACGTGTTTTATCAAAATATAAATTTGAAAACAGTATTATTTACGTAGGTCTTTCCGGTGAAGAACAAGGCTTGTTTGGTGGTGCAGGATTAGCTAAATATGCTAAAGATAAAAATTGGGAAATTATTGGTATTCTTAACAATGATATGATTGGGAATATTAAAGGTGTAGACGGTGTAATTAGTAATAGAGATTTTAGAATTTTTTCTGAACCAGTTCCTGCTAACGAAACAGAAAGACAACGCAAGGCAAGACGTTTTTATGGTGGTGAAGTAGATGGTATATCACGTCAATTGGCACGTTACATTCATAAAAATGTAAAAACATATATGCCAGAAATGAACCCAATGATGATTTACAGGTTAGATAGGTTTGGTAGAGGTGGTCATCACAGGCCTTTTAACGACCTTGGTTTTCCTGGTATACGTATAATGGAAGCTCATGAAAACTATACGCAACAACACCAAGACATTAGAACAGAAAATGGTATTGCTTATGGTGATGTTGTAGAACACGTTAACTTTGGTTACGCTAAAAAACTAACAGCTGTGAATGCCATAACTATGGCAAATTTAGCATGGGCGCCACCTTCTCCAAAAACAGTTAAAATTGGTGGTATTGTAGAGGCTTCTGCTAAATTAAAATGGTCTCCTGTAGACGGTGCTGTTGGGTATAAAATATATTGGAGAGACACCACCTCTCCTACTTGGGATAATAGCAAATATGTTGGTAATGTTACAGAGCAAACTTTAGACGGTATTGTAATAGACAATTCATTTTTTGGCGTTGCAGCTGTTGGTAAAGATGGCTTTGAGAGTGTTGTTGTTTTTCCTAATGAAATAATGAGATAACATTAACTTATTTTTAAAATTATAGGTAAAGTTAAACCCCTATATTTGCTCAGCTTAAAAAAATTATAAATGAAATACGGAATTCTAATAGTTGTTTTTACCTTATTTATTTCTTGTAAAAACGATGACACCACTTTTAAAGAGCCTGTAGATTATACAGCTCAAAATGAAGAAGAGATTAAAGACTACATAGAAAAAAATAACCTAACAGCCTTAAAAAGTGAAAGTGGTTTGTATTACGTAATTAATGATGAAGGTAATGGTATTAGACCAACCACAACATCTGATGTTACTGTAGCTTATAAAGGATATTTTACAGACGGAAGTACTTTTGATGAGAGTGATGCTAACGGAATTTCTTTTAACCTACAGCAAGTAATTGCTGGTTGGACAGAAGGTATTACCTATTTTAAAGAAGGTGGTAGTGGTATTTTATTAGTACCGTCTAGATTGGGGTACGGCAGTAATGATTATGGTCCTATACCAGGAGGTTCGGTTTTAATTTTTGATATTAATCTTTTAAGTGTAAACTAAACTTATAATAATAGCACAGAAGCCATTAATTAGGAAACTATTTAATGGCTTTTTCTTTTTATTACATTTATAGATAAATATATATTTGTACTACTAACAAACTACTTTTATGAAAAAAGCTTTATTAATTTGTGTTACTCTACTCCTATCTAATGGTGTGTATGCTCAAAAAACATTTACAAAAACTGATACTTTACGTGGTAGTATAACTCCAGAACGTGCTTGGTGGGATTTAAATTACTACCATTTAGATGTAACAGTAGACCCTGCTAAAAAATACATTTCTGGTAAAAATACCATTAAATATACTGTTTTAGATAAAAACCAAGTACTGCAGGTAGACTTACAACCTCCGTTAAAAATTACCAAAGTGACACAAAAAGGTAAAAAGTTAAAGTTTACCTCAGCAACTAATGCGCATTTTATAAAACTAAAGCAAAAACAAGAAATTGGTGCTGTTAACCAAATTGTGGTGTATTATGAGGGTAACCCTAAAGAAGCTGTAAATGCACCTTGGGATGGTGGTTTTTCTTGGTCAAAAGACAAAAACGGCAAGCCATTTGTAGCTACATCTTGCCAAGGTTTAGGTGCCAGTGTTTGGTGGCCAAACAAAGATCATATGTATGACGAGGTAGACAGTATGCGCATTAGTGTTACTAACCCAAAAGGACTATCTAACATATCTAACGGAAGGCTAGAAAAAATTGAAGAACACGCTAATACTGTAACATCTCATTGGGTAGTTAAAAACCCAATTAACAATTATGGTGTAAATGTAAACATAGGAGATTATGTACATTTTTCTGAAGTTTACAATGGTGAAAAAGGTCCGTTAACAATGGATTATTATGTTTTACGTGATAACTTAGAAAAAGCTAAAGTACATTTTAAAGATGCTCCTAAAATGATGAAAGCTTTTGAGCATTGGTTTGGTCCTTATCCTTTTTATGAAGATGGTTATAAATTGGTTGAAGCTCCGTATTTAGGAATGGAACACCAAAGTTCTGTTACCTATGGTAATAATTATATGAAAGGATATAAAGGAAACGACTTTTCTGGTTCTGGTTGGGGAATAAAGTTTGATTATTTAATTATTCACGAATCTGGTCACGAGTGGTTTGCTAATAACATTACCAATAAAGATATAGCAGATATGTGGATACACGAGAGTTTCACTACCTATTCTGAAAGCATCTTTTTAGACTATTATTATGGTACCCAAGCAGCTAATGAATACATTATTGGTTTACGAAGAAATATTGCTAATGATTCTCCTATTATTGGTAATTATGATGTAAACGATGAAGGATCTGGCGATATGTATTTTAAAGGTGCTAATATGATACACACACTAAGACAATTGGTAGATAATGATGAAAAATGGAGACGTATTTTAAGAGGATTAAATAAAGATTTTTACCATTCTGTTGTAACTACAGAACAAATTGAAGATTACTTAAGTCACCAATCCGGTAAAGATTTATCAACTTTTTTTAATCAGTATTTAAGAGATGTACGCATACCAACTTTAGAATATAAAATTAAAGGTAATAGCTTACAGTATAGATATACAAATATTGTAGCTGATTTTGATATGCCTTTAAAAGTAAAAATAGATGATAAAGAGCAATGGGTTTTTCCTTCTGCAGACTGGAAAACAACTAAAGTTTCTTCTAAAAATGCTAGTGTTATTTTTGATCCTAATTTTTACATCAATCTAAAAAAAATATAAACTACAGTATTTTTAAAACTAAGAAATAAAAAAATCCGCTTTACACATTGTAAAGCGGATTTTTTTAAAATAGTATATAAACCAATAGTTAGTCTTTTAAAACCTCATCAGGATTTAGCAATTCTGGTTCACCATATCCTAATTTATTAAGTTTATTAAGCTGTGTTTTAGCATCACCTACAATTAAGTAAATCATTTTATCTGGGTTAACATATTTGTCTGCCAATTTTTTTACATCTTCTACAGACATATTTTTTACACTATTTTCTCTTTGCTTAGCATAGTCTACTGGGTAGTTATACATACTAATGTTTTCTAACATATTTAATTTAGACCCCATAGTTTCAAAAGCTCTGGCATTGCTTTTTATCATATAACCTTTAGATACTTCCAAATCGTTTTGGTTGTACCCCTCACTATAATTACTCATAATATCTTTAACTAGCTGAGAAGCCTCATAAGTTACGTTAGTACGCACACCACTAGAAACAGTAAATAAACCAGATGTTTTACCACCACTAAAGCTAGATCGTACTCCGTATGTATACCCTTTACCTTCTCTAAGCTCCTGTGTTAATTGAGATGCAAAACTACCGCCTCCAAGTCTATAATTCATTACCTGTGCCGAATAAAAGTCTTTATCTGTTGCTGCAATTGCAGGTGCTCCAAATAAAAGAACAGATTGTTTAGCGTTTGGCACATTGTAAAAATATACTTTAGCATTTTCTGGTGTTTTAGCAGCAATTACCGTTGGTACATTTACATCTTTTTGTTCCCATTTTGTATTTAAGGTTTTTAAAGACGCTATTGCATTTGGTGTTGTAATATCTCCTACAATATGAAAACTAGTAACTTTAGGGGAAATATTTGCACTGTAATACTCTTTTAAGTCTTGCAACGTAATTGCTTTTACAGTTGTTGTTGTACCTGCATTGTTATTAGATAAAATATTATTATTACCATACAATACTTTGTAAAACTGATCTCTAGCTATACTAATAGGGTTAGCTTGTGCTCTTTGCAGTTGACTAATAGTACTCTGTTTAAGCAAATCAAACTCTTTAGTGTCCCAACGTGGTTCTAAAATAATTTCATTTACCAGCTCTATTACTTTTGTGTAGTTTTTAGCCAAACAATTACCAGAAATAGTAATATACTGGTCGCTAGCAGATGCGCTAATACTTGCTCCTAATGTTTGTATAGCATTTTCTAACTCTTCAGGATTTTTGTTTTTTGTTCCTTTGGTTAACATAGATGCTAATAAATTAGAAACACCTATTTTATTTTTGTCTTCTAACAGCATACCACCGTTAATTCTAAAATTAAACGTTACCAGTGGCACTTCATTATTTTCTATTCCAAATATTTTAATACCAGATGAAAGCTCCTTTTTATATACTTCTGGTACAATTACATCTGGACTCTCACCATAAGGAGGTTCCACACTACGATCAAAGCTAGAAGGTGTTTTCTCGTAAGTAGCAACAATACTGGGGTCAAAAGTACTTTCTTTACCTTCAACAATTTTTTCTTCTACAACCTCTGCTTTAGTAGAACCATCTAAAACTAAAGAAGCTTGCCCTTTAGGTACAGCACTAACTGCCACCAAATTTTTATTTTTAATATACGTATTATACACACGCATAACATCTTCTTTAGTTACAGCCAAAATATTTTTTACATCTTCAGTAACATAGCCAGGGTCTCCAGCAAAAATCTCATATTGAGCCAATTGAAAACCTTTACCTAAAACACTAGAAAGCGAATTGTAAAAACTTGTTTCTTGTTTTGCTTTTATTCTTCTAATATCTGCATCAGAAATTCCTTCTTTTTCAAATAAAGCAAAAGCATCTTGTATAGCACTATTTACACTTGTAAGCTCTGTAGTATCAAAAGCAGTAACAGATAATGTTAACTCTCCTGCAAGTTCAGATGAGTAATTGTACATACGTACACCGTCTGTTAACTTTTTATCTTCTACTAAAATCTTATACAAAGGTGCTTTTTTGCCATATGCTAAATAAGATGATAGCACGTCTAAAGCATACGCATCTTTATGAAACTCTGGTACAGAAGGCCACGTTAAAGACAATTGTGGTAAGCGCGCAAAGTTATCTTCATAATACAACTTTTTAGTTTCTGCCAAAGTAACAGGTTGTTTTTCTAAAGCTGGTATATCATCCCCTTTTTTAATTTCATCAAAATACTTTTTAACCCATTCTTTTGCTTGGCTCTTATCAAAATCACCAGCAATAGTTAATGTAACATTGTTAGGAACATACCATTTGTTGTAAAAATCTTTTACATCTTGCAAAGTAGCATTTTGTAAGTCTTCTAAAGATCCAATAACCGTCCAACTATACGGGTGACCTTCTGGGTACAATGCTTTTGTTTGCACATAATTAACGTGTCCGTAAGGATTATTATCTACACGTTGTCTTTTTTCATTTTTTACAACCTCTTTCTCTTTAGCCAAAACAGGCTCAGTAACAGTATTTATAAAAAATCCTAGCTTATCTGCTTCTGCCCAAATCATTTTTTCTAAAGCATCTTTAGGAACCGTTTGGTAATAATTGGTGCGGTCTCTACTTGTAGATCCATTTGCGCCAGAGCCACCAATACGTGCACTCATTTTATCTAAACCGCCTTTTCCAAGGTTTTCTGACTCTAAAAAAAGTAAATGTTCAAATAAATGTGCAAATCCTGTTCTACCAACTTTTTCACGTGCAGAACCTACGTGGCTAGTTAATGCTACTGCAACTACAGGGTCAGATCTATCAATATGAAAAATAACTTGTAAACCATTATCCAGTGTAAACTTTTCAAAATCTACCTTAAATTCTGTTTTTGCTATTTCTTCTGATGTTTTTTCTGTTTTCTCCTTGCAAGAGAATACAAGCAACACGGTTACTGCTGCCAAAAAAGATTGTAATTTTCTCATTTTTTATTGATGAATTAGTTTTAAGTTATGTAATTATTTTTTTGTTCCCAGTAATACATTTACGCCTTTTGGCATTGGGTTTCCAGATGATCTTCTCATAACAACTATTTGTCCGCTATGCCATATTGCATCTGTTATAGGCCCATTAATAGCATTCCAAAACGGAAGCTTAAAATTTTTATTAAACACCAACTCATGTTCTTCTAAGTTGGTTGCATTTTTTAATATGTCACTAACTTTTTTAAAGTTCTCTAGAGTACGTTTTCTTTTTTCTTTAAAAGTTAGTTCTTGGTTTTTATCTTCATTAACCTTTAAACTAGTTGTTTTTAAAATCATTTTAGATAAACCATAAATATGATCTACAGTTTCACCAGTACTTCTCCCCTCTTTATTGGGTTTGTAAGCTAAATCTTGAGAACGTAACCCTTCTGTTGCCCAATAATATCTAAAACCCAAAGCATCTATAGTCCTTGCTGCTACTGTGCCTGCTGTAAACTCTTTAGGTGACTCTGGTATTTGGTAATAGGGTAAGTCCTTTTTAGACTGCTCCTGTGCATTCATAAAGGTTATAAATACAAAGGTTAAAATAATAGAGATGTAATTACGTTGCATATTTTTTGGCTATTTTTGGATATAAATATACATCAATCTTTATACTAAAGTATCACCAAACTAAAAATGGCTAATACAGAGGAGTTCTATTTTAAAACTACAACCGAATGGAGAGCTTGGCTACTAGAAAACCACAATACAAATACTGGTATACATTTAATACTTTATAAAGTAGGTCATAAAAAGCAAAGTATGCGTTGGGAAGATGCTGTAAAAGTTGCACTTTGTTTTGGCTGGATAGACAGTACTGTTAAAAGCTTAGGTGAGGGTAAAAGAAGACAATATTTTTGTCCTAGAAAACCTAAAAGCGTGTGGAGTAAGGTTAATAAAACACATATAAACACACTAATTGCAAGTAATTTAATGCATAAAAGTGGTTTAGAAAGTATAGAAATAGCTAAAGAAAATGGTTCATGGAATAGTTTAGACGATGTAGAAAACGGAGTTATACCTACTAATTTACAAGAAGCTTTTGATAAAAAACCTAATGCTTTTAATAATTACAATAGTTTTGCACCATCATACAAAAAAGGCTACTTGTATTATTTAAACCAAGCAAAAAGAGAAGAAACAAAGCAAAAAAGAATCGCAGAGATAATTAAACTCTGCGATGCTAATATAAAATCTAGAAATACATGGTAAATTACAAACCGCTTATATAACTACTATAAGGATCTTTAAACTGTATACCTTCTGTAAATCTGTATTTGCTTAATTGCTTAAACTGTACCAAGCCCCAAAGTATAAACTCTTTTACAAAATAACTTTCTTCTTTTTTTAACTTAGGCTGGTGCTCCCCTAACAAATCATCTAAAGGAGAAACGGCATCTAACATATTTTTATACTCTTTATCTCTTAAATCATCTAAAAGCTCAAAACCAGCTTCGTTATTAAAAAACCAAGACACTACACTGTCATACGGACTAACATCTTCTTGTTTTTTAAGTTTTTCAATTTTAGGAAAATACTCTGGAAACAATGTTTGTACCGCATCACCAATTAGGTTATAAGCCACACTTGCTGCACCTTCTTGCTCACCTTCATAAACCAACTCTACCTTACCAGTTATTGCTGGTATAATGCCTATAAAATCACTAAGTCTAACTGTTGTTTTATCATCACCAGTTTTTAAAGCTCTAAGCTCTGCTGTACTTAATAAGTTTTCAAAAGCAGTAATGCTTAACCTTGCACTTACACCACTTTTAGCATCTATATATTCGCTTTTACGAGCTTCAAAAACAATTTGTTCTAACAGTTCTTTTGCTAGTTCTGGAACCATAACAGCCTCAGACTGTCTACTATCTAACTTAGCTTCTTGTGCTGTAATAATTTTAGCAGTTTCTATGTCTTCTGGATAATGAGTTAAAATCTGTGAGCCTATTCTGTCTTTTAACGGCGTAACAATACTACCACGATTTGTATAATCTTCTGGATTTGCTGTAAAAACAAATTGCATATCTAAAGGCAAACGTAATTTAAAACCTCTAATTTGTATATCTCCTTCTTGTAAAATATTAAATAGTGCAACTTGTATTCTTGCTTGTAAATCTGGTAGCTCATTAATAACAAAAATACAACGGTTAGCACGTGGTATCATTCCGTAATGTATTACTCTATCATCAGCATAACTAAGTTTTAAATTGGCTGCTTTTATAGGGTCTACATCTCCAATAATATCTGCAACAGTAACATCTGGTGTTGCTAATTTTTCTGCAAAACGTTCACTTCTGTGTAGCCAAGTAATGGGTGTATTGTCTCCCTCTTCTTTAATAAGTTCTACAGCATATCTAGAAATTGGTTGTAAGGGATCGTCATTAATTTCAGATCCTTTTACCACTGGTATATATTCATCTAGTAAATTAAGCATTAACCTAGCCAAACGAGTTTTTGCTTGCCCACGTAAACCCAATAAGTTTATGTTATGTCTAGAAAGTATAGCACGCTCTAATTCTGGTATAACAGTATTTTGATACCCGTGAATACCTGTAAATGTTGCTTCTTTATTTTTAACTTTTTCTATTAAATTATCTCGTAACTCATCTTTTATAGATTTACTTTGGTATCCAGCTTTTTTTAAATCGCCTAGTGTTTTAATTGTATCTATTTTCATATTCTATTTTTAGAAAAGAGATTATAGAAAATTGACTTAATTGTAATTATCTTATTTCTATTCTCTTTATTCTTTTTATCCTTTAATTCGTTTTTTTCTATTGGTTTCGTAATCTTCAAAAATCATTTCTCCAAGTCCTTTTAAACCTGTATAAAATGCTTTTCCTTGGTTTGCTTGTGTAAACTCCCTTACAAATTGCATTAAATAAGGATCTTGGGCTATCATAAACGTTGTTATAGGTATATGTAACTTTCTTGCTTGTTGCGCCATACCGTAGCATTTATTTATAATGTTCTCATCTAAACCAACACTATTTTTATAATATGTACCATCTGGCATTTGCAAACAACTAGGCTTACCATCTGTTATCATAAAAATTTGTTTGTTGGTGTTACGTTTTCTTCGGAGTAAATCCATTGCCAATTGCAAACCAGCAACAGTATTTGTATGGTAAGGACCAACTTGTAAATATGGTAAATCTGCAATTTTTATAGGCCAAGCATCATTACCAAAAACAAGAATATCTAATGTATCTTTTGGGTAACGCGTGGTAATTAATTCTGCCAAGGCCATTGCAACTTTTTTAGCAGGGGTAATACGGTCTTCGCCATAGAGAATCATACTATGGCTAATATCTATCATAAGTACGGTACTCATTTGCGATTTATGCATAGTTTCTTCAACCACTAAATCATCTTCCGTTAACCTAAAGTCACCAATACCGTTATTTACTTGTGCGTTACGTAGACTTTCTGTCATAGACACTTTATCTAAGGCATCTCCAAATTGGTAATTTCTAAAGTCTCCAGTATGCTCATCACCAGCTCCAACACCTTTGCTTTTATGGTTACCAGAACCGCTACGTTTTATTTTTCCAAAGATTTGATCTAATGCAGCCTGCCTTATTGCTCTTTCAGTTTTAGCTGTAATTGCTGTACCATTACTACCATCTGGCTTTATTTCTTCTCTAATGTAGCCTTTAGCTTTTAGATCTTCTATAAAATCATCAATAGTATAATCTTCTGTGGTAAGCTTATATTCTTTATCTAACTCCCGCAACCAATCTATAGCTTCATCAAAATCTCCAGATGTATGTGTAATTAGCTCTTTAAAAATCTCAAAAAGCTTTTCAAACGGAGTTTGTGAAGGGGCTTTGTATTGCTTAAATACAAAACCTTTTCTGTTTATTTTATCATTCTTCATACAAGTATAAAAATACGGCTTTTTCAATAAACTTCTGTTTTCAAAAAACCTATTTGTATTAAATGTTTGCTAAATGTAAGCTTGCTTTGTTAACATATTATTATGAAATTTTAGTGCGGTTTTCGTTATTTTCGGAAACTTTAAATAAGTTCCTATTGAAAATTAAGATTAACAAACTCGCAAAAAGCACTCGTTTATACAGAAATCTACATAAAACTGTAGCTATAATTTTGGTTGCTTTTATATTAATTATAAGTGCTACAGGAGCTTTGCTTGCCTGGAAAAGCGAACTTTACTTAAAACCTGCTACCCATAAAATAACTACAAAAAACCATACCCTTGTTTCTTTAGAAACCATTGAAAAAAATGCCATAGCGTATGTAGATTCTTTACAATTATCTACACTAATAGACCGTATAGATTACAGACCAAAAAAAGGTATAGCTAAAATTAGGTTTGATGAGCATTTTACAGAGTTACAAATTAACTGCTATACAGGCAAAGTTGTATCTGTAAAGCAACGTACAGATACTATTATAGAAATGATACACGATGGATCTATTGTAGATTATTTTATAAAAAATGATGCATCAATATTTAAGCTTTTATATTCTACCATACTTGCTTTAGGGCTCATATTTATTAGTATAAGTGGCATTATATTATGGATAAACCCTAAGAAGATAAAAAAAATAAAGACCACTAATAATCAATAACTTAAATCAATATTACTTATTTTTAAAATCAACTAACAACTCTAAAAAATGAAAAAACTACACTCACTTTTATTCTTTTTTGCTGTTTTGTGCTTGTCTGCACAAGACTTTAAAATGGACTATGTACAGGATTTAAAACCACGAAACATTGGCCCTGGAGGTATGAGCGGCCGTGTAACTGCTATAGATGCTGTGCACAGTAATCCTGATATTATTTATGCAGGTACAGCCTCTGGTGGATTATGGAAATCTACCTCTGGAGGTATAAAATGGGATCCTATTTTTGATAAAGAAGTTACCGCTTCTGTTGGTGCTGTTGCCATACAACAAAGCAACCCTTCTGTAATTTGGGTAGGTACAGGAGAAGGTAACCCTAGAAACAGTTTAAATGGTGGTTATGGCATTTACAAGTCTTTAGATGGCGGTAAAAGCTGGTTGCCAATGGGCTTAGAAAAAACCAGACATATACATAGAATTGTAATAGACCCAACAAACCCAAACATTGTTTACGCTGGTGCAATTGGTTCTCCTTGGGGAGAGCACCCGGAACGTGGTGTTTTTAAAACAACAGATGGTGGTATTACTTGGAAAAAAATACTATTTACCAATAACAAATCTGGTGTTGCAGATTTGGTTATGGATCCTACAAACCCAAACAAGCTTATTGCTGCAATGTGGGAACACAAAAGAGATCCTTGGTTTTTTAAATCTGGTGGTGTTGGTAGTGGTTTATATATGACACATGATGGTGGTAAAAATTGGAAAAAAATTACTGAAGAAGACGGACTACCAAAAGGTGAACTTGGTCGAATAGGTATTGCTATTGCACGCAACAAACCTAATGTAGTTTATGCATTGGTAGAAGCTAAAAAAAATGCATTATACAAATCTACTGACGGTGGTTTTAAATGGAAAAAAATTAATGATAAGTCTGATATAGGAAATAGACCTTTTTATTACTCAGAAATTTATGTAGATCCACAGAATGAAAACAGAGTATATTCTGTTTTTACTTATATAAATGTATCTGAAGATGGCGGAAAAAACTTTAGCCAATTAATGCCAGCTTATGGTGCAGATAATGGCGTACATCCAGATCATCACGCGTGGTGGATACACCCAGAAAACGGACAGTTTATGATGGATGGTAATGATGGCGGACTAAATATTACCAAAGACGGCGGTAAATCTTGGCGATTTATTGGCAATTTACCTGTTGCACAGTTTTACCATATTAACGTAGATAATGAGTACCCTTACAACGTTTATGGTGGTATGCAAGATAATGGCTCTTGGCGCGGACCTGCTTTTGTATGGAGAGCACAAGGTATACGAAATAGCTACTGGCAAGAAATTTCTTTTGGTGATGGTTTTGATGTTGTACCAGACTTAGATGATTCTCAATTTGGTTATACCATGAGTCAGCAAGGAAGTGTATCTAGATATGATTGGAAAACAGGGAACAATTATTCTGTAAAGCCTACTCCACCAGATGCTGAAACTAAATTAAGGTTTAACTGGAATTCTGCAATTGGGCAAGATCCTTTTAATAATTCTACTGCATACTTTGGCAGCCAATTTGTACATAAAACAACAGACAAAGGCTTAACATGGACGGTTATTTCTCCGGATTTAACCACTAATGATCCAGAAAAACAAAAACAAAGCGAAAGTGGAGGTTTAACTATGGATGCTACCGGTGCAGAAAACCACTGTACTATTTTAGTAATAGAACCTTCTTCTGTAGAAAAAGATATGTTATGGGTTGGTACAGATGATGGCCGCGTACATGTAACACAGAATGGCGGTGCCAACTGGACAGATGTAACCAAAAACATAAAAGGATTACCAGAAGGTAGTTGGATACCACAAATTAAAGCATCAAACAAAAATAAAGGAGAAGCTTTATTGGTTGCTAATGATTACCGCAGGTTTAACTACACACCTTACGTATACAAAACCGTTAATTATGGTAAAACTTGGACAAGAATTGTAGATGAAAATGATGTAAAAAGTTATGCGTTATCTATTATTGAAGATCCAGAAACACCAAACCTATTATTCTTAGGTACAGATGATGGTTTGTACATTTCTTTTGATGCTGGTAACAAATGGCAAAAATGGACAGAAGGTTACCCAACCGTATCTACTAAAGATTTAGTAATACATCCAAGAGAGCATGACCTTGTTATTGGTACTTTTGGTAGAGCCGCGTGGGTTTTAGATGACATTAGACCTCTAAGAGCTATTGCTAAAAACAAAACTGTACTTACTAAAGATGTAGCTTTATTTACTCCTCCTGTTGCCTACCAAGCAGCTTACCAACAACCTACAGGTAGCAGATTTGGTGCAGACGCGTTATTTAACGGAGAAAATAAAAAAGGTGGTGCAATGCTAACCTATTTTTATAAGAAAAAAGAAAAAGCAGAAAAACCAGAGACTGATGACAAAAAGGAAGAAAAAGAAAATACTCCTGCTAAAAAAGATGGTGTAGTTTCTAAAGATTCATTACAGTTTCAATTTTTTAATGGTAATGAGTTAATACGTACTATAAAAGTAAAAGCTCCTAAAAAAACAGGTTTACATCGTTTTTATTGGAATATGTCTGAAAAAGGGCCAGAAAGACCATCGCGTAGCATACGCAAATCTAAAAGAGAACCAAGCGGGCAACGTGTATTGCCTGGCACATACAAAGTACAATTAACTTACGGAACTACTACAGAGGAAACAATGCTAACTGTAAAGTCAGACCCAAGGTTAAACGTTTCTAATACAGCAATTAAAGAAGTGTACGCTGCCAATAAAATACTTGCAAAATATACCCAAACTGCAGCAGATGCAGTAAAACAATTGGTAGAAAGTAAAAATACGGCCAATAAATATAAAGCAGACCTAAGTACTTTAAACAAAGAAAAATATAAAGAAGAAATAAAAGCTTCTAAGACTATAGTTAAAGAAATTGATGCTGTTATAGCTCTTTATATTGGTAAAGTAGACAAAAGACAAGGTATAACCAGAAATCCAGAAATTACAGTTATGCAAAGAATTGGGAGTGCTGGTAGTTATGTACGTAGTAGAAAAACCGGAATTACAGTTACAGAAAAAAACCTAATGCAATTTGCACAAAAAGAGTTAGAAACTGCTTTAGAAAAAACAAATACATTTTTTACAGAAAAATGGAATCCTTATAAAGCAAAAATTAGCAATTTAGAAACCAATTCTTTTAAAGAAATTAAAACCTTTACAATTAATTAAAAGGATAAGAGTAATAGATTTTTTACCTTTATACTTTATTAAATTATAGTATTATGAAAAAGATAAAATTAATATGTTTAGGCTTAATAGCTGTTACCACTTTTAGCTGTAAAGATGCTAAAAAAGACCATTCTCATGAGGGTGAAAATGCAGATCATTCTCACGCAGAAACTGAGTCTCAATACTCATTAGTTGCAGACTCTACAAAGGCAAGTTTTACGGCATATAAAACTACAGATAAAATTGGTGTAGGTGGTACATTTAAAACTGTTAACATTACTAAATCTAATACTGGCGCTACTGCTTTAGAAGCATTAAACGGTACAGAATTTAGTATACCTGTGAGCAGTTTATTTACCAATGATGGTACAGGAACAAGAGATCCAAAAATTTTAGAATTCTTTTTTGGAGTAATGAAAAACACCGAGTTAATTTCTGGAACTTTAAAAACAGATGGTGATAAAAGTAGTTTAGAAGTTACCTTAAACGGAGAAACTGCCACTGTACCATTAACAACAGAAAAATTAGCAGATAATAAATATACTTTTACTGGTATAATGAACTTAGAAGATTGGAATGCTTTAGACGCAGTTGCATCTATAAACAAAGCTTGTGAAGCTTTACATACTGGAGCAGATGGTGTAAGCAAAACTTGGAGCGAGGTTGAAATTAAAGGTAAAGTATTTTTAGCTAAAAAGTAATTTTTTTATTGATAGCGTTACCATTTACTTTTTATGAGTTAACGGTTTAAGGGTATTACTCTTAGTTTAGTGCAAAAATTTTGTATTAATTGAAAACCATAACAAGATGAATAAAATAATAGTAACGCTATCAATTCTTTTTATAAGTTTTACATACAGTTGTAAAAATCAAAATAAAAAAACAGAGGAAACTTCTACAACAAAAGCCACTGTAATTCCTGATAATGAGAAATCAAAAACACTAACAATTACATTGGAGCCTAAAAGTAACAGTAATGTTACTGGTAAAATTACCTTTACCCAAAATAACAACAAAGTGGCAATGGTTGCCAACCTTACAGGTTTAAAAGAAGGTGAACACGCCATACATATTCACGAAAAAGCAGATTGCTCTTCTGATGATGGTAAATCTGCAGGCGGACACTGGAACCCAACTTTTGAAAAACACGGAAAATGGGGAGATAAAGACGGATACCATAAAGGAGATATTGGAAATTTTATTGCTGACAATAACGGTAATTCTGAAATTAAATTTAGCACCAATGAATGGTGTTTAGGTTGTGAAGATCCTAAAAAAAATATTCTAGGAAAAGGAATAATAGTTCATGAAGGTGTAGACGATTTTACATCTCAACCTAGTGGTAATGCTGGTGCAAGAGTAAGTTGCGCAGGAATTATTGAATAAATAAAACAAACATATTACTTTATAAAAAAGCTACTAAAATGTAGCTTTTTTATATTATCTTACAACTGTAAATACAATATATGCAATTAGAGACCCTAGTTATACAATTTCAGAATAAAGACCCAAAAGCTTTTGAAAAATTATATGATATGTATTCTGAAAACATTTGTGGTGTAATAAATACAATTGTAAAAAACTCAGATATATCTCAAGAAATATGTCAGGATGTTTTTGTAAAAATCTGGAATAATGCAGACAAATACAATGCGTCTAAAGGGAGGTTTTTTACTTGGATTTTAAACATTGCTCGCAATGCTGCTATAGATGAAGTGCGTTCTAAATCCCACAAAAACAGCAAACAAAACCTATCTGCAGATTACTTCGTAAGTATCTTAGAAGATAAAAATAACCTAGATGATAAAATGGATGCCATTGGAGTTAAAAAGTTTTTAGTTAACTTAAAAGACAAGTGTGTACAAATAATAGAAATGTTATACTTTAAAGGCTATACCCAAAAAGAAGCATCAGAGGAATTAAATATTCCTTTAGGTACTATTAAAACAAGAAACAGAAGTTGCATATCGCAATTAAGAAAAAATGTATTAGGATAGGGATATGAACATTGAAGAATACATAGCGTCCGGAAAACTAGAACTTTATGTTGCAGGTGTGCTTTCTAAAGAAGAAAACTTGCAAATACATAATGATGCTGAACAGCATCCGGAACTTAAAAAAGAAATAGAAGCCATAGAAGCCTCTATATTAGCACTTAGCAAATCTGCTTCTCCTAAATTAGATAGTAATATGTTTACTGCTATTAAACGTAGGCTAAATTTGGAAGATAATACTAAAGTTGTACAGTTACCAAAACAAAAATCTGGTTGGGCCACGTATACAGGCTGGGCTGCTGCAGTGGTTTTATCTGCCGGTATGCTTTGGATGTACAACCAAAATAAAGATTTGGAATCTAAAATAGAAGTAGTTTCACAAGAAAAAATTGACTTAGAATCTAAAATAGATAATGCAAATAATTCTTTAATTGAAACACAAGATTTACTAAATACAATTAGAGACAAAAATATAGATGTTGTTGCTTTAGGCGGACAAGCAGTTTCGCCAGAGTCTTATGCAAAAGCATACTGGAACAAAAAAGAACAAAAAGTATTTATAGATGCCAAAGGATTACCAGAGCCACCAGATGGTTTTGTGTATCAAGTATGGTCTTTAAAACTTAATCCTTTAACTCCAACTAGCTTAGGACTACTTGAAGACTTTAAAGGAGATGAAAATAAAATATTTGCTTTAGCAAATGCTAACAACTCTGAAGCCTTTGGTATTACCTTAGAGCCTGCAGGTGGTAGCGAGTCTCCTACTCTAGAGCAATTATACACATTGGGTGTAGCCGCTAGCTCATAAAAATTATTTATCATACATTAAAAAATTCTCTATTTCTAGAGGATTTTTTAATTACATAATATTGGGTACAAAAAAAGCTCTGTAAACACAGAGCTTTAATATTTAACAAAACCAATAAATGTTAAACAAACATATTTTAATCAGTTTAAAGAATACACTATTTATGTATTTTAATCTGTTTTTCTTTTAATTTATGAGCATTATTATACTCTACTTTTTTTAAAGATTTGTGTGCTGCAAACAACTTGTAGCAATAAAACGCCATTACGGCAATCCAAAGTGTAAAAAAATAATATTCCATAACAAATATGTTTTTAATAGTTGTTGCATTTATAATGCTGCACCTATTTTCACTACATACGGAGTTTTAGGTTAAGTGGTTTTATTAAAACTGTAATTTTGTTGTTTTAGTATATTAACATAAAAAAATCTTAAAATTTTATAAATAAAAAAGCACCAAAACACAAGTGCCTTGGTACTCTTTAGCAACAACCTACAACTAAACTCTACAAAAGTTGTACTTGTAATAAATTATAATTGAGCAATTTTTTTCTCCATATTAGGACCTAATTCATAAATTGCATCTATTAATTCTTCTTTTAATTCTTTTACTTTTTTTGTTTTTCCTGCTGCCTTATAAATTTCTGCAGAACTGTATAAAATATGAGGCTCAAAAGTTTTGCCTTCTATATGCTTTTCTATAATAGCAACAGCATTAGCTACATCTCCTTTTTTATATAAGCTATGAGCTAGCAACATATAAGACTCTGGAGTTTTTCTACTATTCACTTCTTTTTTAGCGATATCTAAAGCTTTACTATACAAATCTGTATAATCTAAATAAAAGTTAACATTGTATGCATTGTACATAGCACCATATGAAGGGTTAGCCACAGCCTTTACATACCTATCCATATTTTTAAGTTTCTCTACTTTATTTTCTTGAAATTCTGCAATTTCTGCCTTTAGTAAATAATAATCTGGAGCATTATAACTTTTTGTAATTGCGTTTAAAATGCGTAGTGCTTCTGTTGGGTTTCGTTCGTATGAAAAAACAATCCATGCAATTCCCTTTTTAGCATATGCATTATGAGGTTCTAATTCTAAAGATTTTAAATAGTAATTGTAAGAGTCTTTAATTCTTCCGGCGTGACCGTAATAATCTGCAATATTAGTATAAGACCATATTTTTAAATTGGTATTGTTAGACATTTCTGCTAGCTGTTTAGCTTTTTCCATATAAGCTATAGTAGCATCTAAATCTCCTTTATAGTCTTTCCATTTTGCTATCCTAATTAAATAACCAAAGCTATTTTTATCTTTTAAGAGAGATAAAGTTTCCTCTGCTTTATCATAATCGCCTAACTCCATATATACATCAAACAAAAGACTTTGCGTTTGCGTTACTCCACTGCCCATTTTTTGGGCTTCCAGTGCCATTTGCAATGCTTCTTTAAACCTATGCTGAGAAATATAATTACGCCCTAATGATCTATAAAAATCTGCTTTATTAACTGCTGCAACATCTACAGCTCTTGCTAAACATTGTTCTGCCTTTTTAAGATATTCTATTTTACCAGTGTTTTTAAAATACCTATTATATTCTTGTGCAACCATACCAAAACTGGCAATTTGCATACTATCTGGTTTTATTTTTGAGTTCCACAACTCATATTGTCTTGATGTTGTTTTTTCTGCATCAACCTTTAAAAATGCATTATAATCTTCTGCGTTTGTAACTGTTGTATTACCATCTAAATTACAAGAAGCAAAAGTAATTAAGAGTATATATAAGGCTAAATTTTTCATTTTTTAAAATTTTGTAGAGTTAAAAATAAGTTGAGTAAAAGGGAGGTTAAACCTCCCTTGCAATTAGTACGTGTTTAGTTTTCTGGAGTTCCTAAAAAAGGAAAATCAGTAGAAACTGTTGCTGTTAAGCTAACACCATCTGATGTTAAACGAGGTAAATCTGCTGTACCATCACCATCTGTGTCTTGACCACTAAAACGGTCTCCTTCTTCTCCTCCAAAAAGTAGTATTAAAGAAACATCAATAACGTCATCTGTTATTAATCTTCCGGTTAAAGCAACTTCATCCCCATCTGGCACAAGAACTCTACCATCACCATCATTATCTGTACCTGGATTAAAATATGTAGTTGGTAAATTAGGAGCAACTTCTAATACATCTGCTGCTAAATAACCCGTTAATGTTGCAGCGTCTAAACCTAAAATATTGTTCTCGTAGTTTACATCTGCAGGATCTGCTCCTAATAAATTTGCATAAACATCATGGTATTGCTCTAGCCTAGCTTCAAAACCAGCCTGAAACATTGCACCCATTTCTGAAGGTACTGTAACATTTTGAGCATCTTTAACACTTGCTTGCCCTTCTACATCATAAGACAAAACTGTGTTAATACCAGGTCTACCCATATGGTCTACCTGTGTGTATGTTCCAGAAAAATCGGTCATTTCTGGTTCCATTTGCATATCTCCATTATCATCATCAGAACAAGATGCTATAGTTAATGCAGCTCCAAAAGCTAAGGCCAGGTGTTTTATATTATATAATTTCATAATTGTAAGTTTTTAGTATTATTATTTTTTGTTTGTAGTTACCCAAGTTTTGTACACTTCTAAACCTAAAGCATTAGTAGCTGTGGTTGTACCCAACATAGTGTTAGGAATTTCTATTGCAATAGACATTGTATTTGCACCATTAAAAGTATCTGTAGACTCACCTACAGCCTTAAAACCTTCTGGAGCCATACCGCCTATAACTGCATTAAACTGTGTAAAGTCAAAAAAGAAAGCATCTTGCCTTGGGCCTGCAAATAGTTTTACCCCATTAGATAGTTCTTCTACCGTAGCAGTAGCACCAGATATAGCAACTGAACCTAATGGAGCGTCTACCATAACCTCACCACTTAAACCAGTAGCAGATGGTGCTATAGGTCCAAAAAAGTACATAACACCGTCTCTTGGTATAGCTTGTATTACTAAATCTTCAACTAAATCACCATCTTTATCTATATTAATTTCTGTTAGTACACCTTCATCAAAAGTACCGTAAGCTAAATCTGGTAAAACATTGGTTTGTAAGTCTACTACAAATACGGTATTGTCAGATCCCTCTGTAGGCTCAAAAGCATAAAAATCTGCAATATCTGCAGTTTGTCCTGTAGTAGACGGTGCATCTATATGATCTGCCGCTACCAATACTACACCTACTATTGCTAGTAAGCATATAACTAATAAATTTCTGTTTTTTCTCATTGTAGTATGTTTTAATTATAATTCACCCCTACTTACGGAGCTTTAAAAAGTAGGGTTTGGTTTTTAATTGTTAAAATTTTGTTAAACAGAAATAAACCCTAAATTGCAACTAAACAATATATAGTTTAGCAAAAAAATAAGTTATGAACCCGTCTGCTTCTGGTTGGATAGATAAGTTTGGACAAATAGTAACCAATAGTACTGTTGTCTACTCTAATTTTAATGACTTATACCGTAGTCTTTGTACTACAGGTTTTATATATGGAATTCACGTAAAATGGCTACATTTTATACCAATTACCCATACACCAACAGAAGATGAAAATGCAAAAGCCAACCTAATTTCCGCATTATATTTCACATATTTATTAGAAAAAAAGGATTATAATTATGCCAATTTTATAGATTTAACTATTCGTTTTTATGAAGCTTTAGACATAAATTCTAGCTTTTTTGATAAAGTTTTTACAGGTTCAAAAGCGAGTAATAAATTAGAGGCTATACTAAAATCTAGAGTTTTTTTAGAGGATAATTTAATAAACAAAACCTTTGGAAGTTCTGTTACAAACACCTTGCTTTTTGTTGATGTATTACTTTTTAAACGTTTTTTAAAAGAAGAAAAGAATCTAAAAAAGTATGCAGAAGAGCTAGAGTATATTCTAATAAATTTAGTTCACCACACTTTAAACTCTAAGCAACAGCAAAAATATGATGAGCGTTTAAGCTATTTATTTATTGCTTCATTATCATTTTTACCAGACGATTATCATCATTTTGATGCGCATTACAGAGAACGTTTGGTTAATAAATTTTCGGCTGAAGTATACCAATATTTGATGGATATAATTTGCGTGACAGCTTGGGAAGATTTAACATTAGACTACAAAGAATCTGAGTTTGTTTTTGGTATTGCAAAAGATCTAAATTTAGAAGAAAATAAGGTTAAAAAATCTATTGAAAAAGTTGCTGTTTTTTTTAAGGAAAATGCAAAGAAAATTCCGCATTTAAAAGACCATAATTTAGCTGAAAAATTTTATGAAAACACATCAAAATTTGCTAACAAATTAATATTAAGAAACAGCAAAAGGTTACAAAAAGAATTAGCAGAAAGTAAAGAGTTGGTTGCATTAATATCTAAATCTACTACTACAAATTTAAGTGTAGAAGAAAAGAGAAAAGTACAAAACCAACTATTAGATATTTTTAAAAGTATACCTTCTTTAGCAATATTTATGTTACCAGGAGGTGCTATATTACTACCTATTTTTATTAAATTAATTCCTAAATTGCTACCTTCTTCTTTTGATGAAAACCGAATTGAAGAATAAGCTATAATTATACAAAAAAGCTAATATAGATAAAACTTATGCTTAGTTATTTAAATACAACAAGTAATTTAATTCCAGTAATTTAAACTACCTTATTCTAACCATAACTTAAAGTCCTTTACCTTTTCTCTGCTTACTATAATTTCTGAGTCGTTATACTTATTTAATACAATTTTTAGCCTAGAATTTGTGTAAGATACAATATCTTTTATATAGTTTACATTAACGTAAAATTTACGACTTACTCTAAAGAAATTTTTAGGTTCTAGCTCAGACTCTAAATTTTCTAAGGTAACATCTAACAAGTAATTTCTACCGTCTGCTGTAGCAGCATAGGTTCCTTTGTTTTCACTAAAAAAACATTCTATTTCGTCTGCATTAATAATTTTTATGTGCTGCCCAACTTTAACTGTAAATCGTTTTTTATACTCACGTTCAATTGGGTTTACAAGTAGCTTTTTTATGTCTTCAAAATCTACAGCTATTTTAGTTTTAGAAGCAGTCATATTTTTATACTTATTTACGGCAACTTCTAGCTCTTCATCATCTATAGGTTTTAGTAAATAATCTATACTATTTAACTTAAAAGCTTGTAGTGCATATTCATCATAAGCAGTAGTAAAAATAATAGCACTTTTTACATTTACCTGATCAAAAATTTCAAAAGACAAACCATCAGATAATTGTATGTCTAAAAAAATTAAATCTGGATGATCATTCTCATTAAACCAAATTATAGATTCTTCAACCGAGTGTAACATTGTAGAGACTGTTACATTTAATTCTGCAAGCAACCTACTTAGTCTTCTTGCTGCTGGTTTTTCATCTTCAATAATTATTACATTCATTGGTTTGGTTATTTTATGGTGATGGCAAAATAGAAAAAAATTATATTAATGATGCCAATTCTACTTTTTAAAAATTAATTTTATTTACTTACTACAAGTATTTTGTTTGCTCATCTTCTTCCATATACTTTTCAATTTGTCGTTGTTCCCAATCTTTAAAAAAACGGAACTTATCTTTAAAAACATATAGTCCGTGGCAGGTTAATCCAAATAACCAAAGTAATGGCATTACCGTCATATTAACATCTATCCAAGTAGAGATGTTTTTTCCTACAGAAATAGATTCTACAGGAAAAATATCAAACAGTCTAAACCTAACAATTAGCACTACAATATTTACTACCAAAAACCATCCCAAATGGTTGTAAAAATCTTTAATTTCTTTTACTTTTTTCTCTGCTCTTTCTAACTTACTTAATGGTGCTTTTTTCATCTTATTTCTTTTTTAAAAAGTCTTCTGACTCTCTTTTTTCTTTTTCCATATACTTTTCAATCTGACGGTTTTCCCAATCTTTACTAAAAAATGGTAATGAGCCGCTTACTTTAGAATAGTGTCCTACTATACCTAATCCCCAAAAGAACGGAGTAAAATATGTTCCTATATTAAAAAAGGCATCCCATCCAGAGTTAACAACAATAGATCCTAAAATAAATAGGTTTACAATAACATAAACCGTAAAATGTATGTAAAAGCCTTTTAATTCTTTTATTTTTTCTTTAGCCCTCTCTAGCTTTTCGTTTCTGTATTGCTCATTATAGTTTTCCATTACCTCCATTTTTTACTTGTTTCTTCTTCCTCTTTCATTAACTGGTTAATTTTCTTTTGTTCCCAGTCTCTACCCATAAACGGAAAAAAGCTAAATACTTTTATTGCTTTAAAAATAAGACTAATGCTTAAGCCTAATACTACCCACAAAAACCAAGGGTTGCTAAACTCGTTTAGGTAATAATTAATTGATGCTACTATAGCTATTGTAAATACAGACGAAATTACTTTGTTATAAAACTCTTTTTCATCTTTTACACGCTCTTTAGCTCTTGTGTATTTATCTTGGTTAGTATTAATCTCCATAGTTGTATTTTTAGTTGGTTAATTATTTCTTTTTTAAAATTTATCGTCCTCCATATATTCTTTAATCTTACGGTTTTCCCAATTTTTACCAAATAATGGGTTGTAGCCAAAGGCTTCCATACCGTGTGCTGTAAGCCCTAATCCCCAGCCAAAGGCAGGAAAAACCGACCAAGGAAAATCTGTTGTTTGGTAGTTTAACCATATTAAAAAAGGGATAACAAAACAATATGCTACTAGGTTATATGTAAATCCTTTAATTTTTTCTACTCTTTCTTTTGCTCTTTGATAGCGTTTTTCGTCTAAATGTACTTTTTGCGTTTCCATAGTTGATACTTGTTTGGTTAAAATTGGCAAATGAACACTAAATTCTGTTTCGCCTTTATTAATAATTACTGTTCTGTCTGTTAACATTTGGTAGCGTTGGTGTATGTTTTTTAGTCCAACACCACTACTTTTTTTAACTACTTTTTTCTCTTGCAAATTGTTACTTACAATTAGCATATTGTCTATCTCTTCTACCTTTAAATGTAAAGGCTTGTTAGATGATACTATATTGTGTTTTACTGCATTTTCTAACAATAATTGCAGTGATAGCGGTATTATTTTGGCATCTGGATTGCTACTTTTTTCAGGTACTTCAAAAACAATACTATCTTCAAATCTCATTTTTAATAAGCGTATGTACGTTTTAGCAAATTGCAACTCTTCATCTACAGTTACCAAATCTTTATTTTTTTGTTCTAATACATACCTGTATACTTTAGATAATGATGTGGTAAACTTTTGAGCCTGAAAAGGATCTTCCTCTATTAAACTAGTTAACACATTTAAACTATTAAATAAAAAATGTGGATCTAACTGATTTTTTAAAGCATCAAACTTTGCAGATGCTGTACCTGCTATTATTTTTTGTTCTTTTATTTTAGAGTCTTGTATGTACTTGTAAAAGTAATAAGCATGCAATGCTAATGAAACCACTATAGATATTAGTATAGCTATCATATAAGGAGACAACGTTTGGTTGTTTACATAGTACTCTACGCTAGTACCAAAAAGCACAATAGCAATTATAAATTTTACAATTGCAAAAGCAATAACTGTTAGTACTACAGACCCTAATGCACCAAGCCACAATCTCTTTTTAGGTTGCTCTTCCCAGCTATAAATGTTAGATATATATTGAAAGTAGTATGAATTTACCACGCTTAAAACAAAAGAATAAAGAAAGGTAATTGCTATACCACGCAATGTTTTTATTAATGAAAAGCCATCACCTATACTACCAAGTACATTTATAACAGATATTACAACTGTTATGTAAATACTTATTTTTAATATCTTTTTTATATTGAACATTTTAAAATCTGATTTGGCTCTAATTTAGTAAATATTTACTGTTCTTATCTGCTACAAAGTTGGGGTATTAGTTCCTTAACACAAATAATTTAAAACCCAATTGTAAATATTTGCAGATGAGTTGTAAAAAACTAACGCAGTACCCCTTTGTAAGCAACAAAACCCATAACTTTTAGAGGTAATAAGTAAAACAATCTACTATCTTTGCTACCATAGAAGTTATTATAATGAAAGAAATACAGGCTACCAGAATTAACAAATACCTAAGTGAAGTTGGTTATTGCTCTCGCCGGGCGGCAGACAAGCTTATAGACCAAGGGCGTGTAACCATTAACGGAAAAATACCAGAAATGGGCACCAAAATTATTCCTACAGATGAAGTACGTGTAGATGGAGAGCTAATATCTGAGTCTAAAGAAGATTTTGTGTACCTAGCATTTAACAAACCCGTTGGCATTGTTTGTACTACAGATACACGTGTAGAAAAAGATAATATTATAGACTATATAAATTACCCTAAGCGTATTTTTCCTATTGGTAGATTAGATAAACCTAGTGAAGGTTTAATTTTTTTAACTAATGATGGTGACATAGTAAACAAAATTCTACGCGCTAGAAATCATCACGAGAAAGAATACATTGTTAAAGTAGACAATATTATTACAGATGATTTTGTACACCAAATGAGTAACGGTATTCCTATTTTAGATACTATTACCAGAAAATGTAAAGTAGAAAAATTAAGTAAATACGAGTTTAGAATTATACTTACTCAAGGTTTAAACAGACAAATTAGGAGAATGACAGAGTATTTAGGATACAATGTTGTAAAACTAAAACGTGTGCGTATAATGAACATTTCTTTAGATATGCCTGTTGGTACATACCGTGAGTTTACTAAAGAAGAATTAAAAGAAATTAATAGATTAGTATCAACTTCTGCTAAAACCTACAAAGATGAATAAAAGAATTATTATTGTACTAGTACTTATATTTTCTTTTACTACTACAAAAGCTCTGTGCCAGTCTGTAAAAGCAATGACATACAATATTAAGTATGACAATACTAGTGATACCATAAACAACTGGAATTTTCGTAAAGCTAAAATGGCAGCTCTAATACAACATTATAGTCCGTCTTTTTTAGGCATACAAGAAGGTTTACATAACCAGGTTAGTTATTTAGACTCTAATTTACCTAACTATAATTACATAGGCGTTGGTAGAGATGATGGTAAACAAAAAGGAGAATACAGTGCCATTTACTACAATAAAAATAATTTTAAGGTTATAAAATCTAATACATTTTGGCTATCTACAACACCTAACAAAATTTCTGTTGGTTGGGATGCTGCAATGGAACGTATTTGTACTTACGGGCTATTTCAACATAAAAAAACAAAACAGTATTACTGGGTTTTTAATGCTCACTTTGACCATATTGGTGTAGAAGCTCGTAAAAATTCTGCCAAATTAATTGTAGAAAAAATAAAGAACCTAAACACCAAAAACTACCCAGTTATTTTAATGGGCGATTTTAATGTAACACCTACCACAGAGGCTATTACTACAATTACAAACTACATACCAGACAGTTATACAAATAGCTTAACTACTCCTTACGGACCAAAAGGTACTTTTAATGGGTTTACAAACCGTATTTTAGACCACAGAATAGACTATGTTTTTGCTAAAAACCTAAACGTTTTATCTGTAAAAGTTATAGATGACAGGCTAGATAACAACAAACACATATCAGACCATTTACCCGTATTAGCAACAGTAATAAAAGAATAAATGTACATACCACCAAGCTACCAAAACAATAATACAGAAGAAGTAAAAAACTTTATTAAAAATAATAGTTTTGGCATTTTAGTAAACCAAACTAATGGTAAGCCTTGGGCTACACATATACCTTTAGAGTTACATACAAAAAACGGCAAGGATATACTTGTAGGGCATATTGCTAAAGCTAATCCGCAATGGCATAATTTTAAAGAAACACCAGAAGTACTATGTATTTTTAATGGACCACATAGTTATGTATCATCATCATGGTACAAAAACGAGGAAGTACCTACCTGGAACTACATTGCTGTACACATTTATGGCAAAATTACCATTGTAGACAAAGATACAGCTATGGAAGGATTGCATAATTTGGTTGATAAGTACGAGCAAGCATCAGAATGCCCGTTACATTTAAACAACCTATCTAAAGGTACATTAGCACAAGTAAATGGTATTGTTGCTTTTGAGATTGAAATTACAGACATACAAGCAACGTACAAACTATCACAAACACGAGAAGAAGACAAACCAAAAATAATTGAAGAGTTAGAAAAAAGAGATCCAAGTGCCAAGGAAATTGCTAAACATATGAAAAAATAACACGGGTTCTTACTGTAAGTCAAGCAACTACCATTTTATTTTGTATTTTTAAGTATGATAATCATTAACCGCCAACCTTTATTATTTAAACTCGTAGTATTTGTATTTTTAGCAACACAAACTATGTCTTGCGCTAGTGACTCTAACAATGATAGTAGTGAACCAAATGAAGACCCAAAAACTATAGAACCAGTTATTTTTACTGCTATTGGTGATGTGCCTTATAATGATTTTCAAAGAGATTCTTTACCCAAAGTAATTGCAGCACATAATGCAAAAGCTAAATCTAGTTTTGTAATTCACGTTGGAGATATAAAGCCAGGCGCAGAGGCTTGTACAGAAGATGTGTATGTAGATGTAAGCAACCTTTTAAAGCAATTTACGGCCCCTACTTTTATTGTTTTAGGTGATAATGAATATAACGACTGTACAAACCCAGAACAAGGTTTAGCCTATTGGAACAAACACTTTTTAAAATTTAATACAAACTGGAGCTTTAGCCCTACTATTACCTACCAACAAAAACGCCCAGAAAATTTTAGTTGGATACAGAATAAAGTTCTTTTTTTAGGTATTAATATAGTAGGTAGTAATGTGCACAACCAAACCGAATGGGAAACAAGGTTAACAGATGATGCCAATTGGGTGCAACAACACCTGCAAGCAGAAAAAGACAATGTAAATGCTGTTGTTGTTTTTGGACACGCAAATATTACTGAAGGAGACGCAACAAAGTTTAATACTTTTACTAATGTATTTAGAAGCAGTGCAGCTGAGTTTAACAAACCTATACTTTATTTGCAAGGAGACGGACACGTTTGGTTTACCAACAAACCTTGGCCAGAAAAAAATATTACACGCGTACAAATAGATGGCGGACACAGAGCTGTAGAAGTAACCGTAGATCCAAACAAAAGCAATCCGTTTAGCTACAACCGTTCTTTTTTAGATTAAAAATAGGTTTTCATTTCCCCCACAACACCTGTTTTTTTTATTTCATAGCATTACACAAAACTTTTTAGACTTTCTACTTTTAAGTTATTCTCTATATTCTATCCTCTAAATTCTATTCTCTATATTCTATTCTCTATATTCTACATTCTATTCTTCATATTTGGTCAATTAAAACAAACAATCTACAATTCAGTATAAAAAAATTACAATTGGGTTTATTACATTTTAAAAAACTGAAGTAGTGCTGCATCTTTGTGTCATAATCAACAATAAAAACACAAACATTATGAGAACTTTAGGATTACTTTTAGCATTATTTTTTACAAGCATTATAGCAACAGCTCAAGCCAAAACAGAAACATTTACAATTACCGTTACAATAGACAACGTTTTAAATGATGACGGCACAGTTATGGCTGGTTTACACTCTTCAGAAACTTTTATGAGAGGACGAGGACTGCAAGATAAAATTACCACTATAAAAGATGGCAAGGTAACAATAGTTTTTAAAGATGTTAAACCTGGTGAGTATGCTATTTTAGCAATGCATGATGAAAACAATAACAAAAAAATGGACAGAGAGGCCAATGGTATGCCTAAAGAAAGCTATTGCATTTCTGGATCACCAACTCCATACGGTCCACCAACATTTTCTGAAGCCAAATTTAATGTAGTAGATACAGATTTAGAGTTTGCACTTAGGTTCTAGTATTTATAAAAAAAAGAATAAAAAAAAGGAGATAAAATTATTTATCTCCTTTTTTACGTACAATTTGGTTACAACCATCTATTCTTCTAACCAAGCATTCATCATCCAAATTGTTTTTTCTTGTTCAGCAATAAAATCGCTCATTAAAGAGTTTGTTCCTTCATCATTAGCATCATCAGAAAGCTCTAATAAATCGCGCTCAATAACTAATAACTCTTTTAAAGAGTTTACAATTAATTTTATAGCTTCTACATCTACAGATATATTTTTACCAACAGGCAATTTAGATATAGACATATAATCTTCAAATGTATGCAAGGGCTTACCTCCTAGGGTTAAAATACGCTCTGCAATCATATCTACTTTTTCATTTGCATCTGTATATAACTCCTCAAATTTCATATGTAAATCAAAAAAACGTCTACCTCTAATATTCCAGTGAACACCTCTTAAATTTTGGTAATAAACCTGAAAACTAGATAATAAAACATTTAATTTACTGTTTAGCTCTTTAGCTTTTTCTACTTCTAATCCTATACTGTTTAATTCCATAATATTTATCCTTTTTGTGATACAACAAAGTTAGTAAGTATTTAGTATTTTTGGTGATGATTAAAATCATTTGTTTTTATAATTTTATAGCTTTAACCTATTAAGAATGACAATAACTCAACTACAGTATGTATTGGCAGTTGCCAAATACCAAAACTTTACGCTTGCCGCAGAAAAAAGCTTTGTTACACAACCTACTTTAAGTATGCAGGTACAAAAGTTAGAAGATGAGCTAGACATTCAGATTTTTGACAGAAGTAAAAAACCAATTTCTATAACAGAAGTTGGAAAAAAAATAGTAGAACAAGCAAAAAATATTGTAAACGAAGCAGACCGTATTAAAGATATTGTAGACCAAGAAAAAGGATTTATAGGTGGTGAATATGTTTTAGGTATTATACCTACCATTATGCCTACACTACTACCAATGTTTTTAAAGGCATTTATTTCTAAGTTTCCTAAGGTAAACTTAGTAATTAAAGAACAAAATACAGACACTCTTATTAGAAATTTACAAGACGGGCAAATAGATGCTGCAATAGCTGCTACTCCTTTAGAAATAGAGTTTATAAAAGAAAAACCGCTGTACTATGAGCCATTTGTTGGGTACATACCTAAACAACACAGGCTAGCTAATATAGAAAAGCTAACACCACAAGATTTAGATATTGATGATGTTTTATTATTGCAAGATGGCCATTGCTTTAGAGACGGTGTTATAAACCTTTGTAAGTCGCCTAAAAATAATGTTGTAGATCATTTTAGATTACAAAGTGGAAGTTTTGAAACCTTAATAAACTTATCTAATGAAGGTTTAGGAATGACTTTATTACCTTTTTTAAACACTCTTGAATTAGATAGCAAAAAGAAAGAAAATTTAAAGCATTTTGAAGCTCCGTCTCCTGCAAGAGAAGTTAGTTTAATTTACCATAAAAAAGAACTTAAAATACAAATTACCAATGCACTTCATGATGTTATTACAAGTGTGGTACGTGGTGCAATTGCTTTTCAGGATGTAAAAATTATTAGTCCAGTTAATAACAAATAAAACCATAGGTTAACAAATAAAAAAAGCCACCTTAATGGTGGCTTTTTAAGTATTTACTATTTTTTGATGTAAATCATACACTGCCTTAGTTCTGGTTTATCTGTAGTAAAAGAATTTAACCAGACTTTAAGCTCATCTACCTCATAAGGCAGTAATCTTGAAATTGCTTTTTCTAGCTCTTTGCAAAACAACTTAGAATCAAAACTTACTTTTTGCAAAACAGTTTTAGTGTAATCAAACATTGCTCTTGCCATATTTATAATTATTAAATTATTATTCCATAAATTTAACGATAAAACTTGAAAAAAGTATCTAAATAAAGTGTTAAATATCATAGTTATCCAAAAAAATAATACGTAATGACCTACAATACCATATTTTACAAGAACTACAGAAGTTTTCTTTATTGTATAATTTTGATGTTTTTGGTTGGTTGTGCTAGTAGTAAACAAAAAATTTCAAAAAACACTAATACTATAATTAGTAACAGTCTTTTAAAAAATCACTTTATAGGTATAAAAGTTTATGACCCAGTGAGCAACAAAACTATTTTTGAAAAAAATAGCACCAAATATTTTACACCTGCCAGTAATACAAAAATATTTACGCTTTATACTGCCTTAAAATTACTGCCAGAGTATAGCCCTTTATTAAAATATAGTATAAAAGACAATATCACATACATACAAGGTACCGGAAACCCTATAACATTACATCCTTATTTTAAGGATAGCACAGCTATACGTTTTTTAAAAAAACAGAAAAACATTGCTTTACACCTAAACAATTTTACATCAGACAAGTTTGGTGGCGGATGGGCTTGGGAAGATTTTGATACCTATTTTTCTCCAGAACGTAGTGCTTTTCCTTTATACGGTAATGTACTAAGTATATATAAAAAAGGATATTTAACTACATACCCTAAGTATTTTAATGATAGTATACAGGTTACACCTTTTAATTTTAAAAGAGATTTAGTAAAAAATACATTTTATGTAAACCCCAATTTAAATGATACTTTAGAAATTCCGTTTAAAACTGGTAATACACTTACAAAAGCGTTATTAGAAAAAGTAACTACTAAAAAAATAAACATTAGCAATATCCCAATAACTGCAGATAAAACTACACTTTACGGTATAGCTACAGATAGTATTGCACAGCGTATGATGTATGTAAGCGATAATTTTTTAGCTGAACAATTATTAGTTATGGCATCTAGTACTTTGTCTGACACCTTAAATGTAAACAAGGCAATAAAACATATTTTAACAACAGATTTAGCAGATTTGCAACAGCAACCACGTTGGGTAGATGGCTCTGGACTCTCTAGATACAATTTATTTACACCAACATCTTTTGTGCACGTATTAAATAAAATGTATCATGAGGTTCCTAGAAATAGATTGTTATCTTTATTTCCTGTTGGTGGCGAATCTGGAACCCTAAAAAACTGGTATAAAGGCAACCCAACACCATACATTTATGCAAAATCTGGTAGTTTAGGTAACAACTATAGTTTAAGTGGCTACCTAATTACCAAATCTGGTAAAACATTAATTTTTAGCTTTATGAACAACCATTTTAAGACAAAAACTTCTGATGTAAAAAAAGAAATGCAAACTGTTTTAGAATTAATAAGAGATACGTATTAATTACGTATTCACAAGCAAAAAACTAAATAATGATTATTATAGTAACAATAAGTATTGCCTACCTACTTACAATATTTTACTTGATAAAACAAACAACACAAGCAAACTAGAAGCAGACAACAGTATTTTTTTATTTATCTGTAAATCTACACTTAAAGGGTTTATCCTTTATTATACTATTGCAGGTTGCTTATTAGCTTCTGTGATACTATTTTTTTTAATTTATAAAAACGGACCATCTCACCCTCATAGTATGCCCGAGCTATTATACATATGGCTAGGTGCAGCAGGTGTTATTACGGGTTGTATTTTAGGTTTCTTCTTATCTGCAATTAACACACCTAGCGTAAACAAAAAACTAATAATTGGTTCTTTTCTTTTTACAATTGTGTCCTTTATTTGGTTAGAACTCTTATAATTTATAAATCAGTAATTATTTTAGATTATTACCAGTTCTAAAACCTATTATCACCATCTAAAAGATCTCCTAAACCTCCTAACAAACTACCTTCTCCCCTATCTTTTCCGCCTTTAGGAACCGAAGCTAATACACGGCCAGCTAGTCTGCTAAATGGTAAAGATTGTATATAAACAGTACCTGGCCCACGTAGTGTTGCAAAAAATAACCCTTCGCCGCCAAAAACAGTATTCTTAATTCCGCCTACAAACTCAACATCATAATTAATGGTTTGTGAAAAGCCTACAATACAACCTGTATCTACCTTTAAAACTTCACCTGCAGCCAATACTTTTTTAGCCATAGTGCCGCCTGCGTGTACAAATGCCATTCCGTCTCCTTCTAACTTTTGCATTATAAAACCTTCGCCGCCAAAAAGACCACGACCAAGTTTTCTAGAAAATTCTATACCAACAGACACTCCCTTAGCTGCGCACAAGAAAGCATCTTTTTGACAAATAAATTTTCCATTTTTTTCAGATAAATCTATTGGTAATATTTTTCCGGGATAAGGAGAAGCAAAACTTACTTTTCTTTTATTTGCTCCAATATTTAAAAAGGCTGTCATAAATAAACTTTCACCAGTTAACATTCGCTTTCCTGCTGAAAAAATTTTACCCAAAACACTAGTATCTTGGTTAGAGCCATCTCCAAAAATGGTATCCATTTTTATATCAGTATCCATCATCATAAAACTACCAGCTTCTGCTACAACAGCTTCTTGCGGGTCTAATTCTATTTCTACATACTGCATTTCTTCTCCATAAACATGGTAATCTATTTCGTGTGCATTCATTTTTATATTTTGATTTTGATTGACACTAATAGGTAGCAACAAAATAGAGAATGTTACATATTTTAAAAAAAATTATTTCTTTAAACGCACTGTCCAGTCAAAATTAAAAGTAGAAACCACCACTCCATCTGTATTAACACCAACAGATTTCATTGTAAATATTTGCCCTTCTCCTGTTGCAATAGTTTTTTTAATTGCATCTTCAATTAAGTGGCCATCTTCACAAGTAAAAGTAATTCTACCTGTAGCTTTTTTTGTAAAAGTTGCATTATTGCTTGCTACAAGCATAGATATTTTTCTACCACTTTTTTCAATTTGGTCTATAACCATTATTCCTGTTGCATACTCTGCCGCCATACCTTGTACTGCCCAAAACATAGAGTTAAATGGGTTTTGGTTAAACCATCTATGCTTTACAGTAACTACTGCTTTTTTTTCATCAATATGCTTTAAACGTACTCCGCACCACCAAGCAGATGGTAACTTAAAAAAATTAAATACGTTGTATTTTAATGTGCTTTTTGCCATTCTATTTTTATAATTTTTATAAAAGTATTGAAAATAGTTGAATTTGTAAATGTTAAATTAAAGTTAATTTTTAGTACTATGTTTTGCACAATACCTTTTTAAAGATATATATTTGCATAAGAAACTAACAAGTTAGAGTTATAGAACCTAATCAATTCTGTAAAAAATAATTCAACGGAGTTTGTTCATCAAATCAAAAACAACCCGTTTCTTATTCGGGTTTTAAAAGAATATCTAAACTATGAAGATAGAAAACACAAAGGCACAAATGCGCAAAGGTGTTTTAGAGTATTGCATTCTTTCTATATTAAAGGGAGAAGACAAATATACCTCTGAAATTCTTTCTACGTTAAAAGATGCCAAAATGCTAGTTGTAGAAGGCACTATTTACCCATTATTAACAAGACTAAAAAACGCTGGTTTACTTACGTATCGTTGGGAAGAGTCTACCTCTGGACCACCAAGAAAATACTACGCCCTTACAAAAACAGGAGAAGAATTTTTAACCGAATTAAACACCACCTGGGACGAGCTCAGAAATGCCGTAAACCTAGTTACCAACTCAAAAAAAACGAACAATGAATAAGACTATAAATATAAACTTGGCTAACTTATTCTTTCATATAGACGAAGATGCTTATCGTAAACTAGACACCTATTTAAAAGCTATAAAACAATCTTTAAACAATGGCCCTGGTAGTGATGAAATTATTTCTGACATAGAAGCAAGAATAGCAGAACTTTTTCAGGAAAAAATTAAAAACGAACAGCAAGTAATTACTAAAACAGATGTAGAAGATGTTATTGCTGTTATGGGGCAACCTGAAGATTACCGTGTAGATGAAGAAATTTTTGAAGACGAAGAGCCTACATCAAAATCTAGAACCAAAAAGCTTTACAGAGATACAGACAATAAGTATATTGGTGGTATATCTGCCGGTATGGCACATTATTTAGGTATTAACCCTTGGTGGGTTCGTCTACTGTGGGTAGTGCTTACTTTAGCTACTTTTAGTGGTTTTATTGTAATATATATATTACTATTATTTTTAATTCCAGAAGCTAAAACAACCTCGCAAAAATTAGATATGCGTGGCGAGTCTATAAATATTAGTAATATAGAACGTACCGTTAAAGAAAGTTTTGATACCGTAACTAATAAAGTAAAAAATGCAGATTACAACAAGGCCAATCATAAAATTAAGTCTGGCATACAAACTTTTTTTGATGCCATTGGCACGTTTTTTAGCTTTATTTTTAAAAGCATAGGTAAAGTCATAGGGTTGTTTTTAATTTTAGTTGGCGGATCTGTAGTTATAGGTACATTTATTGGGCTTTTTATAGCAGGTTTTTCAGATGCTTTTGTAGTTAACAACACACCTCTTTATAACCTAATAAACACCTCTAATTCGCCAATTTGGTTAATTTCTATGCTTGTATTTTTTGCTATAGCAATTCCATTTTTCTTTTTACTTTATTTAGGATTAAAAATTGTAGTATCTAACCTTAAATCTATTGGTACAATTGCCAAATTAACGTTACTTGGTGTTTGGCTTGCCGCTATTATTGGCTTAACAATTATTACCATAAAACAAGCTACCGCAAATATGTATAAAGGTAGTATTAATAAAACAGAGCAATTAAATTTTACAAAGCCTCTAGACACTATTTACATTGGCACCAGAAGTAGTAAAAATTATGACAGACCAGAGAATTTTAGAATTAACGGAATGACATTTACTACAGATGAAAATGGTAAAAAGCTTTTATTAGATAATGATTTTAGGTTTGACATTGTAAGGTCTGATACTGACATTGCAAAAATTAAAATACAAAAAGTATCTCAAGGTAGTTCTTTTGATGAAGCAAGAGAAAGAGCAAAAACTATAGAGTATAATTATCAAGTTTTAGAAAATAGAGTAATTCTAGATAACTTTTTATCACTAGATCCTAATGGTAAATTTAGAGATCAGGAGGTAAACATTACCCTTTACATTCCTAAAAATGTTATTGTTAAGTTTGATTTTAATACAGATACAAACAGAATAGGATGGCATACATCATACAAAGAAGAAATATACAGGTCTGATGTTAAAAATTATACTTGGCGTATGAACAAGCAAGGTGTTTTAGAGTGCCTAGACTGTATTAATGACGAAATTGATGAAGATAATAATGATGATGATGACGAAAACAGCAATAAAAATTCAGAGTTAATATTAGATGAAGAAGGTGTAAACATTAAAATTAATGCAAACGAAAACTCTTTAAATATTAAAATAGATGAAAACGGTGCACGTATAGAATCTTCAAACAATTAAAACTTACAATTCAGTTCTAAAAAACAACAATTCAGTCTTTAAATTTAGTTTTACCACAAACATTTATAGACTTTTACATCACAATCAACAAAAAACAACAATTATGGCAACACTATCTAAAATTACAATTGCAGTAGTATTAAGTTTACTATTTACTTCTTGTTCGTTTAACATAGGAAGCGGCAAAAAAGGAAACGGAGTATTAACAGAGCAAAGCAGAGATGTAGCAACAAGTTTTGAGCGTATTTCTGCATCAGAAGGTATTAATGTATATGTTACACAAGCTAAAGAATTTAGTATACGTGTAGAGGCAGATGAAAATGTTATAGACCTTATTGGTACAGATATTAAAGACGGTAAACTTAAAATACACGCTATAGAAAATATTGGCAGAGCTACAAAAAACGTACACGTTACATTACCTGTAGTTACTGCACTATACAGCTCTAGTGGAGCAGAATTAATTTCAGAATCTCAGATAGAGACTAATGAAATAGATTTAAATGCCAGTAGCGGTGCAGATATACAAATAGCTTTAGTTGCTAACTCTGTAAATGCTGATTGTAGCAGTGGAGCAGATATTAAGTTAAGTGGTAAAACAAACAACCTAACTGTAAATGCTAGTAGCGGGTCTGATATTGATGCTTATGAACTAAAAACAAAAACCTGTGATGCAGATGCTAGTAGCGGCGCAGATATTAGTGTAGATGTGTCTGACTCTTTAATAGCTGATGCAAGTAGTGGTGCAGATATTAAGTACAGTGGTACTGCTACAGTTAAAAAGAATAAATCTTCATCTGGCAGCGTAAAAAAGAGATAAAAAAATTAAATGTTAAAAGCGTTTTATTAAGGTCAATCTTGTTTTGTTTACAAGGTTGACCTTGTTATATTAGTATAAATTTAAATATTGATATGAATTTAACCTTAACAAAGTATGTTCTTCCCCTAAAACATACATTTAGTATTTCTAGAGAGTCTCATAATTTTCAAGACAGTATGGTGGTAAGTCTTGGTTTAAATGATAAAGTTGGTTATGGTGAAGCTACAGCAAACCCGTACTACAAAATTACTTTTGAGAGTATGCAACAAGAAATTGAAAGCATACGAACAGAAATTGAGAACTATACTTTTACCACGCCTGAAGATTTTAATCAATTTTTAAATAAAAAACACTTAAGCAACTTTGCTATTTGTGCACTAGATTTAGCTGCACACGATTTGTATGGTAAAATTTTAAACAAGCCTTTGTATAAAATATGGAATACAGATAATAGCTCCTACCCTATTACAAATTTTACTATTGGTATAGATAGTATAGATAATATGGTTGCAAAAATGAAAGAACAGCCTTGGCCTATTTACAAAATAAAACTAGGCACAGACCAAGATGTTGCCATTGTAAAAGAGCTAAGAAAATATTCTGATGCCATTTTTAGGATAGATGCTAATTGCGCATGGACTGCAGAAGAAACCATAAGTTACGCACCAGAACTTAAAAAATTAGGTGTAGAGTTTTTGGAGCAACCCTTAAAAGCTGATGATTGGACGGGTATGGAACAAGTAATGCACGCTAGTGTATTGCCCGTTATTGCTGATGAAAGCTGTATTGTAGAATCTGACGTAGAGCAATGTGGTTACCATTTTAATGGTATAAACATAAAACTAACCAAATGTGGCGGACTAACCCCTGCACTTAGAATGATAAAAAAAGGAAAAGAACTTGGGTTAAAAGTTATGGTTGGTTGTATGACAGAGTCATCTGTTGGTATTTCTGCAATAGCACAACTAACACCACAATTAGATTATGTAGATATGGATGGTGCTATGCTTTTGAGTAAAGACATTGCAAAAGGGATAAAAATAGAACCAAACGGAAACTTAATTTTTCCTAATACAGGAGGTTCTGGTATTACATTATTATAATGACATACGTTACTACATTTCCTGGTAGAAAAATTAATGTAGATGGTTCTAAAAAATTATATTTTGGCGGAACTGCTTATTTAGGGCTTCAAAAGCATAAAAAATTTTTAAAAACATACTTAAAAAACATTAAAAAGTATGGTACCAATTATGGAGCGTCTAGAAAATCTAATATTAAAATTGATATCTATAAAAAAACAGAAAATTACCTTGCTAAACTTGTACAAAGTGAATCTTGTGTAACTGTTTCTTCTGGCTATTTAGCAGGGCAGTTAGTTTGCAATTACCTTAAAGCAAAAGGACATAGTTTATTTTATGCGCCAAATTCTCACACCGCTCTACATCAAAACAACTCTAGCAATTATGCAAGTTATAGTGATTTAGTTACTGCAGTAGAAAATCATATTAAAAAATCTAATACTACTCCCGTAGTTTTTTTAGATAGTTTGGATTTTTATGGCTTAAACTACCCATATTTTAAAGGGTTGCAGCAATTACCATTGCAAAATATAATTGTTGTTGCAGATGACTCACACACACTTGGTCTACCTTTAAATAATGGCAAAGGTTGTTATGCACAACTAAATAATTTAGGTGTAAAAGAACTTATAGTATGTAGTTCACTTGGTAAAGGTTTTGCTGTGCAAGCAGGAGCTATTTTTAGCACAGCAAAAAGAATAAAAGAACTAAAAACCACTGCTTTTTTTGGAGGTGCTAGTCCTGCTACACCTGCAAATATTGCCACGCTATTATCCGCACAAACTATTTATAAAAAAAGACAACAAAAATTACAGAATAATATACAGCTTTTTTTAAACGGTTTAAATAACAAAAACTTGTTTAGTTATATGCCAAACCATGCAGCTTTTACGTATACTGATCAAAAAATAACAGCCTATTTAAAAAAACATAATATTATAGTTACAAGCTTTAATTACCCAGAAAAAGACTCGCCAACAATGAGCCGAATTGTACTAAGTGCACATCATAAAAAAAAGGATATTAATAAGATTGTTACACTTATTAATACCCTTTTTACTAATTAAGTTTAGTTATTTAGTTATCCCACCAAACAGGAGTAACCGGTGTTTGTTGGTTTAACAATACGTTTTCTTCATTTCTATTAACTTCAGAAGATGGGTATTCTGCCCTTCTAAACCATTGGCCAAAATATTCGTTATCATCACTAGCTTCTTCTTCTCTAATAGTTAACCCTTTAAAAACCTCATCAGAAAAATTATAGCGTCTAAAATCTACAAAAGTTTCTGGGTTTAAAAAATTATGTATATACTTCTCTTTCATTATATGTTGTAACATTAAATTGCTTTCGCCAACATTAATAGCTGTATCTGCCAAATAATCTGTACCATCTACACCATACATTTGCATACTAGCAGTTATACCATCTAAATATGCGTTATAGGCATCTGTTGTTGTACCAATACTTGTAGCATTACCTCCATTAGCTAAAAAAGCAGCTTCAGCTTTTATAAACATAGCCTCTGCGTAGCTTATAAGCATTAAAGGAGCATCTATACTAGTGTAAAAGCCATCTACAGCAAAACCTGTATTTGCATCTGTACCATCTGGAGCTAAGCCTACACTACCACTAACATAACCTTTCCATTCTACTTCTCCTCCATTATCTGCAAAAATTGGCAATCTTGGGTCAATACTAACTGTACCACTCTCAAAAGGAAAGTAATCTCCATTCATAGAACTAACCAACTGACTGGCAATATCATTATGAGCATTTCCTGTATTTTTAGCTAAAACCTCTGCAGAATACCATGGGTTTATATTTTTATCATCATAATACATTAAAAAATCATCTTCTGAAGAAGTAAAGCCATTAGCAATGGTTGTTAAAACATCTGCAGCTGTTGTTTCTCCTTTTTGTACCAAATGTAATTGATAACGAGCCTTAATTGTATATGCCGCTCTTAACCACTTATCGGTATCACCTCCATATATTAAATCTTCACTACCTAATGTAAAACCAGAATCATCTGGACCTTCTAAAGCATTAATTGCGTTATCTAATAATGAAAATATACTTGCATAAATTTGCTCTTGTGTATCAAAAGCAGGAAAATTATTATCAGGACCATCTGTAGCATCAGAATACGGAATATTATCCCAAGTATCTGTAGCAATACCTAAATTTATAGCAGTTAATATATCTGCAACAGCTTTATAATGTACTGCACCATTTTCTACTGCTTTTTCATTAATAGCGTCTATGTTTGGCAAAATATACAAGTATACTTGTGTCCATAAACCACTAGCTGTTGTTTGTCCTGCTGCACCTCCACCCTGAAAAACAAAGTTTTGCACATAATTTCCAAAAGATAATTCGGCAGAGCGTTGCCCTTCCATTGTACTATGTATAACTGGCGCTAACAAGTCTTGCATACGCAACTGATCTAATTTAGCTGTATTAGAAGGCGTATTCACATCAAAATAATCATCACTACAAGCTGTAAATACAGTTATAAATAGCGATAATATTATTATTTTATATATATATTTTCTCATCATATCTATTTTTAAAATCCTACATTAATACCAAAACTATAACTTTGAGACAAAGGAATATTTAGACCTGTGAAACCATATACATTACTACCTGCACTGTATTGGTTTCCTTCTGGGTCATACCCATCATAAGGTGTCCATACTAAAATATTTTGGGCACTAGCAGTCACAGAAAATCTATCTAAATGTATTTTTTCTATAAATTTTAATGGCAAATCATATGTTACCCCAATATTTCTGAGCTTTACCCAAGATGCATCTTGTACTAAAATTTCTGAAGCTCTGTTGTAATCTGTAGAACTACGATAGTAGTTTTGATCTATTAAAACCTCTGTTGTGTTTGGTATAAAACCACCATTTCCATCATCCATAACTCCACTTAGAACAGTGGTTTCGTCTCTAAATTCTGTAACTTCAAGTATACCATTTCTAATAGAGTTTCTTCTTCCTGCGTCATAAATATCTCCTCCTTTTTTATATTCTAACAAAAAGTTAAACCCTAAATTTTTCCATTTAAAACTATTAGCTAAAGATGTAATATAGTCTGGAAAAGCATTACCTACTTTTTGGCGTTCTGTGAAGTCTATTTCTGGTTTACCATTAGCATCAATATAACGCTCACCGTTTTCATAACGCCATTTCCATCCGTATAAAGAACCCATTTTATCACCTTCTCTAATTTCTGATGTTACACCTGCAAAACCAGAATCTGCAAAAATTATGCTTTCTATATCATCTGGTATATCTAATACTTTTCCTTCACTAGTAGACCAATTTAAAACTACTTCCCAGTTAAAATCTTTAGATTTTATAATATCTGCACTTAATAAAAATTCGTGTCCAAACACTTCAAAATCACCTGCGTTTCTAACAATTCTAGATATACCTGAAGAATACGCTGTTCCTACGCCAAAAATTTGATCCTTAACTCTGGTTTTATAATATGCATAGTCTAAGCGTATACGGTTTTTCAAAAACCTTAAATCTGCTCCTATTTCTGTAGATTGATTTCTTTCTGGGACAATATCTAAATCTCCTAAAGCTGTACTAGATCTGTAACCACCCGCTCCTCCAAAAGGGAAGTCTCCGTCTACCACAAAATAATGACCCACTTGACCAAATAATGGTCCTTTACCTACTTCAGCCCATGATGCTCTAAGTTTACCAAAAGTAAACACATCATTATCTCCAAAAACATCAGAAATATCATAAGCTAAACTTACTGAAGGATAAAAGAAAGATCTATTATCTTTTGGCAAGGTAGAAACCCAATCATTACGACCTGTAACTGTTAAAAATAACTTATCTAAATAACTCAGTTTAAGTTCTCCAAATACACCAACATTACGTAACTGAGTAACACTCTCATTAGCAAAAGTATTTATAGTATTACCAAGTTCATTTATGCCTGGTACATTTAATGTTTCTCCTCTTACATCTGCATAATCTCTTTTAGTATCTGATACTTGATGACCTAAAGTAAGATCTGTTCTAAAATCATCAGACCAATCTTTGTTCATTGCAACTAAAAAGTTAGATTCTAGTGCTGTAAAATTTATATTCTGATTTACAATAAAACCACCTACTTGTGTACCAACATCTAAATCTGCTGGAACAAAACGGTTTCTCTGATCTGAATAATTATCTACCTGCGCAGAATACGTAATATTTAACCAATCTTTAGGTGAATACTTAAATATTGCATTACCAACCCAACGATTTACATCATCATATAAGCTACTTTTTTCTATAAAATACCTTGGATTATCTATGATTCCAAATGTATAGTTACGTTGCGTACCATCTGGATTTTGATAATCATTTATAGGAAATGTACCAGAGTAATAGGATAAAGAACTCATAACAGACTTATCTCCTGAGTTTCCTCTGTTACCGCCAGATTTAGAGTAAGATATAGATGTATTTATACTAAAATTGTCTGTAACTTGATACCCACTTTTAAGTCTAAAATTTGTTTTATCATAATAGGTTCCTGGTAATATACCTTCTTCACTGTTGTTACCTACAGAAAAGAAATAATCCATTTTATCTGTTGCTCCACTAATATTTAAATTAACCTGAGTATTTACCCCTGTTTTAAATAAATCATACGGACTGTAAAACTGATCGTTAGATAAATCTACTATTTCACCTGACTCTAGTGTATATGAGTCTTCTGTATACTTAGGTCCCCAAGAATAAAACGAAGTTGCGTTTTGAACTCTATTAAAACCAGTATCTGAATCTGGATCATATAAAGTTCTAGGCGCTCCGCTAAATCCTTCTCTATAGGTTTCTTGCAAATTTGGAGTTTTTTCTAAATTTCTAAAGGTTGTAGAAGCTGTAAAGTTAATTTTTGCTTTTCCTTTTTTTCCTTTTTTTGTAGTAATTACAATTGCTCCGTTTGCAGCCCTTACACCATAAAGTGCTGTTGCGGCAGCTCCTTTTAATACATTGTAACTTTCTATATCTTCTGGGTTAATATCCCCTGCTCTATTAGAAAAACTAAATTGCTCTGAGCTGCTAGGTGAATTAGACCCTGCACTAGGTGACACGTTTCCAGAGAAAGTATCATTATTTAACGCGATACCATCTACAATAATTAAAGGCTGGTTACTACGATCTGGATTTACAGATGTAACCCCTCTAATAAGGATATCTACACCACCACCAGATGAACCAGATGTTCTATTAATTTGTACACCTGCCACCCTACCTTGCAGTGCTTCTAAGGCATTTGCTTGTCCGGATAAGTTTAAATCTTCAGATTTAACTTGCGTTACAGAGTATCCTAAAGATTTTTCTTTTTTCTCTACACCAAAAGCTGTTACAACAACTTCATCTAGTAGACTTGCATCTTCTTCTAAAGTAACATTAATTACAGATGTTGCCTCTACCGTTATTTCTTTCGGTAACATTCCTATATAGGAAAACTTCAATACATCTGACTGTTTGGCATCAATTATATATTTGCCATCAAAATCTGTTGTGGTTCCATTTTGTGTACCTTTTACAACTATTGTAACCCCTAATAACGGAATTCCCTCACTGTCTGTAACAGTACCTGAAATTTGTTGAGAATAAGCAATGGTTGTAAAAAGCACACTAAAGAGTAATACTAATGTGTTTTTCATAAAAATTGAGTTTTTGATTAATAAATTAGTTAGGATAAACTAAAGTCAATAAAAAAATCAATAAATCAAATTAATAAACTCCTTAATATTAAACAATTCTTAATTAAACAGGTTTTTTCGTACAAAAACACTATAAAAAAACCCAATAATCAAAACAATTATCATAAAATATACTAAATTATTGTGTTTATGACAATATAAACATTTAACAATACAGGTATAAACATGTGTTAATTTTACAAAAAAAAAGAGCTGCATTACTGCAGCTCTTTTTTTTGTAAAATTATGACTATTGGGCTATCTCCTCTAAGCTAGCTAAATAGCGTTCTGCATCTAATGCCGCCATACAACCTGTACCCGCAGCAGTAACCGCTTGTCTATATTCTTTATCTTGTACATCTCCACTTGCAAATACACCGGGTATATTTGTTTTTGTAGACTTACCTTCTGTAATTAAATAGCCTGTTTCATCCATATCTAATTGTCCTTTAAATATGTCTGTATTTGGTTTGTGACCAATGGCAATAAAAAGACCTGTAATAGCTATATCTTCTTTTTCTTGAGTTTGGTTGTTTACCATACGTAAACCTTCTACCACTTGTTCTCCCAATACTTCATCTACCTCTGTGTTATATTTTACAGTAATATTAGAAATACTATTAACTCTATGTTGCATAGCTTTAGAAGCACGCATCTCATCTCTACGAACAAGCATAGTAACATTGTTACAAATGTTAGCTAAGTATGATGCCTCCTCTGCAGCCGTATCTCCTGCCCCAACAATAGCTACATCTTGCCCTTTGTAAAAGAAGCCATCACAAACAGCACATGCAGATACACCACCTCCACGTAAACGTTGCTCACTCTCTAATCCTAAATATTTTGCTGTTGCACCTGTAGAAATAATAACTGTTTCTGCCTCTATAGTTTTAGAGTTATCTACAGTTACTTTATGTATACCACCAACAGTTTCATTAAACTCTACCGCTGTAACCATACCTATTCTTACTTCTGTACCAAAACGTTCTGCTTGCGCTTGCAATTGCGTCATCATTGTTGGCCCATCTATACCTTCTGGATACCCTGGAAAATTATCTACTTCTGTAGTAGTTGTTAATTGTCCGCCCGGCTCCATACCTGTGTACATTACTGGCTTTAGATCTGCTCTAGAAGCATAAATTGCTGCTGTATATCCTGCTGGTCCAGAGCCTATAATAAGACATTTAATTCTTTCTATTGTATCTGACATAATATTAGTTCAAAGTTTAGTTTAGAACACAAATGTAATTTTTTTATACAAACTGAAAAGCTTATTATCATAAATTGTTACAATAGAGTCATAGTCATATATAATTTGACTTTATTTTAACATTTTTACCGTAGCAACTGTTCTAAAACCAGTGTGTTCTGCAGAAGAGTCTACGCTAGATCCCATACGAGCTGAAATTCTATAACTAGCACAATAACTATCACTACACAAAAATGAACCTCCTTTTATAACTTTTTCTTTAATATAAAGGTTTTGAGGATTGTATGCATCAGTTGCACCAAGCGGATTTTTTTTGGTAGTAGTTGCAGCTAACTCTTTATAGTAATTAACATTGTACCAATCACTGGTCCACTCCCAAACATTACCTGCCATATCATACAATCCATATCCGTTAGGTTGGTAACTTTTAACCGGAGCCCTTTTTTCAAACCCATCTTTTTTGCTATTTTCTACAGGAAACTCACCCTCCCAGCTATTTGCATTTTTAGACAAAACAGATCTATCATCTCCCCAAAAAAATATAGTGCCAGATTTGCCTCCATTAGCGGCATACTCCCATTCTGCTTCTGTTGGCAACCTTCTGTTAGCCCAATTACAGTAGGCCATTGCATCTTCATAACAAATTTGTACTACAGGGTGGTTATCTAATCCTTTTATAGAACTACCAGGCCCATTTGGATGTTTCCAGTTTGCCCCTATTGTCCAATGCCACCATTGAGAAAAATCAAATAAATTAGGTACAGATGTTTTTGTTTTTTTAAATGTTAAAGAACCTGGCTGTAATATAGAGTCGTGCGGTTTTGGAGTACCTTCAGGAACTTGCTTTTTCATCTCTTCCCAGTCTATTGCTCTTTCTGCTACAGTAGTGTAACCCGTTTGGTTAACAAATTTAGCAAATTGAGCATTTGTAACTTCTGTGATATCCATAAAAAAACCATCTACAGCAACCTTGTGTGCAGGTTTCTCATGTTGCATAGCCATTTTATCTTGTGGCACTGCACCCTGTATAAACTCTCCTCCAGGAATCCACACCATACCATCAGGTACTTTTACATCTTTAGGTTTTTTAACTAACAAGGTATATGTTGTATCTTTTTTAGTCTTGGTATCTACAGTAACTTCTGGGCTTTCTTGTGTAGTTTTATTTTCCTTTGCCGCATCTTTACACTGTATACACAGTAGTACTATTACGCACAAAATAAGGTAATTTGGAATTCGTTTTTTGAGTTTCATAATTTAATTTGATAAGCAGTAAATATGCTAACAAATATATAGATCTTAAAAAAATTGCGTGTACTTCTGCGTAATATTAACGTCTTTGTTTGCTAAAAAAAATTAATACCCCTTAAATACTTAGATAAAGCAGGAGTTAAAAATGATTTAAAAATTATCAAATTGATAAAAAACACCCCGTTAAAAAACATATAACAAAAATTTAGCCCATACATTACTGATAAATTTGTATTTGGTGGTAAAACTTTATTACATTTAAAGTTAACTTTAGCACTAATAATAAAGTGTATTTTAAAGTATACGTACAACAAATTAACTAGAACTCAATTTTACCAAACAAAACAAACTAACTTATGGAAAACACAAATTCGGGAACAGGAACTAATGCTAAAAGACTATTTTACGGTAGCTGCTTTGCTTTAATTACAACGGCATTCTCGTTTGCTATAGCGGCAGGTATTTTAGATCAACTAAAAACAGAGCTAGCATTAAGTGCAAGTCAAGCTGGCTTAATTACCTCTATGTGGTTTTTAGGTTTCCCTATTTCTATGGTTATTGGTGGTTTAATTTACCACAAAGTAGGCGGAAAAATTATAATGCAATTTGCTTTTTTTGCCCATGCAATTGGTATTTTGCTTTTAATATTTTCTGGCAATTACATAGGTCTTTTAATAGCCAACTTGCTTATAGGCCTTGGTAATGGTTGTACCGAAGCAGCTTGCAACCCTATGATTGCAGATGCATACAAAGGAAATAGAATGAGCACAATGCTTAACCGCTTTCATATGTGGTTCCCTGGAGGTATAGCTATTGGTAGTTTGCTTTCTGGTTTTATGACAGATTTTGATATTACAGGACAAAGCCAAGTATGGTTATTATTAATACCGGCTATAATTTATGCCTATTTATTTTATGGTCAAACTTGGCCAAAAGCTAAAATTGAAGAAGCAGCAACTATTAGCGGCAACTTAAAAGGTATGTTTACTCCCTTATTTTTATTTATAGGGATATGTATGGCATTGACCGCCATATCAGAATTTGGTCCAAACCAGTGGGTTGGTTTAATACTTTCTAAAAGTGGTGCAGAGCCAACACTTATTTTAGCATTGACTGCCGGTTTGATGGCAGTTGCAAGATACTTTGGAGGTAGTATGGTAGCCAAGTTTAACCAAACAGGTGTGCTTTTAGGTTCTGCTGTACTTGCAACTTTAGGTATTTATTTATTTAGCACACAAACAGGAACAATGGCTTACGTAGCCGCTATATTCTTTGCTCTTGGTGTTGCTTATTTTTGGCCTAATATGATTGGATTAACCGCTACCAAAACCCCAAAAACCGGTGCTTTAGGAATGTCTATTATTGGAGCAATAGGTATGTTTTCATCTTCTATTTTTCAACCAATTATTGGTGGTTGGATTGATTCTGATGTTGATAAAATAGCCAATTCTTCACTTAATGTATCTGGAAAAACATTTAGTGAGGCTAAAAATATTTTTGAAAGTAAAGAAAACCTAAGTGAAGCAGCTTCATTAATTAATGTTAGCGAAAGCAATTTAGAATCATCAATAAACAACGTAATTTTAGAGTCTGGGCAAGAAACTTTAGGTACTATGGTACTTTTTCCTGCCATATTAATTGTATTATTCACCATATTATATTTTTGGATGAAAAGCACAAAAGATTCTAACAAAGAAATAACTAATGCATAATGTTGCTTTAGCTTAAAAGATAAAAAAAGCTTCTCTTTTCAGAGAAGCTTTTTTTATGCTTAAATATTAATCTTTAATTTTCATTGTAAAATTAATTAGCCCACCATCTATACTAGCCTCATATAAAACACCATTTTTATAGGTATAAATATTCTCATTGCCTTTGGCGTTTACTTTTTTGTATTTATGATTTCCTAAATAAACTAAAGTATTCATAGCTGCATCTTGCTCAGAGTAACACGCTGTTATATGCAAAGGTTCTGTAAAATATAATTGCACAGTAGTAAATGTTATAGGCTCCTTAAATGTACTAACCTTTTTGTTTTTGGTTATTTTATACTCTTTATTACTACGTTCTGTACTGGTTTCTGCATAAACTTTATTGTTTAGCATAATACTTACATCTGCTTTGTTAAGTTCCTTATTGTTAAAAACCACATTATAGGTATATTTTACATTTATTGTTGTTAAAATTTTAGCTTGTATATGGGTAAAACTATGGTATGTGGTTAAACCATCTTCAATAGTTTTTGTTGCCTGTAAATTACCTACTACTTTATTTTTATGAAGTATATCAAAATGTAAAACCGTATTTACAGTATTATTTTTTGCAATTAATCCTCCTAAAAACACTAATAGTAATATGTTTTTAATCATACAATTTAAATTTATACATACCAATATAAACATATTAAATTAAAAGCTAATAAATGATTTGTAGCACTTAATTTTTATTAAAGTAAGTTAAGTACAAAATAACTAATCTGTTTATTAGTGTATTTTTTATAGAATTACTAAACTCAAAAAATACAAACCTAAAAAAACATTGTTTTAAACTAGACAAAAACTAGACAAATACAGTTTACAGTCTAAATGCAACTAGACTTAGTGTTTTTTTTAACTACATTTATTTGCTGTTATTTTAAAACATAACCAAACCAACCAGACTTTTATTAACAAACTAAAACTAAAAAAATACGCTATACGCTTTTATAATTATACATTTTATTACACCAATAAATAGTAAAAATTTAAAATTAGCTGCATAAAATAGCAAATTCATATTTTACAATGTTTACCATACTTAAATTAAAAACCGGGATTAAACTAGCAATTACAGTGTTAATTGCACTAAACACCATAACTGCTTTTTGCCAAGACAATAGACAAAATAAAGATTTTTTAAAATTAGCAAGAGAACTAGCTCATAAAAAACCTGACAGTTCTGCTTATTATTTTAATCAAGAAATAGAGTTAGATCTAAAAAATAAAGACACTGTTTCTGCCATAAAAACGTTAAAAGAATTATCTATATTATATTCTCATAATTTAAATTATAGTAAATCTTATGATGGTTACTGGAAAGCACTTTTACTTGCTGATAAAATTAAACACAATGAACTAACTGCAGATATCTACCAAGAAATAGGTTGGTTATATAGTTTTTATAAGCGTGATGAGAAAGCTTTAGAATATTTTAATAAAAGTATTAAACTCAGAAAAAAACAATTTGCAAAAAATGAATCTAATGCACATTTTATTGCCAGTGACTATTTTTCTATTGTAAACCTATACAGAGGAAATAAAAACTATAAAAAAGCTGCACAATACTTAGACTCCTGTGTTTATTACCAAGCAAAACTAAGTCCAAAAATAACTAGCTACTATATTATTGCAGAACAAGCCTACTTAGATGCTGTTAATGGCAATTATAACCTTGCCATTAATAAGTTAAACAAATGTAAAGAGCATTTTAAACATACAGATAAAACATACTTAAGCGTTATACACAGCCTAACTGCAGATGTTTATAAAATGATGAAAGAGTATGACAAAAGTATTTTAAACTACAAAGCCTCTATAAATCTTTCCGAAAACAATAAAAGTCATTTAAACTATAAAATAAAAGATTACGAAGGACTTAAAGATGTTTATGTTGATTTAAAAAATTACAAAGAAGCTTACTACTATCTAGATAAAGAAACTGCTTTAAATAATAAAATATTTGGCACAACTAGTGAAAATAGCAAGCATCTTTTAGAAATTAAAGATAATTACAGGTTAGAAAAAGAAAAACAAAAAGATGCAATGCAAAAGCAGTTAATTGCTAATTATGAACAAGAAGACAAAATTTGGCTTTTAAAATCTATCATCTTAATAATACTTATAATATCATTAGTTTTTTACGGTATAGTCTTAGTAAAACAAATAAAAAACAAGCATAAAAACGAAAAACAAATTATTGCTGAAAAACAAAAGTTAAAAACCCAAAAGACCAATGAGGTTTTAGAGCTAAAAAACAAAGAGCTTACACAAGCTGCCTTACGTTTAATTGAAAAAGATGAATTTATTGCCGGACTACAAAAGAAAATAGAAACTGCCGGAGAAAATGTAAACAAAAAAGTTGTGCTAAGAGCACTAAAAACTTTTCAGGGTACACCCAGTAAAAACTGGACAGAGTTTGAAGCACGATTTACAACTATAAATCAGAGTTTTTACGAAAATCTCAGAATTAAATACCCTAAACTAAGCCAAACAGATCAGAAAATATGCGCTTTAGTTAAGCTAAATTTCCCTAGTAAAGATATGTCTAAACTATTAGGCATTTCTGTAGAAAGTGTGCACACATCTAGGTACAGACTACGCAAAAAACTAGGTTTAAAAAGAGAAGACAATCTAGAAGATTTTATAAGCAGGTTTTAAAAACAGCACCCATATTAACGCTTAGCGTAAGTTCAGAAAATTAGGGAATACACAACAAACTAATAAAACTTAAGTCACTGATGTTAAGCACTTAATAATTACAAATAAAAATAAATTGTTCATAAGAAGTCTAGTTAAAACTGCTTATTAACACCTTTTGTTTAGTTCTAGTCTAGTTAAAATACTACATACATAGGTTAATATAAACAACATTTGTAATTAATTAACTTAAACAAACTATTTATGAAAATTAAACTTAATTTAACAAGAAGGCAAAAACCCAAGTTACTCGTTTGGGCATTGTTCTTCAGTTTTACCTTTGGGTATGCACAAACTACTGAAATAAAAGGTACCGTTATTGCAGAAGGTTTCCCTATTGGAGGCGTAAATGTAATAATTAAAGGCACAATTAATGGTACTTATACAGATTTTGATGGTAATTATACAATTAAAGTAGAAAAAGGAAATACACTGGTTTACAGCTATGTTGGTTACAAAACCAAAGAAATTTTAATAGCAGACCAAAATAACATTAATGTAACTTTAGAGCCAGATGCTGCTGCTTTACAAGAAGTTATAGTTATTGGTTACGGTACTCAAAAGAAAAAAGAAGTTACTGGTGCTGTAGTAAATATTAGTAATGATGTAATAGATAAAACAGCAACATCTGATCTTGGTACTGCTTTGCAAGGGCAAGTAGCAGGTGTTAATATACAAGCCAGCAGCGGTAGACCTGGTGAGGCAGCAAACGTACAAATTAGGGGTTTAGGCTCTGTAAGCCCAAATGCACTAGGTCCTTTATATGTTGTAGATGGTATTCCTTATGAAGATAACCCAAATATATCTCCAGAACTTATTTCCTCTGTAGATATTTTAAAAGATGGTGCAGCAGCATCAATATATGGTACTAGAGCATCTAATGGGGTTATTTTAATTACTACAAAAAAGGGAAAATCTGGTAGTATAAAAGTAGATTTTAATACCTATACAAGTATACAAGATATTACATCTGGTACACCTTTAATGAATACCCAACAACAAATTTATGCAGAAAATGTTATGCTAAAAGCATTGGGTCGTGATCCGTTAATATTCTTTTTTAATCCAGATGCTTTAGATTATGACTCAGACTTTGTTGGTGATGTTCAAAATGATGGTGCACCAATAAGAAACTACAGCTTAGGTGTTTCTGGTGGTAGTGAAAATTTAACGTTAAGTTTTAACACAAATTACTTTAACCAAGAAGGTATTTTAGTTAATTCTGGTTTTGATAGATTAACAACTCGTTTTACCGGAGAATTTAGAAAAAATAAATTTAAAGCATTTGCTACCATTGGTTACACTAATGAAAACAGAGAACAAGAGCCTTGGGGATTATATGAATATTCTATTGCTCAAAAACCCTGGCAACCGCCTTTAACTGGTTTAAACAGCGTTGGCGGTAATGGTGTAGAAATACCTGTGCGTAACGCCATATTATACAGTTACTTGTCTCAGCAACTTAATAATGAAGACGACCGTAAAACTACAAGTGTAAATATTGCTACCAATTTACAGTATGAGTTTTTTGATGGGTTTACCTATAAAATAAACCTAGGTAGAAATACGTATGATTATAGTCGATCTTTTTTTCAACCACAATATTTAGTGTATGATAAAGATGGTTTAAACCCTACCGCATCTAGAGAAAATGCAAAATTAGAAGAAAACTATATTTCTACAGAAAGAAACGTTATTGAAAATATGTTTACCTATAAAAAATCTTTTGGAAAACATAACTTAAACTTTTTAGCAGTTTTGTCTTATGAAGATTTTAAATCTAAAACATTAGGTTTAGGTGTTAACTTTAGTGAGGAATCTGGTAATAGCTCTAAAACTTTAGGTGCTGGTAGTGATCCAATTGCTCCTACATCATACATAGACGAAAGAAAATTAGCTGGTAAATTAGGAAGAGTACAATATAATTTTGATGAAAAATACTTGTTTTCTGCTAGTTACAGAAGAGATGGGTCTTCTCGTTTTTCTGAAAAAAATAGGTATGGAGACTTTTTTGGTTTTTCTACCGGCTGGAACATTCATGAAGAAAACTTTTTTCAAAATGTATCTTTTGTAAACCAGTTTAAACTTAGGCTTAGTTATGCTGAGTTAGGCAATCAAAACATACCTTCATACTCATACATACCATCTATAGAAAGTGGTGTTAATTACCCTTTTGGTAGTAATGAGTCTTTAAGTTTTGGACTAACACAAAGAAGGTTTGTAGATCCTAATATTAAATGGGAAACTACTATATCTAAAAACATTGGTGTAGACCTTACTTTATTAGATAATAAGCTTAATATTACTGCAGACGTCTATCAAAACGACAAAAAAGATATGCTTTTAGAAGAGCGTTTACCAGCATCTGCAGGTACTTACCATCCTAACACTAATTTGTACGATACTAAAGTTATAAATGCTGGTAATATGGTTAATAAGGGTATAGAGTTAGCTGCTAGTTTTAAAAACAGATCTAAAAAAGGAGATTTTGGCTATACTATTAGCGCTACGTTTACTAAAAACGATAATGAGGTAACTAGCCTTAATGGCACAACAAGAGGCTATGGTAACGGAGCTCCTTCTACTGTTTTAGCTAATGATATAGATTATACTACTTTTTTAGCAGAAGGTTATGAGGCCGGTGCCTTTTTCTTAGTACAACATGATGGTGTTATTAAAACACAAGAGCAGTTAGATGCTTACAAAGTAATTGATAAAAGTGCACAGTTAGGAGATATGATGTACAAAGATATAGATGGCAATAATGTTATAGATGACAATGACCGTGTGTATTCTGGATCTGGACAAGCAGATTTTGAAGCTGGTTTAAGCTTAAATTTAGATTATAAAAACTTTGACTTCTATATTCAATCTTATTTCTCTAAAGGAGCAGAAATTTATAACGGAGCTAAATACTACGCGTATACTCAGGGCAGACATTTAGAGCAATTTTATATGTGGAGTCCGCAAAACCCAGATTCTGATATTCCAACAGACAGGCAAAACGCTATACACAACAATGTTAGATCTAGGTCTGACTATTTTTTAGAAGATGGTACTTATTTTAGAATTAGAAACATTAGCCTTGGCTACACACTTAAAGACCTACCTGCATTTGGACTAAATTCTGCAAGAATTTACGTTTCTGCAACTAACCCATTTACGTTTACAGAGTACACAGGATATGATCCTGAGGTTGGTGGTGATGGCATATTTACTAGAGGAATTGATAAAGGTAACTACCCAGTTGCAAGACAATTTTTACTTGGAGTGCAATTGCACTTTTAATAACTGATTAATTTACAATTATGAAAATATCAAAAATACATTTAACTATAGCAACACTAGTTTCTATATTTATATTTACAAGCTGTAATGAAGACAGGTTTTTTGATCAAGAAAACCCAAACGCTATTACATCAGAAACTTTTTGGAAAACACAACAGCAATTTAATAGTGGTTTAACTGCTGCTTACGGTACGCTTCAGTTTCAGAGTATTAGTGGCGGAGAATTACAATATGAAATGGCATTGGGAGACATTGCGGGTTCAGAATCTTGGTACAGACCAACTGCGTTTAGAAATTTAACGTATACAGACGCTACATACTACGTAACAGATAAGTGGAACGAACTTTACATTGGTATATTTAGAACCAACCAAATAATAGAATTTTTAGCACAAGCTGATGATGCAAACTTTATAGGAAACGGCAAAGCAGAAATTGAAGCACAAGCACGATTTTTAAGAGCATTTTTCTATTTTCAGGTTGCTAATACATATGGTGGTGCAATTTTACATACTGGTATTCCTAAAACAGATGAAGAATTAAACAAACCTTTATCTTCTATTACTGACGTAAACACTACAGTAATAATTCCAGATTTAATATACGCACAAAATAATTTACCTACCACTTGGGGTCCAGATGATACAGGTAGAGCAACTTGGGGCGCAGCAACAGCATTACTAGGTAAAGTTTATTTATTTGCAGAAGATTGGCCAAATGCAGTTACACAATTTAAAAACGTAATTGATTCTGATTTGTACCAATTAACTCCTAACATAATGGATAATTATACAGATGAAAATGAATTTAATAGTGAATCTATTTTTGAAGTTGCTTACTCTGCAGATCTTAACCCAGGTGTTCCAGGAGGTAATGTAGATGATACACCGGCAACTACAGGTGCAGAAGCATCTACAATGGCTACAGCATTAGGGCAATTAAGCTTTGGAGCATACAATACTTTATTACCTACTTATTATTTGCATGAACTTTTTACAAATGATGAAGTAGACCCTACAAACCCTATAAATGATGGTAATACTTGGTCTAAAAGAATGAATTCTAGCATTGTTCCTATTAATGGAGAAGGCTTGTATTACGGATTAGAAATAGGAGAAAAAGGTGGTTGGGCCTTTGGCCAAAGTGCATACATAAAAAAGTTTACCAATTGGTATAGTCTAAAAGCTGAAGATAGCAGAAGTAGATCTGGTATTAACTTTAGACACATTAGACTTGCAGATGTATATTTAATGTATGCAGAGGCTGTAATTAACAATAGTAACGATTTTAGCACTGCTATTACCTACATAGACCTTGTTAGAAGTAGAGCTGGTGTAAAAACACTACAACAATATATGGATGAAAACGGAGGTATGTTTCCGCAATTACACATTAGCAAACAAGTACATGGCTCACAGCCAATGGTTGCCGCCTCTGCTAACACAGTAATGACACACATACAAAGAGTAGAAAGACCATTGGAGCTGTGTTATGAAGGTCACCGTTGGAAAGATTTAGTTAGGTGGGGTATTGTTAAAGAAGTATTTACAGAGCTTAGAGCAGATGAAATATGGAGAACAGAGCACTTAGCAGAATTAGAAATAGAAGATGACGGTATTGCTCCTTTATTTATAAAAGAACGTGTAAGACCAGATTTCTTTTTAGCAACAGATAACTATGATTCTGCTACACATGATTACTTGCCTATTCCTGCGCAAGAATTACAAACTAACGATAATTTTAACGACTAAATAACACAACATGAAACATATATTAAAACCTAAATTAATAGGGTTGGCTTTTATGTCTTTTATCTTTATTGCTTCTTGTAGTGAAGACGATACTGAAAACTTAACAGAGCCAAATCATAGGATAGTATTAACTTCCGAAATGGACTTTGAAAATAAAGTAGAAATTAATGGCAGTATTACATTTGGTGATGCATCACCAGGAGTAGTATCTAGAGAATGGAATTTTCCTGAAGGCGTTGCTAATGTTTCTACATCTAAAGATCAAAACGTAAAAGCTGTTTTTAAAAAAGCAGGTATACACAACGTTACCCTTAATCAAATATTTAAAGATAATGCTTACGTTGGTACAACATTAAAAGGTAAAGAATTAGATACTACTATTGTTGTAACTGTTTTAAACCCCGTAAAGGCCTCTATAAAAGCAAATCATATAAACCCTGATGGTACTTTAGGTGCAGCATTAGACATTAGTGAAAACGCAGAAAATGAGGTTATTGCTAGTAGATCTGTGCAATTTTCTTATGTAGTAGATGGTGAACCAGAAAACTTTATGTGGAATATAGATGGTGGTGACCCAGAAACTTTTGATGGTACAGATGCAGAAGTTAATGTTAAATATAAAAGACAAGGTATATACAATTTAAGCTTTGCTGCTACAAGACAAAGACCTTTTGGTGGTGATACAATTTCTTTTAAAAACTTAATAAAAGTAATACCTTCTACAGACCCTGTAGACTTAGAAAAAGTTGCAGATAAAAATGGTGCTATTGCTCTTGAATTTAGCAGAGAAATGGATGCATCATCTATAAATGCTACAGATTTTAGCGTAACAATAACTAACAATGAAGTAGCTATACCAACTACTATTGGCTCTGTTTCTATAGATAGTGATGAAGGTAATATTTTACTAATTTCATTAGAGGGCACTACTATTTATAATGATGATATTGTTACTGTTAGTTATACCAAAGGAAGTTTAAAAACATTAGATGGTGTAGAGGCTGAAAGCTTTGCAGATAGTCAGCTTATTTTTAACAAGGTAAATATTTTAAAAGAAGCATCAGATTATGATTATAGTTTTGAAAACTCTACCGCATCTAACTGGCCATATATGAATTGGGGTGCCCCTTGGGATGCTTACAACTTAGAAATTTCTAGTGACCAAGCACAAGACGGTACTAAAAGTGCTTACATAGAAATGGATGCTGCTGGCGGAATGATTATTGGTCATAAAACAACTTCTGGAGACGAAATAACTTTTCCTGTAGAAGCTGGTAAAACATATGAAATTGGTGTTTGGGTGTACGTAACTAGTTTAGGTAATAATAATGCTGCTGGTTTTGACCCAGATTTACGTTTCTTTTGGTTTCCTGATACTGATTGGGCTGTTGCTGGTAACCCAACCTTTGGTAGTGACTTTTCTGTTGGTAAATGGGTCTATAGTTCTACTTTTGTTGAGTTTAGTAATACAGGAGACAAAACTTTTCAAATAAGAGGTTATAACCAAGACAATGCAGAAATTATAAGTTTTTATATGGATAATTTAAGCGTTTCTGAAGCTTCTCTTAGACCATAAAAAATACTGTCAGTTTTTTTAAAAACTTGCTCTTGTTTATTACGTTAAACAAGAGCAAGTTTTGTATTTTTATAACTCATACTTTTTTAAAATGAAACTAAAATATGTGTGCCCATTTTGGGGCCAAGAGGGTATAACAGCTAAGGATTTTATACATAAAGTTACAAATGCTGGTTACAATGCTGTAGAAGTTAATATTCCTGTAGAAAATAATTTTGAAACCGAATTAAAATCTATTTTAAACAACTCTAAACTAGACCTTATTGGTCAGCAATGGTTACAACCTTTAAAAGAATCTGTAACTGAATACAGTAAACGATTAGAAGAGCGTTTGTATAAGTTAGCAGAGTTTAACCCAATTTTTATTAACTCGCATACAGGTAGGGATTTTTTTAAGTTTGAAGAAAATTGTCGTGTATTAGAAACTGTTTTTAAGTTTGAAGAAAAAACAGGTATTAATGTTTACCATGAAACGCACAGAGGTAGGTTTAATTACAGCGCACAAACAACTGAAAATTTTATAGATAAATTTCCTAATTTAAAGCTTACTGCAGATTTTTCTCATTGGACTGTAGTATCTGAAAGCTTGCTAGAAGACCAAATGCAATCTTTAAAAAAAACAATAAATAACACCCAGTATTTGCACGCTAGAGTTGCAGATACACAAAGGTCTCAAGTAAATTATCCGTTTTCTAAAGAAAACCATATATTTTTAAAAACCTTTACCAACTGGTGGCAACAAGTTATTACCAATGCACAAACGCTTGGCAAAGATACTTTTTACATTTGTCCGGAGTTTGGCCCTTATCCATATATGCCTTATCAGCCTAACACTACAAAACATTTGGTAAATCAGTGGGATTTAAATGTAAAAATGATGCAATACTTAAAACAGCAAAACCTTGTGGTTAAATAACCTTTTTAACTTAGTTAACTACAGCAATATCTTTTGATAAAGGAATACTAGTATCTGCTAATTTTTCTTTGGCTATTTTTTTGCTTTCTTTTATAAATTTTGTTCCAAAAACATATGCCTTTGTATGGTTTATAGCATTTACAGCTAGCAACTCATCATTATTAAAATACCATACAGAAATTACATTTTCTTTATCTTGCTCTTCTCTAACAATATAATCTGTGTAGTTTTCTGCTAAGCCAACTATTTGGAGTTTTACATTGTATTGGTCAGACCAAAACCAAGGAATAGTATTGTATATTAAAGGATTACCACAAATATTAGCTGCTATAATTTTAGACTGGTCTACAGCATTTTGTACAGACTCTAATCTTACATATGTTTTATAATGCAAATTATAATGATAAGCACAATCACCAACAGCATATATATTTAGATTGCTAGTTTCTCCTGTATTGGCTACAGATATACCATTTTTTAATTTTAAACCAGCTTGCTTGGCAAGTTCTGTATTTGGTATTACACCTACTCCTACAATAAGAACTTCTGCTGTAAAATATGATGCATCTGTACAGTGAACTTTAGTTACCTTAACACCATTTTCTAGAGTATTTTCAACTTTACTTACCTCTTTATTTTCTAATATCTGAACTCCATTTTGAGTGTGTAAATCTCTAAAAAAATCTGATATTACTGCTGTAGCTACACGCTTTAAAATTCTAGACTCACGCTCTAAAACCACTACCTCTGCTCCTATCTTTTTTAAAGATGCAGCAGTTTCTAACCCAATATAACCGCCACCAATAATTACTACTTTTTTTGTTTTGCTTGCGTTGTAGCTCTCTTTTATAGCAACAATATCTGCTGCTGTTCGCAAGCAAAAATAAGAGGCAGTTTCTTTTAAGCCCTCTATAGTAGGTATAATAGGTTTTGCTCCTGTAGCAAGTACTAATTTTGTATAATCTATTTTGGTTTCATTATCTAAAAACAAACATCTGTTTACAGCATCTAAACGGGTAACTTTTTTACCCAACAACAAGGTTATATTGTCTTTTTTATAACTTTCTATAGGTTTTAATAAGTTTGTGGTAGACGTGTTTGCTGTTAAGTATGTTTTAGACAAAGGTGGCCTGTGATATGGCAATTCTGGGTCTGCATCAATTAAAATAATTTTTCCTAACCATTTTTCTTTTCGCAAATTAAATGCTGTGTTTACCCCAGCGTGACTTGCACCTATAATTACACAAATATCTTTAGAAGTACACATCCTATTTATTTAGCTACAGTAAAAACAACATTATCTATAGCATCTGTTACAGGAATTTGACAACAAAGTCTACTGTATTCATTTGCATCATCTGCTAACTCTAACATATCTGTTTCAATTTCACTAGCTACACCCACCTTATCTACATCTTCTGGAGCAACAAATACGTGACATGTAGCACAAGAACAAACACCACCACAATCGCCATCTATACCTTGTACATTGTTATTTACAGCTAACTCCATTACAGAGCCCTCTGTTGCCGCTACAGTTATTTTTTCATTACTACTTGTTATAAATGTAATTTTTGCCATCTTATCTTTTCTTAAATGTTGCTTTTAAAGAGTTGTAACCAACTTTACGGGTAAACTCTCCTAAATTTTCTATATTTTCTTCTGCTTCTAAAACAGTAATATCACTTACTTTTTCTGCTAATAATTTTAATGTAATTCTCATAATTTGTCTGGCATGCGTTGCTCCTAAACAATTGTGATGACTAAAACCAAAGCCCACATGCGGATTTACTTTACGCTCCAAAATAACCTCATCTGGATTTTCAAAAACCTTTTCATCTCTATTGGCAGATGCCCAACATAAAGATATTCTACTATCTGCTTTAACAGCATGTTCACAAACAGTAGTGTCTTCTGTTACTACACGACCCATATGTGTTAGTGGAGAAAAATATCTTATAAACTCCTCTACAGCAGTTTTAATAATCTCTGGCTTAGAACGTATGTAATCTAAAGCCTTTTTATTTGCTGAAAAGTAGCTCATCATATTAGTTAAAGCGTTAATTACAGTATCTCTACCGCCTGCAAAAGTTAATATTAGTACTCCTTTAACTTCCTCTTTTGTTAGCTTTTTACCATTAACTTCAGCAGCTAGCAATGTACTGTACAAATTGTCTGTTGGGTTAGCAATGGCATTATCTATTTCTTCATCTATATAATTGTAAAGAATAGCTGCTTTATCACCGTCTAAGGCTTCACCTTCACTCCTAAATACGTGAGTTCCCCATGAAATCCATTTTACAGATTTATCAAACGGAACATTTAATAAAAGAGTTAACGCTCTAGACTGTATTACTAGTGCTAAATCTGACACCACATCTACTTTATCTTTAGACAAAACATCATCTAAAACAGTACCAATTATAGTAGTTAATTTCTCTTTATAAGTATCTTGCAAAGGCCTTTTAAACCAAGCTTCTAATAAGGATCTGTATTCTTTATGCATTGGCGGGTCTACCTCAAAAGGTATTTGGCGCGTGGTACGTATATTTACCTCAGACGGCACAACAATACGCCCAGGAACTGCTTCAGATGAAAATGCTTTGTAATTATGAGCAGCCTTACGTACATCTTTATGATTTAATAACATTACTACCGGATCTCCTTGGTCATCCATTTTACCAATTCCAGACTTTTCTCTTTCTTCTTTAAAAGCATCTGCAAATTTACATTTAGCCATACGTAATGTTTTAGTTATTAAGCTAAACAAATATCTGTTTTTAGTTAGATGAATTCATTCTCTATTTCATCAAAAAAATAAACTATTTTATCATTATAAATTTTAAATAAATAAAAAATCAATTAAATAAGCTATATTTATATGTATATTGATATGTATACTATAACCAACATTTAGCCTAAAATGAAGCCTATTTTAGAAACAATTCCGTTAGGAATAGAAAAAAGCATAGTAGCTTTTAATTATGTTAGCAGAGATTTTGAAACTCCGTGGCATTTTCATCCACAATTAGAGCTTACGTATATTGAAGAAAGTTACGGCACCAAATTTATTGGCGACTATGTTGGTGCTTATGAGCCCGGAGAGCTAGTTTTAATACAGTCTAATGTACCACATTGCTGGACAAATAATAAGAGTGACACGGTAAAATCTAACTCATTTGTAGTGCAATGGAACAAAGGTATTTATACTAACATACCTGAGTTAAAATCATTACACAATTTATTTATAGCTGCTTCTAAAGGAATAATTTTTAATAAAGAACAAAGTAAAATCCTTATTCCTGAACTTAAAAAAATGACGCATAAAGAGGGCAGCAAGCTATACATAAGTCTACTAAGTTTGTTACTAAAACTTACTAATACAGATTACAAAACACTATCTAACAGTAGTTTTACAAAAAATATATCTGATGATTATACAAGTAAAATATCTAAAATACACTTGTATATAGCCAAAAATTACAATCGTAAAATTTACTTAAAAGAAGTAAGCAAAGAGGTTAATATGTCAGAACAATCATTTTCCAGATTTTTTTTAAAAATTATGGGAAGAACATTTTTTGTTTTTTTAAATGAATATCGTGTTAATATAGCTATTAGAATGTTACTACACACCAACAAATCTGTATCAGAAATTGGTTATGCCTGTGGTTATGAGTCGCTCCCTTTCTTCTTTAAAAAGTTTAAAGAATTTCACCACTCCTCTCCTGCTCAATACAGAAAAAATTACAGTAAATAGTAAAGCCAAACGGAATTGCATTAACAATAAATGCATTTGGATTAATTGCTTTAATAAAATAAAACCAATTTTGAGTACAAAAGTGGTTTTATAGCAAGCCAAGCTATATATGCTTGACTTTTAAAGCAAATTACCAATGAAACAGAATAAAAACTCAGATACATTTACAAGCAAAGACTTACCGTCTTTATTAAAAGAAACGTACACCTCTTGGATGGCAGACGATCCCTTTAGGTTAAGTGCTATTGTAGCATATTACACCGTTTTAGCCTTACCAGCCTTGTTAGTCATAATTATTAACGTTGTAGGCTCTATTTGGGGAATAGACATTGTACAAGGAAATTTAACAAACGAAATTTCATCTGCCTTGGGTAGTGATGCTGCCAAAGCTATTGAAAATATTATTGGAGAAACACAAAACTCTAATAAAAACCTAACCTCTACAATTATTGGTATTGGCACATTACTTTTTGGTGCTACAGGTGTGTTTTACCAGTTAAAAATATCTTTAAATGAAATTTGGAAAATTAAACCTAATCCTAAAGCTAAAATTTGGAAAATAGTTACAGACCGTGCCATAAGCTTTGCTTTTATTTTGGTTATAGGCTTTTTATTGTTGGTTAGTTTTATTGTTACTACCGCTATTAGTGCTCTAAATAATTACATCCGTGAGGTGCTACCAGAAGTTTTACTATATCTGGCTTATATTTTAGACTTTTCATTATCTGTTGGTATTATTTCTATACTTTTTGCTTTAATGTTTAAGTACTTACCAGATGCTAAAATTAAGTGGAAAACAGTATGGATTGGTGCAATTTTAACAGCGTTACTTTTTGTTATAGGTAAACTTTTATTAGGCATTTATTTTGGTCAGGCAGATCCTGGCTCTACCTATGGCGCTGCTGGCAGCATTGTTCTAATTCTTCTTTGGGTTAGTTACTCATCTCTAATTTTATTTTTTGGAGCAGAGTTTACATATGTTTACGCAAAAAGATACGGTAAAGGCATAGAGCCAACATCAATAAGCATAAAAAAGGAATAAACCACACCAATTATAAGAGTTAATTATTTATCTAATATCATTAATACAACAAAGCGTAATTGTGCAATTTTGACATACAAATAACGTACTTAACTTAACACATTATATTATGAAATATATTAGTCCGCATATTATAAGGCAAATTTTTGTTTTACTACTAATAGTGCTAATGGGCGGGCTTATTTTTAAAGAAATATTACCTTATTTAAGTGGTGTTTTAGGTGCAATAACTATGTATGTAATCTTAAAAAAGCCAATGCAAAAGCTGGCAAACAAAGGTTGGTATGCTAATATTGCTGCTATTTTTTTAATGATACTTTCTTTTTTATGCATTATGATACCTTTAACTGGCTTAGGTTTTATGATGGGATCAAAAATTAAATATGCTGTAGATAACTCCCAAAAAGTAATTAATGCAGGTAAAAACCAACTGCAAAAAGTAGAATCTTTTTTACATATAGACCTTGGTACAGAAATAGACACTAGCTCTATAACAAATTGGTTGTCTGATAAGTTACAAAATTTTGCAGGTGGTACTTTTAATATGGTAATATCTATAACCATAATGTACTTTATGCTGTACTTTATGCTTACCAACAGAAAAAAACTAAGAGAGTCTTTATTTGAGTACATACCTATAAAAGACACTAATTTAAAAACCATTGGTAAAGAAATAACAGCTAACGTAAAGGCCAATGCTTTAGGTATACCATTGGTAGCTTTAGGTCAAGGTTTAGTAGCGTTATTAGGATTTTATATTTTTGGTATAGAAGACCCTTTTTTTTGGGCTGCAGTAGTAACTATAGGTTCTATGATACCATTTGTAGGTAGCGCATTAGGTACAGTTCCTGTATTTATATTGGCATTATCTAACGGAAACACTTTTCAGGCTTGGGGAATACTAATTTACGGTTTAGTTGCCATAGGTGCTACAGATAATATATTTAGATTATACATTTTAAAACGTTTAGATGATGTACACCCATTAATTACACTTGTTGGTGTTTTAGTTGGTGTGCCTTTATTTGGTTTTATAGGCCTAATTTTTGGTCCTTTATTAGTAAGTCTTTTTCTTGTTGTTGTTCGCATTTATAAAAATCAATATGGAGAATCTGGCAACAGTATTTAATAAAAAAAGCACTTAACACTACACTCTTTATTTTTACTGATTTTTGCAATTTTCAAGCAAAAACACGTAAAAAACATTCCTTTTTAAACAAAAAACACTCAAAATCGCTTCATTTTATTGATAGCATCAAAAAAGAACGGATACCAGTTAACCCAGGCTTTAAATGGGTTGTAATTTTGATGTAGAAATTAAAGTATAACATTCTGATGCGTCAGAACATAAATCAATATAAAATGAAAATAGGAATTATAGGAAGCGGAAATATTGGAGGAAATTTAGGAAAACATTGGGCAAATGCAGGGCATAATGTGCTTTTTAGCTCTAGACACCCAGAGGAATTAGGTAGCCTAGTTAAAGAGGCTGGACCTAATGCAAAAGCAATGAGTGTTACAGATACTTTTGAAGAAAATGCAGATGTATATGTGTTGGCTATGCCTTTTAAAGCTGTAGATAAAATATCTGAGTTATATGCTGGTGAATATGCCAACAGCGTTATACTAGATGCTACAAACCCATATCCAGAAAGAGATGGTGAAATGGCTAAAAATGTTAGAGATGCAAATTACAACGCGTCTGAGTATACTGCAATGAAATTTAGCTCCGCAAAAACCGCTAAAGCTTTTAATACCATTAAGGCACAAGATTTAAAAAATGAAGCTTTTAAAGACACAAACAAGCTGTCTGTCCCTTATGCCGCACAAGACCAAGAAAGCAAAGCTGTAGTAAAACAGTTAATTGAAGATATTGGGTTTGATGCTGTGTATGTTGGTAATTTAAGTGATACCAAAATTATGGATCCAGATCAAAAAATTTATGGTTTAAGCACCTCTAAATCAGATTTACTAGAAACTATAAATTCACAAAAATCATTTTAAGTAATAACTAGTACTACTTAAAATAATTTACAAATTTAAAACACTTTATATGCAAATTATATTTGAATACCATGACGTTACAGCAAGTGACAGATTAGAAAACATAGCAAAAGAAAAATTAGACCATTTACATAAAAAGTTCAACTTTATACATAGAGCAGATGTGTTCTTTAAAGTACAAAATAGATCTGATGATATGGAGCAAATTTGTGATATACGTATAAGTATGCCAGGACCTAGATTATTTGCTTCTACACATGCAGAAAATTTTGAGTCTGCCATAGCAGAAACAGTAAGAGATTTAGACAATCAATTGCAAAAAACCAAAGAAAAAATGAGTGTTAGGTAACTATGCTTATTTACAAGCATTTATGGTTACATAAATTATACACATCACTTAAAAAAAATACAATGAGCACAGATAAAAAAAAGATACAAAAAAACGATACCAAAACAACTTACAACCCTAATATTACAGATGAAGACCTGCAGGCCATAGGTAAAAAAGGACTAAGCGTAGACACTGGTGATGATGAGTTGTTACAAAACAGAAAAGAGCGTATAGATTTTCAGGGGAAAGATTTAGATATTCCGGGCAGAAATGAAACTAAAAAAAGCTCTAAAAATAGTTTAACAGATGAAGAAAATAGTTTATACGGCCAAGGAGGTGAACTAAAAGAAAATTTAGAAGCTCCAGAAAGGGCTAACACCAATAAAGATAATTTATAAGCCTAAGTGTAAACTAAAAAAACTAAAGATGAGTACAGACAAAAATACTTTTAAAACTATAAACCCTGCTACAGAAGAAACTATAGCAACATACAATTATGCAAGCAGTGATGATGCCAAAAAAAAGGTTGAGGATTGCCACAATGCTTTTTTAGATTGGAAATTAAAACCTTTAGAAGAACGTGCAGAAATATTAAAATCTATTGGAAAAACGCTAGAGAAACATAAAGAAAGTTATGCCCAGTTAATGACACAAGAAATGGGTAAACTACTTAGTCATAGTTACCAAGAAATAGACCTTTGCATAAGTATATGTGAATACACAGCTACAGAGGGTTTAAAACAGTTACAAGACCAAGAACGTTCTCTTTTTGATGGTGGCAAAGGTACAATTCATTACTCACCAATTGGTGTAGTATACGGTATACAACCGTGGAATTTTCCGTTATACCAACCTATACGTTATTCTATTGCTAGCTTAATGGCTGGTAATGGTGTATTATTAAAACACGCAAAAAATGTAACTGGTTGTGCCTTAAAATTAAAAGAAATTTATGAAGAGGCAGGTTTACCAAAAAATCTTTTTCAAGTATTGGTTATAAACCATAGCGTGTCTGATGATATAATTGAAAACCAATATGTAAAAGGCGTTACACTTACAGGTAGTACACCTGCTGGTAAGCACGTTGCTGTTAAAGCTGCAGAAGTAATAAAAAAAACAGTTTTAGAACTTGGTAGTAATGATGCGTATATTGTTTTAGATGATGCAGATATTAGTAAAGCGGCAAAAATTTGTGCTAATGCTAGAATTTATAATAACGGACAAACTTGTATTGCTGCAAAACGTTTTATAGTTGTAGATAGTGTTTATGATGAGTTTAAAAAAGAGTTTGTAAACATTATGCAAAATATGAGCTACGGAGACCCAACCAATAATGATAACGATTTGGGACCTATTGCCAGAAAAGATTTAAGAGAGCAATTGCACAACAAAGTTGAAGAAAGTGTAGAGAATGGAGCTGAGATTTTATGTGGAGGAAAAATTCCAGATACAAACGGCTACTACTACCCTTCTACTGTATTGGGTAATGTTACACCTGGGCAACCTGCTTATAGCCAAGAATTGTTTGGGCCAGTTGCATCTTTAATAAAAGCTAAAGACAATACAGACGCCATGCGTATTGCAAACGATAGTAAGTTTGGTTTAGGTGGAGGTATTTTTAGTGAAAATGAAGATAAAGCTATGGACTTAGCTAAAAATTATTTTGACACAGGTATGATACATATAAACTCTTACGGTTTAGCATACCCAAATATGCCTTTTGGCGGTGTTAAAAACTCTGGTTACGGAAGAGAACACGGTGGTTTTGGTATAAAAGAATTTGTAAATGCTAAAGCAATTACACAAGCATAACCCCAATAAACAATAAATAAAATAAACGCTAAGACTTGTAAAAGACTTAGCGTTTTATTTTTACAACACTTATGCTAAAACAACACTTTATTAATTGAGCAAAAAAGTTAATTAATAACGTTAAACTTAGCTATACTTTACTTGTAAATTTGAGTATGATAATAAAAGGACTATATCATTAAAAATAAGTCCTGTAACATAAATTACATAAATATGACAACATACACTGAACAAGTAGGAACAAAACTAAACAATTTACTAGAAAAAACATACGATGCTGAAAAAGGATATAAAAAAGCAGCAGAAAACACAGATCATAATGCACTAAAAACATACTTTAACAAACGTAGTAAAGAGCGTTATGACTTTGGCCATGAATTAAAAACAGAGATTGCCAAATTTGGAGAAGAGCCAGAAAAAGGCGGTAGTTTAACTGGTAGTATGCACAGAGCTTGGATGGATACTAAAGCTTTTTTCTCTGCAGATGATGCAGAATCTATGTTAGAAGAATCTATTAGAGGTGAAAAGGCTGCTGTAGAAGAGTATGAAAATGTTTTACAAGACACTACCCTACCATCTAGCACAGCTACAGTTTTATTAAAGCAAATGAACAATATTAAGTCTGACTTAAATACTATTAAGTTTTTAGAAGACATTAGTTAATATATGCACTAACCACATAAAAAAGGATGCTTTTAGCATCCTTTTTTGCGTTTAAACGCAAACAAAAATTACATAAAATTAATAAACTAACTTATTAATACTTAACAGGCTAACTAACATTGCTCTAATAAAAAGTGAGGTGCACTAAAAAAAAACCTCCATATTGATAAAAAGCCTATATTTAACAAATTAATAAATGACGTAATAACGCGCTCATTTCTCTATATAAACGGAGCATCATAATTGTATCATTTTATGAAAATGAACCTTAAATTTGATTATAACTTTATTTGTAAAACCATTTTACAAGAACAGTTAGGCGCGCTAAATTTAGAGTACAAAATACATAGTTTAAGTGAGGTTGAGTTTAAAAAAAAACCTACAGAAACAGAGTTGCAATATGTAACACAAGCCTTAGAAAAATATGGCATAACAATTATTGTAGACCAGCAAAGTGCTTTAGTACAACGCATTAAAGAATTAATAACAGAGCTTATTAACGATACAGAAAAGTCTAGAAAATACAATGCATCAGACTATTTATCAGAAAAGCTAAATTACTCTTATGCGCACTTGTCTTCTGTGTTTTCAGAAACCACCTACTCATCTATTGAAAATTTTATAATTCTTAAGAAAATAGACTTAGCTAAAGAACTTATTATTCATAAAAATTATACGCTTACAGAAATTGCTCACGAACTTAATTATAGTAGTGTAGCACATTTGTCTGCCCAGTTTAAAAAAACTACGGGCTTAACTCCATCTGCTTTTCAGAGGATTATTAATAAAAGAAAGAAAAATGAATAGTAAAACCTTAAACTAATGGCGGTAGATATTATGAATATAGTTTTAGCCGATGATGACTCTGACGATCGCTTATTGTTTGAGGAGGCTATTGAAGAAATTGATGTAAAAACAAACCTATCTTTATTTAAAGATGGTAAGGAACTTATAGATTATTTAGTGCTACCTGAGGCTGTTTTGCCCGAAATTGTTTTTTTAGATTTAAATATGCCCGTTAAAAACGGAATGCAATGTTTAAAAGAAATACGTAACAATGACACGCTTAAAGATTTGTGCGTTGCTATTTACTCTACATCATCATCAGAACAAGATATTGAAGAAACTTTTGTAAATGGAGCAAACATTTACATTAATAAACCTAACAGTTTTTCTGCCTTAAAAAAGGTTATAGAAAAAATAGTGAAAATAAATTGGCAATACCATACCTCTGCCCTTAACAGAGATAACTTTTTATTGCGTTTATAACTGTTTAAAATAGAGCACAAAATTTTTTACTCTTTTTTGTGCTCTATCCATTTTATTTTTAACTCAATACGTTTACCAACTCCAAGAACTGGTATTATAAAAAATTGTTTTACTACTTTAGCTTGTCTATTAAACCAAACAAAAAAACAAAATAGCAAGTGGTTAAATCTTCTAAAATATTTATTGTATTACTAATTTTATCTATTGCCTTATTAACCTTTTTAGGAAGCAATAGTTACAAACAAATTAGAGAACAAGAAAAAACCGCAGAGTTAGTTGTTTTTACGCTACGGGTAGAGACAGAGATAAATACTCTTTTTTCTAGATATGCTATGATGCAGTCTCAGGTTTTAAAAAATAAACTGCAAGACAAGGTTAACCACACTATTATTTTAAACAGGCAAAAAGACAGTGCTTTAACCACTTTTAATAACCTTAAGTTTTTAACACAAGACAAGCCTAACCAACAAAAAAAACTACAAGAATTACGTACCATACAAGAATCTTTTTATGCGGCATTAGATGAACTTAACGCTTACAAAACTGATACTACTTTAGAAGAGCAGAATGACGCTGCCTTGCTGCACAATGTTTCTGTTTTAATGGATGAAATTGAAGCTATTAAAACTACTATGCTCGGTAATGCAGAAGATTATTTAGCAGAGCAACAAAAACAGTTTTCTACCTCTAGACTTATAAACCCAATTACCACGTTATTTTTAGGTATGACTGCTTTGGTTATTTTTCTAGTCTCGTTTTGGCAAATAAACAAACAACGTAAAAAAAATAACCGCACCACTGCTTTTTTAGAAAGCGTTTTAAAAAATACTGAAAACATTGTTAGTTATTACACTCCTGTAACCAATGACAATAACAAAATAATAGATTTTAAAATTAATTTTATAAACCATAATATAGAAAATGTTTTAGGTACTAAGGTTAAAGAAATGAAAGGTAAATTACTATCTACCATACTACCAATACAATTTAAAAATGGTGTTTTTGAGCATTTAGTAGATTGCTATGAAACCGGCAAAACTCAAAAATTTAAAAGAAATCATACTTTTAACGGTACAGATTACAGATTTAAAACTAGTGTTGTTAAACTAAATAATGGTGTTTTGGCTACTGCTAGTGATATTACAGAAGAGCATATTATAAAGAAAAATTTAACAGCAACTAAAGACCAATTAGAGGCACAAAATTTATTACTGTTAGACAATAGAGCTTTTTTAAGCAATGTTTTTAAAAGCACATCTAACATAGTAACACACTTTAAGTCTATTAGAGATGCATCAGAAAAAATAACAGATTTTGAAATTTTGTTTATAAATGATGCCTTAAATGAAGGTATTAAAAATAATATTCCGTCTGAATTAAAATACAAAAGAGCTTCAGAAATTTATCCTAATATTTTTAAAAATGGTGTTTTTGAAAAAATGGTAAGTTGTATTGAAGAGTCTCGGCAAATAGAGTATGAAACACAAATTAATAAAAACGGAAAAACAATTTGGCTGCATGATACCGCTATAAAACTAAACGACGGTGTAACGGTTACTTCTAGAGACATAACCTTAGAAAAAACAAGAGCCGAAAAACTAAATGCATTATATGCAGAGATTGAAATACAAAACTCTATTTTTAAAGACGCAGAAGAAGTTGCAGATATTGGTAGTTATGTTTGGTACTTAGATACAGGAGCCGCGGTAATATCTGATAACTTTTACCGTATTTTAGGATATGAGCCAAATGCTTTTGAAGTTACTTTTGATAATTACCGTAAGTTTGTTCACCCAGATGATTTAAAAAGGTATGACAAGTTTGGCAAAGAGATGGTAGAAAAAGGAAGCTCTAACATACACACATACCGTATAATTACCAAATCTGGTACAATTAAACATATTTACGTAAACGGCCAAAACATTATTAAAGATGGCAGAAACACTTCTGTAGGTGTTGTACAAGATATTACAGATAGCGTAAAAACCGAAGAAAAACTTAAAGCAAAAAATCAAGAACTAAAACGCTCTAATGCAGAGTTAGAATCTTTTAACCGCGTAGCTAGCCATGACTTGCAAGAACCTATGCGTAAAATACAAATGTTTATCTCTAGATTGTCTGAGGGAGAATTAGAAAAACTATCTGACAGAGGAAAAATGTATTTTAATAAAATTGATAGTTCTGCCAATAGAATGCAAACATTAATTAAATATCTATTAGCTTACTCTAGAATTAATAGAACTAAAAAAGATTTTGTAAAAATTGAATTAGACACTACGCTACATAAAGTTTTAGACGATTTAGAAGAAATGATTGCAGAAACTGGTGTTGTCATTACTGTAAATAATTTACCTACAATTAAAGCTATTCCTTTTCAAATGGAACAGCTGTTTAACAACTTAGTAAATAATGCTATAAAATACAGGTCTACCACGCATAGCCCAGCAATTACAATTGATTGCGAAAAGCTACCACGCACAAAAATTAAAGAAGTCTTTGATAAAAAAAGAAAAAACTATTACCGCATAACTATAAAAGACAACGGTATTGGTTTTGAGCAAGAAAATGCTAAAAAAATATTTGGTCTTTTTGAACGTCTACATCAAAAAGAACAATATTCTGGTACAGGAATAGGCCTAGCTATATGTAAAAAAATAGTAGTAAACCACAGAGGTCATATTACAGCTACAAGTAAACTTGGTATTGGGTCTACATTTAGTATTTACTTACCTGCTTAATACTACTTATTTTTAGTAGAGTTTTTCTTTAACTTCATATTTAAAAACTCTACTAGTAATGAAAAAGCAATAGCAAAATACAAATACCCTTTTGGTATAGCTCCAATACTTTTACCAAACAATACGGTACCAGATAAATGTGCAGCTTCGGTTATTAGCATAAAACCTATTAATATTAAAAAGGACAGTGCCAACAATTGCATAGATGGGTGTTTGCTAATAAACTCTCTTATGCTATTGGCAAACAGCATCATTACACATATAGATATTACAACAGCTATTATCATTAATATTAAAGAGTGGTTTTCATGAGTACCAATACCATTAGTCATACCTACAGCTGTTAATATAGAATCTATAGAAAAAATAAAGTCTATAAGTACTATTTGCATTATAGCTTTTGGTAGAGATGTAATTTTTTTAGCTTTTAATTCTTCTTCCTCTTCCCCTGGTTCATCTATTTTTTCGTGTATTTCTGAGGTACTTTTATACAATAAAAAAAGTCCTCCAAAAAACAATATTATTCCTTGCCAGCTAATACCAACTTCTAACCATGATGTATTAATGGTATAAAAAGGTTCTTTTAATCCTACTAAAAAGGAAACACCTAATAGTAAAATAATACGTTGTACCATTGCCATTAACAAACCTAAATTGGTTGCTTTTTTTTGTTGGTCCTTAGGTAATTTACCTGCTGCAATAGATATAAATACAATATTATCTATACCCAATATAATTTCTAAAAAAGTTAAAGTTAATAATGCTATCCAAGCATCTGCACTAGAAAAAATCTCTAACATAGGTAATGGTTTTGTAGTGTAAAGTTACGGTTTTGGATTCTACAATAAAATTATAAAAAATACCATCAAAAAGTATAAATGTTATTCAAAAGCATCAAAAAATAATGGTTTAACGTCCAAAAACAGGGCTTTTCTAATAATTATATAACATAAAGCAAAAATTATATAACAAAAAAAGACGCAATCTTCATCAACTTTGTATCAAACAAAAAACAACAACAATATGATACATATAAAACAAGCTTGCATTACAAACTCTAGAGTTGGTCGCAGTTGGGTTAAAGAATCATTGCGTCCAAAGAACGACAAACAGAACGCTACAAACAAAAATGGCAATACAGATAGTTTTAAAAATTTAAATAAAGAATAGGGTTCTGTCCTTATATCAATTTAAAAACACAAACAATCACAAAAAATAATATGAAAAAGCTATTACTACCACTAGCAATAATTTTAATACTAATTTGGGCATTAGCCTTCTTTATTTATGCATTAGGTTATATAGCACATATTTTTTTAGTAGCAGCAACTATACTTTTTATTTTAAAAGTATTGCAAGAAAAATAAATAAGAATCTCCTAAACAAAGAAACGTTATGAAAGTTATAAATCTTAAGACAAACAATATAGAACAAGACTTTAATCAATTTAAAGAAGATCTAGGCGGAAGTTTAGAGTACACGCACAAAGAGTACTCTTTAGAATTAGATAATAATTTTGCAACGGGAGATATTAAAGGAGTATCTGTAAACAAAAATATATCTTTTATAGAGTATAATTTAAAATTTGCACAAGACACAATTATAGTAAGAAACACGCCAGTTACAAACCCTATTTATTTTTTATACTGTGCAGAAGGGCAAATGAGTCATAGTTTTGGTTTAAACGGTAAGCAAAGGTCTTTAAATCAATTTCAGACAGGTATATTTGCCAGTGACCCAAGCAAAGACGCTTGTTTCTACTTTAGAAAAGGACAATCTGTAACTTTTTCTAACATTAGTATTAATACCTACACAGAAAAAAATGATGACCAAGCTGATGATTTGCTACAAACTCAGCTTTTAAAAACATTTATGCCTTCTAAGGAAAAAGAAATATTTGCATACGTAGGCTCATACAACCTAAAAATTGCAGAAAAAATGCAACAATTAGAAGCTATTAAGCAAAAAGGTATTGTTAGACAATTATTAATAAAAGGAATTGTACATACCGTTTTAGCCTTAGAAATAGAACAACACAACCAAGACAAAAAACACGGTTCTACTAATTTTGGCTCTTTAACAAGAAGTGAAATGGACACTGTTAAAGAATTATCTAACTTTATTAAAAATTACCCAGAAATTAAATATACATTAGTTTATTTAAGTAAAAAAGCGGGTATGTCTCCTGCAAAATTACAAGAAGGGTTTAAGTTATTACATAACCGTACAGTGTCTGACTTTATTAGAAACACAAGAGTAGAAAAAGCAGAGAATTTATTAAAAACTACAGATCTTAATATTTCAGAAATTGTGTATACTGTTGGTTTAACTAGTAGAAGTTATTTTTCTAAAATATTTAAAGAAAAATATAACTGTAGTCCAAAATATTATCAAGAAAATCAATTTTCGACTCCGCTTACTGCTTAATAATATAAAATATAACACTATAAAAAAAATTCGCTTTACTAGCGAATTTTTTTTGTTTATAAACACCTACAAACATTAAAACGTATCTCTATTGTATCTATAAAACTGGTTCATATATACCAGCTAATAATTAACAAACAACAACGCATAAAAAAAGGCGGTAAGATTAAAACCTTACCGCCTTTTTATTTAAATAATTATTTTATTTAAATGTTTTTAAAGATGAACGTAACATCCAAGCCATTTGCTCATGCATTTGCAATATTGCCGTAATAAAATCTGCTGTACCTTCATCATTATGTGCCTCAGCATTTTCTCCAATACTCTCTCTAATAAATTTAATTATTGTTTGGTGATCTTCTAATAAAACCTCCATAAAACTAGCACTATCATTTTGGTCTGGTCCGTTTTCTTTTAACCCAGACAACTCTATAAATTGTTGCATACTTCCTGGTGAGTAAAAACCTAACATACGTATACGTTCTGCTACTTCATCAATAGTATTTTCTAACTTACCGTACTCTTCTTCAAAAAATACGTGTTTACTATGAAAATCTAAACCCTCTACATTCCAGTGAGCATTTCTGTATTTGGTGTACATTACATACTCATCTGCAAGTAATTGCTTTAACATTTTTACTACAGCTTTCCTATTATCTTTTTTTATTCCAATAGCTGTCTCTGTTGCTTCCATTTTTATATTTTTTTATGATTATAGTATAAATATACAAGCAAAGTTTTGCTACTATTAACCCTATTAATTTTTTAATTACCTCTAAAAAAACGACATCACAAAAACACCTTAAACAACTTAAAACCAACTATTTTAAAGCGTAAAAACATAATAATTAACGTTATTAAACTCTTTTGTAGCTCTAAACAAAAAACTTAACAGTAAACAAAAAAGTGTTAGCTATATTGTAAATAAAAAAATAACTATGAATACTTTTTTATGGATTTTGTACGCATTAGTAACACTAAGGAGTATTAGTAGTATTATTTTTCATGGCAGCAGACCTACAAAATCACTCAGTTGGTTTTTAGCAGTAATTTTACTACCGTTTGCAGGTGCCTTACTTTATTATATGTTTGGTGTAAACCGAAGAAAATTTAATTTTTTTAGAGACAAACAAGAAGAAAAAAAGAAACAATTTGATAAAAAATATAAACAACTACATAAGTTAGATAATACAGTTACTTTTAACACACCTAAGCAGCAAAAACTATCTAAACTTATAGAAAGTAGTACTCTTTTAAAAGCGTATAACAACAATAATATAACTGTACTTAATAACGGCAAACAAACTTTTGATAGCATTTTTGATGCATTACAAAAAGCAGAAAAATATATTCATTTACAATACTATATTTTTTCTAAAGGAGAATTAACAGAACGTTTTTACACTATTTTAAAAGATAAAATAAACTCTGGTGTAGAAGTACGTTTAATTTATGATGCCTTTGGAAGTTATTCATTTAACAACAAAACAATTAAACGATTTAAACATATTGGAGTTAAAGCTTACCCAATGATGCCTATTAAATTTGGCAACCTACTGTATACATTAAATTATAGAAACCATAGAAAAATAATTGTGATTGATGGTATAGTTGGTTTTACAGGAGGTGTTAATGTAACAGATAAATACATAAAACCAATTTCTAATGTTGGTGTTTGGAAAGATATACACTTAAAACTAGAAGGGCCAATTGTAAATAGCTTACACAGAGTATTTATTAAAGACTTTTATTTTGCTAGTAATGATGAAGTTTTACTGCATAAAAACTACACATCTAATACACAAAGCAAGGGTAAACATACTGCACAAATTGTTGCTGCCGGACCAGACTCTAAGCAGCCAGCTATAATGCAGCAATACATACAAATGATAAATATTGCAGAAAAAAACATTTGTATAGCCAACCCCTATTTTATACCAAGCACATCTGTATTACAAGCTTTAAAAATTGCTGCACTTAGCGGTGTTGCAATTATCATTTTAATTCCTAAAGTGTCCGATTCTTTAATGGCCAAATACAGTATGTTCTCTAGACTAGAAGAGCTATTAGAAGTTGGAATTAAGATTTACCTACGTCCAGATTTTTCGCATAGTAAAATGATATTAATTGATGGTGAAATATTATCTGTAGGTTCTGGCAATTTTGATTACAGAAGTTTTGAGCACAATTTTGAAACCAATGCGGTAATTTATGATGAAGAAATAACAAAAAGCATACAAGAAAAATTTAATGCCATATGCAATAAAGACACTATTTTAAAGTATGAAACCTTTAAAAACAGGCCTTTATGGAAGAAATTATTAGAAGGTATAGCCAAATTTTTTAGTCCATTACTGTAACAGTACAAGCAATTAAAAACTAATGAAAAATATAATTTATATACTATTATTTATGAGTGTAAAATACTTAAATGCACAACACATTATACCTAAAATTATTGAAAAAGAAGCTTTAGTAGCCCTATCATACTATCCGCAATTAAAAAATACAGAAATTGAATTTAGATTTAAAGATAATATTAAAAAATCTACAATGCTTGCGCAGCCTGTTTTTGGAAGCCTTTTAAAATCTAAGAAAAAAAGACGCTACCTTATTTTAATGAGTAAAAAATTTAAAATCTCTGGGAAAGAATTTAAAACCACAGATGTAGATAGTGATATATTAGTAGGTTGGTTAGGCCATGAACTTGGTCATATTTTAGATTACCAAAACAGAAGTAGCTTAAATTTACTTTGGTTTGGCATAAAATATTCGTTGTCTGACAATTATATAAAAGAAGCAGAACGTGCCGCAGACTCTTATGCTGTAGCATCTGGTATGGGAGACTATATTTTAAAAACCAAAAATTTTATATTAAACAACGCAGAAATAGATGCAACTTATAAAGCTAGAATTATAAAATACTACTTATCTCCTGCAGAGATTATGCTACTAGTTAAAGAGCAAGAAAAAAAGGAGCAATAATTATTGCTCCTTTTTTTCTTGCTAAGAGTTTGCTAAAACAAAATCTTCCCATTCTTTAAACCTTTCTTGACCCATAACCCTTTCCATTTTTACCTGTCCGCCTTTCTTTTTATTGCTTCCGCTCCATTCATGAAATACAGAAGGCAAAACAGTAGAAACTTTAATACCCTCTAAAGCTTTAGATCTTGCTACTTTATAATTTTTATTTGCATTCATTAAAAAATCATCTAACTCATTGGCCAACTTTGTAGTACTAAGCTTAGCATTTGTACCTAGGTACCAGCAGTGGTAAAAATCATCATTAATACGATTTGCACATAATGTATATTCTTGTATTTCTATATCAAAATGTTTTTCTAAATGTTGCACAGCATCATTAAGTTTATTTACAGATAATTGTGAACCTACAGTGTTTAAAAAGAATTTTGTACGACCTGTAATTTTTATTTCTGCTCGTTCAATATCAGTAAACTCTATGGTGTCTCCAATAATATAACGCCAAGCGCCTGCTACACTACTTAATATTAAAACATAATCTTGATTTAGCTCTACTTCAGAAATTGTAAGTGCTGGCGCATTTTGTACTAGTGAACCGTCTGGCTTAATATAATCTGGACTAAATGGTACAAACTCAAAATAAATACCATTATCTGTAACCAGTTTCATAGCATCGGTTTCTGGTCTTTGCTGAAAAGCAATAAAACCTTCAGAAGCCAAATAAGTATCTATAACAGTTATAGGCTTACCTAAAAGAGCGTTAAAACTTTTTTTATACGGTCCAAAAGCTACGCCACCAGAGGTATAAACTTGTAAATTGGGCCATACTTCATGTATGTTTTTTAAGTTATTGTATTCAATCACTTTTTGTAACATAAGCTCCATCCATGAAGGTATGCCACTTAAGGCTCCTATATCCCATTCTGATGCTTTTTCTGCTATACGCTGTACACGTTTATCCCAATCTGCAATTTGTGCAATTTCTTTACCTGGTTTGTAATAATTTTGAAACCAAAACGGAATATTACTAGCACTTATTCCACTAATTTCACCTTCTAATGCGTTGTTATGTTCCTCTAAATCTGTAGAACTACCTAACATCATTATTTCTTTTTCAAAAAAGTCTGCAGGCAAATCAAAATTCTTAAGTGCCAAAACTTGTTGTATACCAGCGTTACGTATAGCTTTAACCATGTGATCTGTAACAGGTATGCGTTTACTTGTTTTTCCCGTAGTACCAGAACTAAGTGCAAAATAATCTGGACTATTTGGCCAAGTTATATTTTCTTCACCTTTTTGCACATATTGCCACCAATTACTGGTTATTTGGTTGTAATCTGAAAAAGGAACTTTAGCACTAAAAGTTTTTTCTGGGTTATTAGAATTTAATATTTCTGTGAAACTATAATGTTTACCAAACTTGGTATGCTCTGCGGTACGTAATAAATTTTTAAGCACTGCACGTTGTTCTGCAGCTGCATTATACTCTACAGAAATAATATCAGATGCATATATTATTCCTTTTATTATGTTTCCTATTATAGCCATATGTTAGTGTTTTAGGTTGTTATATGCTTTTGCTTAGAAATTAAATTCTATAAACAACAACCCAAAAGTCTATTAATTTTACAAAAGAGTTTAACCCTTTTAAAATTATTATTAACACTATAAAAGTATGTGCCCACTAAAAATTAGGCATAAAAAAAACCAGTAATAAAAATTACTGGTTTTAATTGTTTTGAGTCTTTCTACTCAATTGTCGGGGTGGCAGGATTCGAACCTGCGACCTCCGCGTCCCAAACGCGGCGCGATAACCGGGCTACGCTACACCCCGATAGGTTATCTAATACTTTCAGTACTTAGAGAAATTTTTCTGCCCTCGCAATGTGCTTTGGCAGCTATTGCGGAGAGACAGGGATTCGAACCCTGGGTAAATGTTTCCACCTACGACGATTTAGCAAACCGCTCCTTTCGGCCACTCAGGCACCTCTCCAAAATCTTTAATGAACTTGCGCAGTTTTCAATTGCGAGTGCAAATATATAACGATTAAGGGTAGCTACCAAGCTATTTTAAACTTTTTTTACGTTTTTTTTCAATCTTTTTTGTAACCTATTCATTTTAAGAACCTTTGCTTAAAACTTTTTTTTAACCTAAATACTTTATTGTATTAATTACTAAATATTAATACTAATTATGAGTCATAATAGGGTTACTAAATTATAAAACACCTCTCCTATTTTCATTATTTAGAATTCAACTTTTCTCCATTTTATTAAAAATAAAAAAAGTAAAAAATAAATCTAAAATTAACTTGCATATTAAAAATAGATTATTGTATATTTGCAGCCCGAAAGACAAAAACATTTGTCATTTCAATGGTCGCGTAGCTCAGCTGGATAGAGCATCTGCCTTCTAAGCAGACGGTCAAAGGTTCGAATCCTTTCGCGATCACAAAAAGCCTTCAGTTTTTACTGAAGGCTTTTTTGTTTTATACCACTTACAACAGCACTCTCATAAATACACTTCACTTACCAAAAAAACATAATAGCTTAATTATTATGTTTTTAGCAATAATTATTTATTAATTGTTTAATTTTAAGACGAAAAATTTTTAATGCATAAACACATAAAGATTTAATTGTACTCTTAATTTTCTTACTTAATTATACTACCAATAGTTAACCAAAGAATTTTATAGCCTTTGGGCAACTAATAAAAATTACTATAATGCAGTATTTTAAATTAACTAGACTACTACTTTTACTTTCTATTTTTACTTTAATTGGCCAATACAGCTGTACTTCTACAAAAGAAAATAAAAAAGTTGTAATTGGGTTTTCTCAAACGGGCATTAATGACCAATGGAGAAAATCTATGAATAAATCTATGCAACTACAAGCTGATTTTCATCCAGAAATAGAATTAAAAATTTTAGACGGGAATGATAATGTAAAGAAGCAAATAGAAGATATAACGCAATTAATAAATGATAAAGTAGATGTATTAATTATTTCTCCAGTACAGTCTAAACCCATAACCCCTTTAGTTAACAAAGCATTACTGCAAGATATTCCTGTTTTAATTGTAGACCGTAAAATAGATGGCCAAAACTATACATCATATATTGGAGGAGATAATTATCAAGTAGGTATAAATGCCGCAAATTATATAGCAGCTTTAAGCTCTAATAAAGAAAAAAAAATACTTGAAATAAAAGGTTTAAAAGGGTCTTCACCAGCAGCAGAACGTCATTTGGGCTTCTCCTCTACCATTAATACAATTCCTAATTTAAAAATTACACATACCATACAAGGAAATTGGGAAGCTAACTCTATAAAAGAAACCTTAAATAACCTTTTAAGTAAAAATAATAATGTTGACTATATATTTTGCCATAACGACCGTATGGCGCTTGGAGCTTGGGAGGTTTTAAAGCAACACAATCTAGAACATAAAGTAGATATAATAGGTGTAGATGGATTAAACGGACCAAATGGAGGCATACAATACGTAAAAGACGGTATATTAAAAGCTACAGTTTATTACCCTACCGGAGGAAATGAAGCCATAAAATATGCTATTGATATTGTCCAAGGTAAAAAAATTAACAAAAATAATATTTTAGAAACTACAATTATAGATAGTAGAAATGCTGATATAATGAAAAATCAGTTTGATAAAATAAATCAGCATCAAGAAAACCTATTAGCTCAACAAAATAAAATTAAGGAACAAGAAGAGACGTATGCCTCGCAAAGCAGTATGCTAAAAGTGCTTTTGGCTTTGTTTATATTAAGTGTTTTATTAGGTATATTTAGTATTTACTCTGGTTTTAATATCAGTAAAAAAAAGCATGCTCTAGAGCTTTATAACACCAAAATTATAAAGCAATCTTTAGAGATAAAAGAAATTGCTAAAGAAGCAGAACTAAGTAATGAGGCTAAAGCAAACTTTTTTACAGGTTTATCTCATGAATTTAAAACTCCAATTACCCTTATTTTATCTGCTATAGAATCTATCACAGAAAAAACAAATACAAATAGTAATAACTTAAAAACTGAAATTACATTAATTTCAAATAACTCTAAACGTTTATTACGTCTTATAAATCAACTTTTAGATTACAGAAAAACAGAAGAAAAAAAACTTACTTTAAAAGCTTCAAAAACCAATATTTTTCAGTTTTCTACTAAAATATTTAATGATTTTAAAATTGAAGCAAAAAAAAGAGGTATTGCTTTTGACCTTAAAACAAATAATACAGATTTAGACTTATATATAGATAGAAATTTAATGGATAAAGTATACTTTAACCTACTATCTAATGCTCTTAAATTTACGCCAGATAACGGGGAAATTATAGTTTCTATTGAAGATTATAAAAATAAAAATTTTGTTACCGTATCTTTTAAAGATAGTGGAATTGGTATTCCTAGTGATGATATTGAAAATATTTTTAAGCCTTTTGAAATTGGCAGTAACAACACCAAAGCTAGCTCTGGAATAGGCTTGCACTTAACCAAGCAATTTATAGAACTACACAAAGGAGAAATAAGTGTAAGGAGTGACCAAAGTACTATTTTTACAATTAAACTCTACAAAAACAATAAGCATTTATTGCCTAATGAAATAATAAACGAACCAGACATATATATTGATGAGGAAGAACTTACGCTAACTGATGAAATTGAAGAAAATATATACCAAGTAACAAACGTAAATAATAATGATAACAAGTATGATATATTAATTATTGAAGATAATGATGAACTTATAAAACTACTTAAAAACAAGCTTTTAGAGTCTTATAAAGTACATTTATCTAATGGCGTAGATGGAGTAGAAAAAGCATTAGACATAATACCAGATATCATAATTTGTGATGTAAACTTACCAGACAAAGATGGTTTTGTAATATGTGAAGTTCTAAAAAATGATTTAAGAACATCTCATATTCCAATTATAATGCTAACTGCTTTAGATAACAATGAGTCTTACATTAAAGGGTTAAAGTCTGGAGCAGACTCTTACCTTACTAAACCTTTTAGCTTTTCTGTATTATCACAATCTATAAAATCATTGCTGTACAACAGGGAAAAACTTAGGTATTACTACCTAAACAATGTACATAAGATAAATCCTCATGAAAAATTTGATGCTAAAGACCAAGAATTTATTCTAAAAATAAATTCTATAATAGAGCAAAATATAGATAATTCTTCTTTTTCTGTAGAAGCTATGGCAGAAACTTTAAATATATCTAGAGTACAACTCTACAGAAAAATTAAAGCCATAATTGGAGTAAATATAAGCGACTATATATTAGATTTTAGGTTAAGTAAAGCTAAAAATCTACTTATAAATTCTCAACTCTCTGTTTCGGAAATAGCATACGCTACAGGGTTTTCGTCTCCAAATTACTTTTCTACAAACTTTAAAACAAAATTTAATATTACCCCTAAAGAATATAGAAAAGACCTAACTAACAACAACATTAACAATTAATACCAACGCTATAGTTAGTGTAGTAACTGTTATTTTGTAACATTGTTTATTTAAAAATGTTGCTAAGTACTACTTAAACATCTTTCTAACCAAGTAACAATTAACACGCAATAAACTTAAAATCAGATATTTAATTATGCAACAAGACAACGATACATTATTACACTTTAATTGTATAATTTATAAACTTCATTTATAAACCTATATTTATTTTTGCAAGCTATTAAACTTCTAAAAAAAGCTATAGCTGCATAGTTTATATGCCTTTACATAAAGGTGGTATAGTATTTGTTTAATAAAAAGATATTGATAGTGTTCTGTTCCCCAACAGATAAACCTTGTTACTTTTATAGTAGCAAGGTTTTTTTGCTTTTTTAGTATAATAATTATTTACTTAAATATTCTTTTAATTTTATAAATGGTGCTGTTTTACGGTTTTTAAAAGCGTGTAAAAAACTGCTTAGTAGTAAAACAGCTGCTGCAAAATAAGCAACGTAAACAAGTGTACCCTCTACTCCTTTATTAGCTATACCAATTGCTATTAAAGCCCAAGCTCCTACAAGAGAAAACTCTCGCATATTGCGGGTCCAAGTGGCAATTAAGTTAACTATTACTGCAATTGTTATCATTATAATAGTCCATACAAGAGGTGATATACCAAAACCATCCCAATTAATTTTAACTAAGTATGCAGATACATTTGCTATACTAGCAACAGTTACCCAACCAGCATACAGTACAAAAGGCCACCATAAAAATACAATTACCGAAATTGGCGCATCCCACAGTTCCATTTTATTATTAAAAACAATTTTTAATAATGATAATAATAGTATAATTATACATATACAAGATAAACCTGTGTATCCATATATCCAACTAACAATCCAAAAACAATTGGCTAAACAAGAAATTACAAACCACCAACCTATTTTTAATATAAAGTCATTGTCCCTAACCTTTACAACTAAGCTTCTGCCTTGATAAATAACAAAACCAAATACCAAAAAATAAATTAATCCCCATATAGAAAACGCATAACCAGCAGGTGTAAATAAAGTTTTTAAACCTCCAGAAACTTCCCCTATAGTTGTACCATTCATTTTACCTGTATTAGATAAGTAGTTTATAAATACAGTTGATATAAAAGCTATTGCGTTTGTAATTTGTAATACTTTTTTCATTCTTTACTTTTTATATAATATACAAAAGAAAATTTTCTAAATATTCTTCTTAACCTTAATTTAATTTAAAAGGAATTTTAAATATGTAATCTAGCAGTAATTTTTTTAATATTGAGGAAACATATGTCATTAACCAAAATAATAACACCTTTTTTAATTGCTTTAATATGTTTTAAAATAACTGCGCAAACAAAAAAAGTAGAAATAGCTTTTTTAGCAGATATTCATTTTCAGGATTTGTATGGCTCTTTTAACGATATTAATTACAAAGGCATTAACAATCCGCATAACAATACGCATACAGTATTAAGAACAATGCAATCTCAATTAAACTCTACAAGAATATTTAACGAGAACTATTTTGCTTTTAAAACAGCTCTAGATGACATTGTTAGTAGAGGCATTACTTATGTTGCTTTACCTGGTGATTATACTGATGACGGACAACCTATACACCTAAGAGGATTGCAAAAAATACTAAACGAGTACAAAAATAAATACGGACTACAATTTTTTATAACCACTGGCAATCATGATCCTGCAGGACCATACAAACAGGAATCTGGAAAAAGTGATTTTTTAGGTGCAGAAGGTAAAAATCAACCTATATATAGTAAAGAAGGAATGTATGTATCTAAAAAAAATGAGCATCCTGTATTAATTAGTAATGATATTGCTAAAATGGGATATACAGGAGTACTTAATATTTTAGGTGAGTACGGTTTTTATGCTATGCCTAGTTATAAATTTTGGACCACTCCGTTTGCTACCTATAACTACAACAATTACTCTTTTAAAAAAGCAAAAATTGCATCTAACTTAAAACAAAGAACATACACTACTATAGACAGTTTACAAATGGTAGATACGAGTTATTTAGTAGAGCCTGTAGACGGTATTTGGTTACTAGCTTTAGATGGTGATACCTTTTTACAAAAAAAGGATGGTAGCTTTTCTAGTGCTAGCGTAGGTTACAACAACACTATTATACATAAAAACTACTTAATTAATTGGGTAAAAGATATAGCTACAGAAGCTAAAAAAAAGAATAAAACATTAATTGCTTTTAGTCATTTTCCTATGGTAGATTTTAATGATGATGCTACTAGCGACATTAAAAAATTAATGGGGGAAAACAAATGGCAATTAGAACGTGTACCAGCAACTAATGTTGCAGAAGCTTTTGCTAATACTGGCTTAAAGATACACGTAGCAGGACATATGCATATTAATGACACTGGAGTACACAGGTCTAAAAATGGAAACTTACTAGTAAACATACAAACACCTTCCTTAGCTTCTTACATACCAGGTTATAAAATTTTAAAAATTAATAACAGTAATAACATAGAGGTAAAAACTGTTACTATAGCCAATACAGAAAATTTTAAATTGTTATTTGATTTGTATAAAGTAGAATACAACAAGCTAAAACTAGAGCACAATAACAATGTTTGGAACAAAAAAATACTAGAGGTTAACACCTATAAAGATTTTACAGCTTGGCACTTAAAAGAACTTATACGTTTACGCTTTTTACCAAATGATTTTCCTATAGATTTAAATATATTTTTAAGTAATGTTACTGGTGAAGAGTTGCTACTACTTGCCACAAAAAATAATGAACTAGATTTTTCTAAAGCATTAAAAGAAATACGTAACAATACCAAAGCAAGAAAAAATCAATTAAAAATTATTGCCACTTCTTTAGCTAAAAACAATTTAAAAGCTAAAGATTTTAGAAAATGGAAAGGCTTAGATTTAGTTTTTGATTTTTATAGACTTAGAAATGCAGATGAATTGGCTTTAGAAGATATTACCACAGAAAAAATAAAGCAGTATAAATTTATTTACAACGCAATTACTTCACAAACCAAGTATATTAATAAAGAAGATACCACAGCCAAACAATTACTTTTATTCTTTAAAATTTTTAATTCTTTTTTAAACAGTGAACCGTCCAACCACTTTAGTATTAATTTAGAAAACAATACTATAACAGACTTAAGTAAAAACATTAATTAACCTTAAGGTTTACAGTCTGTTTTAAAAAGTTAATTTAAAGATAACGTTTGCATAATCAATTTTAAACTTTAGGGTCTTTAATTTACCATAACTAATTCCAGAATTTTTTAGTCCCTATGAAAACCTCCCAAGAATTTGAAGATATCTATTCTAAACATTGGGAAAAACTATATGCTTTTTCATTTAAAATTACAAAAGACAGCAACTTATCTAAAAACATTATACAAGACGTATTTACCAATTTATGGGAGCGTAAAAATAGCTTAAACATAAACTCTGTTGAACATTTTTTATTTAGAGCAGTAAAAAATCAAATTTTAAAACACTACAATCAAAATAGTTTTAACACTACTTCTATAGATGATGAGTTTGATAATTTTATTATGGAATCTCCTTTTGTTTCTGAATCAGATTTATCTGAAACCGTTTTTCATATTGTAGATAAATTACCTGCTAAGAGAAAAGAAATTTTTTTAATGAACAAGCTACAAGAAATGAATGTAGAGCAAATAGCAGAAGAACTAAAACTATCAAAACAAACGGTTAAAAATCAATTATCATCTGCAATTAAACAGCTTAGACTAGAGCTTAAACAACTTAGTTGGTTACTATTTCCGTTCTTTTTTTAAAAAAACATTTCACTTAATGTTTGCTTAAACTTTTGGTAACATTTGCCAATAGTACTAATTACTTGTTTTGGGTACTTACCTATATAAAACAAGTTTATGCAACAGAAAAAAAGCACTGTATTAAAAAAGCTTATTGCAAAAAGCACCAAACAAAAAACTAGTGCTAAAGAAGAAAAGCTATTACATACATTTTTTAAAAAAATGTATAATCAGTCTGTATGGGATACAAATAAAATGGGTAATGCAACTTTTATAAAAGATGATATCCGTTCTAAAATTGTACTTAAAGAAACTAAAAGCACAAAAACTAATATATATAAATATGCTGCCATAGCAGTTACAATACTTACGCTTGGTGGCATATTATTATCTACTTACAAAACTAACCAGCCAAGTTTTGTTACGGTAAATACTGGTGCTGCAATAGATTCTGTTTTTTTAGCAGATGGTTCTACTATTTACCTAGCTCCAGGATCTAGTTTTAGTTACCCTAATACATTTACCAACACTACAAGAGAGGTTAACCTAATAAAGGGTAATGCATTTTTTAACATTACTAAAAACCCAAACAAACCATTTATTATAAACTCTGGGGAATTGGTAACAAAGGTATTAGGTACTTCTTTTCATATAGGGTTACAAAAAAAGGAAAGCAAAGTATCTGTAGTTACTGGAAAAGTACAGGTAAATTACAAAAACAACCAACAACAGTTAGTATCTGGGCAAGAAGCAGTTGCTACAAACAACTCTTTACGCAAACAAAAATCATCAGTTTTAATGACTTCTAACTGGTATACTAAAGATTTAAACTTAACAGAGGTATCATTAAAAGAAACTTTAGACTTATTAGAGATTAAATACAATGTAAAAAGCGCTATAAAAAATGAAGATGTATTGGCTCTTAAAATAACACTATTTATAAAGCAAAACGCTACACTAAATGAGATTGTTGAACAATTAAATTATATAACCAATTTAAAATTACTGTATGAGAATGAAATAATTACACTTAAAACCAATTAAAGAAAAAACCGCAGTTGCTACCAACAACTACGGCTAAATTTTCAAGTATTATTAACTAACACTTAAATTAATGTATTTTAAAAATATTCCTTTTAAATTAAAAACCATACTTTTTTTTGTATTATCTGCAATTTTTTGTCAGACAGTACAACCTAATAATGGTGTTTACAAAAAACAAAATATAACTGTAAACTATAAAAACACAAATTTAGTAACTCTTTTAAAAGAGGTAAGTAACCAAACATCATATAACTTTAGCTATGGTGAAGATATTATAAAAGACAAAAATAAATACACAGTATCTTACCAAAACATCAGCTTAGAGTCTGCCTTAAAAGACCTAAGCAAAAAGGCAAACTTTAGTTATAAAATAACAAATAAAATTGTTTTAATTAAAAAGAAAGCTACAACTATAACTACCAGTAATGTCCAAAAAGAAATAACGGGTACTGTTGTAGATGAAAACGGAGATCCTTTACCAGGTGCTACCATTCATGAAGTAGGAACACCTAATGGTGTTACTACAAATTTTGATGGAGAATACACTATAACTGCTACAACCGGAAGCGTTTTAAAATTCTCTTATATGGGGTATAAGAGTAAAGAATTAAAAGTTACACAAAGTGTTGTAAATGTTCAGCTAGAATTAGATGCTGCTGAGTTAAATGAAGTTGTTGTTGTAGGTTACGGTAGCCAAACAAAAGCAGATGTTACTGGTGCTGTAACACAACTTAAAGAAAGTAGTTTTAGACAAGGTATTAACACATCTCCAGATGCTCTTTTACAGGGTAAAGTTGCTGGTGTTAGAGTTGTTAATGCTAGCGGAGAACCAGGTGCTGGTATTAACGTTACAATACGTGGTGTAGGTTCTATTAGAAGTGGTAGTAGTCCATTATTTGTTGTAGATGGTGTACCATTAACTAACGATAATGTTAGTCCGTCTGGTAGCAATGTAGGTTTTGGTGCTTCTAGCGCAAAAAATCCTCTAAACTTTTTAAATACTAGTGATATAGAGTCTATTAATGTACTTAAAGATGCTTCTGCTTCTGCAATATATGGTGCAAGAGGCTCTAATGGTGTTGTAATAATTACCACAAAAAAAGGTAAAGCAGGTAAAGGCTCTTTATCTTTAGACTCTTACATTGGTATATCTACGGTTGCAAACAAAATAGACTTGTTAGATGCTAATGAATACAGAAATGCACTTACAGACCCTACCTTTGACCACGGTAGCTCTACAGATTGGCAAGATGTTATTTACAGAACAGCAATTACAAAAAATAATGTATTGTCTTATTCTAAAGCATCAGAAAGTGGTAACTACTATGTTTCTTTAGGTAATATAGACCAAGAAGGTATTGTTAATAATAGTGAATTTTCTCGTACTTCTGGTAGAATAAACGTAGAGGAAAGCTTTTTAGACAACAAAAGATTAAAGCTAAAAGTGAATCTTACCGCTAGTGAAACTAAAGATAATGGTGTACCAACTAGTGATGACGGAGGCTCTAACGGACAGTTAATTATACACACGTTAATGGCAAACCCAACAAGGCCTGTTTTTGGTGAAGACGGATCATATACTAACTTTAATATGAATGCACATTACAACCCTGCATACCTATTAAGTATTTATGAAGATGAAACAAGAACGCTTCGTGTTTTAGGTAATATAGAAGCTTCATTACGTATTTTTAATGGCTTAGAGTACAAATTAAACTATGGTGTAGATAAGTCTGTAGCAGAGCGTAACACTACAGTTTACCCTAACTTAACAGATTTAAACCCAATAGGTATGTATGTTCAAAATAACTTAGAGTCTCAGAGCTCTTTGTTAGAGCATTACTTAACATTTAACACTACAATAGCAGACAAACACAAGCTAGAAGTTTTAGGTGGTTTCTCTTATCAAAAGTTTGAACGTTCTGGTACGAGTTTTAATTATGATAATTTACCAGAAAAAGGAACTGGTGTTAAACCAGTATATAACCCAACTTCTAATAATTCACAAATAGACATTAATGGTTTTGCTCAAGAGAACGAATTACAGTCTTACTTTGGTAGATTAAACTATTCTTATGACAGTAAATACCTTTTAACGGCATCTATGCGTGCAGATGGTTCTACTCGTTTTGGTAAAAACAATAAGTACGGTTATTTCCCTTCTTTTGCATTGGGTTGGAATATCTCTAAAGAAGATTTTTTAATTAATAGCAATGTAGATAATTTAAAACTTAGAGCAAGCTGGGGACAAACAGGTAACCAAGAGGTGCAAAATAAAATAACACAGGCTAGTTACGCTATATCTGGTGCAGATGGTTATTATTTGTATGATGACCAAACACTAACTAACGGTGTTTCTGTTTTAAGAACTCCAAATCCAGATTTAAAGTGGGAAGTAGTAACACAGTACAATATTGGTGCAGATTTTAGTTTATGGAACAGAAAGCTGTATGGTTCTTTAGATTATTTTAAAAAAACAACTACAGATGCTATTTTAAATATCCCATCACAAGTACTTAGCCCTACTAACAATATTTGGGTAAATATAGATGGTGAAATTGTTAATAACGGATTAGAGTTTATGTTAGGTTCTAACATCGTATCTACAGAAGATTTTAACTGGGATGTAGATATTAATGGTGCTACCTTAAAAAATGAAATTAAAAATTTACCTGTATCAGAAATCTTATCAGGAACCATATCTGGTCCAGGACAATCTGGTGTACTTGCCAACATATACAAAAGCGGCTATGCTGCTGGTTCTTTTTACCTGTTAGACCATATAGGTTTTAATGAAAATGGCGAAGATATTTACAGAGACGTAAATAATGATGGTAATATAACTGGTGATGATAGAATAATAATTGAAGGTGCTTTACCTAAATTCTCTTACGGTTTTAACAGTCAAATGAACTATAAAAATTTCGATTTTTCTTTTTCAATTATTGGTCAAGCTGGTGGCTATTTAGTAAACAATACAGGTTTAAATGCTTTAAACATAAACAATTTAGCATCAGACCGTAACGTATCTAAAAAGTACTACGAGTCTGGAGCTAATCAAGAAAACTCGCCTCAATTATCAACTTTATACCTAGAAAAATCAGACTTTATAAGACTTAACACTGCACGTTTAGGATACAATTTAAAATTAAACAATGTAAGCTGGTTAAACGGTGTTAATTTTTATGTTACTGGGCAGAACCTATTAACCATTACCAACTACTCTGGTTATGATCCATTAATAAACAGTCCTAAAGCAGATGGTGGTAATCAATCATTAGGTATAGATTACTCTAGTTACCCAGGTTCTAAGACATTTATATTAGGAGCAATTTTAAAATTTTAAAATATAATAATGATGCATAAAAAAATAAAAATAGTAGGTATAGCTTTTCTATTACTAAACTTTTTAATTACAAGCTGTACAGATCTTGAAGAAGTTGTTTTAGATGAAGAATTAGGAGAAGAAGTAGCAGATCCTGAAGGTGTATTAGCAGCTGCTTATGATCGTTTAGGTGATAAAACGTTTGTAGATCATGGCGGTGTATTTGCCTTACAAGAGTACTCTACAGACATTGCAATGCTTGCAACAAGAGGTAGTGACTGGGGAGATGGTGGTAAATGGCGCTCTATGCATGAGTTTACTTGGACACCAGATAACAGCATAGTAACTGGTAACTGGAACAACTTAACAAACGGTATAACTAGAGCGTTAACAGCTGTAGAAAGTATTAACCAAGCAGAATTTAGTGATAAAGAATTGTTTTTAGCAGAAGCAAGAGGTTTGGTTGCATTTTACACTTATACAACCTTAGATTTATTTGGACAAGCACCGTACAGAGACCCTTATGGAGGAGACCAAACTATACAAATTTTAAAAGCAGAAGATGCAATAGATGACTTAATTATAGAGGTAGAGACTATACTTCCAAACTTAGCATCTATAGGAGAACAAAATACATTTAACGGAAGATTTACTAAGGAGGCTGCTTATGGCTTACTAGCTACAATGTATTTAAACAGAGCTGTTTTTAAAGATAGATACAATAGTGCATCTACATTTAATTTTACTGAAGCATCTTTAGAAGCTGGAAAAACAGATATGGACCAAGTAATAAAGTATACTTCTTTAATAATTAATTCTGGTAAGTTTAGCCTAGCCTCTAATTATTTCTCCAATTTTTCTATTAATAACAATCAAAGTTCAGAAATGATATTTGCAGTAGTACAACAAATAGAAGCCGTAAGGTCTGGAGATAATGATTTTGGATATGTTTGTGTTGCTCGTAACCAAAGACCTTCTCCTGCAAACAGAGGAACTAATGCCGCTTGTACTACTCCAGAGTTTTTTGCTACATGGAACAATAACCAAGATGACCCAAGGTTTTCTAGAAAATATCAATACTCAGATGGTACTTGGTTTATGAATGATGGTTCTGATGTTAGCGTACCTGCAGAAGATATTGTACCAAATTCAGATAATTTACCTTGGTTTCATTTTAATAGTGGCTTTTTATATGGTCAACAATATGGACCAATTTTAGATGGTAATGGTGGGTATATTATGACAAGTGATGGCCGTATAGAAGTATCTTCTTTAGTAATGGAAAAAAGTGCTACTACACCAATGGATTTTACTCCAGAATTAGATTTTGATAATCCTGTACAAGCAATTTTTGCTCAAGACCAAATAAACCGTGGAGTACGTATTTTTAAATTTGAATACGATCCGGAATCTGGTAACGGAAGAAGTAAAGTAGATATTCCTTTATACCGTTTAGGCGGAATTTACGCTATGAGAGCAGAAGCTTACTTTAGAAATGGGCAAACTGCATTGGCTTTAGAGGATATAAATATGTTAAGAACCAGCAGAACTAGAGAATCTTTATATGGTAATGCTCCTGGCCAAGCGCTTACTAGCTTAAATGAAGAGCAACTGTATAATGAAATTGGATTTGAGCTGTATTGGGAAATGAAAAGAAGACCACAAATGATACGTTTTGGTAAGTTTGATGAAGCTTATACTGCAAAACCACAAACAGAACCTTTTAGACGTATTTTTCCTATACCACAAGAAACTACAGACGTAACCGAAGATTTTATACAAAACTCTGGTTATTAAGTAACTATAACTTGCTAATTTTAGTTTTTTAGTTTTTTCATTACCTCGTTAAGTAATTAGCAATAAAGCCAGGCAAATTTTGCTTGGCTTTTTAAGTTTTATATAACTATTTTTTAGCTGTATAATAAACAATTTAGCAACCTTTAAATCGTTAGCATACTAAATAAGCTTATAATGTCTTCTAAAAAAGTAACGAACAAGAAAAAACCTATATCAAAAATAATTTTTATGCTTACTTCCCTACTCTCTATTTGGGGTCCTGTATTGGTTTTTCAAAAATTATTTTTGAGTAAAATGGAGTATTACAATCCGTATAATAATGAGCTTGTATTGCCGCTTTTATTATGCATAACTTACATCCTATTATGTATGTGGCTTGTTCCTAAATTTAAAAAAGTAATTTTAAGAATTATAGTGTTTATTGCCTTACCGCTAGTATTAATTTCTTATATTTTTTTTGATATTGCCTACGCTAATAGAATAGAGTTTGGAAACTCTTGGACAAATACAGAAGTATTTTTAGAACTGGTTTGTACACAAAGCTTTTTTATACCTTTATTACTAATTGGTATGTCTTTAAACTTTATAGTAAATTTATGGTATTTTAAAAGTAGAGAAAGCATGTAACAATTTAATATACTTTTACGCTACAACTACTTGCTATGACTACTTGCTATGACTACTCCTTACAATTTAGAACAAATTGCAACTTACAAAATTGGTAATTATAAAAACAAACCTACAATTATATTTTTACATGATTCCTTAGGTTGTATAGAGCTTTGGAGAGATTTTCCTGAAAAACTAAGCAACCTTACTAAATGCAACGCTATAGTGTATGACCGTCAAGGTTATGGTAAATCATTACCCTTTACAAAAGACCGAGATGTAAACTATTTAGAGTTAGAAGCTGATATACTTATGCAACTTATAAGCCTATGGGGTGTAGAAAAACCTATTCTTTTTGGCCATAGTGATGGTGGGTCTATTGCTTTAATAGCTGCTGCTAAATACCCCAATAAAATTAAAGCTATTATTACAGAAGGGGCTCATATTTTTGTAGAAGATATTACTTTAAACGGCATAAATAATGCTATAGAATTGTATAAAACTACCAATTTAAAGAGTAAGTTAAAAAAGTATCATGGAACCAAAACAGACACTATGTTTTGGGCCTGGGCTAAAACTTGGACTACTAAAAAATTTAAAAATTGGAATATTGAACATTTTTTACCGCATATAGAATGTAAGTCTTTAGTTATACAAGGTGAAGATGATGAATACGGCACATTAAAGCAAGTTTATAATACTATAAAAGCTACAAAAACACCTGGAAAAAAATTAATACTTCCAAACATTAAACATACTCCACACAAAGAAAATCCGAACTTAATTTTAAAAGAAACTGCAGCTTTTATAGCTACAATTTAAAGCTATTATGCATATAATACTGTAAATATACCATCTAAGAGTACTATAATATCTGTTACAAGAGGCTTTCCTAGTTCTTGTTTATAATTTTTAGAAAAATAATGAGCAAGGATCTTGTAATAGCTCTACCTCATTAGAAACTGAAGAAAATTATGGTTAAGTAAACCTACTTTACTAAAAAAGCCACCATAATGGTGGCTTTTTTTTTCTTATAAATTAGCTGTCTTTTAAAATTTCATCTAATTTTTCAAAGGCCTCTTCAGATCCTCCTATGTATTTTTCAATAATTATTCCGTTGGGGTCTATAATAAACTTTGTAGGAAATCCTGATATATTAAATTTTGAAACAAAATTATCATCGTTTACTCCTTTTTTAGATAATAACTGTACCCAATTGTAACCTTTAGGCGTAACAAAATCTATAATACGTTGTTTTGTATCTCCACTGTTTACACCAACAATTACCAAGTTATCTTTATACGTTTCGCTATATTCTTTAACTTTTGGCATTTCGGCAACACAAGGGCCACACCAAGTTCCCCAAAAATCAATTAAAACGTACTTACCTCTTAACGATTTTAAATTAAACTCTTTACCATCAAGTGTTCTATTACTTACCAACTCCGGAACCACATTTCCAGATTTTGTAGTTTCTGATCCTTTTAAACGTGTAGCCACATCTATATAAAATGGACTTGTTTTAACAGTATTATCAAAGGCATTTAATAAAGTTAAAGCATCATTATCTGGTATCTCTTTTAAAGTAACCATTTTTGATAAATAATAAGCTGCAACTTCTGACTTAGGGCGCTCTTTAACAAAATTCTTTTTTATAACTGCTATTTCTTCTCCAATTGTCTTTAAAGAATCATACTTTACTTGTACTTTAGGGTGCATTCCTTGTGATGGATGATAAGATTCTTCTTTAATTAATTTAAGCGTTAAAGCTCTTATATTTCCCATTATTTTAGAAGCCTTTTTATTAAGCTGCTCTGTGCTCTTGTTAAAAGTATTTATATCATCACACAAACTTGTACCTGTTGGTATGGCATCAAATGTTTCTGTAACCTCTCCTTTATATTCAATAGCGTCTCCTGGCCTTACTAAAAATTCAACTTTTCCGTTTTTACCCATTTCCTCTTTACTATTTAGCATAGGCCAAATAGCAACTCTTTTGGTATTTTTTATTTTTGCATTGTATGAGAAATGTTCATTTTTCACTTTAATAGTATCCCACACTCTATCTCCAGTAACATCATGCGTGTAATCTATAAAAATATAAGGTACATCTAAACCTTTTAGAGTTCCAAATACCTTAAAAGTATCTGCAGGAATAGTTTCTTTTTTAACTGTATTATCTTTGCATGACAATACCAGTATAGTAGTTACAATGAGTAGTGTTATTTTTTTCATTTTTTCTAATTAGGTAAAACAATAAACTTATAACCATCACCTTCAGAAAAGTAAAGGCTTTTACGGTTTTTCTTAAACCATTTAATCCACTCTTTGTCTGTTTTAAAATCTTGCTTAGTGTACCTTAACAACAAACGGTAAGCCATTTCTTTTTTACTCTTATCCTTAAGCATTGTTATTGCTTTATCTAGTAATTTAATATCATTATTTGCTATACCAAGAGATTTTGCATCTTCATCTACATCACTCCAATATGTGTATCTTTCATTAGGAATTGGGTAAAAATAATCCATATTTTCTATATAATAATTCTCATACATAGCCCAATTTTCACCAAACTTGTCCTTTAACTTTTGTGGCTCATGCCTAATAGTCCAAATTCTTGTATGTTTTTCTATAGGCATTCTTAACATCATATTTTCTAGTTGCGAGAGTTCTTCTCCAGCATCTTTCTTTTCTTGTAGTTTTGCTTTGTTTTCCCTTCTTTTATCTAGGTCTTTGTTAACATAATGCAACCATGCAGCAGAACCTTCATCAGAAACCGTCCATTGGCTTTCTCTAAGATATTCTCTTAAAGGCATTCTTTTTATTTTTTTAGTAATCTGCTTTGTTCCTTTAAAAGGTGCTATATAGTGAATAGCATTTATAAAAGCTAGTTTAGCACTCTCTGTTAAATATTCTGGTGCTGCAGCAAAACCCCAATGTAAAAAATTTGCATGACGCCCAATAGCTGTAGCTTCTACACCTTTAGAATTATTACCTCCAGAAATCCATTCGGCATCTATACCATTATCAAAAGCGTAACCTGTAGAAACTAAACCTACAGGCATTCCTTTTCCTTCGGTATATCCTTCGGTTTGTACTCGCCACATTTGCATTGTTTTAGCTAAATTTCTTCCTCCATATCTTGCCTTGTAGTTAGCAGGTGTTTCTATGGTCTCATAGGCTACACTTACTTTGTTAGGTGTGTTAAAAATAGGATGATCTAATTTCATACCATGAGCATGAGCATGAGCATCTAAACATAAACATAAATGGTCAATTTTTAAATCTCTTCCTTCTCCAATATATGCAGATGGTTCCCCAATCATTATTGTTGCAGCGTTATAGTTTTCTGTTAAAAACTTTCTGGTTGTATAGCCTGTTACTTTGCCATTTTTATCTTTTGTATAGCCTCCTTCAAAATGTTTTAAGTACGCATCAATAATGGTAACATCATAATCAGATGCCATTTCTTCTTTAAATTCATCACCATATACTACTGTAACAGAATTAAAATATTGGCCAATAAAATTTTTAAAATCGTTAGTTCTAGATTTTCGTAATGCAACTTTGCGCTCTAGATTATTTGTTATTCTTTTTTCTCTATCTGTTAATGGTTTGTCTGGGTTTGTACCTACATACAATATTTTTAAATTAGACTTTTGTGTTTGACTATAGCCTGTAGGTACTAAAGCTATCATAATAATGATAAGCAAAATTTTATGTAGTGAATTTTTCATTCCTTAATTTTTTATAGTTAATAAAACGTCTTTTTGTGTAGGTGGTAAACAAATATTGGCATTACAGGTTTGGTAAAACAAACCACACTTTATAACATTATTGTTGTAGTAATTAGCCTCTATTTTTATTGATTGCTTAAACTGTATTTTACCAGTATACACATATAACTCTCCTTTTCCTGGATAAGCCTTAATAGTTGGGGTTTGAAGTTCACCTATACTAGTAACACCCTCAGGAAGTTTTAATTCTATTTTAGATTGTATGTATGGATCTTTTGGAGATACATAGGCATAAATATGGTAGCCCTCTAAAATTGTTGCATTAAAAATTAAAGTTTTAACCGTAGGATCTTCTGTAGAAACAATACTTGCATTAACTTTCACAGGATCTACAGGTGTAGGCGCATCAAACTCATTACCTGTGGTTTGTGCAACAATTGTGCAGTTAATAGCAACAAAAGCTATAAATACCATAAAATGTTTTATACGCATAATTTTTGTTATTAATTAGCTTTTAAGTAACTCTTCAAGCATTTTAAAGGCTTCTTCTCCGCTACCAACAAATCTTTTAATTATTTTTCCTCTTCTGTCTATTATAAACTTCGTAGGAAACCCTTGTACGTTAAACCTGTTTACAAAATTGTCTGGTGTATTTTTCTTATCACTCATTAATTGCATCCAACCGTAATTATTTTTATTTACAAAGGCTTCTATTTTTTCTTTTGTATCTCCAGAGTTAATACCAACAACTACTAAATTATCTTTATGTTTTTCTTGAAACTCTTTTACTTCAGGCATTTCTGCAACGCAAGGACCACACCAAATACCCCAAAAATCTATAAGAACATACTTACCTTTTAGGCTGTTAATGTCAAAAATTTCACCATTTAAAGTTGCATTGGTTTTTATGCTTGGTACAGGAGAACCATCTGCAGTTTCTTTAATACCCTGTACTCTTGTTGCAACATCTTTATAATCTTTATAAGCAGCTAAATCTGTAGATAATACGCTAAATAGTTCTTCTGCTTGCTCATTAGTAACTTGGGTACGCAACATTAAATCGTTTAAATACCAAGCAGAAGCTAAAGCATTAGGGTTATTTTTTAAATGATTAACTAGAGCATCTATAGATTTTTTAGAAATAGCTTCTGACTTTTTATTAATCTCTTCTTTTTTAGCTTTATCATCAGTGTAGGTGCTTTCTACTGCTAAATTACCCATCTCATTATACATTGGGTACATAAGTTTGTTAACTTTAGCTAAACCATCATTAAAAGCATCACCGCTTGGGTAGGCATCAAAATAATCTTTTGCTTCACCTTTAATTGTGATATTTGCACCTGGCGATGCATATACCATAATAGTGCCACTTTTTACAGGAATATAACCTCTACCTCCTTTTGGTATTTTTGATAGTTTTTTATCTGGACCACTAAACTTAGGAAACACCCTTATTAAAGCAACTTTAGAAACGTTTGTTGTTAATTTAAATTTACCATTAGTAACTATAATAGAATCTGAAGGTGTTGTTCTGGTATACTCTTTATCTGGATGCCTAAAATATAAATTTCCTTTTAAGCCCTTAATCTCACCTGTAATTGTAAAAGTATTATCCTTATTTTGAGCGTTGTTTTTATTAAAGCTTATAAGCGCTATAAAGCAAACAAATAGTATTTTGTGTATTTTTTTCATAGTATATATTGTTAATTTTTTAAGACTTAAATAATTCTTTAAGTTTTGTATCTAATTCTTCCTTTGTAGGGTTTCTAAGTATAATTTTTAGGTTACTATCTAGTAAATAAGTAGTTGGTAAAAAAGGAACGCCATAGGCATCAGCTACATCTCCATTTCTTCCTATAGATTTTTTATTTACATCAAAAACATGCAACCAAGGCGTTTGGTCTTTTTGTATGGCATCTCTCCAATTTTTGTCTTTATCACCAGTAGCTACACCTACAACCTCAAAACCTTCACCTTTATAGGTGTTATAAACTTTTTTTAACTTAGGAAAAGAAGCTCTGCAAGGTACGCACCAGCTAGCCCAAAAATCTACTAATATATATTTAGCCTTAACATTAGATAGGGTTAAGTCATCTCCAGATACTGTTTTTAAGGTAAAATCTGGAGCCGTAGCACCTGCAACAAACTTTTCTACATAATCTTCATAGGTTTTTTTAATGAAATTAAAAGCACTAGACTTTACAGCATCACCTTTAAAAAGGTTGTATACTGTTTTCATTTCTTCTCTAGACATCATAATTTCACTAAATGAAACCCCCATTATTTTAGGTCCAATTGGTGATGTAGGGTTGTTTTTTACAAAGTTTGTTTTAAACGTCTTAAGCTCTTCCTGTTGCTGTTTTTCTAAGGGCTCTAAAGCTTCCATTTTTTGCTTTACTTTATTCATTAAAGCAGCGTCTTTAGACTGTTTTGCGGCCATAACCATTTCTCTAAACCCTTTAAAAGCACCGTATTTATCTTGGTTTTTAATGCTATCCATTTTTTGTAATTGTAGCTTGTAAAAATCTTGAGTTATAGATCCTGTTACTTTGGCAGCATTGTATCCACTTGTAGCTTCAGAACTTAATACATCTATATCAATGGTAATTTTACTGTTTTCTAGATAAAAATATGCGCTAGTTTTTGTGCCAATATGTACACCTACCATATCTACATTAGCCACTTTACCAGTAAACTTAAATGTGCCATTAGTAATTGTAGTACTATCAATAGTAATTAAAGGGTCTGTAAATAAAGATGGTGTGCTTTTAAGTTTTACCCAAGTACCATCTTCTGCTCCTTTAACATTACCTGTAATTGTATATCCGTTTGGTGCATTATTGGTTTTACAACTAATACAAAACAGACAACTAATAAGCAGTAATCCCGATAATTTTAATATAGTGCGTTTCATAATTCTACTACTTTATTAATGACCAAATAGCTCTTTAAGTTTAGCATCTAACTCTTCTTTGGTTGGGTTTCTTAATACAATAGTGTTATTAGCATCTACTAAAAATGTAGTTGGTAAATGAGGAACGCCATAAGCTTTTGCTATTGCTCCATAGGATGCTCTTCCATTTTTTACAGGTGAAGTATCAAATACATGCAACCACGGCGTTTGGTCTTCTTTAATAGCTTTACGCCATTTTTCTTCAACATCTGCAGTACCTATACCAATAATTTCAAAACCATCATTTTTATATTCTTTTCTTAATTCTTTTAAATGAGGGAAAGAATTTCTACATGGCACACACCAGCTTGCCCAAAAATCTACCAATTTATATTTGGCATTTATTTTAGATAAAGTAAGGTTATTGTTTTCTAAATTTTTAAGTGTAAAATCTGGTGCTGTATTACCAACACCTAAGTTTTCAAAATTATCTTTATAAACCTTTGTAATATAGTTTTTAAAAAATGATGTTTTACGGGCATCACCTGTAAATAAATTGTAATATTCTTTTAGTTGATCTTTACTCATTCTGCCTTCAGAATACTGAAACCCTAAAATATGTACAGCAACAGGAGAACTAGGATTGGCTTTTGCATAATTAAACTTAGTGCTGGTATATCTTTCACTTTGTTCTAACATTAATGGTCTTAGTTCTTTTTGAAGAGCCGATACTTTATCCATATCTTTTTGATTTTTGCTTTTTTTAGCTGCAATAACCAAATTTCTAAGAGAGTCTAAAACCTTATACTTAGGGTCTTTAAAAACAGCTTTTGCTTCCTGATCTATTTTTGTGTACTCATCATGTGTTTTAGAACCAGAAACTGTAGAATTGAATCGCCAATCGTTTTCTTTTCCATCAGACCAATTTATAGTTATTTCTATTGGACTATTTTCTAAAAAGAAACTACTACTTTTATCATTTATAACTAAGCTAACCATATCTGGGTGTTCTACTTTTCCTGTAAGTTTAAATTCACCATTAGCTATTTCTGTACTATTTATTGTTTTTAACTTAGAGCGGTCTCTATTTCCTTCTTCTACAATTTTTACTGTACCAGAACTTAAGCCTTTAATGGTACCTGTAATAGTGTAACCAGTACTAGTTTCTTGTGCATTTGGCTTGTTTTTACATGCAAAAAATATAGCAGCCACTAAGCATATTAAAATACTTTTTTTCATAATTATATATTTAGAGAATTAAATAATTCTACTAGTTTTTCATCTGAAGGTCTTGGAGCATTGGCTTGTACAATATTACCATTAGGGTCTAATAGTATAAATTGAGGAATACCCATAATTTTATAATCAGATACAAAAGAAGTGTTAAAATCGTTATCTGTAATTAACTGTATACCCCCCATTTCTTTATCGGCAACCATAGCTTTCCATTTATCTTTGTCTTTTTGTTTATCTGTAGAAATGCTTACAAAATGAATGTTTTTACCTTGGTATTGCTCTTCTATTTTTTTTAAGAATGGAATTTCGTATTTACAAGGCCCGCACCAAGTTGCCCACACATCAATGTAAACGTATTTGCCTTTTAAATCATCTAAAGAAGTTGTGCCACCTGCATAATTTTCATAATTATGAAACTTAGGAGATGGTTGCCCTTTATCTAAAACTTTTAGAGACTCGTATAATTCTTTTATTTTTTTAATGTGTTTTTGGCTTGTTGATGCATTTAAAAAGTCTTGAAGATCTTTGTCTTTATCTTTTGACATTGGTAAACGCATTAAAATAGCTTTATATAACTCGGCATTTTTAATAATTGGGTTACTTATTTCAGATACTGCTTTGGCACTAGCATCACTGTATGGTATAGAATCTTTTTGGTAGTAATCAAAGGCTTTTTTTCTAATATTTGCACTAACCATTGCTTGGTAATCTGATGAGTACAGATAATCTTCTGCGTTATCAAAAGATATTTCGTTTAACTCTTTTTTGAATGTTTCTGAAGCTTTAAAATCTTTATTTTTAGAAAGGTATCCATACATTTTTTCGTACTCAGATTTTTTAGCTAATCTTCCATAGTTAATTGCTCTTAACTCATTTTCGTTAATGTTTTCTGGAATATCTTTTAGCGAAGTAAGACGGTTTTCTAAATCCTTTTGAAAGTTCAATACTTTGGTTTCAAAAGTAGATTCGTCTACATTATAACTCCCTTCTCTATCCATTATAAAATCTAAGTTCTTAGATTCTTTATAAATAAAGTAATTATTTAAGTCTGCATAATCTCCTGAAAATTTTAAACTTTTAATATTTTCTTTTTTATTAGCTTCAATATTAATGTTAGCACCTTGTGTTACATATGCAGCAAATCTTAAATTGCCAAAGCGTACATTGTATACACCATTTTCTTCAATAAAAAGAGTATCAGAAAATATGCCTGTATCTTTCACATTAATTGTTTTTGAAAAACCATTTAACGAGCTTACTTTAAGTTCACCTCCTTTGGTATTGCTAATATTTCCGGAAAATAAAGCATAGTTAACAGGAGTTTCTTTTTTACAAGCCCAAAGCATAGCAATTGAAAAAGCTATGGTAATAAATTTTAATTTTCCCATACTGTAATTTTTAAATAGTGTTTTGTGTTTTTATATATGAAGATTTTTAAACTATGCAACCCTTATTTTTTAGTTAATGATATGTTTATTAACTAATGGTTTAAGAATAGTTTATAGGAAAAACAAGGCTTAAATATTATAAGCCTTGTTTAAAAAAATAACTAATACTGATTTTGTTCTAGCTCTCCGTTAGAAATTAAAATTTCTTCATTTGGAATTGGAAAAGCATATTTTCTAGATTTTACATCAAGTGTTGTTGTTATTGGCGCTTCGCCACCATTAATAGCACTTGAGTTAAATGGATAGAATGTTCTAGACAAGATTACATCATCAGATGCGTCATCATTATTATTGTAGCGTCTAATATCATACCACCTATGCACAAAAGGCATTTCTCTTCTACGCTCTTCTAAAACTTTTCTTAAGGCTTCGTTTTGATTTAACGCGCTAAGTTCTATTGCATCTACAGGTGCTGTGGCATCCATTCTGGCAGCTCTTAGTAGGTTTGCTGTTTGTAACCCGTCTGCCCAAGCGCCTTGCCTAATTTTGCATTCTGCTTTAATTAATAGCATTTCTGGTACAGAAGGCCCACTTGGAATATCATCTTTAAAAAAGAATATATAACCAGGATAACTAAATGGCGGTGCAATGGCACCACGTGAATATGAATAATCTTCAACTATGTGATATCTATACCTTAAATCATACTCATCATCATAAAGATTAAGTAATTCTTGTGATGGCCAGTTTGCCCAAGATGGGTTTGATAACATTCTGTAATAATAGGCTTCTCCAAATTCAAGCCTATCTTCTGCTACATTTTGTTGATCGTGTGTATAAGGATACAACAACTCAACACGCTCTGGGGCAGGATTAAATATAGTTGCAAAAGCTGGTATATCAGAAAAACGCATATCTGTATTGTAATTTCTTAAATTACTATACTCATCTAGTGCATTTTGTGCATAATCTTGTGCCAAAGCATATTCATTTAATGCCAAATAATACCTTGCTGCAAAACCATTAACTGCAGCAGTGCTTGCACGCCAAGAGTTATTTAAACCATTAACTTGGCTAAATTCTCTTGTGATTTTTAAAGCATTCATTAAGTTTGACTCTATAAAATCATAAGTTTCGCCTAGACTAACTCTGGCTGTACTTTCACTAAAACTTGTTGTTTGTTTTATTGGTAAGCCTAATTCATCTAAATTAGTAGTAGAATAAGGCAAGCAATAAACATTTGCCAAAACAAAATAACTGTAAGCTCTAATAAAATAACATTCGGCTTTTATATTGGCTTTTTCTTCTTCAGAGGCAGTCACAGCGTCAATTTGTTCTAAAATATAATTGGCTGTAAATATTTTTTCCCACTCTGCTGGCCAACCAGAAAATCTGCCAGATTCATTGGCTGCTAACTCTGTGTTCCAAGTACCAAATATAGCACTAGCAGGAGAATACGCTCTATTAAAATTATCATGCATATTTGTGCTTAACTCAAAATCATCTGAACCATAGATTAAAGGAAAAATAGCTTCATCTGAAAATTCATTGTAGTTATTTAATAAAGCTTCAAAATCTTCTAAAGATTCTGGTGTTACCGAATCGTTTTTAGAAGGATTTTCTTCTAAAAAATCATCACAGCTACTAAAAGCTGTTATTAGTAGTAAAATTGCTATATATTTATATGTTTTTTTCATAATGTTTTAGTTTAAAAGTTTAAATTCATACCAAATGTAAAAGTAGCCTGTGGCCTTAAAGTGCCTTTTGGAAACTCTGGGTCTTCATCAAAATCATTAAATAAAACCACACCAACATTATTTGCTTGCGCATAAAAACTTAAACTATTTAAGCCTAATTTAGATATTACTTTATTAGGTAAATTATAAGTTAAGTTAACTTCTTGAAACCTTAAATGGTCTGCATTTTCAGTTAAATAGTTCATATAAGGGTAAAACCTGTCATAGAAAAAATATCTAGATGAGATTTCTGGTATAGGTATAATGCTATTTGGGTCTCCGTTTGTAACTTCATTGTACTTTTCGTTTACACTAGTATTACCACCAGTAACAGCATTGTAATTAAAACTTTGTCTTCTAAAAACATGGCCAAATTTACCTGTAACAATAAAAGATAAGTTAAAGTCGTGAATTTTAAATGAATTTCTAAAACCAACTACGGTTGGTGCATTGGTTGTGCCTTGCGCCTCCATAAAAGTTCTAGCATCTCCATTAACAAATGTGGTTAATGGAGCTAGTTCACCATCTACACCTATTACTGTTGGTTCTGGCGTACCAGTACCAAAATCAAACATGCCGCCGTATTGGTAAGACCATAAGGTGTTAGCATCAAAACCTTCTCTGTATGAGGTTGTTGGGCCAGCTGTTAAATCTGATGCTGTATAAACACCTCTTTCAAAAGTTGTAATTTCATTTTTATTATGAGAAAACGTTAAATTACCAGACCAAACAATGTCATTGCCATTTATTGGTAGTGTGGTACCTAAACTTACTTCAACCCCCTTATTCACCATTTCGCCTCTGTTTAACAATTGGCTAGTTGTACCATACACAGATGTTAAACCTTGATTAACTATTAAGTCTTTACCTTGCTTGTTATAAACATCTATAGCACCATTTAATTTGCTGTTAAACAAAGAGAAATCTGCCCCTAAATTCCAGCTATAGGTTTTTTCCCATCTTAGTTGTGGGTTACCAAGATCTGTAACACTGGCTGTTATTTGGTTTGTAACATCATTTAAGGAATTACTTAAATTAATTAGTGGCATAAATGATGCACTTGGTATTATATTACCTCCAGCACCATATGTTGCCCTAAGTGATAACCTGTCTACCCAATTAACATTATTCATAAATTCTTCTTTATCTACATGCCAACCTAAGCCAACAGACCAAAAAGGATCATAACGTAATTTGGGATCTGGAGCTACTATATTTGCGGCATCTGTTCTGTAACTACCCGAAACAGTATATTTGTTATTGTATGTATAAGCTAAATTACCATACATAGAAAAGAACCTATTTGTTCTTTCTGTAAATGAGTGTTCTGGAGCTAAATCAAAGTTGTAAAAAAAGCTACTGAACCGTGCTGGGAAAAAATTCCATAAAGAGTGTGATTCTATATCAACTAATAAACGAGATGTTGTTAATTTATCTGGGGCATAACCAAAGGCAGCTGGGTTTGATGTTGTAGAAAACACCCTGTTAGACATTTCTGTACCAGCGATAAAATCTATATTATGCTTATCACCAAAAGTACGATTGTAGCTTAACTGATTTCTAAAATTATACGATCTAATTTCGCTGCTACCTTGTTCTAAAATACCGCCTTTAGGAACTAATTGTGTTGGTACACCACCAAAATTCCATTCAGGTCCAGATGTTTCGTTAATAAATTGGCGAACATCAAATGTTTTGTCACTATAATAGTTTTCTGCTTCAGAATTAAAAATTTCATATTGAATTCTAGAAGATAATTTCATCCCCTTAATTAAATCTAAAGTTAAGCCTGCATTTATTCTTGCGTTTAATTGCTTAGTGTTTAAATTTCTGTTATTAATTTCTGTAATAGGGTTATATGACCAGTCTGAGTATGGAAAATTATTAAAAGGTACATAAGCATCTACATTAGGTCTGTAATAATGTAAATAAGACATATCTGTTAAACTGCCATCTTCATTTTTAAGCATATCCCATGGCGCTAAAGATTTTATAGTGTTTAACATACCTCCAGTACCAAATAACGGATCTGCCTGACCAGAATTAGTATCAATATCATTATGCTGTAACATAGCGCTAAACTCAAAATTAAGTCTCTTACTTAATTTTGTATTGTTTTTAAAATTTATAAGATATTTTGTTTGTTTGTCTCCTTGAAAATAGGTTTTGCTATCTTCATACATTAATGATAAGCTGTTAGACATTTTTTCTGTACCGCCATTAATTGCAATATTGTGTTGTGTAATTAAAGGCGCACTTAAAAGGTTATCTCTAATTTGCTTTTTATTATCTAAAGAAGAGAGGTAGTTAAGTGTAGCGTCTCTATCTGCGTCAGAAATTCTGCCTAATCTTGCCTCATTCATAGCTACAATAGCTTGTGAATATGGACCAAAATCACTTGTGCTTGGGCTATTTCCTGGAGGGTTACCTAAAATACTGCCAAAAAAGTTAGTATCAAACGCTGCTTGCTCATAAGCTAAAGTCTCTTGGCTATTAGCTCTAGCTAAAGCATAATCTAAATCTATTTTACTAGAAGCTCTCACAAAAGAAGATACAGAAACGTTTGTTCTTCCTTTTTTTCCTTTTTTTGTTGTAATAACAATAACTCCATTTGCTGCTTTTGCCCCCCAAATAGAAGCTGCTGCGGCATCTTTTAATACAGTTACACTTTCTACGTCATTTGGGTTAATTGTACCAAAACCTCCGGTAATATTAGGAGTATTACCACTTACAATTCCTAAATCTCCAAATGTATCTAAGCCAGAGTCTATTGGGAAACCGTCAACAACAATTAAAGGTTGCGCATTAGCGCTTAATGATGATTGCCCTCTAATTTGTATGTCTATAGAACCATCAGCATTGGTAGTTGTTTGCAAACCAGCAACAACACCTGTTAGTCTTTCTGCAATACTACTTGATGGTTTTTCTATTTGTTTTTTAGACACTCCTACGTAAGATCCAGTAGCACGTTCTTTAGAAATTTTTTGGTAACCTGTAGAAACAAGTACAACCTCATCTAATTTACTAATTGCCTCTTTTAAAACTATATTATAACTAGTTTTTCCTTCAACTATCTCTGTTGTATATGTTTCAAAGCCAATACCTCCAACGTAAAGAAAATTTCCTACATCTCCCATAATTTTAAAATTACCGTCAAAATCTGTACTGGTTCCTCTTGTTAAAAAGTCTTTTTTATTGTCTGAACCATTTTGTTTCCTATCGGTAACATAGACATTCATCCCTAACAAAGGAACACCTAGTTCATCTACAACCTTACCTTTTATTTGCAATTGGTAAGCTCTTTTTTTATTAGACTTTTTTACAATTACTATTGTTTTGTTTGGTAAAAACTCATAAGACACATCACTATTTTCTAGTGTTTTATCTAATAATGCATTAGCCTTTATGATACCTTTATGTAGCACCACTTTTGGATAAGCATCAAAAAAACCTTCACTATAAATAAACTTATAGTCGGTTTGTTCCATTATAATATCAAAAACCATATCTACACTAACAACAGCATCTTCTTTAATACTGATTTTAGCGTTTTGTGAGAACGAATTTGTAGTGGTAAAACTAAAAATTGTGGTACACCATAAAAAGATAATAGCTTTCATAATCTTCATCATTAGTTTTCTTCTATAGCAGAAGAGAACATTCATTAATTTAATTTTCATAAATTTGAGTGTTTTTTTGGTTAGTTACTTAATTAATCGAGATTCAATACAAAATGGGGGATAAAGTGTTATTCTTTGGACGGTATAAACTTTGTTCCCTTTATTTTATGTAAATAATTCTATTTTTTATTTCATAGGCATTTATGTTACTTGTGTTTTTAATAATTTGTAAAATTGTTTCTATATCCTGTGTTTTACCCAGTACTCCTTTAAAGTTAATATTTTCTAGGTCTTTATTTTCTATTACAAAATCTACATCATACCACCTAGACAATACTTTTGTTATTTCTATTAATGATTTATTTTTAAAGTTAAAATTACCTTTTCGCCAAGCAATTTCATTTTCTACATTAACATTGTAAACTTCTACTTTTTCAGCAATACCATTTGCTATTACTGCTTGTTGCCCTGGCTGCATATCTGCTTTATAAGATCCGTTTTCTAGCATAATTCTACCTTCTACCAAGGTAGAGTAGATAAAGTTTTCATTTTTATAAGCCTTAATATTAAACTCGGTTCCTAAAACTGCAATGTTTTGTTGGTTGGTAACAACATTAAATCCGTCTCCGTTATGGTTTTCACTAGGTGAAACATCAAAATAAGCCTCGCCATAAACCAACTCTACAGATCTAGACATTCCTTTTTTAAAATATACCGGATACTTTATTTTTGTTTCTGAATTTAACCATACCTTGGTTCCGTCAGACAATTGCAATGCATATTCACCACCACGCGGTATAGTTAAAGAGTTGTAAATAGTTTTACCTTTTTTTCTGCCGGCTGTATATTTAAGTTCTTTACCGTTGCTTTTTGCTTTACCAACGTTAACCTCTTTACCATTTTCTAAAACTACTAAAGAGCCATCTTCTAAAGAAAGAGTTGCTTTATTAGAACCCACTTTTATATTATGTGATACTTGTACTGGCTCTGCTCCTGTTTTATTAAATAAAGATGTTTTAAAAAATATACCAGACATTACAAGTACCGCTACAGCTGCAGCTGTGGAATATTTTATTAAAGTAAAAATTTTAGCTTGCTTTGCTTTCTTTTTATCTTCTTTAATAGTATCTAACAATTGTTGCCTTGCTTTTTCTGTATTAAACTTTTGTAATACATAATCTGATACAACATTTATTTTTATATATTCCTTTAGAAACTTTTCATTATTTAAGTCGTTATTAAGTAACTCCTCTAAACCATCGAGCTCTTTTTTAGTAGACTCTCTAGTAAGGTACTTAGCTATTAACTTATCTAATTTTGTTATTTTCTTTTTCATTATATTTTTAACATATATACTTTAATACGTATACATTTTACTTAACCCTAACATTTTATTAAAGTTTTTTATATATTGGCAACATATTTAACCAATTATTGTCTTTTTATATGAGTCCCCCATTAAATAGCGACATTAATTTTATAAATGCACTTAAGTCTGGAAATACTTCTGCATACAACAAGCTTGTTAATGATTACCACCAGAAACTTTGCGTTTATGCGCTTAACCTTACACATGACCGTAGTGAGGCAGAAGATATTGTGCAAAATGTTTTTATGAGAGTTTGGCGCAAGCGAGACAAGCTAAAGGCCAATTTTTCTATACAGAGTTTTTTGTATAAATCTGTATATAATGAGTTTATAGATCATTATAGAAAACAAAAAAATGTTTTTCCTTTAGAAAAAAAGTATTTAGATGCTTTACACCATTTGGTAGAAGAAACAGATGTTGTCTCCTTTGATAATCTTATTAAAAAGGTAAAACAAGAAATACAAAATTTACCACCTAAATGTAAAAATGTTTTTTTATTAAGCAAGCAAGAAGGGTTAACTAATATAGAAATTGCAGAGTATTTAAATATTTCTATAAAAACAGTAGAAGCCCAAATAACTAAGGCTTTTTATATTTTACGTACTAAGATTAATAAGAAAAAGGATAGTAATTTATTTTTATATTTTTCTATCTTAAAACTAAAAAGAGTACTGCTTTTTAAAAGTTAAAAGGCGCAACAAAAAACTTTTGCCACGCCTAATAAACTAAAAAACGAAATATTAAAAAACTATTTTTTTACTTCTAATGCCTCTAATATTTTATAAAACACCTCTGTGTTTTCAAAAACTCCTGTAAAATTATTTGACTTTGGTCCGTACGCAAAAACAGGAACCATTGTAGCAGTATGGTCATGAGTTATAAAATTTCCTTCTACTTTTTGGTGGTTACCGTTACCACTTGCAATACCAAAACCAGATGTTTCATGATCTGCAGTTATAATTACTAAGGTTTCTTCATTACTATCTGCAAACTTTATTGCTTCTGCTATAGCCTTATCAAAATCTATAGTCTCTGTTATAATGCCTTTAGTGTTATTAAAATGCCCAAAAGAATCTATTTGTGCAGCTTCTACCATTAAAAAAAATGGGGTGCTTTTACGGTTTAAAAAAGATAATGCTTCTTTGGTTGTTTGCGCTAATAAGTTACCTCTACCATCCATAACCGATGGCACTCCTTTGTCTGCTAAAAAAACTCCTAATTTTTTTGACGTGTTCTCCCCTACTTTTAAAACATCATTTACTATAGTAAATTCTTTCTCTAGCGGTAAATTTTTATACAAACTAGCCCCGCCACCAGCAAAAAAATTAAGATTGCTTTTTAATAAATCTTTTGCTATTTGTGCTGTATTATCTCTATCTATTGCCTTTGCATAAAATGCAGAAGGTGTTGCACCTGTAATTTTATCTGTAGTTATAATACCTGTTAAAAAATTAGCGTTACCTAATACTTCTACTAAAGTTGGTAATGGTTTACCATTAACATCTGTGCCAATAGCTCTGTTGTTTGTTTTTTGCCCTGTAGCAATAGCTGTACCAGCAGCAGCAGAATCTGTAACTAAATCATCTGCAGATTGGGTTTTTAGTAACCCAACAGATTTTAACTGCGTAAGTGTTAATTGCCCTTTATTTGCAATTGTTGCTGCCGTTATTTGAGACAAGCCCATACCGTCACCAATCATTAAAATAACGTTTTTTATGGGCTTGTTTTTCTTATCAGAAACATAAGTAGGTATATAAGTTTTTGATAAGGATTGTGTTGTTAATGTACGTTTATTTAATGTTTTTACATAAGTTACACATTTGTACGGCATATCTGTATTTATAACATTTACACCCATCTCTACAAATGTTCTCCATGCTGTTTTAGAATCTGGTGTAGCCCAAAACCTAAAAGGTTTATTTAGCTTTTTTACTGAAGCAATTACGTTGCTTATCACATCATAATCTGTATGTGTTAATCTTCCTTTACCGTTCCAAACAGAATATTTTTTAAAACTTGTACTAACCATACCAACTTTATCCCAGTTTTTAGGAGATAGGGTATTGTTTAACTCTTGATGATCAAAATAAATATAACTTGGGTAAGTGTAATAAGTGCTTGGTTTAGGTCTGTTACCAGATATTAAAAACTTAATATTTTTATGTGATGTTAATACTGTATATTTTTTTAATACAGTTATAATTTTTTGAATTGTTTTTTCTGCATCAGATTTAACATCTATCATTAAAATTACATTAGATGTTGTTAACTGCTTGTTATTTACAGCTTGTTGCAAAGGGTCTAAATACAAGCTTTGTAGCGTATTGTTTGGTATTATTTCTTTTTTTGTGTGGGCTACAAACAATTTGTTTTTTGTTAACCAAACGTCTGCCTCTATAATATTGGCTCCGCTAGATAGCGCATTCCAGAATGGAATATTTTGTAGATAATCATTATGAGAATGAATAAGAATTTGATTTTCTTTTTGAGCAAAAGAAATCATAGAAAAAAAACTAACGACAAGAATGATACATTTTTTCTTAAATGTGAACATATGAGTATATTATAAAAAAGGTGCTGCGCAATTACAGCACCCTTTTCTTGTTAAAAAAACTAATTGAAACTTACTTTTATTTACCAACCTTTGTTTTGTGGTATTCCAGATGACTCTATAACAGTATTTGGTATAGGCCACACATTCATATAAGATGCATCAAAATTTCTGGCAGGCCATACTATTTCTGATGTGTATGGAGAATCTGGGTTAGACCTGTCTGTGTAAATTCTTCCATAAATAGGTTCTGCATAAGTAGCAGCCGCATCTCCCCAACGTACCAAATCAAAATGTCTGTTTGCAAATTCACCTGCTAATTCTACTCTACGTTCATGTTTAAGGTCTTCCATAGTAGCATTTGTTATTGGTGCTAAACCGGCTCTATCTCTAACCATATTTAGTGGCTCGTCTCCGTTTTTACCATCTGCAATTAAAGCTTCTGCTTTCATTAACAACACTTCTGCATAACGCATTAATGGTACATTGTAAACTGTAGTTGGGTTATCTCCGTTAGAATTTACGTATTGCCCAATAGGGTTTTCAAACTGAAACTCATACATGTATTTGTTAAACTGGAAACCTGAGATTGAATTTTCTGATTGGTATCTTTTATCTTCACCAAAGTACTTAAATTCATCACCAAAATTTAAAATAGTAACACCTCTACGTACATCTCCTGTTTCATACTCATTATACAACCCTTCAGACGGAGTGTAATAACCCCAACCGTTGTATTTACCCCAGCCTTTGTTTTCTAACATTACACCAGATAAAATACTACCACGGTCTACACCAGAGTTTACAGACCAAATGTACTCGCTTGTCCAGTTATTTAAATGACTGTGTAACTCTCTGTAATCTACCTCTGGATTGTCTGTATCTATTAAAGCTCTTCCTGAACCAGATGTTGCAACTGCATCTGCATATTTTACAACTTCTTCATACCTAGATGCATCATAAGCTGCCCAGTATAAGTTTGTTTTAGCTAAATAACCTAAGGCTGCATCTTTATGAGGACGACCATAATCTTCTGCACTATAATCTGTAAACAACGGTAACAATTCTGCTGCCTTTTTTAAATCCTCTTCAATTTGCTTGTAGTTTTCTACAACAGAAGCAGGTCTTACGTAACTACCTCCTTCATCAAACATATTATCTACAGTAATAATTGGCACACCACCATTTACATCATCACCATAAGTATGTGCTACCCAAAAGTAACTAAAGGCACGCATAAAATACGCTTCACCTAGAACACGGTTTTTAGTACTTTCTGATATTTCCATTTCTGGAACGTTTAATAAAATATCATTTGCACGTCTTATTACTTGGTAAGATTTTGTGTAACAAGTAGAGGTATAACTTCCTTCACTACCATCAATATTAAAATCTTTTATAACATCTGCTGTGGCTTTAATACGACCTGTAATCATATCATCAGATGCGTTAATGTACCAGAAAAAACCTCTACCAAACATTTCTTGGTCAGACATTAACAAGTATAAACCATTTGCAGCCTGTACAGCATCTGTTTCTGTTTTCCAGAAACTCTCGTTAGACACCTTACCCAAAGGCTCTAAGTTTGTAAAATCGTCTGAGCAAGAGGTTAGGTTTAACCCTAAAACACCCAAAGCAATTAATCCTAATTTTTTATATGTATTTTTCATTGTATTCTTTTTTTAGTGTGATTATAATGACAGTAATAATCCTAATGTGAATGTTTTTGCTACAGGATATTTAGCAATATCTAATCCTTTACCACCTACTTCTGGATCTAAACCTGTATACTTTGTAAACGTTACTAAGTTTTCTCCTGACACATACATTCTTAATGATGAACCTTTAGATAGTTTATCCATTACCTTATTGTTAAAAGTGTATCCTAAGGTTACGTTTTTAATACGTAAGTATGATGCATCTTCTAAATACCAGCTAGATGCAGTACCAAAGTTTTTATTATCATCCTTTGTAGAAATAATAGGAATATCTGTATCTGTATTTGTTGGTGACCAAGCATCTAAAACTCTGTTATCTAAATTATACCCAGATAATGCGCCATTATAGGTTGTAAATTTATAACCGTTAAAAGCCTTAACACCTGCTACGCCTTGTAAAATAACATTAAAATCGAACCCTTTGTAGTCTAAGTTTGCACCCAAATTATAGGTTACTTTAGGTTGGTAAGCATCATAGTACTTACGGTCTTCAGAGCCTATTTTACCATCGTTATTAGTATCTTGAAATTTAAAATCTCCTGGCCTTGCGTTTGGTTGTATTAAATTACCATCTTTAGTATAAGCATCTATTTCTGCTTGTGTATTAAATATGCCTAATTGCGGAATTAAATATGGCGTATATAATGCACCACCAACTTGTGTTTGGTAAGGAACTAATACGCTTCTTACATTGTCTGTATGATAAAAAACATCCTGACCAATTGATGCGTAACCATCTAAGTTCTCTAACTCATTTTTAATAGTTGTTGCATTGGCATTAATACTATAGTTTAAGGCTCCGTTTGTATTTGTATAAGTAGCAGAAACCTCTAAACCTGTGTTTTTTACTTGTCCGCCATTTACATCTGCAGGAGATATACCTTGGTTAATATCTGCTAAACCAGGAATAATCATTCCTTTGGTTGTTTTTTCAAAATAATCTACAGTTAAGCTTAAACTGTTGTTAAATAAAGATGCATCTAAACCAAAATCTAAAGACTCTGCTGTTTCCCACTTTAAATTTCTGTTTGCATTTCTTTGTACGTAGCTACCAACATTATCAAAATAAGCACCATTTTCTCCCATAACTACGTTACTACTAGCTACAGGAACATCAAAAGGATAATAACCACTAATAGACTGTATGTTTCCTATTTCTCCCCAAGATGCTCTAAATTTTAAATCGTTTATTGCATCTATATTAAAGAAAGACTCGTTAGAAATTCTCCAACCTGCAGATACAGATGTAAAAGTATCTGACTGGTTTTCTACTGCTAGTCTAGAAGACTCATCTGTACGTATACTACCAGATATATAATACTTATTGTTGTAGTTATACATAACCCTACCTATTGCAGAAGTTAATGCTTCCTCAAAAGGGTTATTACTTGGTTTATTTAACAACTCAGCATTTTGCATGTATTGGTTAAATGGCTCTTCTGATGAAAAACCTGTCCCGCGCAGGTATATATAATCTCCTTTTGTTTTTTGAGCAGAATAAATTGCTGTTGCATTTAAATTGTGGTTACCAAAAGACTTGTTGTAAGAAAGTTGGTTGTCCCAAATCCATTTATTTTGAGTAGTATTTGTTTGTAATAATGAATTTTGACTATTACTACGGCCTAACTCTGGTACACGAGGATAAAACTCTTTTGTTTTATTATCTCTGTAAGAATATGAGTAGCTTGATTTAAATGCTAAACCATCTAACAAATCATACTTAAAATATACGTTTGCATTTATAAATGTTTTAGGAGACTCTTTTGTTGGTCTTAACAATAAAGCTAATGGGTTGTAAACATCTCCGTAAGCACCTGCAAACTGAGATAAGTTTTCTGGTACAACACCTGCAAAACTTCCATCTTCATAACGTGTTGGTGATGCAGATGGCATATAAATTGCGTTTATTATAGTACCAGAATATGGATTATCTGTATTAGTACCGTAAGCTTCATCTCTAGAGAAATAAATATTTTCACCTACTGTAATTTTATTTGTAATGTTAAAGTCAGATTTTAGCCTTAAACTATAGTTTTGAGAACTAGTACCCTCTAACACACCTTCTCTATCTCTAAAAGCAAAAGAAGTATAGTAATTGTATTTTTCTCCTGCTCCACTTAAATCTACATTTAAGTTATTTACAGTTGCATCTCTAAAAATAGCATCAATCCAATTTGTACGGTTTACTTGTCCGTATGGGTTTTGCGCTGCGTCATGAGCAGATTGTCTTGGCACACCTGCATTATCTGCTGCTAAGTTATACACCTCTGACTGTTGCTGTGCAGTTAAAGGTGTTGGCAAATTAGATGCTGTTTTTATACCAGTATAGTAGTTAACATTTAACCTAGGTTTTCCTGTTTTTCCTTTTTTAGTTTCTATCACAATTACACCAGATGCAGCTTGTGCACCATAAATTGCAGCAGAAGCAGCATCTTTTAATACAGATATAGACGCAATGTCATTAGGGTTAATTTCTGGACCACTATATGGTAAACCATCTACAACCACTAAAGGAGACTCCGAGTTTAATGTACCAATACCTCTAATTTTTATACTAGCTGTACTTGTTGGATCACCACCAGAACTTAATACAGTAACACCTGCTATGTTACCTTGTAAAAACTCCTTATAATTACCAACTGGTCTACTTGTAATTGTACCCACATTTGCCGCTGTACCAATTGCCGAGGTTAAATCTCCTTTTTTAGTAGATCCGTAACCTATAAGTACAACCTCATCTAAAGAGTTTGTTGCTTCATCTAAACTTACAGCAATTGTTTGGTTACCATTATAAGCAACTTCTTTACTAGCAAAACCTAATGAAGATATTACCAATACTCCATTTTCTTCTTTTAACTGTAAAGTAAAGTTACCATCAAAATCTGTTGCAGTACCTGTTGTAGTTTTACCTTTAATAGTTACTGCGGCACCAGATATTGGTAATCCGTCTGCGTTAGACACCACTGTGCCTTTTACTGTTACCTGCGCTAGCATGGTAGATAAACACCCTAAACTGAGTGTTAGAAAAAAGTATAATTTTTTCATTTTAATTTATAGTTTTTGTTTTTCTCAAATGTATTGTGTGGTGTTTTTTAAAGGGGGTAAAATTGTTTCATGCAAGCGGACAATTAGTACAAAAAGTGCTATTTGAGCATCAAAAAATAGGACTTTTGTTACAGTAACATTAACCTAACATAGAGCTAATCCTAAACAAACAATACATTTTATATTTTTTGCTCCTTATAGGTTTTAGGACTTACCCCAAAATGCTTTTTAAATGTGCGACCAAAATATTTACTGTCACTATAACCACACTCAAAACCAATTTCTGAGATATTAAACTTTTTATTTTTAAGTAGATATTCTGCTTTTTGCAAACGCAAAGAAGTTATAACGTCTGATGGTGATTGCCCCAACTGTTCTTTAAACAATCTGTAACATTTAATTCTAGATATTTCTAAAATAGATATTAGTTTTTCTACATTAAAGGATGGATTAGACAATTCTTCCTTTATAATTTCTAAACTGCGTTTTAAAAGTTTTTCATTGCTAGACTGTAGATCATTTTCTTCTGTAAGAATTTTAAAAATTTCTTGCTGAAACTTGTTTTGCCCACGACCTGTACTCCTATTTATTAAAGACGTAATTTTATTACTGATAAAAGTTTTACTTGCTGGCAATTGTATAACTACGTCTATACCAAATTCTAAAGAGGTTTCTTGTAATGCATAGTTAATTTCTTCTGATATGTATACTAACGGAACTCTATCCTTTTTAGGAATTTCTTTGTACTTCTGTAAAAAATAGGCTATTTCTTTAGTAAATCCTATTTGATAAAACACCAAAACATCTATCTGTAATTGTTTTAAGGCTGATGATAAATTGGTTACTACATCTTCAAACAATAAGTAATTATCTGTATTTTGTAGTAGCTGATTTGAAATATTAAAATTTGAAGCTGCAGTAAAAACTAAAATTTTATTTTTATTAACCGGAAGCTTTTCTTTTATATCTAAGTGTTTCCAGGAAATGGTTTCTACTGCCTTTGTATTGTTCTGCATTACAATAACTGGTAAAGAAAAATTAAAGCTAAAGTAGTCTGCATTGTTTAAATTACAAGTACCGTTAAGATCTTTAATTAGCACTAAAAAAGCCTTGTAATACGGACTATAATTTAAAATATTTTTTACATTACCTTGTAAAACTGTACTGTTAGACGTTACTGTAAATTGCAATGTATTTTCTTGTAAAACAATAGCTACATCTAACAAGCTACTAGCCTCTGAGTATTTTACTATATCATTAAAAATATATTTTAATAAAAGTTTTAATCTTAATAAGTCTACCTCAACCCAATTTATACTCTTGTCTATTTGTGCATTAAAATTTGCGCTGTTCTGTTTTAATTTTTCTTTTACACTGTTAGCTATTTCTTTTAAAATAGGTAGTAATTTAACAGAAGTTAACCGCACTTCTCCTAACTCTTTAATATGATCTAAATAGTTCCATTCTGATATTAAATCTATTATTTTACCAGATTGCTGTAGAATTTCTGTTTTAGGTTCCTGATTATTTTTAATCTCATGTGCCATTTTTAGTATTATAGATAATGGCTGCTGAAATTGTGAGAGTACAAAGCTTTTAAACTTATCTACCTCAAAATCTTGATTTTTTAAATTGTTATGTAAGCTTAAAAGTTTTTCTTTTTGCTGTATAATTTCTTGGTTTTTATCATCTAATTCAGTATTAATTTTTAACAAGTCTTGCTTTTGTTTTTCTATAAGCTTTGTTCTTGCTACAATTTGCTCTTCAAGTTTTTTATGTTTTGCCTTTGTACTTTTATTTTTTAAATAAATAAACAACAAACCAATACCCACTATTAAAAGTAACAGTAACATAAAAAAACTAATAGTCTCGTAAAATGCTTTTTCAATTTTTAAACTAAAAACCTCTTTTGGTGTATCGTTTAGGTTATTTTTTAACAAAAAAGTATAATCCCCAGAGGACAAATTTTGGTATACAATATTTTGTTTTCCTTTTGCTAAAATCCAGTCAGTATTTTTACCACGTAGTTTATAATAGTAACTGCTTGTTTTTTTTACCGGAAATACTATAGGCGTAACTGTTACATTTATAGTATTGTTGCTATGTTTTTTACTAATTGCCTTATTTGTAGTAATAGGTATACTATTTACCTGCACTTTTAACTTAGCTGTATTAGGTGTAATAGTTAGCGCGTTAGGATTAAAGTAATTAAGCCCTATTACACCACCAAAAAATAATAATCCTTTGTTGTCTTTATAGTAGGCTCCTTCAGAAAATTCTGGTGCTTGCCAACCTTCTTTTGGGTTAAATGGTGTTACTTGGTAAGTATTTTTGTCTATAACAGCTATTCCTTTTGTTGTACTAACCCACATTTGGTTTTGGTTGTCTAAAACGCCATAAACCATATGACTTGGTAAGCCATTTGCATCTGTTATATTTTTTATAACTCCTTTTTTTGTGTTGTACACCGTAACGCCTCCCAATGATGCTATCCAATAGTTGTTAGTATCATGATCTATAAAAAGTGAATAAACACTATTACCTAAAATTCCGTTTTTTTTGGTTAACTGCTTGTAATTACCTGTGGTAAGGTCTAAAATAAAAACACCATCTTGCTCGGTTGCAATAATTAAATTGTTTTTATCTTTTTTAATGTTTCTTATATTGTAATTTTTAAATTTATCTTGCCCCTTAAATTTTGTAAAACGCTGCGTTTTTAAGTTATACTTAGCCAAACCACCCCAACAGGCAATCCATATTGTATGGTTATCATCTTCATAAAAAGAATAATTTCTGTTATTTGGTAGTTCTGGTATGTTAGCAGCTTCAAAAGTTGTGTAACTATTATTTTTAATACGTAAAATACCCGCATATGTACCTACCCAAATACTACCATCTTTAGCTGTATAAAGAGACCTTACACGCTCCCACTCTTCGTTTTGTTTAGATTCTTTTACAGGGAACTTTACATAACATTTTGTTTTTTCACTATAATGATACAATCCGCTGTTGTAATACCCTATCCAAATATTACCCGCTACATCTTTAGTAATAGCCCTTGTAGTTTCTACTGGTAAATGAGGAAACCTATTAGGGTGCGGCATAACAGAAGATATTTCTTGAGAGCCCGAATATGCCATAGCTAAGCCACCATCTTTTTGGCCTAACCATATATTGCCATACACATCTTGGTTTAATGATGTTACCTCATTACTATAAAAAGTATAAGGTGTATAAGCATCATATGTATAGTTATGTATTAAACTTGTAGTTAAATTATTAATGTGGTTGGGTATAATATAAATTCCGTTTTTAAACGTTGCAAACCATAAATTACCTTGCTTATCCTTTAAAACATCATTAATAACTAAATGAGGATATTTGGCTAAAAGTATTTTTTTAAATTCTTTTTTTTGATTGTTTTTAGAGGCGCCATCTGCGCCATCAACAAAATTACCATTACTGTATTTATATATTTTTTCTCCAACCAAAACATTTATAACACCGCTGGTTGAAGCGTACATTGCCCTTGGACGCTGGTTAAATTTATAATGATGAAACTCATTATTACCAACATATTTACTAATTAATCCTTCATTACTAAAGGTCCATATAAAACCATCCTTATCTTTTTCTATACTGGTAAGGTAATTACTTGGTAAAGATTTTGGGTTATTAATATCATGTTTAAAAGTGGTAAATGTGTAACCGTCAAAATAATTAAGTCCGTCCCAAGTGGCCATCCACAATCCGCCATCGTCATCATTTAAAATATCTAAAACAGAATTATTAGATAATCCTTGGTCTGTAGTATAATTTATAAACTTTAATTGTTGAGAGTAGCCATACAAAGAAGCTAATAACAGGAGGTATACTATATAAAATTTCGTTTTCATCGCCATTTTTACAAACAGCTAAAATACCTTACCAAGGTCAAGTTAATATTAGGTTTAGATTAACAAAACCTTTATTTAATATTAGTATCTAATGTTACAAAGTAATGTTTATGGTAAATTACTATAGTGTGAAATGTTTATTTATAGTCAAATACCAAACAAGAAGTATAAAGTTGTGAAATTTATAATATTTTTACAAAAAACAATGTATAAAGTTCTTATTAGGAACAATAACTATCTTTTTGGCTTATATTACTATACCAGAGTCTAAACTATCTATACTAGAAATTTAAATAACGTTACAAATATTGTTTTGTTAAGTGTTCTATTATGAAAAATAAATATTATCAAACCCTATTCTTACTTTTTTGCTTCTTTACTACTTTTACTACAGTAGCACAAGAAACACCTCCTATCTTAAATTTTTTATCTACAGATTATGGTGCAGAAAATCAAAATTGGTACATAAGCCAGGATAATAACAAAAATATATACGTAGCAAATAATGATGGTCTTTTGGGCTACAATGGTTCTAGATGGACGTTATACCCTTCTGTTAATGGTTCTGTTATAAGAACAGTTAAGGTTGTTGATGACAAAGTTTACACTGGTTCTTTTATGGAATTTGGGTATTGGAAACAAAATGAATATGGTAGCTTAACATACTTTTCTATTTCTGAAACCATTAAAGATGAATTGTTAGAAGATGAAATTATATGGAATATAAAGAGTCAAGACAACTATGTTATTTTTCAATCCTATGATAGAATTTATTTTTATGATACCACAAAAAAACAATTACATTATACAACAGACAAGGGTAATTATTATAGAGTATTTAAAGTAAATACTAAAGTATATGTGCAAAAATTAGATGGTACAATTTCTAGACTAGAAAATGGAATTGAAATTTTAATTGCTAAAATTCCTGAAGAATTAAACATAAAATACATATTAAATATATTTTCTATTAATAATACCTTAATTGTTTTAACTCGTACACAAGGTCTATTTAAAATACAAAATAAAACCTTAAATAAATGGCACATTCCAGGGGATACTTTTTTAGATAAAGCCCGAATTTTTAGAGGTATTCAATTAAGAGATAAAAGTTTTGTACTAGGCACTATTTCTAAAGGAGTTATTTACTTATCTGCTAAAGGAGAAATTATTAATACTATAAACCAATCTACTGGCTTAAGTAATAATACAGTACTTAACTTGTTTGAAGATGTAGATGGTAATGTATGGCTAGCTTTAGATAACGGTATAAATTGTTTAAACTTAAAATCATTTATAAAAGAATATAACGACAATTATGGTGATGTAGGTACCACTTATGCATCAATAGTGCATAATAACTTTTTGTACATTGGTACTAATCAAGGACTTTTTTATAAAAGCTTAGACTCTAACAAAGAGCTTAAGTTTATTAACGGAACAAAGGGGCAAGTATGGTCTTTACATACTTATGACAATGAATTGTTTTGCGGACACAATTCTGGTGTTTTTAATATTAAAAACAATAAAGCAAGTCTTATAAGTAATATCTCTGGAGTATGGAATTTTAGACCCCTACCAAAGCAAAAAAATAAAATACTATTTGGGCACTATTCTGGCTTAGCAATTTTACATAAGCAAAATAATAAGTGGACATTGCAAAACAAACTAAATGGTTTTGAAATCTCTTCTCGTTTTTTTGAAATAAATAACACCAAAGATATTTGGGTTAACCATGAACATAAGGGTATATATCATTTAACTTTAAATGATAGTTTAACTGGTTTTAATAAAATAACTCTTTTTGATGAATTTAAAGGAAAAGCAGCTGGTTTAACAAAAACTAACAATCATATTATTTATGCAAATGAAAATGGGGTTTTTAAATTAGAAAATAAAACACAATCTTTTATAAAAGACAGCGTACTAAGTGCTTTAATTCCTAAAAAAGAATATAGGTCTGGAAAATTAATTTTTGACAAAAGAGAATTATTATGGTCTTTTAATAAAAATGATATTAAGTATGCACAAAAAGGTCCATTACCAAATATGGTTTCTATTAAATCTATCCCTATAGAAAATAATTGGAGAAAAATTAATTCTAGTTTTGAAAATATAGCAAGTTTAAATAACGATAATTATATACTAGGTAAAACAAATGGTTACATTAATGTAAACTTGTCTAAAATAGAATCAAAGTCTCACCAAGTTTTTATTGATAAAATAAAAGTTAAGGAAAAGGAGACAAATTATAGTGATGTAAACATTTACAATAAAGGAGATTTTAAATTTAAACAATCTTCTGTATTTTTTAGTTATACTACTCCTAATTATAATAAGTATGAAAATACATACTACCAATATCAACTAGAGAATTTTGATTCTGATTGGTCTAGTTGGTCACAAAACTCTTATACGTCTTACGATAAGTTATCATACGGAGACTATGTATTTAAAGTTAGGTCTAAAATAGGCAATAAAATATCTACTAATATTGCCACGTACACTTTTACCATACAAAGGCCTTTTTACTTGTCAGCAATAGCAATAGTTAGTTATGTTTTGTTAGGGCTATTTCTTATTTTTTTAACTCATAAATTTTACAAAAGGTACTATTATAAAAAGCACCAAAAAACTTTATTAGAAAATAAGCAAAAAATGCAACTTTTAGAGTTTAAAAATGAACAAGAAGTTATTCGTTTAAAAAATGAGAAGCTAAATCAAGAAATAGAAAGTAAAAACAGAGAACTAGCCATCTCTACTATGAGTATAGTAAAACGTAATGAGGTGTTAAGAAGAATAAAAAAAGAACTTAAAAAAGATACTGGTATTACTAACACTAAACACCCTGTTTTTAAACTTATAGATAAAAACTTAAATAATGTTAAGGACAGAAAGTTTTTTATGGAAGCATTTAATAACGCAGACAAAGAATTTTTAACTAGAGCTAAAGAGCTTCATCCAGATTTATCTGCAAATGATTTAAAGTTTTGTGCCTATCTAAGACTTAACCTTTCTTCTAAAGAAATTGCACCATTATTAAACATTTCTGTAAAAAGTGTAGAGGTAAGAAGATCTAGACTTAGAAAAAAAATGAACCTTTCTAGAGAAACTAACTTAATAGAACACATACTATCCATATAATTGATAATATTAGCTTAATATTACCACTACAATACCACTACTACAAGCCAATTTTCTCTCTTTTTTGGCAGTTTTTTGGCTTTATGGGCAAAATAAAACAATTGCCAAACCACTGTAATTGCTTAATTACCAAAAAAAGATACAATAAAATGTAAAATGTATGTTTTTGTATAGTTAAAATTTAATTATTCTCATTTTTAATAGTATAATTTAGCAATACTTAAACAGCTAGTTTCATAACATTTCGTTAATACAAACAAATAGAACTATCTGTTTATTTGAGAAAAATTAACTATCTATGATTTCAAAACTATTAAAACAACCAAAATTATTGGTTTTTATAGCACTACTATTTTTATCTAATACTATAGTAAATGCTCAAGACCAAAAAACAGTATCTGGTAAAGTATTAGACCAGAATGGAATTCCTTTATTAGGAGCAACTGTGCTCTTAAAAAGTACAAGTATAGGTACAACTACAAACTTTGATGGAGAGTTTAGTATAGAGACCTCTACAGCGTCACAAACCTTAGTTATATCTTATGTAGGTTATGTTACAAAAGAAGTATCCATTACAAACGCTCCTTTAACAATAACATTAACTGAAGATGCTAGTGCCTTAGACGAAGTTATTGTTGTAGGATACGGTACACAGAAAAAAAGTGATTTAGTAAACGCTGTAGCTACCACAGACCTAAGTAAAGCAACACTAACACCAACATCTGACGTTACAGAAATGCTAAGAGGTAGAGTTGCTGGTTTACAAGTAGAAGTCGGAGGCGGAACTTTAAGACCTGGTGGTTTTTCTGAAATTATTTTTAGAGGCCGTAGTTCTATAGAAGGTAATACAAGTGCTATTTATGTAGTAGACGGTATTATTAGAGAAGGTGGTATAGAAGACATAAATTCTGATGATATTAAATCTATAGAGGTATTAAAAGATGCTTCTGCACAAGCTATTTACGGATCTAGAGGTGCTAACGGTGTTATTTTAGTAACAACAAAAAGAGGAGAAAGTGGTAAAGTAAACGTCTCTTATCATGGTTATGTAACTACAAAATCTATTGAACGAAATTTTGATGTGTATAGCGGTGAAGAATTTGCACAACTAAGAAGAGAAGCTATACGTTCTAACAATGCAACAAATGAATACCCAAATGAAGAAGATGCATTTTCTGAAATTGAAATGGAATCTATAGCAAATAATGAATTTGTAGATTGGGAAGATGAATTATTAAGATCTGGCTTAGTTAATAGTCAATCTTTAAATGTTTCTGGAGGAACAGATTTTACAAAAGTATATGCTAGTGTAAACTATTTTAAAGAAGACGGTATAATTCCATCATCAAGCTATACACGTAAAAATTTAAGACTAAACGTAGACCAAAAAATAAATGATAAATTCTCTGTAAATTTTGATTTTAACTTATTGTCTGATGATATAGAGAGAGCTGCCAATATTAATGTAATTACTTTTTCCCCATTAGGCAAAGCCTATAATGAAGATGGTAGTTTAACTCAATACCCTAGCGGAGAAGAATTATCTGCTACAAACCCATTATGGAATTTAAGAGAGCAAGATAATGATGAAAAAGGAAACGATTTTATTATCAATTTATCTCCATCATACCAAATAACTAAAAATTTACATTATCAATTAAAAACCAATTTAACTAGAAAAAATTCTGAAAGAGGCCAATACCAATCTTCTTTAAGTTCTGCTGGTGATACAGATAGTGGTATAGCTAGGATAGACAACCAGTTAAAAGAGTCTTATTTAGTTGAAAATATTTTAACTTATACTAATGACTTTAATAACAACAACAAGTTTAACCTAACGCTAGTACAGTCTGTACAAGAAGACAAATTTACAAGAACATTTACAGAAGGCAGGAGTTTTATAAACGAAAGCTTAGGGTATAATGGTATTACAAATGCCATTGGTAATGTTACTGTAGAAAGAGACCAAAACACTTTTAAGAGTGCCTCTTTTATGGCTAGAGCTCGTTATACTTTATTAGATAAGTACTTATTTTCTGCAACTTATAGAGCAGATGGTGCATCTGTAAATGCCGAGGGTAATAAATGGAGTCATAACCCTGCTGCTTCAGTTGCTTGGAAAATTCACAACGAAAACTTCTTGAAAGAATCTACTGCTGTACAAGAATTAAAGTTTAGAGCAAGTTATGGCTCTTTAGTAAATGGTATTAGTAGACCATATACATCTTTGTTTACTGCAGAAGGACAAAATTATGTTTTTGATAGCGAATCTGCATCTGGTTACTCACCATCTGTAGTATTACCAAATGTAAATCTAAAATTTGAGACCATTACAACCTTAAATTTCGGATTAGATTTTTCATTGTTTAAAAACTTTTTAACTGGTACTGCAGAATATTATGATGCTAGAACTAAAGATTTATTGTTAAGAAGAGGTGTGCCATCTACCACAGGTTATAGATACACCTATTTTAATGCTGGTGAATTAAAAAATTCTGGTATAGAGTTAAGCTTAACTGCCAACCTAATTAATACTGAAGATTTTAGATGGTCTGTTTCTACAAACTGGTCTAACAATAAAAATGAATTAGTTAACTTATATAACGATGGTAATGGAGAACCTATTTTAGAGGATGATGCCTATAACTACTATGTAGGGCAACCAACAGGAGTTATTAGACAGTATCAGTTTGATGGAATTTTTCAAGAAGGAGACGACTTTGCAAATGCACCACAAGCAAACCCAGAATCTACAATTACACAAGAAGATTTAAGGCCTGGAGATATTAGAATTAAAGACACAAATGGTGATGGTGCTATAACACAAGAAGACAGAGTATTTACAGATCCTAACCCAGATTGGTTTGGCTCTTTATCTACAACACTATCTTACAAAGGTTTTGATTTGTTTGTAGATTTTTATGCTGTAGAAGGGGCTACTAAAGTAAACCCATTTTTATCAGACTTTAATAATGGTGGTACTTTATCTGGTAAATTAAATGGTGTAAAAGTACCTTATTATACACCAGAAAATCCGTCTACAAGTTTCCCTAGACCTAGTTATGACTCTACACCACAGTATTTAAACTCCCTTGCTGTTAAAGACGCATCCTATGTTAGGCTAAGAACTTTAAGTTTAGGGTATAGTTTACCACAAAACTTTTTATCTAAAATTAATGTAGATCAAATTAAATTTTATGTAACTGCTACCAACTTATTTACCAATACAGATTATATAGGTTATAGCCCAGAAGTAAATATTAGAAATACATTTTCTAGTTCAGATACAGGTTATCCAGATTCTAGAAGTTTCACATTTGGTGTAAAAGCAAGTTTATAATTTAAAAACAAACATTATGAATACAACATATATATACAAAAAAGCTAATAGTATTTTAGGGTTTGCTTTTATCATAATTAGTATGGTTAGTTGCCAAGACTATTTAGAAGAGCAGCCAAGCACATTAATAGACTCTAACTATGTATACACTACAGAAGAAGGTTTAAAATCTGGCGTAGTAAGTTTATATAAATTTAATAGAGATAGGTATGACCAAAGAACAGAAGATTACATGGGAGCTGTTCTTTTATCTTCTAGAAGCGATTTAACCTTTAGTAGATCTGGTTATACAGGCTTAATGGGAAGGTATGAAAGAGGCGTATCACCAATAGATTATGGCACAGAACTGGTTTCTTCTTTATTTTGGAAACATTACTACAACATTACCAATAAAGCTACAGATATTATTAATGCAGCAGAGGTTGTAGATAATATAGATGAGGACACTAGAAACCAAATTATTGCAGAAGCAAAATTCTTTAGAGCGCAGTCTTATTTTTTTCTGTACAGAATGTATAACAACATATATGTTACAACAGAATCTGTAACTGTAGATAATGCTTTTAATGTTATAGAGAATAAATCATCAAAAGAAGAAATTTTTGCTTTATTAAACAGCGATTTAAATTTTGCTATAGAACATTTAGATTGGAATGTAAACTTTGGTAGAGTTTCTAAAGGAACAGCTAAACACATAAAAGCTAAAGTAGCTATGTGGCAAGGAGATTGGTTAGAAGCTAAAGAACAAGCTTTATCTGTAATTGAAGATCCAGAAAGCCCACACAGTTTAGTTTCTTCTACTGCAGATGTTTTTAAAGGTGACCTAAATAATAGCGAGCAATTATTTGTTATACAGTCACAAGATGATGTATTAGGAGGTGGAGACGCAACTATGATGAATGCCAACTATGTAACTCAATATTTTCAAATATCTGGCATAAACTCAGATATAGAACAAGGCGGTAGAGGTTTTTCTAGAGTTTTACCAAACCTATATTTATTAAATCTTTTAGCAGAAGACCCAAATGACACAAGAGATGACAACACCTATTTTAGGCTAAAATATTATTACAATACAGGAGATAATATTGGTGATGAAATAGATATTTATAAACCTATAACTGATTTAGATAACCCTAGTGACACTTACACAAGGTACTACCAAAGGTTACACCCTTCTTGTATAAAATTTGCACAAGAAGATGACGACCCTAACTCTTACACACAAAGAAGTAATATTTTAGTTTACAGACTAGCAGAAACCTATTTAATAGCTGCAGAAGCTATTTTAAGATCTAGCGGAGATGCTTTGCCATACATAAATGCAATTAGAACAAGAGCAAATGCAGCACCTTTAACTAGTGTTACTATGCAAGATATACTAGATGAAAATGCTCGTGAACTAGCATTTGAAGGAGAGCGTTGGTTTACATTAAAAAGAATGGGAGCTGATGTTTTAAATAATCAAATGATAAATTTCTCTGGAGATGGCGAATATTATCCAAACTATTTTGGAGGAAGTAAAGACCCAAGAATAAATTGGAAAGATCATTATATTAATTTTCCAATTTTTCAGGAAGATTTAGATTTATTAGGAGCTAGTTACCCACAAAACACAGGATATTAATTAAGTTTAGTTTTTTAGTTACCTAGTTTTTTAAAGCTAAGGGCAATTTAATTGTCCTTAGCATTTTATTACATAATAATTTATATAAATACAAATATGCGTATCTTATTTTTAGCGTTTATTCTTGCTCTTAGTGCCTGTAAAACAAATAATACTAATAAAATATTATTTGCAGATAACCCAGTAGTTGCACACCGTGGTGCTTGGAAAAATAAAAATTTACCAGAAAATTCAATTGCTGCATTAAAAGAAGCTATTTCCCTAAATTGTACTGGTTCAGAATTTGATGTTAGAATGACTTCTGACAATATACTAATTGTAACCCATGACCCTACTTACAACAACTTACCTATTGAAGATACCACATTTGCAGAGTTATCTAAAAAAAAATTATCTAACGGAGAAACATTACCAACTTTAAAAGACTATTTGCTTGCTGGTATGAAAAATAATACCTCTACAGGACTAGTTTTAGAAATAAAACCCTCTAAATACAAAGAGCGTAACTCTATAATTACCGAAAAAGTAATTAAAGAAGTTAAAAGGCTAAAAGCAGACCCTTATATAAAAACGTACATAAGCTTTAGTTACAACATACTGCTAAAAATAAAAGAACTAGACCCTAATGCTAATACACAGTATTTAGACGGATCTAAAGCTCCTAGTCAACTAAAAAAGGATTCAATTTCTGGACTAGATTATGAAAAAAATGTATTTAAAAAACATCCAGAATGGATAAAAGAAGCTAAAAAACTAAATTTAGCTCTTAACGTATGGACTGTAAATAATGAAGAAAACTTAGATTTATTTATTGCCCATAATTTTAATTATATTACAACTAACGAACCAGAACTACTATTTAAAAGGTTAAAAAAAAATCCAGTTTCTAATGGCTATCAACTAGTATGGAGTGATGAGTTTAATTACAAAGGAGCTCCCAACAATAAAAAATGGGTATATGATATTGGCTTTATAAGTAATGAAGAAAAACAATACTTTACAAGTAATACTAAAAATGTAAGAGTAGAAAAAGGAAATTTAATTATAGAAGCCCACAAAGAAAGTGTTGCCAACAAGGATTATAAAAGTAATGCATTTAAAAACAAAAGCTGGTTACATTATATTCCTAAAATTGATAGCGCAAAATACACTTCTGCCAGAATAAAGACTCAGGGCTTAGCATCTTGGAAATATGGCCGTATAGATGTTAGGGCTAAACTTCCTAAAGGAATAGGCTTATGGCCTGCCATATGGATGTTAGGAGAAAATAGAAAAGAGGTTGGCTGGCCAGAAAGTGGTGAAATTGATATTATGGAATACGTAGGCTTTAGTCCAGATTCTATTTTTGGAACTATACACACAAAAGCATACAACCACTTAAAAAAAACACAAAAAGGGAAAAAAACTTTTATAAGTAACCCTAATGATACTTACCATACATACTCATTAGAATGGACACCAGAAAAAATGGATTTTATTCTGGATGACGTGGTTTATAATAGTTTTGCTAATGAGCACAAGACAACGGCAGAATGGCCTTTTGATCAAAAATTTTATTTAATTTTAAATGTATCTGTTGGTGGTATGCTAGGCGGACAAAAAGGAATTGATGATACCGTTTTTCCTCAACATATGGCTGTAGATTATGTTAGAGTTTTTCAGAAAAAAGAAGAGCTACAAAACAATTAAGAAATACTAAAAACGAAAACGCCGATAACAAATAAAGTTACCAGCGTTTTCTAGAAATAAAAACTAAATTAAGTTCTTGTTAAGTTGTTACAAACTAAACCATTTGCATACCTCTTGTTTAATTTCTTGATCTCCTCTTTGTAGACAATCCCATTCATTTGTTGTTGGGTTGTATTTATAATCACATTTCCAAAGTGCAATCTTTTTTTGTATTTCTTTTAAAGCCTCACTAATAAAAATTACGTCTTCATTAGTCATTAAAGGATGTAAAGATAAGCGTACCCAACCAGGCTTATTACTAAGGTCTTTATTTATAATATTACGTGTTATTTTTTTAGATTTTCTTCTATCTATGTCAAATAAATAATGACCGTAAGTACTAGCACATGACCAACCACCTCTTACTTGTATACCAAACCTATCATTTAATAACCTAACAATTAAATTATAATGTATGTTAGACATTGTAAATGAAATACAACCAATTCTTGGTACGTCTGTACTTCCTAAAATTTCTAGGCCGTTTATTTCTCCTAATTTCTGGTAGCTTAATTGTAATAATTCTTCTTCTCTTTTGTGAATTTTACTTACCTCCATTTGGTCTTTTAACCTAATAGTTAAGGCAGCCTTCATAGTTTGTAAAAAACCTGGAGTACCACCATCTTCTTTAACCTCTATATCATCAAAATAGCTATAACTACCCCAAGGATTTGTCCATTTTACATTACCACCACCTGGAGTATCTGGGCATTTAGCATTGTATAGTTTTTTATTAAACACTAACACTCCACAACTTCCTGGTCCTCCCAAAAATTTATGCGGAGAAAATGCAATAGCATCTAAATAAGCTTCTGGATCTGCTGGATGCATATCCATTTTTACATAAGGTGCAGAGGCAGCAAAGTCTACCACACAATATCCGTTATGTTTGTGCATTATTTTAGCCAACTCTTGGTAAGGTGTAATAATACCGGTAACATTAGAACAAGCTGTAAAAGCACCAATTTTCATTGGCCTATCTGCATATTCTAATAATTTTTGTTCTAAGCTATTAACGTCTACAAGTTTATTTTCATCACAGTCTAAAATAACAACATCTGCTAAAGTTTCCATCCAAGAAACGTGGTTAGAGTGGTGTTCCATATGTGTAATAAAAACAACTGGCCTATCTACTCTATTTGGTTTGTGTTTAAAACTTTTACGTAACCCTATTAAACGCTGAAGCTTAACAATTGCACCAGTCATACCAGTACCAGTTGTAACTAAAACATCGTCATCATTAGCATTTACATGTTCTTTAATTATTCTTCTTGCTAATTTATAAGCATAGGTAGATGCTTTGCCTGTTTCACTAGAAAAAGAATGTGTATTAGCAACCATTGGCCCTATTTTATACTGCATTTTTTCTTCAATAGGAGCATACAATCTTCCGCTTGCTATCCAATCTGCGTAAACCAACTTTTGTTTACCGTATAAGGTTTTAAAATAATGGTTACTACCTATAACTCCTTTAGAAAATTGCTGAAAATAATTTTCTAAATTTTCTTTTACTAAAACTTCTTCTTTAACGCTCACAACATTTACTTTTTAATCGTTCTTTAGTTCGATTTTCTTCTTTTATTTTAAAAAAGGGCTACCCACTAAAAATAGCCCTTTAAACAACATTCTTTCATTTTTTATTGATTGACTAATTCAAAATTTATACTGAAAACAAAGCATAAAGAAAGGTGTTGTTATAAATAGACTTTACTACCAAATAGTAAAGTTTAATTTTTTCATTTTAAATATTACATTATATACTACTAAGACGATTAATTTTTACTAAACCCTTACTTATGTAATGTTAATTTTATTTTATTTTATTTTTTATAAAAATTACACACTTAAAAAAACACCTTCATCTACACTATTTAATTTTAAAAACAACAAACCATCAAAAAAACACTTATGGTTAATCATTAAAAAAACAACTGTTCATATTGTTTATTAAAAACAGCATAAACTCTAGCTCTTAAACGTATTACAATTAAGCCTACGCATACAAAAGCCTAGTATTCACAACATTAATACACTGTTCGGTATTTTTCAATATAAATTAGCTTTTAAAATTGAATAACTTTTTAACCAAACCATTAGCTTATTCATAAAATGAACTTTTTTTATGATAAAATTGAATACAAAATTCTTTCATATAAACAGAGTAAAATTAATTACTCTTATAGCTTTTATATTTTTTACTCAACTATTTTTTGCTCAAACCTCTGGCGTATGGTCAGATGCTGGTGGGGGAAAATGGACATCTGTAAGTTCTGACGGTTTAGTACGAATTGAAGTTACCGTTACTGGTTATGTAGATATTTTAGGCGGAGATACAATGTTGTGCTCTCCTGATGCTTTTAGTGACCCAACTATTACAGGGACACCATCTCTAGCTTTAGAAGTTAATGGTAGTAATGGGACAATTTCTTTTGAGTTCTATGACACCAGAACAAATGCATTAGCAGACATACAAAACCCTATCTTACACGTTGATAAAGTTGGAGCAACAGGGGTATTAGGATCTAATACTACTGGTACATTTTATTTACAGGACGGATACACTTGGGATGAACTAAGCGCTACTGATAGATTAGATAGTGATTCTGTTTTTTTTAAGGGAGAAAATTTATTTGAAATATTAGGAGGCACTGGTGAATGTGCTAATACCGCAGGAGGTAGTCTACAAATAACAAACTTAATAAACACTATAAATTTAAATACACTTCTAGAAAGGAACTCAACACCATTAACCAATAATGCTCCAAACAGAGACGAAGTAGAATTTGCCTTTTCTAACTTAGTGATAAATCCTTGTACTTCTGGAGCTATAGTTGGCACACCTACAGAGAACGACACAGATGGTGACGGTGTAAATAATAGTTGCGATTTAGATGATGATAATGATGGTATTTTAGATACTGATGAAGGTAGTTGTACTCCTGTACAATCTGGTGCTTGGACTATTGCTGGCAAAACTGCTTCTTTTGATTATGGCAACGGAGTTATTGCTAATGTCACAACTACAAACTCTACCAACTTTGTAAGCGGTAATTTTACAAATCCTGGTGTAGATTTTTGGACTGAAGATTTACAAGGAGATATTTCTCTTGCTGCTACTTATGATAGCGGAGTAACAGTTACTGTTGAGTTTGTAGATGCCACTAACAACCCCGTTTTTGTAGATAAACCTAGGCTTCATCTGGATAGAATTGGTGGCAATGATACTAGTAATAATCAGACCTCTGCAGAAATAAGCCTTTTAAACGGTTTAACGTGGTCAGAACTTGCCGGTACATTCGACTTTGTTTCTACTGTAACTACAGTAAAAGATGGAGGTACGGGTTTACCATCAGATGGTTATGACCCTGAAAGCTCATTAAAAGATAGCGATGGTTCTGCCGCAGGAACATTACAAATTAACCAAAGAGTATCTACTTTTACATTGCAATTGGTACAAACTTCTTCCACAGGTGTAGAAGATGAGATAGAACTTATATTATTTGCTTGTAAAGACAGAGATTCTGATATTGATGGTGTGCCAGATTTATTGGATTTAGATTCTGATAACGATGGTATTTTTGATGTTATTGAAGCCGGACATAACCAACCTCATACCAATGGTATTTTAGGTACTGCTGTTAGTGAAGATGGTATTTTTGATGCCTTACAAACTAGTAGCGGTGTTAATAATGGCACTGTAGATTATACTTTAGCAGATTCTGAGGCAACACCAAACGGAACACCAGATTATTTAGAGCTAGATGCAGATGGCGATGGTTGTAATGATGTTTTAGAAGCTGGGTTTACAGACCAAAACAATGACGGTATTTTAGGAGGCTTACCCACAACTGTAAATGCTACAAACGGTACTGTAACTGCTAGTATGGTTATAGATGGTTATACTACTCCTAAGAATGCAGATAGTGGTTCTGGAAATACTGACTTTGACTTTCAACAGATAGGACAAGCACCAGCAATAACTAATACTGCAAACCAACCTCAAGATATTTTAACCAATGGCACAAACCCAGAAACTTTTGTAGTTACAGCAACTGGCGAAGCTTTAACTTATCAATGGCAAGTAAACCGTTTAGATGGTAATGGTTTTGTAGATATAAATGATGCCAACACTGTAGATATTTATACAGGCAGCACAACTAACACACTTACACTAACTGGAATTACAGCTAGTTATGATGGCTTTTTATATCAGGTTATTATTAATGATGAAACCTTTTCTTGTGCCACTCTTACTTCTAGTAGCGCTACAATTATTTTTGATGATACACCACCAGATGCTCCAATTGTTGTTATTACTGAAGATATTAATAATGATGGTTTTTTAAATACAAGCGAGTTAGTTGGAGATGTTAATGTAACCATTACATTACCAGCAAATGCTGCAGAGAATGATATTTTAACTGTAAACGGTACAAACCAAACATTAACCGCTACAGATATTGCAAACGGAGAAGTTCTTCTAACATTTACTCCTCCAGCAGAAGATGGTTCTTTAACTGTAACAGCTACTATTACAGATCCCGTAGGTAATACAAGTAATCCTAGTTCAGATTCGGTTTTGGTTAACACTGCTGCTACTTCTGCTCCTGTAGTTGTAATTACTGAAGATATTAATAACGACGCTATTATAAACAGTACAGAATTGGTGGGTGATATTAATGTTACCATTACTTTACCTGCTGAAGCTGTAGAGAACGATATTTTAACCGTAAATGGGACTAATCAGACTTTAACTGCTACAGATATTACTGCTGGTACTGTAACTGCTAGTTTTGCTAGTCCGGGTGAAGGTAATACCATTACTGTTACTGCATCAATAACTGATACAGCAGGAAATACAAGTACAAACGGAAGCGATTCTGCTACCATAGAAACTGTTGCTACTTCTGCTCCTACGGTTGTAATTACTGAGGATATTAACAACGACGCTATTATAAACAGTACAGAATTGGTGGGTGATATTGATGTTACCATTACTTTACCTGCTGAAGCTGTAGAGAACGATATTTTAACCATAAACGGAACTAATCAGACTTTAACTGCTACAGATATTAGTAATGGTACTGTAACTACTAGTTTTGTTAGTCCGGGTGAAGATAACACCATTACTGTTACAGCATCAATTACTGATGCCTCAGGAAACACGAGTCCAGAAGCTAGTGATTCTGCTACAGTAAATACTACCTCAACTTCTGCTCCTGTAGTTGTAATTACTGAAGACACCAATAACGACGCTATTATAAACAGTACAGAATTGGTAGGTGATATTGATGTTGCCATTACTTTACCTGCTGAAGCTGTAGAAAACGATATTTTAACCGTAAATGGGACTAATCAGACTTTAACTGCAGCCGACATTACTGCTGGTACAGTTACAACTAGTTTTGCTAGTCCGGGTGAAGGTAATACCATTACTGTTACTGCATCAATAACTGATACAGCAGGAAATACAAGTACAAACGGAAGCGATTCTGCAACCATAGAAACTATTGCTACTTCTGCTCCTACGGTTGTAATTACTGAAGATATTAATAATGATGGAATCATAAGTAATTCTGAGCTTTCTAGTAATATTGATGTTACCATTACTTTACCTGCTGAAGCTGTAGAAAACGATATTTTAACCATAAACGGAACTAATCAGACTTTAACTGCTACAGATATTAGTACTGGTACTGTAACTACTAGTTTTGTTAGTCCGGGTGAAGGTAATACCATTACTGTTACAGCATCAATTACTGATGCCTCAGGAAACACAAGCACAAACGGAAGCGATTCTGCTGTAATTGACACTGCTGCTACTTCTGCTCCTGCAGTTGTAATTAGTGAAGATATTAATAACGACGCTATTATAAACAGCACAGAATTGGTGGGTGATATTGATGTTATCATTACTTTACCTACTGAAGCTGTAGAAAATGATATTTTAACTATAAACGGTACCAATCAAACTTTAACTGCGGGCGACATTACTGCTGGTACTGTAACTACAAGTTTTGCTAGTCCGGGAGAAGGTAATACCATTACTGTTACTGCATCAATCACTGATGCTGCAGGAAACACAAGCACAAACGGAAGCGATTCTGCTACAATTGAAACTATTGCTACTTCTGCTCCTACGGTTGTAATTACTGAAGATATTAATAATGATGGAATCATAAGTAATTCTGAGCTTTCTAGTAATATTGATGTTACCATTACTTTACCTGCTGAAGCTGTAGAAAACGATATTTTAACCATAAACGGAACTAATCAGACTTTAACTGCTACAGATATTAGTACTGGTACTGTAACTACTAGTTTTGTTAGTCCGGGTGAAGGTAATACCATTACTGTTACAGCATCAATTACTGATGCCTCAGGAAACACAAGCACAAACGGAAGCGATTCTGCTGTAATTGACACTGCTGCTACTTCTGCTCCTGTTGTTGTAATTAGTGAAGATATTAATAACGACGCTATTATAAACAGTACAGAATTGGTGGGTGATATTGATGTTACCATTACTTTACCTGCTGAAGCTGTAGAGAACTATATTTTAACTATAAACGGTACCAATCAAACTTTAACTGCTACAGATATTGGTAATGGTACTGTAACTACTAGTTTTGTTAGTCCGGGTGAAGGTAATACCATTACTGTTACAGCATCAATCACTGATGCTGCAGGAAATACAAGTACAAACGGAAGCGATTCTGCAACGATAGATACTACACTACCAATACCTACACTAGCAATAAATGACGTTACTGCAGATAATGTAGTTAATACCACTGAGGCAGCATCAACCGTAACTATTACAGGTTCTGTTGGTGGTGATTTTAATACAGGTGATACGGTTACTCTGGTAATTAATGGTGTTACAAGCACTGGAACTACAAATGCTACTGGTAACTTTAGTATTTCTGTTAACGGTAGTGATCTTGCTACTGATACAGATACAACCATAAATGGTAGTGTTAGTACAACAGATACTGCAGGTAATATAGGAACAGCTACAGCAATTAAAACTTATAATGTAGATGTTACTGCGCCTACGCCTACGCTAACAATTAATGATGTTACTGCAGATAATACCGTAAACTCAGCAGAGGCTGCGGGTAGCATAACTATTACAGGTACTGTTACAGGAGAATTTAATACTGGAGACAGTGTAACTCTTCTTATCAATGGTATTTCTAGTACAGGAAATGTAGATGCCTCTGGTAACTTTAGTATACCTGTTAGTGGTAGCAACTTAGCAGATGATGCAGATACAACAATAGATGCATCAATTACAACTACAGACAATTCTGGAAACACAAACACAGTAAATACAACTAAAACTTATAGTGTAGATGTTACTGCTCCTACACCTACACTAACAATAAATGATGTTACTGCAGATAATATTATAAACACAACAGAATCAACATCAACCATAACTCTTACGGGTACTGTTACAGGAGAATTTAATACTGGAGACAATGTAACCCTTGTTATTAATGGTGTTTCAAGCACTGGAAGTGTAGATGCTTCTGGCAACTATAGTATTCCTGTTAATGGTAGTGATCTTGCTGTAGATTCAGATACAACTATAAATGCTTCAATTATAACTACAGATAATTCTGGTAATACAAATACCATAAATGCAACTAAAACATATAATGTAGATGTTACTGCTCCTACACCTACACTAACAATAAATGATGTTACTGCAGATAATACTATAAATGCCACAGAAGCAGCATCAAACATAACCATTACAGGTACTGTTAGTGGCGAATTTAACACTGGTGATACCGTTACTCTTGTTAGTAATGGTGTTTCAAGTACTGGAACTGTAGATGCCTCTGGTAATTTTAGTATTTCTGTTAACGGTAGTAATCTTGCTGCAGATACAGACACAACAATAGATGCATCAATTACAACTACAGATAGCTCTGGAAATGGTAATACCGTAAATGCAACTAAAACATATAATGTAGATGTTACAGCTCCTACACCTACACTAACAATAAATGATGTTACTGCAGACAATGTAGTAAATGCCAATGAGGCAGCATCAACTATAACTATTACAGGTACTGTTGGTGGCGATTTTAATATTGGAGATCTTGTGACTATTACTATAAATGGAAATTCATATTTTAATGGTGTAGATGCTTCTGGTAATTTTAGCATTCCTGTTAGTGGTAGTGATCTTGCTGCAGATGCAGATTTCACTATAAATGGCGTGGTAAATACCTTAGACATGGCTGGTAATGTTGGTACTGCTACAAACAGTAAAATTTATAATGTAGATACTACTTTGCCTATGCCTGTTATTACAATTAACAATATTACGGCAGACAATACTATTAATACTACTGAAGCTACAACCACAATAACAGTAATTGGTAATATTAGTGGCGACTTTTTAACTGGTGATGTGGTTACTTTAGTAGTAAACGGCATATCATACACCAATGCAATAGATGCTTTAGGCAACTTTAGTATGCCTATTCCGGGGACAGAGCTTACTGCAGATGCAGACCTAACTGTAAATGGTAGTGTTAGTACAACAAACACAGCAGGAAACACAGGTACTGGAACAACAAACAAAACATATAATGTAGATGTTACTGCTCCTACACCTACGCTAACAATTAATGATGTTACTGCAGATAATATTATAAATACCGCAGAATCAACATCAAACATAACTATTACAGGTACTGCTACAGGAGAATTTAATAACGGAGATACAGTTACACTATTAATAAACGGTGTCTCTACAACAGGTACTGTTAATGCTTCTGGTATTTTTAGCATTACCGTTAGTGGTGGAGATCTTCTTGCAGATGCAGATGTAACAATAAACGCTAGCTTGGTTACCACAGATAGTGTTGGTAATAGTAATACAATTAATGCAACAAAAATATATGCTTTAGATATTACAGCTCCTACACCAACAATTATTATTGATGATGTAACTACTGATAATACCATTAATGCTATTGAAGCTTCTCAAAATATAACAATTACAGGTTCTGCTACAGGAGAATTTAATACCGGAGATACGGTTACATTATTAATAAACGGTGTTTCTACAACAGGTACTGTTAGTAATACCGGAACGTTTAGTATAATAGTGTCTGGAAATAATTTAGCTTTAGATGCAGATACTACTATAGATGCTAATTTAACTACTACAGACTCTGCAGGCAATAACAATACAGTTGCTGCTACTAAACTATACAATGTAGAAACTGCAACTATTGCTACACCTGTTATTAGTAGCAGTAGTATTGATACAAATATTCCTGATGATGCAATTACATCTGACAATACACTATCCATTTTTGGAACATCTGAACCAAATAGAATTATAGATATTTATATTGATGGTGTAATAATAGGTACTACAACTGCTAATGCTACAGGTAATTGGACTTTAGACCACAGTGCAACTATTTTACCAGATGGAAACTATGATATTACTGCAGTAGCAAGTGATGCTTTTGGCAACATTAGTTTTTCTTCTGCAGCATACCCTATTGTTATAGATACCGTAGCTCCTATTGTAAACGATGAAATAACAGATAACCTTACTCCTGTTATTACTGGTACTGGTAGTGCAAATGAAACTTTAACTATTGCTATTGATGTTGATGCTGACGGTACACCAGAAGTTACTTATACAGTTACAACAGATGCTGCAGGTAACTTTAGTTTAGATACAAACACGGCTACTCCAATTAGTGGTACTTTACCTAGTTTAGGTTTTCCTAGTACATTAGATATTACTGTTTCTGATGCAGCAGGTAATACAAATACAGCTGTTATTTTTATTACAGATGATTTTGATAATGATGGGTTAACTAATGAAGATGAAGCTGCACTTGGCACAGACCCTAATGACGCAGATACAGATGATGATGGTGTTACAGACGGACAAGAGGTTGCAGATAACACCAATCCTTTGGATGACTGTGATTCTCTTAACGGAACACCTTTAGGTACGTCTGACTGTGATGCTGACGGCTTAACTAATGCAGAAGAAAATGCAATTGGCACAGATCCTGAAGATCCTGATACAGATAAAGACGGAATTTTAGATGGACAAGAAGTTACAGATAACACAGACCCATTAGATGCTTGTGACTCGGTTGGTGGTACACCTCCTTTAGGTGTTGCTTGTGATATAGAAATACAAAATGAAAATATTACACCTGGTACTACAGACGGCACGTTTGTTATAGTAAACATAGAAGCTTTTCCTGATAATACTGTAGAAATATTTAACAGATGGGGTGTAAAAGTATATAGCACAAAATCTTATGACAATGCCTCAAGAGCATTTACGGGTATTTCTAATGGTAGAGCCGTAGTTAAATCTAGTAGTACATTACCTGCTGGTGTGTATTATTACATCATTAACTATGTGAAAAAAGGAGACCCTAAAACTAAAAATGGCTACTTATACCTTAATTAATTGTAAAAAATGATATCAATATATAAACATAAAAAACACGTATGCAGCCTAATTGGTGTACTGTTACTTACTATAGGCGCAATTGCACAGCAAGATGCGCAATATACGCAGTATATGTACAATACAATTTCTATAAACCCAGCTTATGCTGGTTCTAGAGGTGCATTAAGTATTGCTGCATTACACCGTTCACAATGGGTTGGTTTAGATGGTGCTCCTGTTACACAAACATTTAACATTCACGCTCCTGTTTCTGCAAAATCTGGTTTAGGAATTTCTGTTATTAATGATGAAATTGGTAATGGTACTAACCAAGACACCTATATAGATGCCTTATATTCCTATACAATAAAAGCATCAGAAAAAGGGAAAGTTTCATTTGGATTAAAAGCTGGTGGTCATTTTTTAAATATAGATCACAATAAATTAAGAGCTAATAACCCTACAGTTGTCACACCAGATAATGGCGTAGACAAACAATTTTCTCCAAATTTTGGCGCTGGTATTTATTACCACGAAGATAAATTTTATGCGGGTTTATCTATTCCTAATTTTTTAGAAACAAAACATTTTGATGAGTCGTCTACAAGCACATCATACATTGCAGAAGAACAAGTAAACTGGTATTTAATTACAGGTTATGTTTTTAATTTAAATAGCGATTTAAAAATGAAACCCGCTACCCTATTAAAAACAACTTATGGCGCTCCGCTACAAGTAGATGTTTCTACTACGTTTTTATACAAAGACAAATTTTCTATGGGTGTTGCTTACAGATGGGATGCCGCTTTAAGTGCTCTTATTGGCATACAAGCCACACAAAGATTAATGGTAGGTTTAGCCTATGACAAAGAAACTACTGCCCTTGGAGGCACTACTTTTAACGATGGCTCTTTTGAGGTTTTTCTTAGATACGATTTTAAATCTAAATTTAGAAACGCACTAACTCCAAGATTCTTTTAATATGAAAATACATAAAATTATAATTGGTAGTTTTTTATTAGCTATAACCCATTTTACTGCAATTGCACAAACAAAACAGTTAACAGAGGCAGACCGCCTTTTTAATACCAAAGCATATGCACTTGCAATAGATGCTTATACTAAAGCAATAGAAAAAGGGGAAACATCTATAGATATTTATAAAAAATTAGGTGATGCTTATTACCTAAATGCAAACTATAAAGAAGCTGCTAATTGCTATGCTAAACTAATAACACCAGACCTTAAAAATTCTGATTCTGAATATTTGTTTAAATACGCACAAACACTTAGGTCTACTGGTAATTACACAGAAGCAGATAAAATAATGCTTCAATTTAACGCTATTAAAAATAAAGATTTAAGAGCCTCTAAATTTATTGAAAAGCAAAACTATTTAGAACGCATCAAAAACATAGCACAAAAATATATTCTAACCAATTTAGAGTCTAACTCTGTAGAGTCAGATTTTGCTCCATCTTTCTATAAAGATACCTTAGTTTTTTCTAGTGCTAGAGACACTGGTTTTTTAATAAATAATGTACACGAGTGGAACAATAGGCCATTTTTAAATTTACATACTGCAAAAAAAGACAGTTCTAATTTTATGTACCTTGGTAGTTTTGCTAAAGAATTAAATACTAAAACACACGAGTCTTCTACTGCATTTACTAAAGATGGCAAAACTGTATATTTTACAAGAAATAACTCAGAAAATGGTAAATTTTCTCCAGATAAAAACGGATTAAGTAGACTTAAAATTTATAAGGCTACATTAGAAAACGGAAAATGGGCAAATGTTACTGAACTGCCTTTTAATAGTGATGAGTATTCTGTGGCCAACCCAACGTTAAATTATGAAGAAGACAAACTTTATTTTGCTTCAGATATGCCTGGTACGCTTGGTGCTTCAGATATTTTTGTTGTAGCTATTAATAGTGACGGAAGCTTTGGAACTCCGCAAAATTTAGGCGCTAACATTAATACCGAAGGCAGAGAAACGTTCCCTTACATATCTGAATCTGAAACCTTATATTTTGCTTCAGACGGACACCCTGGCTTAGGTGGTTTAGACATTTTTTACATCAACCTACAACAAGAAAATGCTGAGGTTGCTAATATGGGAAAAGGTATAAATAGCAAACAAGATGATTTTTCTTTAATTGTAAACGAATCTAAAAACGAAGGATATTTTGCTTCTAACAGACCAAAAGGTAAAGGTAGTGATGACATTTATACCTTTATTGGTGATCCTCCGCTACAATCTTTAAATGCAAAAATTAATGGTATAGTAATAGATAAAACAACCAAACAACTTGTTGCAAATGCTACTGTAACTATTTATGATTATGAAAATAATAATTTAATAGAAACCGTAAGTGATGAAAATGGTGCCTTTACAACAGCTCTTAACTTACCTGAAAAAAAATACCGATTTATAGCTAAAAGTAATGGTTATACAGATGCTGTAAAATATATGTACTCTCCTAAAAATGAAAACAAAATTGAAGAAGTAGTTTTGGAGTTAAGCAACTCTAAAGAAGCAACTTCTGTAGGCTCTGACTTGTCAAACTATTTAAAATTAAAATCTATTTATTTTGATACAAATAGTTCGTATTTAAGAGTAGAGTCTTACCCAGATTTAGACAAAGTTGCTAATTATATGTTAGAAAACCCAACAGTAGTTATAGAGGTTGGTGCACATACAGATAGTACAGAAAGTGATACCTACAATTTATGGCTATCTAACAGAAGAGCAAAATCTACCGTAAAATATCTTGTATCTAAAGGTGTAGATGCTAGTAGAATAACAGGTATTGGTTTTGGTGAGTCTCAACTACTTAATAAATGTAAAAACGGTGTAAAATGTTCCAATGAAGAACACGCAGTTAACAGGAGATCAGAATTTATAATTATAAACAAATAAATATAAAAAAAGGCCAGAAATACTACTATTTCTGGCCAAACAAAACTTACTAACACACTTGGTTTAATTAACTTTAAACTCAAATATTTGTGAATTGGAACTGTTATTCTCATGGTCTGTTGTTACAACTTGCCAATAGTAAACCGTTCCTGAACTTACAGTATGCTCTAAAAAAGCATCTGTAGTTGTACCTATACTTGTAGCTGGTGGTGATGTTGTTGCTACAAAAACTTCATAGTCTTTAATATCATTATCTACATCTGTACCACGCCAACTTAAAGTTACTTTATTATTAGACGCAGAAACTGTTTCTCCTATCTCTGGTGATATTGCTTCTGCCATAAAAGGTGCATAATTTACAATTCCGTCTCCTGCCAAATAAAATTTCCATTCGTCACTTTCTGCAGTTTCTGTAGTTGTACTAGATTTAGAAACAACATACCAAGAGTAAGGTTCTCCCTTGGTTAAAGTAATATCTGTTGTTTCTGTTGTTGCTAAAAATGTATTTACTTGTTGGGTTGCTAAATTTTTAAGCACAACACTATAACTATCTGCATTAGGTGCTGTTTGCCAGGTAAATGTTACTGTAGCCTGCGTACTGTTTATAGATACGCCAGTTAAACAAACCTCATCATTTGCAGGTAAACTTAATACTGCTTCTGCTGGTGGAAAAACTTCTGGCTCAGACGGACTATCATCTCCTCCTCCGCCACAACTTGTTAAAAGTATGGCTATTATAAATCCGTATATTTTAAAATACTTTGTATACATTACTTAATAATTTTAAATGTTTTACGTATAGTTTTCCCTTTTACAGTTACTACATATTTACCCTTTTTTAAGGCTGAAGTAGCAATTGAAATTTCTCTATTAGCATCTACCTCTTTTGTGTTAGACTCTAATTGCCTTCCTGTAAAATCATACAAAGTGTATGTTACATTTAAGTCCTTACCAGCACAATACACTTTTAACTCTGTTTGTACTGGGTTAGGAAAAAACCTAACCTCCTCAGATACAAAAACCTCTTCAGTAAACTTACCCTGACAATCTATTCCTGTTTCTGCAGAAATTCTATTCATTCCTGGTTGTAAGTTTAAGTTAATATTGTTTTCTGTGGTTTCATACGTAACGCCATTTATGGTTACAAAATAAACATCCGCTCCTTTAAGGGTTAAACTAGCACTTTTATCAGAAGTATTTATTTTAGAAGAAACCGATAAATCTTCTGGTTCTGAAATAAGTACCGTAAAACACTGCTCATAACCAGTTTCACCATCAATAGTAAAACAAACAGTATACGTGCCTGCATTTAAATTTTCTAAGCTAAATTCTGTTGTAAAATCTTCAGTAGAAGAAAAACCACTAGGACCGGTTATAGATACCGTATAATTTAAATTTTCTGTAGTAGTAATAGCAATTTTTCCGTTGTTAGCATCTTTACAAGTTTCACTAACTGTAGCTATTTGATAGTTGGTAACTGGCAATGTAAACAAGCTGCATCCGGTAACATCTACAGTAGTACCAATTGGAGTATTTGGGCAGGCGTCATCTGCATTTGCAACACCATCACTATCCAAATCATTAGGGTCTACAAAAGGTTTATCTGCATAAATTACAAACTCACCTGCTTCTAAATTTAAGTCTGTAGCGGTTGTTGTTACCTCTAAAGGAGTATTTTTTTCTAATAAATTATACCACGTACCAGTTTCTTGAAAATCTGCAGTTATGCTTTGAGCAGACATTCCAAAATTACCTAAAACAACAATATGCTTTATTTGGTCTGTTGTAGCACTCTCTAATGTTAAATGAATCCTTTTTAATCCGCTAGCATTAGATGCATCAACAGTAAAATTAGTAGTGCTAAATACTTCTGCTTTTTTCTTAAGGTTGATAATCTTGCTCCAGCTATTGTAAACTGCTTTTCTATTAGGGTTATTTGCATACTCCCATAAAATTGGTTTGTTGCCTACTCTACCATTTTCTTCAATAGAAATATCATACCCTAATTCTCCAAACTGCCATATCATTTTTGGTCCCGGAACTGTAAAGAAGAATGCTCCTGCCGTCTGCAAACGCGCTAAAGCAGTATTTAAATTTTTAGTAGAATAATTACCTTCTTCATTACCAAAGTTTAAACTCTTGTAAAGCAATCGTTCCTCATCATGGCTTTCCATAAAAGATACTGCAGAGGCTTGCTTAAATCCTTTTTGAGCATAAGACACACCAGAAAAATTAGACTTTCCGCCTGTATTATACCCCATTAAAGCCTCGTTATATGCCTCTGTTTGTTTGTTCCAAAGTAAAATGCCTTTGCCTTCTGCAACTCTATAATCTGCCCACTGCTCTTCTTCTGTTATACCTCCTAAATGTTCAAAAATGATATAAAAATCATCATTTACTTCCCATTGGTCATCTGCATATTGTTTTAAGACATCTACCCTATCTTGCTGATATGCATTGGTACAACTCTCGTCATTTGCAGTACAATTTTGAGTAAATCCTTTTGTTAAATCCCATCTAAAACCATCTAAATTATATTCCTCTATCCAATATTGAGCAGTACGTTTAACATACTCTTGTGTAGCTGTAGATTGGTGATTATAATCGTTAAAAACACTATAAGAATGCTTTGCCTCATCATTAAAAAATGGATTATCTGCAGTAACCTTACCGCCTAAACCACCATTGCTATCATTCCATAACCTAAAATATGGGTTTTGACCACTAGCGTGATTGTAAACTACGTCTAAGATTACAGCAATACCTCTACTATGGCATTCATCAATCAAACTTTTAAAAGCATCTTTTGTGCCATAATATTTATCTAATGCCATATGAAAAGACGGATTGTATCCCCAACTTTCATTACCATCAAACTCACTAACAGGCATAAGTTCTATTGCGTTTATTCCTAATTTTTGTATATAGTCTAACCTGTTTTCTAAAGCTTCAAAAGAATGCAACGCATCAAAATCTCTAAGTAATACCTCATAAACTACTAAATCTGTTTTATCTGGAGCAACAAAATTTGCTGTTTGCCAATTATAATCTGCATCACCAGTACGCAAAATGGTAACAGCTTCTGTTGTTAAATTTGTTGGGTAAGCAGGTAAATTAGGATATGTAACCTCATCTATATATTGATCTGAGTATGGATCTAAAACTAAAGTAGAATAAGGATCTGCTACATTAATTTCAAAATTTACCAAATATTGATACATATGATTGGTTTGTGGCGTTAAACCAGTTAACTCTATCCAAAACCTATCTGTAGCACTATCTTTTTTCATTAGATAGTTATTGTTTATTTGCCAATTATTAAAGTCACCAATAACGTGCACAAAATCTTTTAAAGGAGCATATAAAACCAGGGTTGCTTTTGTAGCATCTAGCGGATCTAAATTTATACCGTCTAACATACCAGCAGGTACTGGAGCTTCCTCTACTGTTGGTGAAACTACAGCATTAAATGTTGCCAATTTAGTTTCTGTGTCATTAGTAACCTCTAAACTAAAATTAGTATTTTCTGCTATGGTATACGTATAACTATATGCAGTAATTGCTGTTTGCGTGTCTACTATTACATTATTTGCTTTTAAAACAAATGTTGCGTTTATAGAAGAAGTAGCCTCAATAGATAAATTATCTCCAGAATTTAATACGGTTGTAGTTTCTGTTGGTGAATTTAAGTTAAATTGAAACGTACCAACATTAAAAATATAATCTTGTGTTTTTTTATCTCCGTCGCCATTTTTAGCTTTTATTAGCATTCCTATTTGTCCAATATTAGTTCTATTAAAAAAACTAGATGGAGTTAAGACAAAACTATAAGTACCGTCTCCATTAGCGGTAAGTTTTTGGTCTTCGCTAGAGTTTGTCCAGCTACCATTTGTAGGAGAATCCTGAGAGTTTTCACCGTCTGCATCTAAGGACCAAGCCCATAAATATACATCTGATACACCCCAAGTAGACACATCTAAATTAGAAACAGTAATGGTAATTTCTTCATTTTCTCCAAAAGTATCTGGAGAAACCGAATAAGTTACATTTTGCTGTTGAGCAAAACCTAGCGTAGTAAAAAACAAAAAAAGAAGTAGTAACGTTTTTTTCATAGTCAGTTATTAAAAAAGGGTTGCACTATGTGCAACCCTTTTAAGTTTATTTACTTTATTCTATTACTATTGTAGGAGAAGCTTCATCAGAAAAATCTATGGTAACTTTATATGTACCAGCAACAACACTAATATTATTGTCATTTTCCGTGTCCAATATTCCGTCTGATTCTAAATCACCATAACTTGTATCCCAAGCATCATTAGCTCTAACCTTTATTTCCCCGTCTACTAAGTCAATACTATCTATAGTCCACACGCCAGGATTAGCAAAATCTGGAGTGAATTTAGTATCTGGTCCGTCCCATCCGTTAGGAGTAGCAGAACCAACTAAGCCCCAAATTGTAGTTTCTTCTAATGTATACTCTAAAGTATTAAAGTTAACCGTTAATAAGTAATAGCCAGCAGTAACAGCAATATTATTGTCTGCGTCTGTATCTAATACACCATCTAAGTTTCCGTCACCATAGCTAGTATCCCACTTATCGTTCATTCTAACTTTCATTTCACCATCAATTAACTGAACTACAGCCTTAAAAGTATCTGTATTATAGTCATACGCTAATTTTACGTTAGGACCATCCCATCCGTTAGGAGCTGCACTACCTACAATACCCCAAAAGTATTCTTCAATAGTATAAGAATTATCACTTAAATTAATAGTAACTTTATAACTACCTGCTTCTGCAATAACAATATTGTTATCTGGGTCTGCATCTAAAATACCATCTAAGGTAGCATCACCTAAATCTCCTCCCCATGTATTGTTTTCTCTAAATTTAATTTCACCGGCAATAAGGTTTGCATAAGAAACAATAACATCTGGTGTTTCTGTTGTATAAAAAGGAATATCTGGTGTTGCACCCCAATCATTAGCTGCAGAACCTACAATACCCCAAGAAGACATTTCTATGCCACTACCTGCTCCAGTATCTTCTGGTAGTACAACATTTAATGCTGTTACTTCAGAAAAGCTTTCTGGAGCATTTTCTGCACCATCACCAACATAAGCTCTAACTCTAAAATACAATACACCTGTATTTGGCATATCTGCAGTACTAGGGTCATTATCTAAACCAGCAATTGTAGCCAACTCTAACATCTCTTCTACTGTAACTGCCTTATTGTTATTTGGTGTAGAACCTAGTTCTAATACTTCTGCAAAATCTTCGGTAGCAGAACCTTGTAAATCATATGCATTGGGCGTAGCAATACCAAAGTCTGGCGAGTTCCAAACAAAGCGTTCTGCTACGTTTGCCTTAGTTTCATCAGTTAAAACATATTCATTTAAAAACGTGCTAGTAAAAGCTACATTTTCAGATGGTGTTTGTGCGGTGTATATTAAATTATCATCGTCTTCACAAGAAGATAAGCCTGCAACAGCTAGGATAAATAATCCTATAATTTTTAAATTTTTCATAGTTATGGTTTTTAGTTATTTAGTATCCGTTGTTTTGTTTTAGGTTTGGATTTGCTTCTAAAGCCTGTAAAGGAATAGGAAACAATTTATATGTATCTGGTATTGATGTACCTTCTAACACCCCACCTTTCCAAGGCCATAGGTATGTGCTACCTGTAAATTTGCCAAAACGGATTAAGTCTGTTCTTCTGTGTCCTTCTAAGTTTAGCTCTCTACCTCGTTCATCCAAAATAAAATCTAGTGTTAAATCTCCTGCGCTAATTGGCTCTGCATTGGCTCTTTCTCTAATTTGGTTTACGTATCCTAATGCTTCGCCTAAATTTTGATTTGTTCTAACAGCACATTCTGCAAACATTAAGTAAGCATCTGCTAGCCTAAACAAAGGAAAATCTGTACTAGAAAAAGGTGTTGGAGCTGTTGAAGGTGTTAAAGCATTAGTATTTCTAAACTTTATTGGAGGGTAACCATCTGTCCAAGTTTTATAATCATTCATTTCATATGAATGGCCCTCTGTAAAAAACAAGCTAGCTCTTTCATCTGTAGAAGTTTCTAAATCTCCATACAAACCGTACCAACCTTTAGAAGCTCTATGTCCTCCCCAACCATCTGTTAATCCATAGTCTGCTAAAGTCATAGTTTCTGAACTACTAGAGCCATTAACAATATAAGTAGTATTACCGTAGCTTTGACTAGTTACTGCGTCTGCAATTAATGGTAATATTATTTCTGGTGATGTATTATTATCTGCAGAAAATATACTTACATAGCTATCTGCTAAACTGTATCCACCATCTGTAATTACTTTATTTATTGAAGTTAGTGCTTCTGCAAACTTATCTGTACCTGTGTATACTTCTGCATTAATGTACAGTTTAGCTAGTAACATATTACCAACAGCCTTGTTTGCTCTACCATAGTCATTAGAATCTGGTAAAGTTTCAACAACATCTAGTAACTCTGACTCTACATAAGCAAATAACTCTGCTCTTGTAGCTTCTGGTAATGGGGCCGAAGATCCAAAGTTTTCTTCTGTAGCCAGTACACCTTTCCCAAAAGTATCTATTAAGTAGTAGTATGCTAAAGACCTTAAAAAACGTACCTCAGCAATTACCTGTTCTTTACCTTCTGTATCTACATTATCTAATACAGATAATAAGTTATTACATTGCGGAATTGTATAATAAATTCTGTTGTAAAGGTATCTAAAGAACTTATTATTTTCATCCCAGTTAGTTGTAGTTGTAAGTTGGTCTAAACCATCATCTCCCCACCTGTTTTTAATACCGTCTGCAGTAAAATCTTGTAAATTTACAATCCCTCTTAAAAAAGGAGATTCACCTGCATCATCACTAATATCTGAACTACCTGGACCATCTGGACCAGATAAGGCAAAAGAACCATATAATCTAGAAACAATACCTTGTACAGCATTAGGATCTCTGTTAATTAATTCTTCTAAAGTTAATTCTACTAGTGGATCTGTATCTAAATCTTTTGTACAACTTATGTTAACTAACATAGTTATACCTAGAAAAGCTATTATAATTTTTTTCATAATCCTAAAAGTCTAAATTTAATCCCAAGGTAAATACTCTAGGTCTTGGGTAGAAATTGTTATCTATTGAGTTAAAATTCTCAGGGTCTTGTCCGCTATAATCACTTATAACAAAAAGGTTATTAGCAGCACCATATATTCTTAAAGAAGTATCTTTTAAGAAATTAGGTACTCTAAAACCAATAACAATGTTTTCCATTCTTAAAAAAGAAGCATCTTCTAAGAAATAATCTGAGAAAGGAATATTACCCTGCACATTTGCAAAAGAAGTGGTAGCTGCATCAGAATTAAAATCCAATACATTACTTAAACTATTACTATTGTTTGGTATAGCTCTATCAATCCAACCAGAAGTTAACCTTCTTGCGTTGTATACTTGACCTCCTAATTGTCCTCTAAAGCTAGAACTTAGGTCCCAGTTTTTATAGTTAAAATTAAGACCAAAACCAAAAGTCCAATTAGGCCTTAATGTTTCATAATATCTATCATCATTATTTATAACATTATCACCGTTAATATCTACAAATGCATTAGAAATAGGATCTCCATTTGTGTCATAAACCTGCTTAAATACCCATGCAGAATATGGTTGGTAACCTACAGCATGGTATGCTAAACTTACTCCTGTACCTGTTGGTAAACCAGACTCTGCCGCAGTAATTCTAGTTACATCTTTTAAACTAGTAACCTCAGATCTATTGTACCCAACATTTGAATTAAACTCTAAGGTAAAATCTTCTGTGCTAATAGGTCTTAAGTTTAAATTTACTTCAAAACCTTTACTCTCTGTTTCACCTACATTTTGTACAAATGCATCTGATAATGCTTGCCCAGGAGGCACAGCTGTTCTTGCTAGTAAATCTTTTGTTTGTTTTTGATAAAAATCTACAGAACCAGAAACAATTCCGTTTGCAAATAAATCAAAATCTAAACCAACATTGTATGTTGTTGTTTTTTCCCAAGTTAAGTCTGGATTAAATGCTTTAGCAGAGTATAAGTTTACTCCACTTAAGTACTGACTAGTAGTAGAACCAATAGTAAATAATGGTGAAGACGGGTAATAACCAACAGCGCCAGTAATATCTTGCTGTCCTGTTTTACCTGCTCCTAACCTTAATTTTAGGTCATTAATAACATTAGAGTTTTCTACAAAACCAGCATTACCAATTTTCCAAGCAACCGCTGCCGCAGGAAAATATCCCCATCTATTTTCCTCTGTAAATAATGAAGAACCATCTGCTCTAAAAGATAATGTTACTAAAAACTGTTCTGCTAAATCTATATTTGCTCTTCCAAAGTAAGATTGTAGGTTTAGTACATTATAATACCTATTATTTAAATTGTTGGGATTTATTAACTCTTCTCTTAAACCTGATTCATCATTGTATCTGTATTGAACAGATGTTCCATCATTTTTAAAATTTTGGTAAGAGTAACCTCCTTGTACTTCAAATCTTTTTACAAAGCCATCAAACTCTTTAGTATAAACTAAGTAAGCATCTAGTGTTGTATTTGTAATATCTTGATTTTCTGTATAATTAACACCTGGATTAAACAAATAATTGGTATTAATATCTGTATCTGCGTTATTAAACCTGTAAGTAGCAATAGAATTATCTAAAAACCTTTCTTCAATGTTTGCCTTAGATGCTTCTAAACCTAAATTTAAAACTGCTCTTAATTCTGGCAAAGCATGTAATTTGTAATCTAGTTCTATATTTCCTAAAAAACGTTTTACTTCTTCTGGCCTTTCTCTTTGTTTTAATAATGCCAAAGGATTACTCTGGCCATCTAGCAATAATCTATTACCATCTACAATTGTATTTTGGTAAAATCCTCCAAAACGGTTGTTTGGGTTTACATCAAAAACAGGCTTTGTAGGATCCATATTTACAGCCCCTCCTAAAGCACCGCCTTCATCAATAGCATTTTTTTCAGAATATAATCCTTTAGCATTTAAACTTACTTTTAAGTGATCATCAAAAAAAGTTGGTGTTAATTTGGCAGATAAACTAACTCTTTCATAATCGTTAGTTTTAACTACACCACCAGTATTTGTGTAACCTATAGAACCTCTAAAAGGAATTTTACCTCCTAAATTTGCTCTAGCACTAAAGTTTGTGTTTGTAGATATTGCTGTTCTATAAATTTCGTCTTGCCAATCAGTATCTGAAAGTATTCTTCCTTCTATACCTGGAGTAGCCAAATTATCTGTAACATTTGTACTAGGATCATCTATACCTAATAAATTAGTGTAAGTTGGGTGGTATTGCTGAATATAACTAACGTATTGTTGACTATTCATTAAGTCTATAGAGTTAGCAACATTACTAACAGACACGTCTGATGAAAAGTTAAACTTAACTTCGCCAGATGTACCCTTTTTAGTAGAAATTATAATAACACCGTTAGAAGCTCTAGAACCGTATATAGCAGTAGCAGAAGCATCTTTTAAAACACTAAAACTTTCTATATCATTAGGGTTTATTAGAGACAAAGGGTTGCCTACACCAGCAGGGTTAGTATTATCTACTGGAATACCATCTATAACTATTAATGGACTATTGTTTGCAGATAATGAAGAACCACCTCTAATTCTAATATTTGGTGCTGCATCTGGTTGCCCACCGTTAGATGTAATACGTACACCAGCCATTTTACCAGTTAACAATTGGTCTGCAGAAACCACAGAGCCCTGGTTAAAGTCTTTAGATGATAACACATCTACAGAACCCGTTAAATCTTCTTTTTTGGCACTACCGTAACCAATTAGTACAACCTCATCTAGTAATTCTGTAGATTCTGTCATTTCTACATTTAAAGTACTAGAAGTAACTTTCACTTCTTTAGGATTATAACCAATAGAAGTAAATAAAAGTACATCACCCATATTTACATTTCTAATTTCGTACAATCCGTCAAAATCTGAAATAGATCCGTTTGTTGTTCCTTTTACAACAACATTAACTCCTAATAATGGAGCTTTTGTTACATTGTCTGTAATTTTACCAGATACTGTTTGTTGTGCAAAAAACAGCAGTGGAAAAAAAAGAAACACACCTAAAAAGATGTTTTTTAGTTTATTCATAAAGTTAGTTTGAGTTAATAATTTGATTAAAACTTAACACATTTTTATATTTCGCTCAGTGAAAGTATAAGCTTAACTTTAATTTAACAAATCTACAGAGTTACGCAACGCGTTGCATGTTAACAACTTTATCAAAAAGTGTGTTTTTATCATAAAAAATGACTCCAATTTTAATAGATTGTTATTTATTTGCTATTAAAAATTAGGTATTATCAATTTAGAGTTAATACTTAATTGATGTTTACAAACGTTGTATCTTTATATTATGAAAGCCAAAATTACCATAAAAGACATTGCAAAAGAGCTAGGTGTGTCTTCTTCTACAGTATCTAGAGCATTAAAAAATAGTCCAGAAATTAGTGAAGAAACACGTAAAAAAGTTAAAGCCTTTGCAGACTTGTATCATTACAAGCCTAATATGCTTGCTCAAAAATTACGTAATAATAAAACTATGGTAATTGGCGTAATTATTCCAGAAATTGTGCATCATTTTTTTTCTAGAGTTATTAGTGGTATTGAAAAAATTGCTAACGGCAGAGATTACAATGTTATGATATGCTTATCTAATGAATCTTATGAAAAAGAAAAGTTAAACATACAAATGATGGCTAATGGAAGCGTAGATGGCTTGCTTGTTTCTATAGCTAAAGAAACCTTAGAAAAAGGCGACTTTGAGCATTTTAATGAATTAAAAGATTACAATATTCCCTTAGTTTTATTTGATAGAATTTCTGATAAAATAGATTGTGACAAAGTTATTGTAGACGACATTGGAGGTGGCTACAAAGCAACCAAACATTTGCTTAATGTTGGTTGTAAAAAAATAGCTATATTATCTACTCCAGACCACGTAAATGTTGGTGCATTACGCACAATTGGCTACAAAAGAGCTTTAGAAGAAAAAGGAATTGCTATAGATGAAAATCTTATTTTTAAAGTAAACGACAACTCTAGCATTACCAAACAAATAAGCACATTTATGCACAACTCTAATTTAAGTTATGATGGTATTGTTGCTGTAAATGAAATTTATGCTGCAAATGTTATAAAAATAGCTAAAGAAAAAGATTTACAAATTCCTAATGAACTTTGTGTTGTTGGGTTTACAGACGGATTAATATCTTCATTCTCAACACCTTCTTTATCTACAATAGACCAACACGGTATTACAATTGGCGAGCACGCTGCAGAATTATTGTTAGATCGTATTCAAAACAAAACAGCAAATAAAGAATACCAACGTAAAGTTATTTCTACCGATTTAATTGTTAGAAAATCATCAGAAAAAAATACAGTTTTGTAATCTGTATTAAAAATTTTATATCTTTACCCCATCAAAATATTAAACTTAACACTTAATATTTTTACACTTCGCACCCTATACACGCCACACTGACACAAAAACTGGCGCTGTATTTTTATACTAAATATTTACATTATGGAAAAACAGAAACTTGGTTTCTGGCAGATCTGGAACATGAGTTTCGGGTTCCTGGGAATTCAATTTGGATTTGCCCTACAAGGCGGTTTTATGTCCAGAATTTTTCAGACGCTAGGTGCAGAAAAAGATGCTATACCTCTTTTATGGATTGCCGCTCCTTTAACAGGACTGGTTGTACAACCAATTATTGGTTATTTAAGTGACCGTACTTGGAGCGCACGTTGGGGAAGAAGAAAACCTTATTTTTTAATTGGTGCTATTTTAAGTTCCCTAGCTTTATTTTTAGTACCACACTCTCCTGTTTTGTGGATTGCCGCTGGTTTTTTATGGATTTTAGATGCGTCAATTAATGTTTCTATGGAACCTTTTAGGGCTTTAGTAGCAGATAAATTGCCAGACTCACAACGCTCTTACGGTTTTGTTATACAAACATTAATTATTGGTATTGGTACTTGGGTTGCCAGTAATTTACCCTGGATGGTATCTAAACTTGGTGTAAGTGATGCTGCTCCTTCTGGAGTGGTACCAATGTCTGTAAAAGTAGCATTTGCCATAGGTGCGGTTGTATTTTTAATTAGCATACTGTACACCATATTTACTACATCGGAGTATCCGCCAGAAGATATGGAAGAATTTAAAAGAGAAAAGGCTAAAAAAAATCAGTTTATTTCAGATATCATAAACAATATTGGCAATATGCCTTCTACTATGAAAAAGTTAGGTGTAATTCAGTTTTTTAGCTGGTTTGCCTTTTTTACAATGTGGAGTATGGCTAACCCAGCACTAACAGAACACGTTTTTAATACACCTGCTCCAGTAGAGGCTAATTATAATATGGAGATAGCTGAAGATTTACTTGCTTTTAATACTACTAATGAGGCGTTCCAGAAATCATCAAACTTAGTAGGTTCTTATATGGGAACTTATGGTTTATCATCTATGGCATTTGCCCTAATATTAGTATTGTATACTTCTAGAAAAAGAATCAATAGAAAAATAGTACATATGTGCTCTTTAATTATTGGTGGTGTTGGCTTTTTGTTAATGTATTTTATTCCGTCTCCAGAATATTTAACCTTATGTTTTATACTAATTGGCTTTGCTTGGGGTAGTATTTTATCTATGCCATATGCTATGCTTTCTAGTGCTGTAGACCCTAAAAGAATGGGGGTTTTTATGGGCATTTTTAATATGTTTATAGTTATACCTCAAATTATTGCTGCTATAGGTGGCATAAATATTATCTCTAATTTATTAGGAGAAGGCGCTATAAATGCAATGATTATTGCTGGTATAAGCTTAATTATTGCTGGTTTATGCAACTTCTTAATTACCGAAAAAAGTGCAATTTCTTATCAAACAATAGAAGAATAAAATGAAAAGAAAAGGATTCATATTTGACCTAGATGGCGTTATTGTAGATACAGCCAAATACCATTTTTTAGCTTGGCAAAAACTAGCTAATTCTATTGGTGTTGAATTTACTCATGAACAAAATGAGCAACTAAAAGGTGTTAGCAGAGTAAAATCTTTAGAAAAAATACTTAACTGGGGTAATATTACTCTAGATAACGAAGAGTTTACTGGCTTAATGGCTAAAAAAAATGAAGATTATTTACTGCATATAGAAAAAATGGACGCTTCAGAAATTTTACCAGATGTACCTAGAGTTTTAGAGCTTTTAGAAAAAGAAAAACAAGGTATTGCTTTAGGTTCGGCAAGTAAAAACGCAGAGGTTATTTTACAAAAAGTACATCTAATACAAAAGTTTAGTGCCATTATAGATGGTAATGGGGTTACTAAAGGTAAACCAGATCCTGAGGTGTTTTTAAATGCTGCAAAGGCACTTTCTATAGCTCCAGAAAATTGTATTGTTTTTGAAGATGCCACTGCTGGTATTAAAGCCGCCAATGCTGCAAATATGATTAGCATTGGTATTGGAGATGCTTCTGTTTTATATGAAGCAGATTACGTTTTTAAAGATTTTACAGAAATCTCATCAGACTTTATACAAGAATTAATAAAAAAATAAGGTAGATACTAACTTACTAAAAGTACTATTTACAAGAATCAATAGCATAAGAAATTATGAATCAAGATTATATCATACCAAACAACTGGTCTATCATAGAAGAAGGTTTTAATACAGACAGAGTTAAATCTTCAGAAAGCTTGTTTAGCATTGGAAACGGTGCAATGGGACAAAGAGCAAATTTTGAAGAATACTACTCAGGACCAACGTTTCAGGGGAGCTACATTGCGGGTGTTTATTACCCAGATAAAACTAAAGTTGGTTGGTGGAAAAAAGGGTATCCAGAGTATTTTGCAAAAGTATTAAATGCTCCAAATTGGATTGGTATTAACGTGCAAGTTAACGGAGAAAATCTGGATTTATTTACGTGTAAAGTAGATAATTTTAAGAGAGAGTTAAATATGCAAGAAGGTTGGCTGTCTAGAACTTTTACCGCTACCCTAAAAAATAATGTAGTTGTTACTGTAAAAACAAAACGCTTTTTAAGTTTAACTTTAGATGAAGTTGGTGCCATTAATTACACTATTACTCCTGTAAACGTAGATGCAACAATAACGTATAGTCCTTATTTAGATGCAGGCATTACCAATGAAGACACCAACTGGGATGATAAATTTTGGGAAATAACTAGCATAAATTCTAAAGACAATAAAGCATTTATAGAGGCACATACTTTAAAAACAGAGTTTAACACCTGTACTTTTATGGAGTCTGAGTGTTTTTTAAATGATAAAAAAACAGATATTACTCCTAAAATAGAAAAGCTAGAAAATAAAATCACATACAATTACACTGCAGATGTAGATGCAAAATCTTCTTTTACTATACACAAATTTGCTGGGTATACTGTAGATAGAAACCACCCTAAAGACAAGCTTATTTCTGCTGCTACAAAAGCTTTAGAAAAAGCTACTTCTACTGGTTTTAATGCTTTATTAGAAGCTCAAAAAAATGCATGGGCAACAATCTGGGAAACATCAGATATTACCATTAACGGTGATGTTAAAGCGCAGCAAGGTATCCGTTTTAACATTTTTCAGTTAAACCAAACATATTTAGGTACAGATGCACAGCTAAATATTGGACCTAAAGGTTTTACTGGCGAAAAATATGGCGGTAGTACGTACTGGGACACAGAGGCTTATTGTTTGCCTTTTTATATGGCTACTAAAGACCAAAATGTTGGTCGTAATTTATTAGCATACAGATACAATCACCTAGAAAAAGCAATAGAGAATGCAGAAAAGTTAGATTTTTCTAACGGAGCTGCATTGTACCCAATGGTAACTATGAATGGCGAAGAATGCCATAACGAGTGGGAAATAACTTTTGAGGAAATACACAGAAACGGTGCCATTGCTTTTGCTATTTACAATTATTACAGATACACGGGAGACTACAGTTACATTCCAGAAAAAGGATTAGAAGTTCTTATTGGTATAGCACGCTTTTGGCACCAAAGAGCTACTTTTTCTACCAAGCAAAATAAATATGTTATTCTTGGTGTTACTGGCCCTAATGAGTATGAGAACAATATAAATAATAACTGGTATACAAACTATATGGCGCAATGGTGTATTAATTATACCGTAGAAACTATTGCTAATATTAAAGAAAATTATGCTTCAGATTATGATCGTATAATGTCTAAAGTTAATTTAAATTCCGATGAAATTAAAAAATGGAAAGACGTTGCAGATAATATGTATTTTCCGTTTTCTGAGGAGCATAATGTATTTTTACAACAAGACGGTTTTTTAGATAAAGAACTAACTCCGGCTTCTAGCTTAAAAAATTCTCAACGCCCTATTAATCAGAAATGGTCTTGGGACAGAATTTTACGTTCACCATATATAAAACAAGCAGATACTTTACAGGGTTTTTATTTATTTGAAGACAATTTTACTATTGAAGAGATAGAGCGTCATTTTGATTTTTATGAACCTTTTACAGTACATGAAAGTTCACTTTCTCCTTGTGTACATAGTATTTTAGCCGCAAAGTTAGACCGTATGGACCAAGCATATAGTTTTTATTTAAGAACATCTAGACTAGATTTAGATGATTACAACAAAGAGGTAGAAGAAGGCTTACATATTACATCTATGGCTGGTACTTGGATGAGCATTATAGAAGGTTTTGGTGGTATGCGCGTACGCAATAACACTTTATCTTTTAGCCCTAAAATACCTAAAGAATGGGATGGTTATTCATTTAAAGTGAATTTTAGAAACCACACTATTAAAGTAAGTGTAACACAAAATAAAAATACTTTTGAACTATTAAAAGGAGAAGAGCTTACGTTAATGGTTAATGGTAAGTCTATAACTATTAATCAAAATAACTTAATTACCGCATAAAAACTATTTAAGCTATGAAAAAAGGATTTTTAAGTGTTTTTGTATTAGTTTTTGCTCTTTTTGTTTCTTGTTCTCCTAAAAAGGAACAGAAACAAGAAGAAGCTCCTATTACAGTTTCTAATGATATAGAGCGTGTAGAGCCTCCACATTGGTGGGTAGGTTTTAAAAACAACAAACTGCAATTATTGGTTAAAAATCCTAATATAGCCAATAGTACTCCAAAGATTTCTAAAACAGGTATTTCTATAAAAAAAGTAACTAAAGCAGATAGTCCTAATTATTTGTTTATTGATGTAGAGATTAGTGAAACAGCAAAAGCAGGCTTATTTAATATTGATTTTACATCTGAAGATGGCACTACAAAAACGCAAACTTATGAACTTAAAAACAGAGTTAAAAAAGCTGAAGATTATATAGGTTTTTCTAGTGCAGATGCAGTTTATTTAATTACTCCAGATAGGTTTGCTAACGCAGATACTTCTAATGACATAAATAGTTCTTTACTTGAGAAAAATATAGATCGTACAGATGACTATGCAAGGCACGGTGGAGATATTAAAGGAATTACTACACATTTAGAGTATATAGAATCCTTAGGTTATACAGCCATTTGGCCTAGTCCTTTATTAACTAATAATATGCCAAAACAATCGTACCACGGATATGCAATTACAGATTTTTATGGCGTAGATCCTAGGTTTGGAACTTTAGATGAGTACAAGCAATTAGCTATAAAATCTAAAGAAAAAGGAATTAAATTAATAATGGATCAAGTGGCTAACCATTGTGGGTTAGAGCACTGGTGGATGAAAGATTTACCATTTAAAGATTGGGTTAATTATCAAGACAAATTTATAAATAATAAACCTGTAACTATAGCAAACCACAAAAGAACAAGTAACCAAGACATATATGCCTCTAAAGCAGATAAAAAAGAAATGACAGACGGTTGGTTTGGTAATCATATGCCAGATCTTAACCAACGTAATCCTTTTTTAGCAACTTATATTATTCAAAATAGTATTTGGTGGATAGAGACTTTAGAGTTAGGAGGTATTCGTCAAGACACATATCCTTACCCAGATAAAGACTTTATGGCTAATTGGGCTGGAACTATTATGGATGAATATCCAAATTTTTCAATAGTAGGAGAAGAATGGAGTTACAATCCTTTATTAATTGCATATTGGCAAAAAAATAATCCTAATAAAGATGGTTATGAGTCTAACTTAACCTCTACAATGGATTTTGCTATGCAAAAAAATATTATAGACGCTTTAAACGAAGACGAAACTTGGGGAACAGGATTTATAAAAACATATGAAGGATTAGCTAATGATTTTGCATATCAGTCTCCTATAGATATTATGGCTTTTTTAGACAACCATGATATGGACCGCGTTTATACTCAACTTAATGAAAATATAGAAAACACAAAAATGGCTGTTGCTTATTTAGCATTGCTACCACGTATTCCTCAGTTTTATTACGGTACAGAAATATTAATGCAGAACACTGCTAAACCAGGAGATCATGGATTAATACGAACAGATTTTCCTGGCGGATGGGATACAGATACAACAAATGCATTTACCGGTAAAGGCTTAACTAATAATCAAAAAGAAATGCAGCGTTTTATGAGTAACCTGCTAAATTTCAGAAAACAAAGCAAAGCCATACACAAAGGAAAAACCATACATTTTGCACCTCAAAATGGTATTTATGTGTTATTTAGAATTTTAAATAATGAAATAGTTACCATCATTTTAAATAAAAATGAAGATCCATACCAATTAGATCTTTCTAGGTTTAAAGAGGTTGGTTTAGATGGTAAAAAAGTAACCAATATTTTTACTGGCGAAACTTTAGTTTGGGACAATAATATAACACTTCCTAAAAAAGGATGTTACATACTAACTACCAATAAGCTAAAAAAATAATGAAACTAATATTATATATTTTTATACTAGGCTGTTTACTTTCTTGTACAAACAAACAAAAAACTGAAGAAGTAAAAACTAATTTACCATTTGCTGAAGTAGAACAAATAAATTTAGCTAGTGGAAAACTGGTAAGGCTAAATAATATAGCGTCTAAATACATAACACCTAGACCAGTAGATGTTTGGCTACCTAATAATTATACTACCAAAGAGGAATATGCTGTTATTTATATGCATGATGGCCAAATGTTGTTTGACAGTACCACAACATGGAATAAACAAGAATGGAAAGTAGACGAAGTAGCTGCTAAATTAAATAATGATAAAAACATTAAAAAATTTATAGTTGTTGCTGTACATAATATAGCGGAATTAAGATGGCAAGATTTGTTTCCAAAAAAAGCAATAACAAACAACGTAAGCGCCATAAACAAATCATTAGTACAAGATTTTAAAAACGATAATTTTGATATTGACAAGCTTACTGGAGACCAGTATTTAAAATTTATAGTTACCGAGCTAAAACCAATAATAGACACATCATTCTCTGTAAAAAAAGATGCCAAAAATACATTTGTTATGGGATCTAGTATGGGAGGTTTAATGTCTATGTATGCCATATCAGAATATCCAAATATATTTGGCGGAGCTGCTTGTTTATCTACGCATTGGCTAGGCTTTAAGCCTATGGATAATAATGTGCTACCTAATTTAATTTTTAAGTATGCAGCATCTAATATACCAGACTCTAAAACACATAAATTGTATTTTGACTATGGCACAGAAACTCTAGATGCTTACTACCTAAAATATGCAAACACTGTAGATAGCATTTATTTAAAAAATGGCTACACACAAAAAAATTATAAAAATCTAAAATTTGAAGGCGAAAACCATAGTGAAAACTCTTGGCAAAAACGCATAAAAATACCACTAACTTTTTTACTTAAAACAATTAAAAATGAAAAAAATAATTACAATTTTATCCTTATTTGCAGTAGTAATATCCTGCAAGGAAAAAGTTAAAAAAGAAGAAAACAATGTAATTGTAGAAAAAGAACCAATTGCTGTAACAGAAGTTATGGAAGATGGTGTTATTTACGAAGCCAACATTCGCCAATACTCACCAGAAGGTACGTTTAATGCTTTTACAAAAGACATTCCTGTACTTAAAAAACTTGGAGTTAAAGTTATTTGGGTAATGCCAATTAATCCTATATCTAAAATTAAACGTAAAGCTACAGACGGACAGTTTACTAGCGATATTAAAGACGAAGAAGAGCGTAAAAAATACTTAGGTAGCTACTACTCAGTATCTGACTATAAAGCTATAAACCCTGAGTTTGGAACGTTTGATGACTTTAAAAATATGGTAACCACTGCACATGACAATGGTATTTTAGTTATTGTAGATTGGGTACCAAACCATACAGGTTGGGATCATCCTTGGATTACAGACCATCCAGAATATTACACTCAAAATGAACAAGGAGAAATTATAGATCCAATAAACCCAGAAACAGGAGAATCATGGGGATGGACAGACGTTGCTGATTTAAATTACGACAATGAAGAAATGCGTAAGGAAATGATTAGTGATATGAAATTTTGGGTAGAAAAAGCAGATATAGACGGCTTTAGAATGGATGTTGCACACAAAGTACCTGTAGACTTTTTTAATACCGCCATAAAAGAAATGAAAACTGTAAAACCTGTTTTTATGCTAGCGGAAGCTGAACAACCAGATTTGCTACAAAATGGTTTTGATATGCAATACGGCTGGGAGGTTCATCATATTTTTAATGAAATAGCTAAAGGTGAAGCCAACGTTACTAAGTTTGATGACTATATGGTAAAACTAGATACTATTTTAGAAGCAGATGACATTAATATGAACTTTGTTACAAACCATGACGAAAACTCTTGGAATGGTACTTTATTAGAAAGAATGCCAAACAACAAAGAAGTATTTACTGCATTAACATACCTTATGCCAGGAATGCCATTAATATATTCTGGACAGGAATATGATATGGCACACAGATTACGTTTTTTTGAAAAAGATACCATACCTAAAACTAAAGGTGAATATTTTGCCTTATTAGAAAAATTAGGTGAACTAAAAAATAGCAATTCAGCTTTAAATGGTGGTAAAAAAGCTGCAAATTACACTAGAATACAAACCTCTAAAAATGAAGCTGTTTTAGCTTTTAAAAGAGAAAAAAATAGTGAAACTGTATATTTTATAGCTAACTTAACTGATATAGAACAAAACGTTACTGTTAGTATTACAGGAGACTTTACTGATTATATTTCTAGTACTGATTTTAACATTAATGAAGAAAAAAGCTTAACATTAGCACCTTGGGAATACCATATTTTGACTGCTAAATAATAAAAATAACACGCATTAAAAAATCGCCAATTTTAATAAAAATTGGCGATTTTACTTTTTTAAATATACTTATAACGGAATATTACCGTGCTTACGTTTAGGTACGTTTACAACCTTATCCTCTAACATAGCCATAGCTTTTATAAGTTTTTTACGAGTATCTTTTGGCAAAATAACCTCGTCTATAAATCCTCTTTGGGCTGCACTATATGGGTTTGCAAAAGTATCTGCATACTCTTGCTCTTTTTCTGCAAGTTTAGCTACTGGGTCGTCTGCAGCTTGTATTTCTTTCCTAAAAATAATTTCACTAGCTCCTTTAGCTCCCATTACTGCTATTTCTGCTCCAGGCCAAGCATAGTTCATATCCGCACCTATATGTTTAGAGTTCATAACATCATATGCCCCACCATAAGCTTTACGCGTAATAACAGTTACTTTTGGCACTGTTGCTTCACTTAATGCGTATAATAATTTAGCTCCGTTAGTAATTATGCCATTCCATTCTTGATCCGTACCTGGTAAAAATCCTGGTACGTCTACTAGTACAACTAGCGGAATATTAAAACAATCACAAAAACGTGTAAAACGAGCCCCTTTTTTAGAGCTTTCTACATCTAATACTCCAGCCAAACTCATTGGCTGGTTAGCTACAATACCTATACTCCTACCTGCTAAGCGTGCAAAACCAACAACTAAATTATCTGCGTAATCTTTATGAATTTCAAAAAAAGATTCTTTATCTATAATTCCGTTTATAACGGTACGCATATCATAAGGCTGATTTGCATTTGCTGGAACCATAGTTTCTAATTCTTCTCTAATTTCATCACCCAAAGTATAAGGAAGCTTAGCTGGTTTATCCTCACAGTTTTGAGGCATATAGCTAATCATTTGCTTAATTTGGCTAATACATTCTATATCATTGGCAGCAGTAACGTGTGTTACACCAGATTTTGTAGCGTGTGTTTTTGCGCCTCCTAATTCTTCTGAGGTTACCTCTTCATTAGTCACTGTTTTTACAACATTTGGCCCAGTTACAAACATATAGCTAGAGTTTTCTACCATAAGTGTAAAATCTGTCATAGCTGGCGAGTAAACAGCACCACCTGCACAAGGCCCCATTATTGCCGAAATTTGAGGAATAACACCTGAAGACATTACATTTCTATGAAAAATATCTGCATAACCACCTAAAGAGCGTACACCTTCTTGTATTCTTGCTCCTCCACTATCGTTTAATCCAATTACAGGCACACCTATTTTCATAGCCATATCCATAATTTTACATATTTTTTCTGCGTGAGTCTCAGATAATGCACCGCCAAAAACAGTAAAATCTTGTGCAAAAACACAAACCTGTCTACCATTTATTGTTCCGTAACCAGTTACAACACCATCTCCATAAAACTGTTGTTTGTCCATACCAAAATCAGACGTTCTGTGGGTTACTAAAATACCCATTTCTTCAAAAGAACCTTCGTCTAACAAAAAATGAATACGCTCACGGGCAGTTAATTTACCTTTAGCGTGTTGTTTTTCTATACGTGTTTTGCCTCCACCTAATTTAGCTAAATCTATTTTAGACTGTAATATATTTTCTTTGCTTTGCTCTCCCATTTTACTTTGTATTTCTGTTAGTTCTCCAATTGGAAGTTTCTTGTTCTGGCGTTTTTACTACTTTAGTGTACTCATTAAACAAGTGCACGCCAAATAAGCCCGCCACTTTATGTTCTGGTAAACGAGCAGCTATTAACTTATCTGCAGAATAGTAATTTTTAACAAAATGTGTATCAAAATCTCCAGATAAAAATGCAGGATGCTCACAAACAAACTTACCAAAAGACAAGGTTGTAGATGCTCCTTCAATTTTATAATTTTCAATAGCAGAAAGCATTAATTGTATTGCTTCTTCTCTGGTATCTCCGTAGGTTATCAATTTAGATAACATAGGATCGTAATAAATTGGTATTTCCATACCTTCTTCAAAACCATCATCTAAACGTATACCTTTACCTCTTGGTCTTTTATAGGTTGATAACGTACCAATACTAGGCATAAAGTTATCCAAGGGATCTTCTGCATACACCCTAACTTCTACAGCGTGACCTTTAATTTTTAAATCGTTTTGAGTAATTTGTAGCGTTTCATTTCTAGCAACTTTAATTTGTTGCTCTACCAAGTCTACACCTGTAATTAGTTCTGTAACTGGGTGTTCTACTTGCAAACGTGTATTCATTTCTAAAAAATAGAAATTTTTATCAGCATCTAATAAAAATTCTACTGTACCAACACCAACATAGTCACAGGCTTTTGCTACTTTAATTGCTGCATCTCCCATAGCCTCTCTAATGGCAGGTGTTAATACAACAGATGGTGCTTCTTCTACAACTTTTTGATGTCTACGTTGTATGCTACATTCGCGTTCAAATAAGTGCACTACATTACCGTGATTATCTGCTAAAACCTGAATTTCTATATGCCTTGGTGATGCTACGTACTTTTCTATAAAAACAGAACCATCTCCAAACGCAGATTCTGCCTCACTAATTGCACGTTTCATTTGGTCTGCTAGTTCTTCTATATTTTCTACAACACGCATTCCTTTTCCGCCACCACCAGCTGCTGCTTTAATTAAAATAGGGAAACCTATTTCTTTAGCTATTTTAGTTGCTAAGTCTACATCTGTAATAGCTTCTTCAATACCAGGTACCATAGGTATATTATAATCTTTAACAGCTTCTTTTGCTGCTAGTTTATTACCCATTACTTCAATTGCGTGGGGTTTGGGACCTATAAATGTTATTCCTGCATTGGTAACTTTTTTTGCAAATTCTGCATTTTCACTTAAAAAGCCGTAACCTGGGTGTATACCATCTGCAGCAGTATCTTTTGCCGCCTGTATAACTTTATCCATTACCAAGTAAGACTCTGATGATGGTGCTGCACCTAAACAAATAGCTTCATCTGCATATTTTACGTGTGGTGCTTCTCTATCTACCTCAGAAAAAACTGCTACAGTTTTAATTCCCATTTTTTTTGCAGAACGCATAACACGTAATGCAATTTCTCCTCTGTTAGCAACTAATATTTTTTTCATATTTATGCTATTTCTATTAATAATTGTCCTTTTTCCACAGCATCATCCTTAGCAACATTTACTACACTAACCACACCATCACTAGGTGCCGTAATAATATTTTCCATTTTCATAGCAGATAAAACCAAAACTTGCTCTCCTTCTTTAACTTCTTGGCCTTCTGTTACCAAAATATCTAAAATAAGCCCTGGCATAGGAGCATTTATATTTTTCTCTTTTTTTGTATTTACAGCAAGTAAGCCCATTTTTTTAACCATCTGGTCGTACTCATCTGCAATGGCAATTGTATAACTATTACCATTAACCTCAACTTTTAAGGTTTTTTCTAAAAAATTTGCGCTAATTAATTTAGCATTGTACTTTTTATTGTCTTCTAAAATATGGTATTCTTCATCTGAATCTTTAACAATATTTAGCTTAGAAACCTCTTTGCTATTTACTGTTATTTCTTCATCATTTACTGAAACAACATATGTTTTCATACTATAATGGTTTATAAATATTTGTGTTTAGTTAGAATTTTTTATTCTGGATATTCAATTCTAAGATGATAAATATTGGTTAACTTTAATTTTAACACCTTTTTTATTTCTACAATTTCTTTAAATGTAATATTTGCATTAGAAAATTGATTGGCTCTCATTTGTCCATCTATAATTTTATCTACAAACTCATCAATCATTAAAAAAGTAGGATTTTTTAAACTTTTTGAAGCTGCTTCTACCGCATCTGCCATCATTAAAATTGCAGTTTCCTTAGAAAAAGGTAATGGCCCAGGATATTTAAAGTCGTCTTCGTTTACATCTTCATCAATCTCTGACTGTTTTTTAAAAAAGTAATACACTTTAGAGGTTCCGTGGTGCACTCTAATAAAATCTATAACACGGTCTGGCAAATTGTTTTTACGTGCAATTTCTATTCCGTCTAAAACATGGTTAATTATAATTTTAGCACTCTCTATAGGCGTATGCTCATTATGCGGATTTACATTAGTTACTTGGTTTTCTGTAAAATAAGTTGGATTATTCATTTTACCAATATCATGATACAATGCTCCTACCCTTACCAGCATAGCATTTGCACCAATTTCCTGCGCTGCTGCTTCTGCCAAATTTGCTACTTGTAAAGAATGATGAAATGTACCTGGAGCCTTGTTAGACAGTTCTTTTAAAAGTTTAGAGTTAGTATCTGACAATTCTAACAATGATACGTCTGACACTAATCCAAAAATCTTTTCGTAAATATAAATAAGCGGTTGTACAAAAAGAGTAATCATTCCGTTTAATAAAAATACACCAAACGTAATTGCATACATATTATTTAAATTACCCTCATGTATAATATGAAAAGCAAAATAACCTATTATATATATTAAAGTAATTTGACCTACAGATATAAATAAATTAGCTCTTTTATACAATTGAGATACCGTTAAAATAGTAACTATACCCGCCATTATCTGAAGAAAAATATACTCAAAACTATTAGGCACAACAAACCCTAAAATTAACAATGTAAGTACATGCACAAAAAGTCCTAAACGGGCATCAAAAAATGTTTTTAATATTAAAGGTAAAATACATAATGGTACTACATAAACGTATGCCTCATTATACTTTATAACCATTGTGGTTACAAAAACCATTAGTAAAATATTAAAAAAGATAAAAGTAACCTTAGTATTATTTTTAAATACTGAAGCCCTATATTTTTTTAAAAACAAAAGCAACATTAGCAATACAAGAGCCACCAAAATTGTGTAACCAGATACAATTATGTAATAATTATTATCGGTCCAAAGCTCAGACTCATACTCTTGTTTTAAAGAGTTTAATATTTTATAATTATCTGCCTCTACTACTTCTCCTTTAACTATAATTAGCTTGCCTTCATCAATAGTACCACGAGTAACAGAAATTTTGGCTAACTCCTCATTCAATGTTTTTTTAGAAATATTATCGTTATAAAAAACATTGGGTTTTACTATGTTAAAAAATAGCTTTTTAAATTGTGAGTTATATGTTGTTAGTTGCTTTTTACGTAAAACCGAGTTTATTACTTTATCTATACTTTGTATGCTTGTAACATCTTTAAAGCTTAGTTCTTTTGCTTCATTATTACGTAATAAAAAAAACTTTTGAGTTTTAGCAGCAACCTTATTTTTCTTTATAATACCATTTAAATAAAGTGTATTTATTATCTCTTCTCCTACAGACTTTAAATATCTTTTTTCTTCTGAATTAAGGTCTAAACTATTAAATACTTTGCTAAAATTAGCATTGTAATTTTTGGTAACCGATGCTACTATGTCTTGGTTATAAGTATAGTAATCTAAATGGTTATTTTTAACTACTTGTTTTTCTTTTTCTATTTCTACTACATCTTTTTGTATTGAAAAATCAAAAGGTGCATACAAATTTTCATACTGCCATGGCTTTCCTTTTTGAAACTCATACTTAAACTTTCCCCCTTTAGGAAAGAAAAATACAATTAAAAATATGGTACCTACGTATAGAAAGCACTTGTATAGTAACGATTGATTTTTATAAATTTTCTCCAAGATAGATTTTGTAGTTAAAAGTAACTTTTTCCAAAAATAGAAAATTATGCGCTTAAATAATGGTTTTGGCAAAAGAACCCTACTCTATGTGCATTAATTTATTAATTTTGCAACACTAAAATTTAGAATTTATGAAAGATGTTGTTATAGTTTCTATGGCAAGAACTCCAATAGGGAGTTTTTTAGGATCATTATCTAGTGTTGCAGCCCCTAAATTAGGTGCAATTGCTATAAAAGGCGCATTAGATAAAATAAAACTAGAGCCATCTCAGGTTCAAGAAGTATTAATGGGTAATGTAGTACAAGCTGGTGTAGGGCAAGCTCCTGCAAGGCAAGCGGCTATATACGCTGGTATACCAAACACAGTTCCTTGCACAACAGTAAACAAAGTTTGTGCTTCTGGAATGAAAACTATAATGCAAGCTGCGCAATCTATTGCTTTAGGTGATAATGATATTGTTGTTGCGGGTGGTATGGAAAATATGAGTATGGTGCCACACTACGTACATTTAAGAAACGGACAAAAATTTGGACCAACATCATTAGTAGATGGTTTACAAAAAGATGGTTTAGTAGATGCTTATGACCAAAACGCTATGGGCGTTTGTGCAGATGCATGTGCTACAGAATATGAATTTAGTAGAGAAGACCAAGACAATTTTGCAATACAGTCTTACAAAAGATCTGCAGCTGCTTGGGAACAAGGGAAATTTAATAATGAAGTTGTACCTGTAGAAGTACCACAAAGAAGAGGTGAGCCAGTTGTAGTTTCTGAAGATGAAGAATTTAAAAACGTTAAACTAGAAAAAATACCAGCATTAAGACCTGCTTTTACAAAAGAAGGTACTGTAACTGCTGCTAACGCATCTACCATAAATGATGGTGCTGCTGCTCTTGTACTTATGAGTGCAGATAAAGCAAAAGAATTAAACCTAACACCTTTAGCTAAAATAAAAAGTTATGCAGATGCTGCACACGAACCAGAATGGTTTACAACAGCACCATCTAAAGCGTTACCAAAAGCTTTAGGAAAAGCAGGTATAGAAATAGGAGACGTAGATTATTTTGAATTTAACGAAGCATTTTCTGTTGTTGGCCTAGCCAATATGAAAATATTAGGTTTAAATGACTCCAACGTAAATGTTAATGGTGGGGCTGTATCTTTAGGACATCCGTTAGGATGCTCTGGAGCTAGAATTGTAATTACTTTACTTAGTGTTTTAGAACAAAATAACGGAAAAATTGGAGCAGCTGCTATTTGTAATGGTGGTGGTGGTGCCTCTGCAATTGTTTTAGAAAAAGCGTAATATAGCGGAATAGAACAATTTGTATGCAATACGGTATTTGTAATCTTAGTATAGTTCCTGTAAGGTTTACTCCAGAAGAAAATTCAGAAATGGTTGCTCAGCTTTTATATGGCGACCATTTTAAGGTTCTGGAGCATCGTAAATTTTGGAGTAGAATAAGAATTGCTTTTGATGGTGTAGAGGCTTGGGTTAGTAACAATCAATTTAGCTTTATTGATGAAGATGATTATGATGCCCTAGACGCTACTACAGATATAGCACTAAGCTCTGACTTAGTTGCATTTATATCTTCATCAGAAAACGATTTAATGCCAGTTATTGTAGGTTCTGTTTTAAATGGCATACCTATATTAAATCATTCTTTTGAGGGTAATTATATACAAGGCATACAAAGTAAAAGTAAACTTGTAAATACCGCATTATTGTATTTAAATAGTCCTTATTTAGCCGGAGGAAAAACTCCTTTTGGCACAGATAGTTCTGGCTTAACACAAATGGTTTATAAAATAAATGGATACAAGTTATTGCGTACAGCGCAAGAACAATCTACACAAGGAGAACCTTTAAGTTTTATTGAAGAAAGTGAACCTGGTGACTTAGCCTTTTTTGACAATAAAGAAGGTATTATAGATCATGTAGGTATTATTATGCAAGACAACTACATTATTCACTGCCACGGTAAAGTACGTATAGATCGTATAGACCACACAGGAATTTTTAATGCCGAACTAAAAAAATATACGCACCAATTACGTGTTATTAAAAAAATAATTTAAACTAAAGTTAGTTTACTTTAATGCATAAAAAAAGCCTTCATTTCTGAAGGCTTTTTTATTTATGTTGTGTTATTAAAAAGATTATTCTCCTAATAACTTTTTAAGACGCATAAAGTTTTCAGTATCACCTAATGCACCGTAAATGTTTTTTAACTGTGATAACAACGCTTGGTTACCTGGAGTTTGTTTTAAAGCATCTTCTAAAATTTGTGCTCCTTCTCTAAACAAACCATCTTTTTTAGCTTTTAACTCATCATACTTAGCTATATCTGCTCTAGAACTACCTAATGCATTCATAGCATCAATTAATCCGTTACCTTCGTTAACATAGGTAGTAGATAAGTTTAATTGTGCGTTAACATAACCTGGGTTAAGCTCAATTGCTTTTTCATAAGCAGCTCTTGCCTCCTCTATGTTTTCTTGCTCCATATTTATTACACCAATGTTGTAAAATAAATCTGGATTGTTAGGATCTACTCTTGTAGCTTCTGCCATTAACTCTTTAAACTTGTCTTTGTTACCTAATTTATATTGTAGGTTAGCTTCGTTTAAAATTAAGTTTACATCACTAGGATTATTAGCTCTTGCATCTTTATAAGCTTCTAATGCTTTTTCATCTTCTCCTAATTGAGTGTAAATAAGTGCAATATTTTTAACTATCTCTGCTTTTCTAGATGGAGACTTTTCCTCTTTAGGATCTTTGTATTGCTTAGACTTAACCATTAAATCTCTTTGAGATTTAGCCATTTCTTCTCTTTCTCCTGTTGCAATATTTACTGCAGAGTACTTAACTTCACTACCGTCATAGTTTATGTCTTTTAGCTCATTGTAATATTTAAGAGCTTTTTCCATATTCTGCGCATTTACAGCACTGTTTGCGGCGTAAAATAAGTAAACAGTATCTTTTTTACTTAAGTTATAAGCTAGGTATAATTTGTCTGCACCAGCATCAAACTTTTTTTCGTTGTTATCTTTAATTGCTGCATTAACAATATCTCCTGTCATACCAGTCATTGCTTGTTTAGCTTCTACTGTGTATTTCTTTTTACCTACTTCTTCTTCGTAAGCAATTAAATCTTTAAAAGCTGCTATAGATTTTTTAAAAGCACCTTCTTCTCCAGATTTAGCTAATTTAGAGTATGTTTTACCTTTAACTAGGTAGTATAACGCTTTTGTTTTTGCGTCTGCAGATCCTAATAACGGTTCTGCTTTTTCTAAAGCAGCTTTAGCTTCTGCTGCATTATCAGATTTTAATGCTTTATCAGCAGCTTTAACTTCGTTCTTTTGAGCAAAAGACATTGCAGAAAAAGACATTGCTGCTGTTAATATTAAAAATTTAGTTTTCATTTCAATTTCTATTAAATAATTAGTGTAAAAAATTTATTCTTCAGTTGATTCCGTTGTATCATTATCAAGAGCCGTGCCATCTTCTGTAGAAGCATCACCTTCTGCAGTATCAGGAGCTTCTCCCTCTAAACCTTCTTCATCTACAGCATCTTCGTCTTTCATAACTTTTGCAACTGCTGCAATAGAATCTTTTCCTTTAATGTTTATTAACCTAACACCCTGTGTTGCTCTACCCATTACACGTAAATCTTCTACACCCATACGTATTGCAATACCAGATTTATTAATAATCATTAAATCATCAGAATCGGTAACATTTTTAATAGCTACTAAACCACCTGTTTTATCTGTAACGCTAATGGTTTTAACACCTTTACCGCCTCTATTAGTAATTCTATAATCTTCTAAACTAGAACGTTTACCGTATCCTTTTTCAGAAACTACTAAAATATCATCATCAAAGTTGTGTACAGATACCATACCCACAACTTCATCATTATCATCTGCTAATGTAATACCTCTAACACCAGAGGCATTTCTACCCATTGGTCTTGTTTTACTTTCTTCAAACCTAATGGCTTTACCAGATTTTAATCCTAAAAATATTTGACTAGTACCTGTTGTTAGTTTAGCTTCTAGCAACTCATCTCCTTCTTTTATACCTATGGCATTAATACCATTTAAACGAGGTCTTGAGTATTGCTCTAAAGAGGTCTTTTTAACAGTACCTTTTTTGGTTGCCATAATAACGTAGTGACTGTTAACGTACTCTTCATCTTTAAGATCTTGAGTACATATAAATGCCATTACTTTATCATCTTGCTCTATATTAATTAGATTTTGTATTGCTCTACCTTTAGATGTTTTACTACCTTCTGGTATTTCATAAACACGCATCCAGAAACATTTACCTTTTTGTGTAAAGAACAACATATATTGGTGGTTAGTACCTACAAATAAGTGTTCTAAAAAGTCTTCATTTCTTGTTGATGATGCTTTTTGCCCAACTCCACCTCTATTTTGTGTTTTGTATTCAGATAAAGGAGTACGTTTAATATATCCTGCATGAGATATGGTTATTACCACTTGCTCATCAGGTATCATATCTTCAATACTTAAATCACCTCCTGCAAAATTAATTTCAGATCTTCTTTCGTCTCCGTATTTCTCTTTAACTTCTAAAAGTTCATCCTTAATAATTTGCATTCTGCGTTCTTCATTAGCAAGAATATCTTTTAAGTCTGCAATGGTTTTTATAATCTCATCATACTCTGCTCTTAACTTGTCTTGTTCCAGACCTGTTAATTGGCGCAAACGCATTTCTACAATTGCTTTAGCTTGTATTTCAGACAGCTCAAACCTTTTAATTAAGTTCTCTCTTGCTTCATCTGCGTTAGAAGAACCTCTAATTATGGCAATTACTTCATCTATATTATCAGATGCAATAATTAAACCCTCTAATATGTGAGCTCTATCTTCTGCCTTTTTAAGTTCAAACTTAGTTCTACGTACAACTACTTCATGTCTGTGTTCCACAAAATAGTGAATCATTTCTTTAACATTAAGTAACTGTGGTCTTCCGTTTACTAAGGCAATATTGTTTACACTAAAGGAAGTTTGTAGTGCTGTATATTTAAATAATGTATTTAATACAATATTAGGTATAGCATCTCTTTTTAAAATGTATACAATACGCATACCATTTCTATCAGACTCATCTCTAATAGTAGAAATCCCTTCAATTTTTTTATCGTTAATAAGATCGGCTGTTTTCTTAATCATATCAGCCTTATTAACCTGGTAAGGTATCTCTGTAACCACAATAGATTCTCTACCCTGAACTTCTTCAAAAGTAGCTTTTGCACGCATTACAACTCTACCTCTACCTGTTTTAAAAGCTTCTCTAACGCCGTCATAACCATATATAATACCTCCTGTTGGAAAATCTGGAGCCTTTATATGTGTTATTAACTCATCTATTTCTATATCTTTATTATCTATGTATGCAACAGTACCATCTACAACTTCAGATAAATTGTGTGGTGGCATATTTGTTGCCATACCAACTGCAATACCAGAGGCTCCGTTTACTAATAAGTTAGGAATTCTTGCAGGTAAAACTGTTGGTTCTTTTAAAGAATCGTCAAAGTTTAATTGGTGATCTACAGTGTCTTTTTCTATATCTGCCAACATGTCATCGGCAATTTTACGCATACGTGCTTCTGTATAACGCATTGCTGCAGGGCTATCACCATCTATAGAACCAAAGTTACCCTGGCCATCTACAAGCATATAACGTAAACTCCACTCTTGAGCCATACGTACCATAGAATCATAAACAGAAGTATCTCCGTGAGGGTGATACTTACCTAAAACCTCACCCACAATACGGGCAGATTTTTTATGTGCGCTATTGGAACGAACACCCAACTCATGCATACCGTATAAAACCCTTCTGTGTACCGGCTTTAAACCATCTCTTACATCTGGTAAGGCACGTGATACAATAACCGACATTGAATAATCAATGTAGGCAGATTTCATTTCGTCTTCTATGTTTATTGGAATAATTTTTTCCCCTTCTGCCATATTAAAATCTTATATACTAATTTGATTAAAAATTGATGCCAATATACATAAAATCATCACGAGAAAAGCAATATTTAGTTACTTTAATACAATATTTATTAACACTTTTTAATAGGCAAATGGTTAATAATTATTTAAATTATGACAGCCAAAGCTGTTTTTTTCGACAAAAAATCAAACTTTAACGAATATAGGAACAGTATTTGCCTTATATAAAAATAGATTTATTACTTTTATAATTGATTAAGGATTAATTTATGGATGACAATTTTTCACCTAGAGTAAAAGATGTAATTGCGTACAGCAAGGAGGAGGCATTAAGACTTGGACACGATTTTATTGGTACCGAGCACTTAATGCTTGGCTTATTACGAGACGGAAACGGAAAAGCAATTAATATATTAGATGCATTAGAGGTAGATTTAGATCATTTGCGACGCAAGGTGGAAATACTTAGCCCAGCAAATCCTAGCTCTGACAATTTGCAAAAAGATAAAAAAAACTTGCACTTAACAAGGCAAGCAGAACGCGCATTAAAAACAACATTTTTAGAAGCTAAACTTTTTCAAAGCTCTTCTATTAATACAGCGCATTTATTACTATGTATTTTGAGAAACGAAAACGACCCTACTACTAAGCTTTTACACAAACTAAAAGTAGATTACGATAATGTAAAAAGTGAATTTAAAACCATTATTACTAAAGATGAAGACTATATAGATTCTCCAAGAGCAGAGTCTTTCCCTGGTGATGCAGATAGTGATAATGATGAAAAAGAAAACTTTGGTGGAGGTGCTACAGCTGGACCAAAATCTAACAAAAAATCTAAAACACCAGTTTTAGACAATTTTGGTAGAGACTTAACCAAAATGGCAGAGGAAAACAAATTAGACCCTGTTGTTGGTAGAGAAAAAGAAATAGAGCGTGTATCTCAAATATTATCTCGTCGTAAAAAAAATAACCCACTTTTAATTGGTGAACCTGGTGTGGGTAAAAGCGCCATTGCAGAAGGTTTAGCATTACGTATCATTAACAAAAAGGTTTCTAGAATTTTATACAACAAACGCGTTGTTACACTAGATTTAGCCTCTTTAGTTGCTGGCACAAAATATCGTGGACAGTTTGAAGAACGTATGAAAGCTGTTATGAATGAGCTAGAAAAGAATGATGATATTATTCTTTTTATTGACGAAATACATACTATTGTTGGTGCTGGTGGTGCTACAGGAAGCTTAGATGCTTCTAATATGTTTAAACCTGCATTAGCCCGTGGAGAAATACAATGTATTGGCGCCACAACATTAGATGAATACAGACAGTATATAGAAAAAGATGGTGCTTTAGAACGTCGTTTTCAAAAAGTAATTGTAGAGCCTACTTCTGTAGACGAAACAATAGAAATTTTGCAAAACATTAAGGGCAAGTATGAGGAACACCACAATGTAAATTATACAGATGAAGCTTTAGTTGCTTGTGTAAAATTAACGAACCGTTATATGACAGATCGTTTTTTACCAGACAAGGCTATTGACGCGCTAGATGAAGCTGGCTCTAGAGTACACATAGTTAATATGGATGTACCTAAACAAATTTTAGAGTTAGAAAAACAACTAGAAGATGTTAGAGAACTAAAAAATACCGTTGTTAAAAAACAACGTTATGAAGAGGCTGCTAAGCTTAGAGATGATGAAAAAAGAATTGAAAAAGATTTAGCTCTTGCTCAAGAAAAATGGGAAGAAGAAAGCAAATTACATAGAGAAACAGTTACAGAAGAAAATGTAGCAGATGTAGTTTCAATGATGAGTGGTATTCCTGTAAACAGAATTGCGCAAACTGAAATTAATAAATTAGCAGAATTACCAAGCTTAATTAAAGGCAACGTAATTGGTCAAGATGATGCTGTTGCAAAGGTATCTAAAGCCATACAACGTAACAGAGCCGGACTTAAAGATCCTAACAAGCCAATTGGGTCGTTTATATTTTTAGGCCAAACCGGTGTTGGTAAAACACAATTAGCAAAAGTACTTGCTAAAGAATTATTTGACTCTGAAGATGCACTTATACGTATTGATATGAGTGAGTATATGGAGAAATTTGCAATCTCTAGATTAGTTGGTGCGCCTCCAGGATACGTTGGTTATGAAGAAGGCGGACAATTAACTGAAAAAGTACGCAGAAAACCTTATTCTGTTGTTTTATTAGACGAGGTAGAAAAAGCACATCCAGATGTGTTTAATATGATGCTTCAGGTATTAGATGATGGCTTTTTAACAGATAGTTTAGGTCGTAAAATAGACTTTAGAAACACTATTATTATAATGACATCTAATATTGGTGCACGTCAATTAAAAGATTTTGGACAAGGTGTTGGTTTTGGAACTTCTGCAAAAAAAGCACAAGCAGATGAACACCAGAAAAGTGTTATTGAAAATGCACTTAAAAAAGCATTTGCTCCTGAGTTTTTAAACAGAATTGATGACGTAATAGTATTTAACCCATTAGAAAGAGCAGATATCCATAAAATTATTGACATTGAGTTAAGCAAACTTTATGCAAGAATTAAAGATATAGGTTACAACTTAACATTATCAGAAAAAGCTAAAGACTATATTGCAGACAAAGGATTTGATAAGCAATATGGAGCAAGACCTTTAAAAAGAGCAATTCAAAAGTATATTGAAGATGCTTTAGCTGAAGAAATAGTAAACTCTAAGCTAGAAGAAGGTGACAGTATTTTTATGGATTTAAATGATGAAAAAAACGAACTTACCATAAAAATTAAGAAAGAAGGAAAAGCATCTGAAGCTTAAAAAAAACGTAAGTTAATAAGTACAAAGGAGTCAATTTTTATTGACTCCTTTTTTTATACAAATTGTATTAAACGTAAGAAAATATAAGCCAACAGAGCATATTAGCAACTGTTAAAGGATATATTAACCTTTTATCTAGTTTTTTTCAAATTATCTTAACATAAAATTAATTTAGCTTCTGAACACTATTTTATTACATACAGAATATGAAGATGGGGCAAACCAAAAAGGCTGTAATTGTTAAAGAATATCAATTAGAGTCTGGCAAAATATACATATATGACAACTATATGGTAGCATCTTTTGATGAAGGAACTACCATAACGTTAGAAAAAGCTTTTCAAATTATAGGAATTTCAGAAATACACTTTAGAGATAAAGATTTTGGATACATTAGTTTGCGTAAAAATTCTTATGCAATAGACCCAACTGTATATAATTTTGTTAGAGGTTTAGAAAACCTAAAAGCATTTGCAATTGTTTCTGTTAAAGAAATTGATATGCATAACTTTAAAATTGAAAAAATGTTCTACAAAAAACCAATGAAGTTTTTTATAGAATATTCTAACGCATTAACTTGGGTGAAGAGAAAATTATCTACAGCAGCGGCAGCAAAAACTAAAGAATAGTTTAAGCGCCACTTTAATAGATTATATTTTATGCCTGCTGTTGTTCTTGTTGCTGAGGAACTTCAGGCCTTTTAAACAACTCTATAAATGCCCCTCCAATAGTGTTTGCAATAGAAGAAGCCGTTAAAGATTGATAGCCTAATTTTTCTACAGCTAAATCCCCTGCACTACCGTGTAAATAAACGCCAAAAATTGCCGCCAATACTTTTGGATATCCTTGTGCTATTAAACCAGTAATTACCCCTGTAAGAACATCTCCACTGCCAGCAGTTGCCATACCCGGATTGCCAGATGTATTAATAAAACCTTTACCCTTATACAAAACTATTGTATGCGCCCCTTTTATAACCAAAACACATTTTAATTCTAATGAAAATAGTTTAGCTTTTTCTAGTTTATCAAAATCACTATCCCATACACCAATTAAACGTTCTAACTCCTTAGGGTGTGGGGTTAACACACTATCTTCTGGTATCAACTTAAGCAAATCTTTATTTTCAGATATAATATTTAGCGCATCTGCATCTATTACAAGTGGTATTTTATTATTTTGCAAAAACTTTGTAAAAGCTTCTACTGTTTCTGATGCTTTTCCTAAACCAGGTCCAACACCAATAACGGTAGGTTCTAAATTAAAATGAAAATCTGTTATAGTATTTTCATTAACATCTGTTTGCACCATAATCTCTGGCATAGCACTCTGCATAGGTATATATCCACATTGTGGTAAAAAAGCAGAAACTAAACCACTACCAGAATTTAATGCTCCTTTAGCTGCTAAAATAGTTGCCCCTATTTTACCGTAACTTCCTCCTATTATTAAAGAATGACCATAAGTTCCTTTATGAGCAAACTTTTCTCTGGGCATATAACTCTGTAAAACTTCATTTTTACTAATTAAAGTATATGTGGTTTCTGTAACAGTTAAAAATTCTACATCTATTCCAATATCAATTATTTCCCATTGGTTACAATAAATACCTGTTTGTGGTAAAAAGAACGCCAACTTAGGAGACTGAAATGTAAGTATATGGTTAGCGTGTATTATAGCATTAGGATTTTCTACAACTTTATCTAAAAACAACCCAGACGGGACATCTACAGCTAACACAAAAGCTTCAGAGTTGTTTATGTGCGTCATTAAACTAGCCACCCAATCATCTGGAGTTCTATTTAGTCCTATACCAAAAATTGCATCTACAACAATATCTTCTCTACTAATAGTCGGTAACTCAGTTTCTTTAGACAAAAAATTAGGCCAAACATTTCTATCCTTTAGCCTTTTCAAATTTGTTAAGAACTCATCAGTACGTTTTTCATTATAATTTACAATATACACTTCTATATTATAGCCATGCTCTTGTAAATGTCTCGCTACAGCTAAACCATCTCCTCCATTATTTCCTATACCACAAAACAAATGTATTTTTGGTTGTGCGCCTTGCAAACGTAAATGCAACCAATTAAACAATTGTACTGCTACACGCTCCATTAGCTCATCACTTGTAATTTGCTGTTTTTCAATTGTAAATTTATCAGCTTGGTATATCTGTTCTCCTGTAAAAATCTTCATTCTATAAAAATATTAAGCTTTTACTATTAAATTGGTAAAAGTTTTAGAAATCATTTGTTTAAAAATACAAAAGTACTACATTTGACTTGTTAATAAGCAAAGCTTAAACAAACATTTTGGACAACGTAACTACATTTTCTACTACAATTTTTACTTGTGTTATCACAAACACAACAATTACCCCTTTGGGGTAATCTGCTATATAATACACGTCCGTTATATGTATTGTTTTATCAATACAACTTATAAAAATCTATAATTATTTTACCATGAAAGTATTAAAGTTCGGCGGAACTTCGGTTGCCAACGCCAACAACATAGAGTTAGTTAAAAATATAGTTAAAAACTCAAAAAATAAAACTGCAGTAGTTGTGTCTGCCTTTGGTGGCGTAACAGACCTGCTTTTAAATGCTGCAGAATTAGCTTCTACTCATAATAAAGAATACAAAAATGTATTTTTAAAAATTGAAGAAAGACATATTTCTACCATAAAAGAATTAATCCCAGTTTCTAACCAAAGTAAAGTACTTAGTAAGGTTAAAAGTGAATTAAACATTTTAGAAACACTTTTAGAAGGTGCTTTTTTTATTGGCGAAATAACACCTAAATTATCAGATAAAATTGTAAGCTATGGTGAGCTATTATCATCATACATTATTAGTGAATACTTTATTGCGGAAGGCCTAAACGCCAGCTACAAAGACAGTAGAGAACTACTTAAAACTAATACAAACTACGGTAAAGCTGCTATTTATAATTTTGAAGAAACAAACAGTTTAATTCAAAACTACTTTAACAATAACAACAACCAAATTACTGTTCTTGGTGGCTTTATAGCTTCTTCAATTAAAGGAGATTCTACTACACTAGGGCGTGGTGGATCTGACTATACAGCAGCAATTATTGCTGCTGCAGTAGATGCAAAAAGTTTAGAAATCTGGACAGACGTAAGTGGTATGTATACCGCTAACCCTAAACTAGTTAAACAAGCTAAAGCTATAGAAAACATCTCTTACCAGGAAGCTATGGAACTATCTCATTTTGGTGCAAAGGTTCTTTATCCTCCTACAATACAACCTGTATTAAGTAAAGGGATTCCTATTGCCATTAAAAATACTTTTAACCCAGATGCTATTGGCACTACAATCACTAAAAATTTAGATAAAAACGGCAAAACAGTACGTGGTATTAGCCATATAGAAAACATAAGTCTTATTTCTCTAGAGGGTTCAGGAATGGTAGGTATTCCTGGTATCTCTAAACGTTTTTTTGAAGTACTTTCTCTAGCTCAAATAAGCATTGTACTTATAACTCAGGCATCATCAGAACATTCTATTTGTGTTGCTATAGATGCAAATGATGTGGCTCTTGCAGAAGAAGCCATTAATAATGAATTTGAGTATGAAATTTCATTAAAAAAAATTAAACCTGTTTTAGTAGAAAATGATTTAGCCATTATTGCCTTGGTAGGAGACTCTATGAAAAATCACCAAGGTTTAAGTGGCAAAATGTTTAGTACACTTGGTAAAAACAATGTAAATATTAGAGTTATAGCACAAGGTTCATCAGAGCGCAATATATCTGCAGTTATAGACAAGGCTGATGTAAAAAAAGCATTAAACTCTCTTCATGAAAAATTCTTTGAAGAAAACATTAAGCAACTTAACCTATTTATTATGGGTGTTGGTAATGTTGGATCCAAATTACTTCACCAAATTAAACAACAAAAAAAGTATTTAAAAGAAAACCTTAAACTTAATGTTAGAGTAATTGGAATATCAAACTCTAGAACAATGTTTTTTGATGAAGACGGAATATCTCTTAAAAACTGGGAATCATTACTTTCTAAAGGAGAAAAAGCAAATAAAGAACAATTCTTTAGCAAAGTAAATAGCTTAAATTACAGAAATAGTATTTTTGTAGACAATACAGCTAGCGAGGTAGTTTCTAATACATATGCAGATTATTTAAGCAACAGTATTTCTGTTGTTACTTGCAACAAAATTGCGTGTTCATCTGTATACACAAATTACAGTAGACTAAAATATTTAGCTCAAAAATACAATGCTCCATTTTTATTTGAAACCAATGTAGGCGCAGGTTTACCTATAATAGACACCTTAAAGCACCTAATAGCTTCAGGAGATAAAATTTTAAAAATACAAGCCGTACTTTCTGGTAGCTTAAACTTTGTATTTAATAACTTTAGCAATAAAACCACATTTCATGACATTGTTAAACAAGCGCAAGAAGAAGGCTATACAGAACCAGACCCTAAAATAGATTTAAGCGGAATAGATGTAGCTCGTAAAATTTTAATTTTAGCTAGAGAAAGTGGTTACAAACTAGATATAGATGAAATCACAAACAAATCATTTTTACCTGAAGAAAGTTTACAAACAACAAATAATAATGACTTTTTTGCTTCACTAATAAAATTCGAACCTTCTTTTCAAGAAATGTATACAGAAGCAGCAAATAAAGATGCTAAACTAAAATATGTAGCGCAATTTGAAGACGGAAAAGCAAGCGTTGGTCTACAACATATCCCTAAAGGACATGATTTTTACAACCTTGAAGGAAGTGACAATATTGTATTATTTTTTACAGAAAGATACCCTAACCAACCATTAATTATAAAAGGTGCAGGTGCTGGCGCAGACGTAACTGCCTCTGGTATTTTTGCAGACATAATAAGAATAGGAAACTTTTAAGTATGAAAAACGAAATTAAAGTATTTTGTCCGGCTACCATCGCAAACATTTCATGTGGTTTTGATGTACTAGGTGTTGCATTAGACAATGTTGGAGATGAAATGGTTGTTAAAAAAACCAGCAAAAAAGGAATTACTATTACAAAAATTGAAGGTCAAAATTTACCTTTACAAACACATAAAAATGTAGCTGGCGTAGCCGGATTGGCGTTACTATCTGCATCTGATTATGAAGGAGGTTTTGAAATAGAAATATATAAGAAAATAAAAGCCGGAAGCGGTATAGGCAGTAGTGCTGCTAGTTCTACTGGTGCTGTTTGCGCTATGAATAAATTATTAGGAGAACCTTTTAGCAATTTAGAACTTGTACAATTTGCAATGAAAGGAGAAGAACTTGCTAGTGGCGTGCAACATGCAGATAATGTTGCACCAGCTATATATGGTGGCTTTACCCTAGTTCGCAGTTATAGTCCCTTAGATATTATAAAAATAAATACTCCTAAAAAATTATACGCTACTGTAATACATCCACAAATAGAGATAAAAACATCTGACTCTAGAAAAATATTAAAAACAACAATTTCTTTAGCGGACGGAATAAAACAATGGGGTAATGTTGGTGGATTAATAGCTGGTTTATACACAGAAGATTATGACTTAATTAGCAGGTCACTAGAAGATCATATTATAGAACCAATACGCTCTATACTAATTCCTGCTTTTGATAATGTTAAATCTGCGTCGTTAAATGCTGGCGCATTGGGCTGTGGCATTTCGGGTTCAGGGCCTTCTATTTACGCCCTTAGCAAAGGCAAAGAAACAGCAGAAAAAGTAGCCCAGGCAATGCAAAATATTTATAATAAAGTAGGTATTCCTTATGACATACACGTATCTACAGTAAATACTGAAGGAATAAAAACCATATCATAAAAACAACACCTGTAACAAACCATAAATTATTTCGTCTACTAAATAAAATTAAGGTACTATATATTGATTATTAGACTCCTAAAAAAACATATTAAGTTTTGCCGTTTGTTTGGTTGTTAGTATATTACCGTTATAAAGAAATCCAAATACACATAATTATGTTGGAAGACAGCAAAGAAGAACTACAAAACAATGTAGGGGGTGATGAAAATTCAGAAACTACTGATGCTAAAACTGTTTCAGAGAAAAGCACTGAAATAGAAAGTAATAATTCAGAAGAAATATCATCTAATGACAAGCAAGGTGATAAAGAAATCTTAGATGAAATTGAAGAAACCAATGCCGAAGATGCAGAGGATAATGACAATCATCAAAGACATGAGATACCTTTATTAGATTACCATGCTATGAGTATGGAAAATTTAGTAGGCGAATTACAGCGTCTAGTAAAAAATGAAAAAGTACAAGCTATTAAAAAGCATGTTGACGGTATCAAGTATGAATTTGATTTAAAGTTTCAAGAATTTCTAGAACATAAAAAGGAAGAATTTATCACCAATGGAGGTAATGAAATTGATTTTAGATACAACTCCGTAACTAAAAGACAATTTAATGAAGTGTATTCAGATTACAGAGAAAAAAGAGATGCTTACTACAAAAATTTAGAACAAAATTTACAGAGTAACTTAGAAAAACGCATACAAATAATTGAAGAACTAAAAGGTTTGGTTAATGTTGAAGAAGACATTAATACTACATACAAAAACTTTAAAGATCTTCAAGAAAATTGGCGTAATGCTGGTCCTATACCTAGAACAGAATACAATAATGTATGGAGAACTTACCATCATCACATCGAAATTTTTTACGATTTCTTACACTTAAATAGAGAGCTAAGGGATTTAGATTTTAAACATAATTTAGAAGAAAAATTAAAATTAATAGTACGTGCCAATGCACTAGCCAATGAACCCGATTTAAATAAAGCTTTTAGAGAACTACAGACTTTGCATAAAATCTGGAAAGAAGATATTGGTCCTGTTGGCAAAGAGCATAGAGAGCAGATATGGGAAGAATTTAGTAACGCAACTAAAGTATTGCACCAAAGAAGGCAAGACTATTATAAAGAATTAGATAAAGTTTATGAAGTAAACTTAGAAAAGAAGCATAAAATAATTTCTCAAATAAAAGAAATTGCAGAAAATACTTCTAGCAATCATAAAGAGCTTCAAAAACAAATAAAACAAATAGAAGCCTTAAGAGAAGAGTTTTTTAAAGCAGGAAAAGTCCCTCAAAAATATAATGAGCAAACTTGGACCACCTTTAAAGATGCTGTAAAAACATTTAACAAATCTAAAAATGCATTTTACAAAAATCTAAAAAGGGAACAACAAGACAATCTAGATAAAAAAAGAGCACTATTAGACATTGCACTAAAAACAAAAGATAGTGAAGATTGGGACATTGCTACCAAGGAAATGAAACGTATACAAGGCGAATGGAAAACTATTGGTCACGTTCCTAGAAAATATTCTGATAAAATTTGGAATGAATTTAAAAGTGCTTGCAATCATTATTTTGATAGATTACATGCTCTAAAAAACCAATCGAGTAAAGAAGAATTAGAAAATTTAGAACATAAAACAGCTTGCTTAAATAAACTAAAAGAATTTCAATTATCTGGAGACAGGTCTAAAGATTTAGCTGAAATAAAAGGATTTATTAATGAATGGAAAAAATATGGTCATGTACCATTTAAAAAGAAAAACATTAATAACAAATTCAATACAATCCTAGATGCTATTTTTAGAAAATTAGATATTAGTAAACAAGAGTCAGAATTACTAAAGTATGGCGATAAAATACAAAAGCTATCTGCTAGTGATAATGAAAATGCTATTTACAAAGAAAGATTGTTTATTAGAAGAAAAATTGATGAAAGTAAAAACGAAATTCGTCAATTAGAAAATAACTTACAATTCTTCTCTAATGCATCTGAAGATAACCCTTTAGTTAAAAATGTTTTAAAGAATATTAACAATCAAAAAGAATCTTTAAATACTTGGAAAGCAAAACTAAAAAAGCTTAATATATTAGAAAATAGCATTAATAAAGAAGATGAAAATACTTCTAATGAGGAAGAATAAATAAAAAAAGGAAAGCATTTAATGTTCCCCTTTTTTTTACATTTAATACTCTACCCACATAAAACACTAAAAGCCCTATGAAATATTTTCTAGGGCTTTTTTTGTATGTATTAGTCATTAGTTTTTAAATGTTTTTAAATAGCTTAATTTTAAGTTTAAAGCAAAAAAAGCCCTTATCGTTA